>JBEKDE010000022.1:0-91857 GCA_050014515.1 Occallatibacter sp.
TGACTTTAACCCGCCTGAAATCATCAAGATCGGGCGGACGCCCTCCCTTATGGTAATTATCCCCTAGTAGCAAGTGGGATGTTATGCGCTATCGATCCTGTGATTATCCCATGTCCAAATTGCGGTGAGAAGGCACTGGTAGTCAACGGCGCGGTAGCCACATGGATACAGATACCTGAGTCTCATTGCGCTTGCGGGTACTCAGGAGTTATTGAGTGGACGAATCCTCGGCTTCGAGGCGAATCACTGGCGCAGGCAGGCTAGGGTAGACGACCGCAGAGAAGCCCCGATGACAGTAGCGACAATCGGCTCGGTAACAGATAGCGTCTTTATCGTTTGACTCAAGCACTACCACCATTTTATTTCCGCAATTTGTACAGAGTTCTTCGATAGACATTTAGTTCCTCGTTTCGTTTGCTCGTTTTCCTGCGCTCTGCTATTCTTCGTTTGTGGATACAGCATTACCACACGATTTCAAGTGGAAGATTTTTTGTAGTCGATTGATTTTTAAGTGGATGGAATGAACTTAATTCCATGCAGTAATAGAGTCCCAAGGAGGAGCGGCGGGATTCCAACCCGCCTATCCCCGAAGTGAATCCGCCGCGAACGCGGGAACGTTCGCGGCGCTGTAAAAAACTTCGGTGCTTTGTGCTTAAGCTATGCCCCTCCGGGGACGACCGGCCTACTCGTTGCGGAGAGCCAGTCTGTTTTAGAATAGCAGACTAGCTCTTTTTGTGTGTCTATGAAGAAACCAATTCCAGACCCGAGCCGTCAAGCCTTCCGCGATCTACTGGACCGCGCCTGTACTACTCAGGTCGCGCCAGCAGTTTCTGCTCACGAGCGCAAGGACAAACCTGCATCGTCGTCCGTTCCGCCAAAAGAGAAAACATCGGACGCATAACCTTGCGCCGGTTATACCTAAAGCTGTACTCGTTCAAATAGGACTGTAGATATTCCAATCCGACCTGATAGTAAACCCCTTTGATTCCACGTTTTACGAGTGACCAGAAACCATCAATTGTATTTGTGTGTGCATGGCCGTCAACATACCGCTCTAAGTGATTAACCGTTTGATGTTTGTGGCTCTTCCCCATCCAGCGAACCTGCTCAAGAGTTGCCGAACCGTCCGAGTAAATCATCGTCTTTGGTGGCAGGACTTCTCCTACGACCGGCAGGATTGAATCTTTGGTAGCGTCCGGCAGGACTCGTGCGACCACTCTCCCCTTGCGCTCTACGATCCCAAAGACAGTGGTTTTACCCTGCTGTCTGATTAATCCCCGATGCTTGTTTGCGTCGGGTGCTCCAAAATAGCTTTCGTCCATCTCGACAGGACCCTTGAGCTTAATCTGCTCGTCCATCAATTGCCGAATCTGTTTCATCATGCGCCATGCGCATTTGTACGTAACGCCGGTTTCTCTTTGAATATGCTTTGCGCTCACTCCTACTCTTGTGGACGCCATAAGGCGAATGACATAAAACCACGTCCGTAAGCTGGTACTCGATTTATGGAAGATAGTTCCAGCCAGGGGGAAGATGTGGTTTCCGCATCCTTGGCAGGCATAGGCCGTCCGGCCTGTCACGCGCCAGTGACGGCGATCTGCCTTGCATTCCACGCAGGACGCTATCCCTTTCGGCCATCTGCGCTGCATCAGATATTCGAGACACGCATCGTCGCTAGGAAATTCAATATCGAATTGCTTTGCCGTATATCGCTGCTCTTTCGGGACTACCTGCCATTTATTCATAGCGTTTTCTCTCCGATCCAACTAGAAGTACAAAACAGGGGTTTCGATGATTTTCTGGAGATTTTCTAACCTTGATTGCAGCACTCGGTAAGCATCAGCGAATAATCCGTGGACTGGGTGCAGTTGGCCGTTTGCCGATAGCACGGCGCTATCGTTCGCCTGTAAGCGAACGATATGCATATATGCCGACAATGCACGTGGCGCTATCGCCGCAAGGAAATCCTGCGTTTCCTTATCCCATTTCAGAATGTTTTCTCTGTGCTGGTTTTGATCTTGATTAGGACTTTTGGAAATCAAATTGCGAAGAGCCTCACCCTGCGCCAGAAAAGGGATGAGCTTCGCTGCCTTCTTTTTCGCCTGTATTCCGTGCCACCATTCCGGCCCAGTGAATATGAAGATTTCAACGGCGATTAAAATCAGCACCAATACCTCGACAGCGAGCATGATCCAATCGAACGGCCTAATTTCCTCAAGAATCAGGTGGTTAAGCGTATAGCACATTGCCATCATGTTTACCCCTGAACAGATCAGCAGCCTAATGCGGCGGGATTTTCCCTTATTTCCGAGGATACTTTGCGTATACGGTAATGAGACAGGCATTGATGGCCCATCCTTCCTACCCCCTCACTTGCCGTGCGGGGATAATTACCTCCCTTATGTGATGAAAACAAGGAACTTTCTCCAAAAGTACGGGGGGGGAGCGGGAGGTTACCGTCCGCGCCGGATGACTCAGGTCGGAGCACACCACTTCCAGGAGCAGAAATCCATGAAGAACATCACCGTCTCCGTACCGGACGAGACCTACCGCAGCGCCCGCGTCTGGGCCGCCCGCCGTGACACATCGGTCTCCGCTGTGGTCGCTTATCTGCTGGAAACCCTGCCCGGCATTCAGCGCGCCAGACAAGCATTTCCAGCCGCCAAATCACTCCCGCACACCCCGCCCGCGGCACCGGAATCGAGTGAAAATGTCCCCCCGTAACCCTATATTTCACACGAGAAAATCAATATAACCACATCAAAATAATCATCTTATGCAAATCGGACCCGCATCCCCTAAAAACCCCAATTTTCGGCGGTGAACCTGTGGAGCTCCTTTAACTCATTCCAACGCAGAGATGTAGCAGCGACGCCAGCACAGAATCACAGCCCCTGTGATTCCGTGAAACTGGATGCGATTGATTAACCAACTAGTAATCAACGCTTTATGAAGAAAACCTGATGCTCCACGCAAGCTATGCAACCGTGAAACGGCCAAGCAGGTGCAAGCGAAAGCGAGCAAAGCTGAAAGCTGGAAACTGAGAGGTGATTGCTAAGAGCTGGAAGTTGGCTTCTTCAGTCCCAGTTCCCGCATCGCAATCTGCAGATCCGCCCAGGCTTCCTTCTTCTGCCGCGGATCGCGCAGCAGAAAGGCAGGATGGTAAGTCACTATCAACTGCATCCCGCGGTACGCGTGTACCCGTCCGCGCAGCCCCGCCAGCGGCTGCCGCTGCCCGAGCAGGTATGTTGCCGCCGTTGCGCCCAGCGCCACCAGCACCTGCGGCCGTATCGCATCGATTTGCTGAAAGAGAAACGGCGTGCAGGTATTCGCCTCTTCCGGCTCAGGAGTCCGATTGCCCGGCGGCCTGCACTTCACCACGTTGGCAATGTAAACCTCTTCGCGCTTCAACCCCATCGCCGCAATCATGTTGTTCAGCAATTGCCCCGCCTTGCCCACAAACGGCAGCCCCTGCGCATCCTCGTCGGCGCCCGGCCCCTCGCCCACAAACATCAACCGAGCCACCGGCGACCCGTCGCCAAACACCAGCTTGTTCCGGCCCTTGTGCAGCCCGCATCGCGTGCAGTCGCCAATCTCCTCGCGAATCAGCGCCAATGCCGTCGCCGGATCGGCAGGTTGAACAGCAGTTGCAGTTTGGGGCGGCGCAGAGATCGGCTTGCGAGGCGGAATGGCTTTATCCTCCAGATTTGAAGCAAGGGTATTTTGAGAATCGATTCTTGAATCGGTGAGCGAATCGACCTGCAAAGCCGCCTGTTCGCTCGGCGCGGTCAGCTCCGCTGCGGCAGCCCACTCGGCCAGCTTCGCCGCATCCACCGGCCGTCGATAAAACTCCGTCAGGCCCAGGTCGCGATAGAAGCGAACGCGCTCCACCAGCGCATCGCGTGTTGCCGGATCGACGTCACGAAGTGCAAAATCGGGCCGCTGCGCCAACGCTTACTCCACAATCAGTTGCCGGCGCACGGCCGGTGTCGCCGCGTCGGATTCGTGCAGCACCTGTTCCTGCGTCAGCCGTTCCGGCCGCGCCGCTTCTTCAACGTGCTCGTCAAACTCCAGCACCAGCGGCCGCGGCCTGCGTAGTGCAACAATCTCGTCCAGAATCCGATCGGCCAGGTTCCGCTTGGGCATCTCCGGCAGCTCGGTGGCAGTGCTCAGAGTCAGGAACGTGGCCGCATTGAAGTCCGCCTCAATCCCCACTCCATCGCCTGTCACGGTGTTCACCACAATGGCGTCCGCGCCCTTGCGCAGCAGCTTGGCGCGTCCATTTTCCATGCGGTTCTCGGTCTCCGCGGCAAAGCCCACGATCAGTTGCCCAGGCTTGCGCCGCCGCACCACTTCGGCCAGAATGTCTTCCGTCGGCGTCAGTTCCAGCGTTATTGGTCCAGTCCGCTTGAGCTTGTGGTCGGAGACGTTCACCGGCTTGTAGTCGGCCACAGCTGCGGCCTTCACCACCAGCGTCGCCTCCGTCATGCGCTCCAGCACCGCCTGCTTCATCTGCTCGGCGGTAACCACCTTCACCAGTTCGCAATGCGCCGGCGGATGCAGCGCGGACGGCCCGCTGATGAGGATCACCTTTGCCCCGCGGCTCTGCGCGGCCTCAGCCAGCGCGTAGCCCATCTTGCCGCTCGACCGGTTGCCCAGGAACCGCACCGGGTCCAGCGCCTCGCGCGTCCCGCCCGCCGTTATCAGTACGATTTCACCGGCCAGATCGTGCCTGCGTCCCAGCGCGTCCAGTACAGCATCCGCAATAGCCTCCGGCTCCGCCATGCGCCCCGCACCCACCATGCCACAGGCCAGCGCTCCAGTGCCAGGTTCAATAACTCGCACTCCGCGCTGCCGCAGAAGTTCAAGGTTCGCCTGGGTCGCCGCGTGGTTCCACATGTTCACGTTCATGGCGGGAGCCACCAGCACCGGCGCCTGCGTGGCCAGGTACATGGTGGTCAAGAAATCGTCGGCAATTCCGTGCGCAAATTTGGCCAGGATGTTGGCTGTAGCCGGCGCAACCACCAGCGCATCCGCCCACTGCGCCTCGCCGATGTGCTCAATGCCATTTTGTTCGGTGGTTGCGTCGCCGTCCGCAAACTCGTCCCAAAGGCTGGTAATGACTTTGTGTCCGCTGAGCGCCGCAAAGGTAAGTGGTTGAATAAACTTACCGGCCGCCGCGGTCATCACCACGTGAACTTCAAGCGCCTGCCGCTGGAGTGCGCGGACAACCTCTGCTGCCTTGTAAGCGGCAATGCCGCCGGAGACGCCGACCGTGACTCTCATGGCTTGATTGTAGAACGTTTCGATTGTGTAAATCGGCGCAGTGCGCAGCCGAATGGCATTTTCGCGCAAATCCGCACACCTGTCCGCCGACAGGCGCGCGCATATCGGTCGGCAGAAATCTAGCTCAGCAGGATCGGAACCGCCGGACCGTCGACCAGCGGCTTGACTACTGGAATCTCCGTCTTCACATACGAAATCTTGCCGGCTTCGATCTCATCCTGCGCGATCCGGCAGGCCTTGTTGGAGCGGCTGGGAACCAGCATGTGGGCGCCGCTCTGGATCTGGCGCGCGCGGCGTGCAGCCACCAGCACCTTGCGGTAGTTGGAATCAAATCCGGTTTCGATCGTTGCAGGGATCTTTTCAGTCGTCATCAGAATCGTTGCCTCCGTTGGCTGAGTCTTTGCCTTGCGAATTGTTGATTTCTGAATCGTTGCCTGTTTCTTCGAGGTCGTCGTCCGCACCCACCCCAAAGTTGAACTGCTGCTGACCGGAGGAGCCGATAATGCCAAACGCCTCCAGCACTGGTTTGAGCCGCTCCTGCGAGTTGCGCTGCAGGCAAGCTGCAGCCACTTCTAACACCCTGCGCGAACGGTATGCGATCGGTTCGCCATTGCGATAGTATCGCTCCGCAAGCACAATTGCCTCAAGTTGCGCTACCGCCCGGTCAAGAATGTCGTTGACCAGAATATAACTGTACTCGCGATAATTCTCAATCTCCTTGCTGGCCGCCGACAGCCTCCGGTAGACCTCCTCCTCGTTCACCACACCCTCGGCGCGGCTCCGATTGCGCAGGCGGGTCCGCAGGACACGAGGGTTGGGCGGCATGATGAAGATGCTCACCGCCTCCGGCATTCTGGCCCGCACCTGCGCCGCTCCCTGCACGTCGATATCCAGCAGCAAATCGTGCCCTACCGCGCGCGCTTCTTCCAGCGACTGCCGGGCCGTCCCGTAATAGTTTCCGAACACCTCGGCGTGCTCCAGAAACACGCCTTCGGCCAGCATGCGCTGAAACTCATCCCGCGTAGTGAAGTTGTACTCGCGCCCGTTCTCCTCTGAACCTCGCGGGGGCCGCGTCGTCCATGAGATGGCGAACTCCACGCCGCTCACCTGCTTGCGCAGTTCGCTCACCAGCGTGCTCTTGCCCGAACCTGAGGGCGCCGAAATGATAAAAAGAATTCCTGCCACGTCCGTCTGTCCCCTTGGCGGATTCACTCACTCTTCCGCTCTGTTGAAATTCCATTTCTACGATCTTACCCACCCAGCTTCTAAAGAATGAAGTTCCGGACCCCCACCCTTTTTGCTCTCTTTCTCGCGAAAGGGTGCGAAGCAATGCGCCGGTGCGGGCCTCCCGCGAGCGTCTGCCGCACCGCAGGTGCTCATTCCAGATTCTGAATCTGCTCGCGGGCCTTTTCAATCTCCGCCTTCATGGCCAGGCCCAACTCCGTGATGCGCGTTCCTTTGCCGCCTACCCCGCCCGTCTTCGACAACAGTGTATTGGCTTCGCGGTTCATCTCCTGCAACAAAAAGTCAAGCTTCTTTCCCAGTTCCCCGCCCGCGGCAAGCAGTTCGCGGAAGTGCCCGATGTGCGTGTGCATTCGCGCCAGCTCCTCGGCTATATCGGTGCGGTCCACCAGCACCGCGACCTCTTCCAGCAGCCGCTGCCGGTTGAATTCAGACCCCGTCGCCGCCACCAGCCGCTGCGTGAGCCGCTCCTGGTAGCGCTGCTCGATCTCCGGCCGCAGCACAGCCACTCCCTCGGTGGCCTCGCTCAGCCGGTCCAGCGTGCCGTGGAGAATCGCCTCAAGAGCTTCGCCTTCGCGCGCGCGCATCGCATTCAATTGCGCCAGCAGCCCTGGAATCTCGCGCTGCACACTGGCCGCCAATGCCGTCAGGTCCTCTTCGCCGCGGTTTTCGTTTTGCAGCGCGCCTGGCAGCCGCAATATTGTATTCAGCTCCGGCTCCCCGCTCAGCCCAAACTCGTCGCGCGCCGCGTTGAATGCCGCCACGTACCCCGCCACCAGTTCGCGGTTGTAACCCGACTTCTGCTGCCCCGCTCGATCGATCGAAAGGCTCAGCTCAATGTGCCCTCGTACCAGCGACTCCTTCAGCACCTTGCGCAGTTCCATCTCCAATCCGTCCAGCCCGGAGGGAAACCGCAGTTGCACATCGAGAAAACGATGATTGACGCTCTTTACGCTCAATGTATAGCTGAGCTGATCTTGCACGCGAACCTGAACCCGCGCAAACCCGGTCATTGAATAAATCGCCATCGCGGCCCTATTCCTTCGGTCCGGCAGGCACCGCCGGCTCGAAATCACTCGATAGAATCCCGGTCTCTTGCGACCTCTCGCCGGGGGTTGCGGTCTCAGGCATGTCCATGAACTGCAGATGATAGAGCCGCTGATACGTGGGTGACGAAGTCAGAAGCTCATCGTGCGATCCGATGGCGGTAATGCGTCCGTCTTCAAGCACTGCGATGCGGTTGGCGCGGCGGATCGTCGAGAGCCTATGAGCAATCACCACCACCGTGCGTCCCTGCATCAGGTTCGCCAGCGCAATCTGCACCAGCGACTCACTCTCCGCATCCAGCGCCGACGTCGCCTCGTCCAGGATCAGCACCGGTGCGTCTTTCAGAATGGCGCGTGCAATCGCCATGCGCTGCCGCTCGCCTCCGGAGAGGCGAAACCCCTTCTCGCCGATCACCGTGTCATAACCCTGCGGCATGCGCAAAATGAAATCGTGCGCCAGCGCGTTCTGCGCCGCCCGCTGCACCACCGAGGTCTTCACATCTGGCTGTCCATACGCAATGTTATTGCGCACCGTGTCGTTGAACAGAATCGTCTCCTGCGTCACCTGCGCCACCTGGCGCCGCAATGAAGCGAGCGTGAGATCTCGTGTGTCGTGCCCGTCAATCAGAATGCGTCCCGAGGTCACGTCGAAAAATCGCGGAATCAGATTCACCAGCGTTGATTTGCCCGCCCCGCTCGGCCCCACCAGCGCCAGCACTTCACCTGCCCGCACTTCGATGTCCACGTTGTGCAGAATCTGGTGCTCGCCTTCCTCGGTCGAATACGAGAAGCCCACATTCTCAAAGCGGATCGACTGCGAAAATCCTTTCAAGGCAAGCGCGTGATGCTTCTCCTTCACATCGTCCTTGGTATCGAAGAAGCCAAAGATTGAAGACGATGCGCCAAGCGCCTGCTGAAAACTGTTATAGAACGATGCGAACTTGCGCACCGGGTTATAGAGACTGAAGAGCAAAATGATGAAGGAGCCGAAGATTCCCATCGTCATGTGCCCGTGCAGAATCTCATTGCGCCCGATGAACAGGAACCCCGCAATCGCAATCGCGCCCACCGTATCCATCAGCGGCGAACTGATCGATTGAATCCGCACGCTCCGCAGATTGGCGCGAAAAAGGCGGCTGGAGGCCTTCTTGAATCGCAGAATCTCCCACAGCTCTGTGCTGAATGCTTTCACGATGCGGTTGCCGGTCACCGTCTCGTGCAGAATGTTCTGAATCTCGGCCAACTTGTCCTGCCCGGTGCGCGTGCGCGTGCGCACTTCGCGGCCGATCTTGCGCGACGATGTAATCACCACCGGCACAAACAAGAGCAGCGCCCAGCTCAGGTTGCCGCCCAGTTTGATCACCAATACCAGCCCCACAACGAAGGTGAAAAACTGTTGCAGAAAATCGCCGATGACCGTGCTCACCGCCGACTGCACCTTCTCCACATCGTTGATCAGCGTGGAAAGAATAGTTCCCGTCGCATGCTTGTGAAAGAAGCTCGACGACCGGCGCAGCGTCGCCTCGTAAAGATCGTTGCGCAGGTCGGTGATCAACCCAAACCCGGCGTAGTTGATCAGGTACGTACCCAGGTAATCGCAAAGCCCCTTGCTGAGGGTCGAAACGATCAGCGCAAACGCCACCACATGCCACGCGTTATGAAGATGCAGGAAGGGAGGGATGATCGCGCGCAAATCAAAATGCCATTTGCTGTGCGGAAGCCCCAGCAGGATGGGACCCTCTGGCGCATCCGGCTTCAAAACCTGGTCAAATATCGGTTGAAACAGGATGGTGCGAAACGTATCCAGCACGCCCACCGCGGCCAACAGCGCAACGCCAGGAAGCCACTCCAGCGAATAGGGCAGCCCATAGCGCACAAGTCGCAGGAAATTCTTCATGCTCCGCGGCCTGCCATGTTGACGGAAGTCGCGGGGACGCGTCTCCGGCGCTGGTCGATTAACCCCATCTGAACATTGTATCTGGCTGCCTTAAGCGATGCTGGCGTATCCCGATAGACAGCCCTGAAATCTGGCTAGCTCAGGCCCTTGACCTCAGTTCCGGCAGTCGCAGATTCCAGCGCCGCGGCCTCAGCCTGCATCCAGTCCAGCTCAATCCAGTCGCACAGCATGTGCCCGGCGAAGATATGCGCCTCCTGGATTCGCGCCGTGTCCCGCGACTCGACGGCAAACAGGTGATCGGCATGGCCCGCCATCTTTCCCCCACCGGCCCCGGTAAAAGCCACCGTCGCCATCCCCTGCGCTCGCGCCGTTTTCAGAGCGGCAATCACGTTGGCGCTATTGCCCGAGGTGGAGATGCCGACGAGCAGGTCACCGGCATTCCCCAGCGCCTCCACCTGGCGCGAGAACACCGTCTCATAGCCATAGTCGTTGGCCACGGCAGTCAGAACCGAAGTGTCCGTGGTCAGCGCGACGGACGGCAATGCACGGCGTTCGCGGCGAAAACGGCCCATCAACTCGGCTGCCAGATGCTGCGCGTCGGCCGCACTGCCACCGTTCCCGCACCACAGAATCTTGCCGCCCCCGCGCAGCGTCGCCGTCATGGCCAGCGCAATCCCCTCCAGAACCCCCTGCTGCTCCTCAATCCGGCTCACCACCTGCAGATGTTCGGCAAGTGCCTTCCCAAAAACGTTTGCGGCATCGGGACTGCTGGACATAATCTCCTCGATTCGACGGGTCTGGCTTTTGCGCGCCTATTCACACCACAGAGGCATAGACGCTGATATTGCTATGATAACGGGGTGATCCGTTCCGGCAACAGCGCTGTGCGCCGCGTCCTGCACACGGTCTTCCTCGATCGCGACGGCGTGCTCAACCAGAAGATGCCGGAAGGCCGCTACGTAACTTCAAGGGATGAATTCCACCTGCTTCCCCGCGTTGCCGAATCCATCGCGCGCCTGAACACCGCGGGCTTGCGGGTCATTGTGGTTTCCAACCAGCGCGGCATCGCCCGCGGCCTTTATTCCGCCGCGGATGTCGACGCAATCCACGCCCACCTACAAAGCCATCTGCAAGCCCACGGCGCTAAGATCGATGGCTTCTACTATTGCCCGCATGACCAGGGCCAATGCAACTGCCGCAAGCCGCTCCCTGGACTCTTCGATCAAGCCGTCGCGGACTTTCCTGATATTGTCGCAGCCACCAGCGCCATCGTCGGCGACTCCCTCTCCGACATCGAGTTCGGCCGGAATTTGGGAATGCTCACCGTCTTCGTAGAAGGCGATCCGGAACGCCGAAAACCCGGCGCTGAAGCCGCGGGAAAGATGGCCGACTTACAGGTCGCCACACTTGTAGAAGCTGTCGATGCGTTGCTTTGAGACGGCCTCTCTAAAAATCTCTAGAAAGCCTTCAAGTCCACAATCGCCTTGAGAATCGACTCCGGCTGCGGCAGAATCGCATCTTCCAGCACCGGCTGGTACGCGACAAACGTATCCATCGATCCAATCCTGCGCACCGGCGCATCCAGCGAGTCGAACAACTCATCGGCAATGCGCGCAGCCAGCTCCGCCCCGTAGCCCCAACTGAGCATGTCCTCGTGCGCCACCAGCACCCGGCTCGTCTTGCGAACCGAGGTTGCGATGGCCTCCCAGTCATACGGGTTCAGGCAGCGCAGATCCAGCACTTCCACTTCGATGCCGTGCTGCCGCTGCGCCTTTTGTGCGGCCTGCAATGCGCGCGGCACAACCGCGCCGTAGGTGACCAGCGTAATGTGCGAGCCCGGCCGCACAATCTTGGCCTTCCCGAACGGAATCGCGAAGTCCGGCCCCGGATATGGCGCACGCCCATAGGTCTCGCGATAAAGCCGCTTGTGCTCCAGGAACAGCACCGGGTCGTCGCAGCGAATCGCAGTACGCAGCAGCCCGTTGGCGTCCAGCGCATTCGACGGAAACACCACGCGTAGCCCTGGAATGTGCGTAAAAATGCTCTCGCCGCATTGCGAGTGATAAATTGCGCCGCCCGTAAGATACCCACCAATCGCCACGCGAATCACTGCTGGCGAAGCCCACGCGCCATTCGACCGCCAGCGCATCAGCGCCACCTCATTGTGAATCTGGTGCATGGCCGGCCAGATGTAGTCGAAGAACTGAATCTCCACCACCGGCTTCATCCCGCGTGTCGCGTAACCCACCGCGCGCCCCACAATGTTGGCCTCGGCCAGCGGCGAGTTGAACACCCGCTCCGAGCCGAACTCCGTCTGCAATCCCGCTGTCAGCTTGAAGACTCCGCCCTTGCCCTTCACCTCGTTCAGCGCCTCAGCGCGGCTGGCGTCCGCCACGTCCTCGCCATAGACCACGATGCGTTGATCGCGGCGCATCTCGTCATGCAGGCATGCGTTGATCAGGTCGGCCATGGTGCGCGGCCCGCTGCCCTTCGACTCGCCCGCAGTTCCGCCGCCCGCAGTGCCAGGCGCGCTTGCCCGTTCCGTGGCAAAGATCGAGCTGGTGGGGTCGAGTTCTTCGGAGTACACAAACTTGGAGATGCTTGAAATCTGCGGCAGCGGCGCTTCCAAGGCTCGCTCTGCGGCCTCGGCAGCCTCACGATCCAGTTGCTGCTCCAGATCGTTGATCTGCTCATCGGTCAGAATTCCTTCGCGCAGCAGCCGCATCTGCAACTTGGCCAGCGGATCGCGCATCGCGTCCGCATCCCGCTCGGCAGCCGAGCGATAAAGCTTGTCGTCGTCCGACAGCGAATGAGAATAAGGCCGTATGCAGTGCCCATGCATGAACGCCGGCCCCAGTCCTGCGCGGCAGTGTGCGACAGCGCCTTGAAATGCGCGCAGGCTCTCTTCCGCATCGGTACCGTCAAACTCTGAAAAATAGAAGTTGGGAAAATTCGCCACCAACCGCGAAATGTTTCCGCCCGGCGTATTGATCTCCACCGGAACGCTGATCGCGTACCCGTTGTCTTCCACGCAGAAGATCACCGGAAGCTTCTGGTTTGAAGCGGTGTTGAGCGCCTCCCAGAACTCGCCCTGCGACGTCGACCCTTCGCCCAGCGAAGTGAACACCACCTCGTCCCCATGAAACTCGACGTCGTGATACGCGCGATAATCGCCCGCAATTGACGCCGCGGGCTTCCCGGCGGTTTCAGGATGGCGGCTGAAGTAACGCCCAGCTTCCGCACAGCCCACGGCATGCAGCAGTTGCGTTGTGGTCGAGGAAGACGTGCTCACAATGTGATGCGGTTTGCTGCTCCAGTGCGTCGGCATCTGCCGACCGCCGCTGGCTGGGTCGGTTGCCGCTCCAACCGCCTGCAGCAGCATCTCGGTCGGCGATACGCCCAGTGCCAGCACCAGCGCGCGATCGCGATAGTAGGGGAAGAACCAGTCGTAGCCGGGACGCATGGCCAGGGCCGCTCCCACCTGCAATGCCTCATGCCCGGCCGCTGAAATCTGGAAGAAGGTCTTCTGCTGCCGCTTCAGCATGATCTCGCGGTCGTCCACGCGCCGCGAGAGAAACATCAGGCGGTACATTTCGATAAGCTGCTCGGGGCTCAGGCCGCCCGCGGCAACCGATTCGGACTCGCGAGCTCTGGAAACTGCCAGCTCCATTCCTGTCTCTCCCCAAAAAACGGCCCTTCCGGAGTCTTGCCAGAAGAGCCTAACCAAACCTGATTGTAACAATCAATCCCGCTTTCAAGCAGCCAGGTTCGCACTGTGGGAATTCCGTACCAATCTTCGTGCTTTCTACTCCTTTACGCCCCTCGCTTTTGCCTTCCACATCGCAGATGCCGAGCCTTTGCCCTACGGCAAGTGGTGCCGAGTGTCCGTAACACCGCGGCGCGTCAGCGTGGTGTAATCGGAAGCGGTTGAAACACCGGAAATCCCTTTACCGAGAGGCTCATCTTCTCTTTCACGCTATGGGCCAGTTTTTCGATTTCCGCAACCTTGCGCATCTGGGCGGGATTGAGCGATTCAGGATGCGTGCCATTCAGCTCGCTATTCAGCTCAGTAGCCAGCTTCACCAGCCTGTTCGTGTCTGCCACCAGCGACTTCTGGCGTTCGGCATTCAACGCCTTCAGCCGTTTTTCCTGCTCCACCGGATCGCTGTCCGAGTTATCTCCGAGCACACCGCCAATCTGCTGCCCAATGGAACCCGTCCCATGCGGCGCCTGCCCGTTCTGCGCCCCGCCCGGCAACGTCAGCAGCAGCACAAGCGCCAGCGCAAGCCTCGTTCCGCCGGATTTAGTTCTTGCGGCTCCAGCTCTGCCAAACCTGGCCCGGCCGGCGCTCACCCGGTCAGTCCTCACCCGGTCAGCCCCGGTCCATCCCGATCCATCCGGCAACTCGACCCTCATCAGTCCATCCCCATCGTGGTCTTCATCTTTTCCTTCACATCGTGGGCCAGCTTCTCAATTGCGCCCGCCTTGCGAATCACGTTCATTGAAAGGGTGTCCTTATCGGTCTTGTCCACTTCTGCCTTCAGGTCGGTCGCCATCTTGAGTAGTTCTGCGCTGTCTGCGGCAATCTGCTTTTGCTTCTCTCCCAGGTCTGCAGTTGAGACCTTCTGCTTTGTCGAAGAGGAATTCTCATCGGTCGTTCCGTTGGCGGAGGCCTGAGTTCTTGGCGTCGGAGCCGAATGGGGATCGTCGCTCTGCAGCAATCCCCGACAGACAACCGGAGCCAGCAGAATGGCAACCAATGCTGCAAGAATGGCTGTCCCCTGCGCCTTACCCACCGGCAGGCGCGCAGCAACGGCCTTGCAAATGCGCTCAATACTCATTGAAGAACCTCGTGCGCCTTGCCCGTGCTTCATTGGAAACATCGCCTCGCAGAACAATTGCACAGCGGTTTCCGCCCGACCCTGCGCGCAGTAGTCCCGTGCTCAGTAATAGTCTAGTACCAGGAGAGTAGGATGCATTCTTTTCTGATTCTGCTTGCTATGCGAAGCGGCATTTTTGCCGAGGGCCGCTTCCTCGGCAAGGTGCTGGACGAGTGGATTCTCGACGCACAGGAGTTTGTTCACACCAAGCTGCCTCACCTGGTGTTGGCGACACTCATCGCCTTCGTGCTCGTCCGCCTGCTCGGTTTGATGACCTCCCGCATGGTCCGCATCGCAGAGCGCCATTCCGGGGAAATGAACCGTCTCTCGCAGGTCAAAACGCTGGCGGGCGTCATTCGCGCCACCGGCCTTGCAATCATCGGAGCAATCACCGCCTTGCAATTCCTGGCTGCGGTGGGCGTGAACATGGAGCCGCTGCTGGCCTCGGCCGGCGTTGCCGGGGTTGCTATTGGGCTTGCCGCGCAAAGCATCGTGAAAGACATGCTCAACGGCATGATTATTCTCATCGAAGACCAGTTCGACGTAGGAGACACGGTTCGCCTCGCCGGTGTCTCCGGCACTGTCGAAGCCATGACCCTGCGTAAAACCACCGTCCGCGACGGCGACGGCACGCTTTACGTCATTCCCAACTCGCAGATCACCACCGTCGCCAACCTCAGCATTGGCTACTCGGTGGCCACCGTCAACGTCAGCGTCGACTTCTCCGCCAATCCCGACAAAGTCCTCGCAATTCTGCAGGAGATCGCCACAGACGTGCGCAACAGCGAGGCCTACAAGAACATCTTCCTTGCCGATCCGCAGATTCTGGGCGTGGACTCAATGAAGGGTTCGCAGTTGATCTTCCCCGTGGTCTTCAGGACCAAGGCCACGCAGCAGTACGCCCCCATGCGCGAATTTCAGCGTCGCGTGCGTTTGGCGCTCGAGGCGAACCACATGCTGCCGGGCGATCCCAACCGCGTCTTCAACTCATTCTTCGCAAAGGAATCGGAAAGCAGCACGACAACCGTCAATCCTGCCGCGGAACATGAAGCGCCGCCGCCGCACGACCCAACCACCATCAAACCGCAGGAGAGCAATCCCTTCGCCGGAGAATGATGCGGGTACGCCGGACTGCCTCAGACCGGCGGTAAGATCTTCGCGCTGCCGTGGTCGTCCAGGCAATTCGACTCGAGCAGAACAACGCGATTCCTTCCCGTCGCCTTGGCCGCGTAGAGGGCTTGATCGGCAACTGCCAGCAGCGCTTCCGCCGCAGCGGGGCCCTTCAACGGGTTGAACACCGTCGCACCCAGGCTGCAGTTGATGCTGAATTCCGTGTCGCGCGTGTGCACTTGCAGATTCGAGATTGAGGCATGCAACGAGGCCAGCCTCGGCTCCACAACCTCCGGCGGAATGTCATTCAGCACCAGCAGGAATTCCTCTCCGCCGTACCGCCCTGCATGATCGTAAGGGCGAATCGCCGCGGCCACCGCGGCTGCGAACCAGCGCAGCGCCTCATCCCCTGCCAGATGGCCGTAGGCGTCGTTCACGCGCTTGAAGTGGTCGAGGTCCACCAGGGCAACCACCATGAAAGATCCCTTGCGGCGGGCTCGGTCAATCTCGGCAGAGAGAGCGCGCAAGACTGCCACGCGGTTAAACAATCCGGTAAGCCCATCGTGCGTGGCCTGGATGCGCAACTGCTCGCGGCTGTCCTCCAACTCCTGTGTGCGTTTGCGAACCACGTTCTCCAACTCCCTGCTCTTGGCGCGCAGGTGGCGCACACGCACCTGGTCTCCCAGCATCATGAACAGCAGGAAACCGACCACGCAGGCGAGATAGAACCAATCGTTTCTCCACCAGGGAGGAAGTATCTTGACTCGCAGAAACACCGGAGTCGAAGAAGCATCGAGCGCCGTGTTCTGCGCCATGGCCTCAAACGTGTATTCTCCTGGAGACAGACCGGCAAAAGCGGCCACGCCGTCCGTCGCCTCAATCCAATCCGGCTGCAACCCCTCCATGCGATAGCGAAACACAAGCTCGCTGCGGTTGCGCATCGCCGGAGACGAAATCTGGAAGCGCAGCGGCACCGAGGCCCAGGGCAATGTAATTTCATTGCCTCCCGAATAACTGGCATCACCCCGCCGAATTGACGTTATCGATGCGGTCACCGGCGAGGACTGGAAGATCTGCTCCGGGTGCAGCAAATGGGTCAGCCCGCCGCTGGTGCCAATCCACATGGACCCATCCTGGCTGAGGCTAAGACCTCCCTGGTCCACGTCGTTCCAGATCAGGCCGCTCTCCTGGTTCAGGTGGCGCCACCTGCTGCCATTCCACACAACCATGCCCGAGTCGGTGCCCAGCCATACCCATCCCCGCTTGTCCACTTCTATCGCCAGCGGAGCCAGCGTGCGCAGGTCCGCGGGAACCTCCAGCGTCCACGCCTGCAAACGGTCGCCATTCAAGGTCAGCCGCCAGGTTCCGTCGTCGCCTGTCACCCAGAAGACGTTGTTGGACGCACAGGAAAGCGAGAGCAGCGATCCGCGCAGCTTGGGCAATCCGTCAATCTGCGGCGCACTCCATTGATCCCCCCGCAGGCGCACCAGCCGGTTTGCGCCCAGAAACCATAAGTCTCCATTGGCCGTCTCACAGCCTTTTTCAACGCGCGCCAAATTGCCCAGCAACGGATCCAGAGCTGTCACCCGTTGTGGCGCACTCCCGGGAACATTCGCCGAGGTCATATAGAGGCCCGCCTTGGTCGTTAAGAAGATGCGCCCCTTCGAATCCTGGAAGCTGGTTAAAACGAATGTCGGGATGTGGGCCGTCATTTGTGTCTGGCCGCTCCTCGGATCAATCCGCAGAATGTATCCGGAAAAAGTTCCTGCCCAGACTGACCCGTCGCGGTCGGCGCCCATGGTGCTCACCTGGCCAAAGCTCCACGAACTTCCTTGAAACAGGCGCCCCGCCGCGCCGGTTTGCGGATCGATCCATCCCGTACCCTCTTCCGTTCCCACAAACACACGGTCATCGCTGTAGGGGAGCACTGCCCACACAACCGACGACGGCAGCCCCTGTCCGTCGCCCCAGCCTTCCCAGTTTTCGTAGCCGATCCAGTGATAAAGACCCCGTCCCAGGCTGCCGAACCACAGGTCGCCGGCCGAGTCAATTGCCATTCCCGTAATGTGGTTGCTGCGCAGCCCATTTGCAGAACCAATCAAGCGCCAGTGCGTTCCCTCCCAGCGCGCGATTCCGTCTCGCGACGGAATCAACACCCGGCCCTCCCTGTCTTCGATCATCGGCATCTGCCGCGACACGCTCTCAGTGTCGGCGTCAGGCAGATCGCGATCCACAAAGCGTGTGGCCCCGTGCAACAGAACTGCCACCTCGTGATCGCCCGCCGCCCAAAGGGTTCCCGCGCGATCAAGAACCACCGAATGCCAGTGGGTTTCCACCACTCCTGCGCCGGATCCCCATTGCGTCACCGACTCGGGGCTCCCTACCGGCCACGAACACAGTTTGTTGCCGCAGCCCGCCCACATCATTTGGTTGCCGGGTTCTCCGCCTACTACCGTTATGCTGGTCAGATTCCCAAGCTCCGGCATAGATGCGATCTGCGCGGCTGAAAAGACCGCAGTGTAGGAAAGCATCGCACCCTGTGCATCGTGCTCCAACCGATACAAAAGCGACCCGTCGATGACTAGAAGGTTGCGCTGGTCCAGCGCAGCGATGTGCCGCGCATCCTCAACGTGGATCGGATTCTTTCCCGCAGGCAGAAAGCTCGCTCCGTCCCAGCGGTAGAGGTCTTCATCCGTTCCTGCCCAGACTGTTCCGTTCGGGTCGGCGTAAATGTCCTGTATATCGCGGTCGAGAATGCCCTGCTGCTGTCCGTATTTCTCAAAGCGCGAGCCCAGAAAACGATAAGCCCCGTTCTCGGTACCCATCCACAGGAATCCATTTCGATCCGTCGTCACGCCCTTGATCGACATGTTTCCCAGTCCCTCAAACTGACGGTAGGGGTGGAAGACATACTCCTGCGCCTGCAAGCCTGCTGAAAGCGCCAGACAGCATGCGAATACACGAATTGGGCCGTTTCGCAGCAACCCTGCCTGCTCCGCCAAAGGGTTCGGATCGCAATGATCTGGCAACGATTCTAGCGGCAAATTGGCAACGCTACTATACCTAGTGCGTGCCAGCGACTCATAAGCGACCCATATTTGATACGCTCAACACGCTCGGCAGAGCGAAATGCAGGCTAGCTGGCAGTTTCCAGCGCTTCCAGCAGGGCTTCCGTGCTGATGATGGGCGGCAGGCATGTGCGCCCCAGGCAAACCAGCGCCCAGGCCTCCACTCCCGCCGGGGGCTGCACATTCAACAGCGTTTCCGCCAGCACCTCCGGAACTCCGCCGGAAACAAGCCGGAACGGAGCAATGCGCATCACCGTCTTGTTGATCGCAAACCGCGAAACCGCCAGCGCTTCAAGCCGCGCTGCCTCCGGCCCCGACCCCACCACAACCACTTGGACCGGATCCAGCAGCATCCGCTCCAGCGCCAGCCCATATGTGCCGGCGTACAGCCCAAAATGCTCCACAATCCCCGCGAACGAGCCCAGCGAGTCTTCTGCAATCTCGCGATACTCAGCGCGCCCGTTCAGTGCTTCAAGGCGCAACAGCGCCGACGCCGCCATGGGATTACCGGCTGGGGTCGGCGAGTCCTGCAGCGGCTTGCGCCTTGCTGCCAGTGCTCCCAGAGGCGTCGTTCCGTCCTCGTGCACTGCCGTGTCGTAGAACGCTCCCGCTGTGCCGTCGTAGAAGCGTGCAATCATCGCGTCCGCCAGTTTCACCGCCGCGTGGTAATAGCGCATTTCGCCCGTGGCCATCCAGCCGTCAATGCACGCATGCACCGTGAATGCATAATCGTCCAGCGTGCCCGGAACCTTCTCCGCCGGCATCACTCCACGCGGGTAAGCGATCACATGATGCAGCGTCTCCGCCCCGTCCCATGCCCCGCCGTCACCCGTCCAGCCCAACAACCTGTTCAGCGTGCGCATCGCAAACTCCCGCGCCGAGTCCATGCGCAGCGCTCGCGCCGTTTCCAGGTACGCGCGAATTGCCATCGCATTCCAGCCGGTGTAAAGAGTCTGGTCAATGAATGGCGCAGGGCGAAGCCGCCGCGTGGCCAGCAGCTTGCGCCGCGCCGAATCCAGCAGCGGCCGCACTTCATCCTCGGTCTTGCCCAGCAATGCAGCAATTTCCGCCAACGTCCTCTTCACATGCAAAACGTTCTTGGCCGGATTGTGGTGCATGTCGCCCAGTTCGCCAATGTCCCAGTAGCTCGCCGCAACCTCAAGCTCTTCGCCATCCAGAACGCCACGCGCCTCTTCAAGCGTCCACGTAAAGTAATCGCCATCGTCGTCAAAGTTGATGTCCGCATCCTGCGACGCATAGAAGCCGCCCAGTTCGCGATCCGTCATCCAGTCGTCCAGCCAGTGCACAATCTCCACCGCGGTCTCAAGAAAATCCGCGCGGACAAAACTCTGGAACCCGTGCACATAGTTGCGCAGCAGCTCAGTGTTGTCGTACAGCATCTTCTCAAAGTGCGGAACTACCCAGCGCTCGTCCACGCTGTAGCGATGAAAACCTCCTGCAAGCTGGTCGTACACGCCGCCCCGCGCCATCTTTTCAAGCGTGGTGGTAAAGACCTCCCTGGCCTGCTCATTGCCGCGATTCATGGCCACTTCCAGCAACAGATCAAGCACCGCGGGATGCGGAAACTTGGGCTGCGAACCAAACCCTCCATTGCGCGCATCGAACTGTTTGATGGCCGATTCGGCAATCTTGTCCACCAGCGCCAGGTTCAGTTCCCCGCTGCCTCCCGAAAATGCTTCGTTGTGCTCAATCGCCGCCATCACGCTGCCGGCAGATTCAAGCGCCTCATCGCGCCGCTCTCGCCACACCTGCGCCATCGTCAGCAGCACGCGCCCGAATCCCGGCCGTCCATAGCGATCGTCGCGCGGAAAATACGTTCCGCCGAAGTAAGGCTTGCCGTCCGGCGTCAGAAACGCAGTCAGCGGCCATCCGCCCTGCCCGCTGATTGCTGAAACCGCAGCTTGGTAGCGCGCATCCACGTCGGGCCGCTCGTCGCGATCCACCTTCATGGCCACAAAATGTTCGTTGATAAGTTGCGCAATCTCCGCGTCTTCATACGATTCGCGGTCCATCACGTGGCACCAGTGGCACCACACCGCGCCTATGTCCAGTAGGATGGGCTTGTCTTCGGCCTGCGCGCGCGCGAAAGCCGCCTCGCCCCATGGATGCCACTGAACCGGCTGATGCCGTGCGGAGCGCAGATAAGAAGATGCGGCATGTTCGAGCAGGTTGGCGCGCGTGGGCTCAACATGATCGGGCGTCGGGGGAACGTCCTCGTCCATGGGTTGAGAATAACATTGGTCTTCCGGAGGCATGCGCGTCTTACGGTCTGCGAGATTTTCCGCCGACCCGCGCTTCGGCAAAGAAGTGAATGAGTGAATCAGCAAAGGGATTCAATCCTTCACTTGTTCACTTGTTCACTTGTTCACTTCTTCACTTGTTCACTTGTTCACTTCTTCACTTGTTCACTCCGTCACTGTTTCTCTCACTCTTTCCCTAGCTTTTCGCCAGCTCGGCCTCAATCGCCGCCACCAGCTTCGGCGCATCCGGCGTGGTATCCGGCGCAAACCGCTCCACCACTGCCCCGTCGCGGCTCACCAGGAACTTCTCAAAATTCCAAAGCAGTTCCGGCTCGGGATTGGGCTCAATTCCATAGCCCTTCAGCTTCTCTCTCCACGACACGTCCGACACGTTCACCGCCGTGGGCTTGGCCGCAATCAGCGCCTTGTACAGCGGGTGCTTTTTCTCTCCAACCACGGTGATCTTGTCAAACAGCGGAAACGTCACGCCGTAATTCAAGCTGCAGAAGCTCTGAATCTCTTCATTCGTGCCCGGCTCCTGCGACTTGAAATCGTTCGCCGGAAACCCCGCAATCACCAGTCCCTTCCCTTTGTACTCCTCGTAAAGCTTCTCCAGGCCCGCGTACTGCGGCGTCAGCCCGCATTTCGATGCCACGTTGACCACCAGAACCACCTCGCCCTTGAACTCCCCCAGCGAAGTCTCTTCCCCGGTAATCTTCTTCACCGGAATGTCATAAATCGATGCGCTCATGATGATGTCTCTCCTAGAGCGATCATAGCGGCTGCCCTTCGCGGCCTGCAATCCGCCGATGTCTCTATCATGGACACACTTCCCACCTGGCGCGATGTGGGAACGACGCCATGACTCAACCCAGGTGCGGTTCCCAGGACCAACCCGCAACTCCGGCCAACCGTAACGAGTCGCCAAGCTCTGAATACGTGAATTCGACGAACCACGCGCGACATGAGATAAATGTCAGGTAACGATAGACCGACGCAGCGAACTTGGCAGACTTACAGCCCGCATTCTCAAGAAACACCTTTGACGGTCTCGCTGTGGTCTCTTTCTTTGGACCGGGGCCGCAACTTTGGGCCGAAGCGGTAACGGAGAACGCAAGTAGCGCAGAGGTATCCGATGACTGAATTTTCTGACGTTCGGTTGACGATGATGCCCCTCAATAATGGCATCGGCCATATGCCGGCACTCGGCTTTGGAACGCTTATTCCTGACCCGGCCGTGACGAGAACTGCCACCAGAGACGCGCTGGAAGCTGGATTTCGACACTTCGACCGTGCGGAGAGATACCGCAACGAGAGCGAGGTGGGCGAGGCCTTGCAGTCAGGACCTGCTGCTGAAGGGATCGCACGCGGAGGCATCTTTGTTACCACCAAGTTGTGGAACTCCAATCATCGGCCGGAGCGCGTCGAACCAGCCTTCGAGGCGAGCCTGGGCAAGACGCCGGCACAGGTTCTACTGGCGTGGGCGGTCCAACGTGGTACGGCTGTGCTTACCACGCCTAAAACCGCGGCCCGTGCGCGAGAGAATTTCGACATCTCAACCCTCTCGGAAGACGCGTTCAACGAAAACAACCGCATTCAGATCAGGCAAAGGCTCAATGACGTGGTGACTACCGGCTCCCCAGGTTTCATTCCACGAGTCGGGCCGGCATCAAAGCCAAGCAGCACCTGGAGCAGCCTATGGAAGACGAACAAATACGTGAAGCGCTGAATGAGCACTGGCGTGCATCGTCCGTCGGTGATGCAAATGCGGAACACGATATTTACGATGACAATGCCATTTGCGACTATCCCCAGTCCGGCGAGCGAATCCTCGGGCGAACGAATTTGCAGGCCTTGCGGAGTCATCATCCCGGCAAACCGTCAGGCTTCAACATCAAGCGAATTCTAGGAAAAGGTGACCTCTGGATCACGGAATACATAATCATCTACCAGGGGCGGTCGGTATACACAGTGAGCATTATGGAGTTCCGCAGCGGCAAGGTCGTACACGAAACACAGTATTTCGCGGATCCCTTCGATGCCCCCGGTTGGCGAAGCAAATGGGTTCAGCAGATCGTGTGACGCCTCATTTAAGTCGATTTTTCGGAAATTACCTTTGAGGCATGGGCGCGGTCCCGACCGAAGCACTGGCAAAAAGAAGACAGCCCAACCACCTTACTTCTCACCCCAGCAACTGCTTCCCCACCTTGATATAAAGCTCCACAGCCTCCAGCAATTCCTTCTTGGCCAGCTTCTCGTAGGGCGTGTGTGCCACATGAATGGACCCCGGCCCCAGCAGCAGCGGCTCGCCCCAGCTCGTCAGTTGCGGAATATCCGTGGTGAACTTCGCGATCATCGTCGGCAGCCCCTCCACGGCCTTCAGCCGCACAAACGGAATCTCCAGTGTGAAGTCCACATCCGCCAATCCCGCCGCAGCCTGCAGCACCGCGGCCCGCACCGGCGCCGAATCGCTCACCAGTCGAATCAGCACCTGCGCCTCCGCCTTGTCCGCAATCACATTCGGCGCGTGGCCGCCCTGAATTTGCCCAATGTTCAGCGTGCATGGCCCCACATCCTCAACCGACGGCAGCGGCAACTCCAAAATCTTTCCCAGCGCCTCCACCAGTTTGTGCACCGCGCTCTCTCCAAGCTCCGGATACGCCGAGTGTCCCATCTTCCCTGTCGACTTGATCACCGCTCGCAGTGCGCCCTTCGATGCCAGCGCCAACCGGTTGTCCGTCGGCTCGCCGTTGATCAGAAACCGGCTGCCCTTGGGATTGAGATTCGCAATCTTTGCCCCGGCCGAGTCGCGTTCTTCTCCGCTCACAAACAGCACGCCAATGCGAAACCCCTCTGCCCGCAGCGCTTCTGCCGCAACCACCTGCGCCGCAATAATCCCCTTCGCATCGGATACCCCTCGCCCATGCATGAACTCCTCGTCCTCGCTGAACGGAATGTAGGGCGGAACAGTGTCCATGTGCGTTGAAAAAACCAGGTCTGGCTTCTCAAAATCCAGGTCTGGCGTCTCATCGGCTGTGCCCGCATACACATTCCATCGCGGCCCGGCTTGGGCGCTCTCCTCCGGCTGCGGCACCGCCGTCTTCTCCACAGCCCAGCCCCGCCCGGAGAGAAATTTCGCCAGAAAATCCCCCACCGCACCCTCGTGGTACGTGGTGGATTCGATTTCGCACAACGCGCGTGTGAACTCAACAGGGTCAATAGGACGGTGGGAAGAAATATCGATCATGATGCTGCAAGAATAACGCAGGGAGTGAATTACGGTTTCAACCTGATCTTCGCGCGTTCAGTCAAACGATTTGCCCATTTGCCGCAATTCCCCGATAAATCCGCGAATTCCGACCCCGATAAAGTCCTCCAGAATGAGATTTCCTTCCCTTTCGGCGTAGAATGGTGAGTGGAATGACGGCCACGATCGCATCCGCACAGCCAGCCACACATTCGGGAAATCCCCCTTCGCCGATCGCGAGTACGCCGTCGTCCCGGCTCAAAAGCATAAAACTCGCCGGCCCCGCGGGCCGTCTTGAAGCCCTTCTCAATGAAGGCGCACCCAACGCGCCCTTTTCCGCGTTGGTCTGCCATCCCCATCCTCTCGGGGGCGGCACAATGCATAACAAAGTGGTCTACCACGCCATGAAGGTGCTCAACGACCCTCAGTTTGGGCTGGGTTTGCCAGTTCTGCGCTTCAACTTCCGCGGCACCGGCCTGAGCCAAGGCGTCCACGACGGCAAGGCAGAGACAGCCGATGTGCAGGCTGCGCTGGACTGGCTTGAAAACGAATACAATCTGCCCATCGTAGCCGCCGGCTTCAGCTTCGGTGCAGCCATGACCCTTCGCGCTTGTTGTGCGCGCGGCAATACCCGCACCAACATCCGCGCGCTCGCTGCATTGGGCCTTCCTACCAGGGCAAACAGCCACGACTACCACTACCCCTGTCTCAGCGAATGCATTATCCCCAAACTTTTTCTCAGCGGAGACCAGGACCAGTTTGCGCCTGCCGCACAGCTTGCGCAGGTAGTCGCCTCCGCCTCTGATCCCAAACGATTGCTCTTTATCCCCGGCGCCGATCATTTCTTTCACAGCCAGCTCGACACGATGCAGCATGCACTCGCCGGTTGGCTCCAGGATCAAATCAAGGATCAAGTCAGGGATCAAGTCAGGGATCAAATCAAGGATCAGATCAAGGATCAACTCAAGGACCAAGTCAGGGATCAGATCAAGGATCAAGTCAAGGAGCAACCGCTTTGACACCGGTCACCGAACTCTCGCTCGAATCTATGCACGCAACCGCCACAGGCATCTTCACCGGCGCCATTGAAGCCTGTAACATCCCCACTGCCTTTGACCGCCGCATTCGCTTTGAGCGCGACACGCTTCATCGCCTGCTGCCCGACGGCAGCGGCCCCGCAACCATTCATCTCAACTGCTACAAGCGCATCTTCGTTATCGCGCTCGGCAAGGCCGCCGCCCCCATGGTTGAAACGCTCCTGGCGCGCATGACCCGCCGCAAGGGCCTGCGCGGCATCTGCAGTTCCAACCAGTTGCCCAAACACCGCAACTGGCGCTTCCGCTACTTCGAGGCCGGCCATCCGCTGCCCAATGAAGACTCCTTCGCCGGCGCCCGCGCCGCCCTGGCCCTGCTCAAAAAGGCCAGGAAAGATACGCTCATCTTCTTCCTTATCTCCGGCGGCGGTTCGGCCATGTTCGATCTGCCCCTCGACCCGGCTATCACGCTCGACGACACCATCGCCTTCCACCAGCTTTTGATCGCCTCTGGCGCGCCCATCAGCGAAATCAATACGCTGCGCAAGCACTTTTCCGCCGTCAAAGGCGGCCGTCTCGCCATCGCCGCTCCTGAAGCCGCAAAGGTCAGCCTGCTGGTTCCCGACGTACCCCTCCGCTCGCTCGACGCGCTTTCTTCCGGCCCTACATCGCCCGATCACTCCACGGTCGACGAAGCCCGTGAATTGCTGGCCCGCTACGAGCTGTCTCCCAAGCTCCCGCCTTCCATCCGCGCCTTCTTCGAGCGCGAAGACCTGCCCGAATCGCCCGGCAACAAGGTCTGGCGTCCCCCGTTCTTTCCACGCATGCCCCGCTTTGCAACATCGCCAGGCACCGGCCCGGCGCCGCAGTCCAGCCGCCGCGTCACTGCCGCTGCCAACATGTCTGGCGAAGACGAGCCCTTCCGCGATTCCGTCTTCGAGATTCTGCTCTCCAGCCACGACCTGGTTGAAAACGCCCGCTCGCTCGCGCAAAAGGCCGGCTTCCACGTTGAAGTCGACAACAGCTGCGACGACTGGGACTACGCCGATGCCGCCCGGTACCTGCTTGGACGCTTCCACTCACTCCGCGCCATTCATCCCCGCCTCTGCCTGATCTCAGTCGGCGAAGTCACCGTCAAGATTGACCGCGCCCCCGGCGCCGGCGGCCGCAATCAGCAGTTCGTCATGGCCTGCGCCCTCGATCTCGAGCAGTATGCCCCGCAGCGGCTCACCGTGCTCAGTGCCGGCTCCGACGGCATCGACGGCAACACCCAGTCCGCCGGCGCCATTGCCGACCCCACCACCGTCACCCGCGCCCATGCCTTCGGCTTCCACCTAAAATCGTCCCTCGCGAACTTCGACGCCTGCCCCATGTTCACCGCGCTCGGCGATTCAGTGATCACCGGCCCTACTGGCCAGAACCTCCGCGACCTCCGCCTCCTGATCTCCGAACGCGACTAGCTCCCCGGCATCGAGCACTGAAGACAGGTGTCCCGCCCTCGCGCCCTTCTTCTGCCGCAAGGGCAAGCACTCAAGCCCATGCGAGCCTCCCGCGAGCGTCTGCTCCATGCAATGGTAAGATTGCTTTCACAATAAAAGAGCTTCCACAAGGATCGTCTCGTGGTTCGAAAAGCAAAACAGAAGACTGCCGGTAAGACCCCTGATATCCGCACAGTTGCCGCTTTGGCGAAGGTCTCCATCGCCACGGTCTCGCGCACCATCAACGGTTCGCCAGTGGTGAGTGAACGGCTGAGCAAGCGCGTCTGGGCGGCCATTGAGCAGTTGAACTACTTCCCCAACACCCATGCCCGCAGCCTGGTTTCTGGCCGCAGCCGCATCCTCGGCATCATTGTTGAAAACATTACCAACCCCTTCTTCCCTGAGCTCATCCAGAGCTTTGAAGAGATCGCGGTCGCGCACGGATACGAGATTCTCGTCAGCTCGTCCAACAGCGACCCCGCCGTGCTCACCAACTGCGTCCGCCGCATGCTTGAGCGCAAGGTTGAAGGCGTGGCCGTTCTCACCTTCGGCGAAGAAGAGCCGGTCCTCGACCAGCTTGTGCACCACGACATCCCCATGGTCCTCGCCGAGTTCCGTCCCGACGACCCCAAGGTCAGCACCATCCTGCTCGACTACAACGCCGGTATCCAGGCTGCAGTGAACCACCTCGCAGCGCTCGGCCACAGCAAGATCGCCTTTCTCGCCGGCCCGCACAAACTGCACTCCGCCATCACCCGCGAGAACGACTACCGCTCCGCCATGGAAGCCTCCGGCCTGGCCATTCAAAAAAAGTGGGTCATCGAGTGCGACCACACGCTCAAGGGCGGCGTGGCAGGCTTCGGCAAGCTGCGCGCACTCTCGGCGCAGCCCACCGCCATCCTCTGCTCCAACGACATGACCGCCATCGGCGTCCTCCGCGCCGCTTACATGGAAGGCCTGCGCGTCCCCGAAGATCTCTCCGTTATCGGCCTCGACGACATCGATTTCGCCGAGTTCACACTGCCCCCGCTCTCCACTATCCGGCTTTCGCGCGTTGACCTCGCACGCGCCGCCTTTGAAGCTCTGCGCCAGCAGGCTGAAGACCCCAATAATCCTGCCATGAAGCGCGAGTTTCTTGTCTCAACCAGTCTCGTCGTGCGCGGATCCACCGCCGCCCCGCCCGCCGCTGCGCAATAATCCACGCAAAACCGCCGCTGCAGCCCAAAACCGGCCTCCGGTTCTTTGCTTATAAATTGCACGTGATGCGGGGCTTTCCCCGGCATTCGGGAAATTTGTCTCAAAAGCACTATACGTTTCTGTATGAATCGAGATACACTTCTTTTCCTTGGCGGCCTTTGCCGCCGGGGACGCAAAAAACGCCTGCCGGCGTGTGCCAAACCTCAGGAGGGATCAATGAATATCTCTGACGCGGTTGGATTGGTGCTGAAAAACAAGGGCCCGGTCAAAGTCCTCTCGATAGCGCCTGAGCAAACCGTCTATGAAGCCATCGGCATGATGGCCGAGCACGACATCGGCGCCCTTCTGGTCATGTCCAACCAACGCGTCGTCGGCATCTTTTCCGAGCGTGATTACGCGCGCAAGTGCGCCCTGCTGGGCCACGCCTCAAAGGAAACACAAGTCCACGAAATCATGTCGAGCCACGTGGTCTCTGTCACGCCGCAGCACACCGTGGACGAGTGTATGGCCATGATGACCAGCAACCGCATCCGCCACTTGCCTGTTCTTCAGGGCGACAGGGTCATGGGCGTCATCTCCATCGGCGATCTGGTCAAGTGGGTCATCTCCGGCCAGGCCCACACCATCCAGGCCCTCGAAGGCTACATCGCCGGTGCCTACCCGGCCTAACGCGGGCTGACGGAGCCTTCAGCGTGTATCTGCACCTTCACCGCAAGCGGCGAGTGCGAGCCCCCCACGAGCGTCTGCTCCACCGCAGGTGGCCCGCATCGCCTCAATCTCATCGTGCGTAGCATTCGCCGCGATCCGGCGATGGGTGTAGATCTTCGGCTCGCCGAATTGCACTTCGGCGGTGAAGTCCGGGCCGCCCAGCGTTCTCCACACGTGCGGCAGAAACTTCTGGTCCCCGTACCAGCACAGCGTCTCTTCCGGACTGCCATCGTCGGGAATATAGCGCACAGACGCGGCAGTCACCGGGATGCTCGCTTCTACGGCCGGAGTAAACAGCCGTGAGTGAAAGCGCAGCAGCGTCCTGCCGTCCGTGCTGGTGCCCTCCGGGAAAAACAGAACCGGGACCGTGCCCCTGAGCCGCTCGGCAATCTGCTCCGTCACAGCCTCAGCACTCGCGCGGCTTGACCGATCCACAAACAGCGTTCCGCCGGAACGCGCCAGCGCCCCGAAAAAGGGCCAGCGGCTGATCTCGGCCTTTGAAACCAGCGCGCACTTCAATGCCGCGCCAAAAACGAGAACTTCAAGGTAGCTGATATGGTTCGAAACCAGCAATCCGCTGCTGGGCGGTGTACCTGTCACCTTCATCCGGATGCCCAGGATTTTTACCGCCATCTTCGCGCAGAAGTGGTTCCACGCGACCCGCCGCTCCACCGTATCCGGTCCGGTGAGCCGGGAGAGAATCGCAAGAAACAGGCTGAAGATGAGCACAAAACCCAGCGTCACAGCACGCCGGAGAGCGCGAAAACTCATTGTGTAAGGGGGGCCAGAAAGCGATTCCGCGCAGAAGACGAAAGCAGCTTGAGATCGAGCAAAGTAAGGAAGTCGATGGTGCCAAATTCCCTGTCCCATGCCGGCGGCCCGCCAACGCGCGCGCCGATAGCAAGGTAGGTCTTCAGCAGCTTGGGGACGGCCACCGGGGTCGGTGCAGTCGTCGCCTGACTTTCAAGTGAGGGCGACGGCTGTGCATGTGCGCCCTCCTGCTCGGTGGGACAGGCGTACGCCGCGGTCGGCGCCGTAGCAAACTCCGGCGAAACCCGGTAGTGCTCAAGCTGGCGATACATCTGCCAACCCTCCGCCGGATTTCGGGACGTCAACGAGGAGCACCCGATCAGGTAGCGCAGTCCCATGTCATTAGCATACTGCGCGATACCCCTCCACAGCAGCGTCAATACCTCCGGCGTTCGATGTTCCCGGTCAATCGACGCGCGCCCCAGCTCCAGAATGCCCGGCCGCAGCGGCTCATACGGAGCAAAGCTGAACTCCTGTTCGGAGTAGTAACCCAGGCACCGTTCCGCAGTGGTTCCCGATTGCATGCGATAAGTGCCCACGATCCTTCGCACCGGATTGTCTTGCGACTTATCTTCAACTAACAAGTGTTCACAGACGTCATCAAACTGATCGGTATCGAGACCCGTCTCATACGAGCTTTCGAGGCCCTCGCCCAGTTCGATATTGAAGACCCTGAAGCGCAAACGGCAGGCCGCCGCGCGATCCTCATTCGTCTGCGCCAGCCGCACGCGATAACGGCCCACCTCCGCATGAATACGGGGCTTCTGCGTTTCGAGTGGGAGGGTGGGAGAAAGTGTTGGATACCCAAGTTCCACAAGGGATGTGGGACCAGCAGCAAGTTTCAGCGGAACCCTCTGCCTATTGTGGGAGATCACGGAGACAGTATCCGCCAGGTTATGTAAGAGGAGCGTGAACCTGATGCAAATACGGTGCAAATATCTTATTCAGACTATGACTCGCTATAGCATTTTCGGAATTGGTGTAGACCGAAAGCACACACTCAAGTGGCTTTTTCCTCAAGAAAAAGCCACCTTTCACGGTGCTGAAAGAGTCTATATGTATTCCGAAAATGCACTAGTAACAAAAAGGCCCTCCATCATAGGAGAGCCCTTTCACGCATCTGTAACTCAATTGACCTTAGTTAACAGCACCCGCCCGCGATTGAAGGAATCACCAACACCTCGTCGCCTTCCTTGAAGCTGTACTTCTCGTTGCCCAGGAAGCGAATATCTTCCTCATTCACATAAAAGTTGATGAAGCGGCGAATCTGGCCGTCCTCGCCGCGCAGGTGCTGGCGAAGGGCCGGAAATCGGCCTTCGATATCCGTCACCAGCTCCGGCAGATTGGCCGCGGTGCTGGCAATTTCACGCACGTTGTTGGTGTGTTTCTGGAATGCATTCGGCAACAAGACTCTAACGGACATAGCTTTCTCCCACCTGTTTTCCCACTTGGCTCAGCACCTGGTTCACTGCGTTGTACTCCTCGACATAGGCTTCAAAGTCCGTCAACCGCGGGCGAATCGCCTTGCCCTCTTCAAAAATCCCCTGCAGGCAGTCGGTGGTCTTCAAACCGTTGCCGGTAATGCAGGATACGGTAAGTTCATCCGGCTTGATGCGCCCATGCGCATAGAGCCGCGCTGTCACAGCCGTAGTCACGCCGCCCGCCGTCTCGGTAAAGATGCCTTCCGTCTCCGCCAGTTCTTGAATCGCCGAAACAATCTCAACGTCCGAGACATCCTCAGCCCATCCACCCGAAGCGCGAATGGCCCGCGAAGCATAAGGCCCATCCGCCGGATTGCCAATCGCCAGCGACCGCGCAATCGTATTCGGCCGCTGCGGCACAATCTCGTCAGTCCCGTTCTTCACCGCGGTCGAGATCGGCGAGCAGCCGGTGGCCTGCGCTCCAAAGAACCGCACCGGCTTGTCTTGGACCAAGCCGAGCGCAATCAACTCGCTGAAGGCCTTCTTGATCTTGGTGATCAATGACCCGCCAGCCATCGGGCAGACGATGTTGTCCGGCAACCGCCAGCCAAGCTGCTCGGCAATCTCAAATCCCACCGTCTTCGAGCCCTCGGCGTAGTAGGGCCGCAGGTTCACATTCACAAAGCCCCAGCTGAAGCGGTCGGCAATCTGCGAGCAGAGACGGTTCACGTGGTCGTAGTTGCCGTCCACACGCACCAGCGTGGCGCCATACACCTGTGTATTCAAAATCTTGGCTGGCTCAAGGTCGGCAGGCACCAGGATGAAGGTCTTCAATCCCAGCCGCGCAGCATGCGCAGCCACAGCGTTGGCCAGGTTCCCCGTCGACGAGCAGCCGACAGTATCAAATCCAAACTCCTGCGCATTGGCCAGGGCCACGGCCACCACGCGATCCTTGAAGCTCAGCGTGGGCATGCACACGGCGTCGTTCTTGAGGTAGAGATTGCTCGCGCCAATGCGCGCAGCCAGGCGCGGCGCCTTCACTAGCGGCGTAAATCCGGACGGCGTCTGCGGCTCATAGCTGTCCGGCACCGGCAGCAGGGCGCGATAGCGCCACATGTTCTGGGGACCATTCGAGATCGCTTCGCGGGTAAAGCGGGTTCGTGCGTACTCGAGGTCGAAAACCACCTCAAGCGGGGAAAAACACTCATCGCAGATTGAAAGCGGCTGCACCCCATAGGATTTGCCGCATTCCCTACATCGCAAGTCGTAAGCAGTCGTCACTCGTCCCTCGCATATGCGAGAGCGGCTAAAAGTCTACGAGCGCGTGACTGGCTCAACAAATGAGCGAACGTGATAGGACTCGAAGTACCGTGCGAGCCGCGTCAACCAAGAGTGCTGAAGCGACCCCCGAATCTCATGTTCCCCGTTGCCGGGCAAGAGTTGACACCATACTCCCGTTTTGCGCGGGCAGGTTGTCGTGGCGTCACAGGGCTCGTCCCTCAGCCACTCTGCATGAAACCGGCGCAAGCACCCTTGCAGCGAATGGAGCCAAAACGACCCCCAGTGGCTAACACCCGCACCTAAAGGGGCAGATCTCCGGAACTGGAACTCCCCCTTCTGTGTGTACACAAAAACAGGCGGTCATTCTGAGCCAACGGGGCCCCGAACGTTTTTCAGTTCGGGGGTGGTGAGTCGAAGAACCTGCATTTGTCCTTTCGAGCGTCTTGCTACGTACATCTCTGATAAGACACTAGAACTGGCTGCACAAATCAGGTTTTGAAAGGGCACGATTTTAATCGTGCCGTAAACGCTCCGAAATGGTCGTCGGCTTCAGCCGCTGAGGGATGTCTTTCACAGAATCTCGTCGAATGCAGGGGTTTTTCCGGATTCTAGTTGCTGTAAATCCGCACATAATCCACCAGCATCGTCGACGGAAACACCGTAGTCGCATCCGGCGAGCCGGGCCATGTCCCGCCCACCGCCAGGTTCAGGAGCACGAACTCCGGCCCCTGGTCGAACGGCCACGTCCCCGCCTGCGTAGCCGCCGTAAACGTCGCATACACGTTGCCAGGGCTGTCCACGTAATACTGAATCTGCCCCTTGGTCCAGATCATTCCGTACGTGTGCCAGGCGGCAGCCGAAAACCCCTCCGGATGGTACTGAATGCCCCCATTCAAGCCCGTTCCGTGAACCGAGCCCTGCACCCAGTCATATCCCACATTCTGTGGATTGCTGCCGTTGATGTGCTCCATCACGTCGAGTTCGCCGCAGGCAGGCCAGTTGACAGTAGTTATGTTGTTGCCAAGCAGCCAGAACGCCGGCCACATCCCTTGCGACTCGGGCAACATCATCCGCGCCTCAATGCGCCCGTACTGAAAGCTGAACAACCCCTCTGATTTAAGCCGCGCCGACGTATACACGCCAGCCGACGGCAGTTCGGCAACGATGTGCAGGTAGCCGTCGGTGCCGACATACGCATTCGGATTTGACGGATTGCAGGGGCCAGTCGTCGAGCCCCACGCGCAGTAAGTTTCCAACTCGCTGTTCCCGCAGCAATCTGTGCCCACATCGTAGGTCCAGGTCTGCGCGTTCGGCTGCGCATTCGCCGAGCCGGAGTTTGAAAACTCGTCCGACCACACTAGCGTTCCCGAAGGAATGTTCGTTGTAAAGCTTTGGCTGACATCATCGCTCGCCAATGCGCCAGGGGCAATGGCAATTGCCTTGACGGTGAGATTCGATGCCACCAGAAAAGGCGCTTCGTACGTGATTGTTGTCGTCGAAAACTGGTCGGGCAGGCTGCCGTCAACGGTATAGAGGATGGTTGCCCCTGCACTACTGGAGTTCAAACTTACGATCACCGCGCCATTCTGTGCTGCTGCAGTCGTAATGGTTGGTGTCGGCGATCCGGGAATTCCCACGCCGCCTCCGGAACGGGAAACAACCGCACTGCCGCAAGCGCACAGCAAGACACCCGACAAGAGAACCGCCGCAAACATCGCTTTACCCGCTTGCATTAGGACAACTCCGATCGACTCCTACGCACAGCAATTCTATGCCACTGGATCTATGCCACCGGATCTATGCCACCGGATCGTAGTTCAGGTTAGGCCCAAGCCACCGTTCCACCTCGGCCACGCTCATCCCCTTGCGCTCCGCATAGTCCACCACCTGGTCGCGATCAATCTTGCCCAGCGAGAAATACTTCGCCTCCGGGTGCGCAAAATAAAGCCCGCTCACGCTCGACCCCGGCCACATAGCGTACGACTCAGTGATCTGCATCCCGGTATTCGCCTGCACATTCAACAGCCGCCACAGCGTTCCCTTCTCCGTATGGTCGGGACACGCCGGGTAGCCCGCAGCCGGACGAATGCCGCGATACCTCTCATGGATGAGCTCATCAATGCTCAGTCCCTCCGCGTGTCCATAGCCCCACTCATCACGCACCCGCTTGTGCAGGCACTCGGCAAATGCCTCTGCCAGACGATCGGCAATCGCCTCGGCCATGATCGCGTTGTAATCATCATGCTGAGCGCGGAACCCGTCGCAGAATTCCTTCAGCCCAATGCCGCTGGTGACCGCGAACGCGCCGATGTGATCTTGCAACGCCGTCTCCTTCGGAGCAATAAAATCCGCAAGCGACCGGCAAGGCTCGCTGCCTTCCTTCTGCGCTTGCTGACGAAGAAAATGAAATCGCTCCAGCACCTCTTCGCGCGATCCATCCGTATACAACTCCACATCGTCGCCCACCGCGCTTGCCGGAAACAGCCCGTAAACTCCGCGCGCAGTAATCAGCTTTTTTGCGATGATCCGATCCAACAGCGCATTGGCTTCCGCAAAAATCTGCCGTGCCTGCGCTCCCTGCTTCTCATCGTCGAGAATTCGTGGATAAACCCCCTTCAGTTCCCAAGTGTGAAAGAACGGCGTCCAGTCAATGTATTCGCGCAGCGTCGCCAGCGGAAAGTCATCCAGCACCCGCACGCCTGTAAACTCGGGCGTTGCCAAATCTTCCGCACGCCACTCGATCTGCGTCCGTCTTTTGCGCGCAGTCTCCAGCGACACCAGCTTCGGCCGTGGCGCTGAATGCGCCTTGCGCAGCGTATCGTAGCTGGCGCGATGCTGCGCCACAAACTCCGCCTTGCCGTCGTCGCTCAGCAAACTCGTCGTCACCGGCACCGCGCGGCTCGCATCCAGCACGTGCACCACCGGCTCGCTGTAATGCGGCGCAATCTTCACCGCCGTGTGCGCGCGGCTCGTGGTCGCGCCGCCAATCAGCAGCGGCAGCTTGAATCCCTGCCGCTCCATCTCGCGCGCCACATGCACCATCTCGTCGAGCGACGGCGTAATCAGCCCGCTCAAGCCGATCAGGTCGGCCTTCTCCGCCTTCGCGCGTTCCAGAATCTTCTCGCACGAAACCATCACGCCCAGGTCGATCACATCGTAGTTATTGCAGGCCAGCACCACGCCCACAATATTCTTGCCGATGTCGTGCACATCGCCCTTCACCGTGGCCAGAATGATCTTGCCCTGCGCTTTCACAATCTCGCCCGCCGCGGCCGACGCCAGCTTCTCGGCCTCCATGAACGGCGTCAGGTGCGCCACTGCCTTCTTCATCACGCGCGCCGACTTGACCACCTGCGGCAGAAACATCTTGCCCGCGCCAAACAGGTCGCCCACCACGCTCATCCCCGCCATCAGCGGCCCTTCAATCACCAGCAGCGGACGCCCCAGCTTGACTCGCGCTTCCTCCGCATCGATCTCGATGTAGCTATCAATCCCCTTCACCAGTGCGTGCGAAAGCCTTTCCTCCACCGTGCCGTTGCGCCACTCTTCGGCTTTCTTTTCGCTGACTTGAACGCCGCCAGCACTCTTCAGCGCCTCGCCGAAATCAACCAGCCGCTCCGTCGCATCAGGACGGCGATTCAGCAGCACGTCCTCCACCAGTACCTTCAGCTCCGGCTCAATCTCCTCGTACACCTCCAGCATGCCGGCATTCACAATGCCCATGTCCATGCCCGCCGCAATTGCGTGGTAGAGAAACGCGGAGTGCATCGCCTCGCGCACTTTGTTGTTGCCGCGAAAGCTGAATGAAATATTCGAAACGCCGCCGCTCACCTTGGCGTGCGGCAAGTTGGCCTTGATCCAGCGTGTGGCGTTGATAAAGTCGACCGCATAGTTGTTGTGCTCCTCCATGCCGGTCGCCACAGTAAGAATATTCGGATCGAAGATGATGTCTTCCGGCGGAAATCCAACCTCGTCCACCAAAATTCGATAAGCCCGCTCGCAAATCCGAATCTTCTCTTCGTACGTTGCGGCCTGGCCCTTTTCGTCAAAGGCCATCACCACCGCCGCGGCGCCATACTTGAGCACATGCGCCGCATGCCGGCGAAACTCCTGTTCGCCCACCTTCAGCGAAATCGAATTCACAATGCCCTTGCCCTGCAGGCATTTCAACCCGGCCTCAATCACTTCCCACTTTGACGAGTCCACCATGAACGGCGCCTTGGCCACTTCCGGCTCGCTCGCCAGCAATTGCAGAAAACGCGTCATCGCCGCGACGCCGTCGATCATGCCCTCGTCCATGCAGATGTCAAGGACGTTTGCCCCGTTCTCTACCTGCTGCCGGGCAACGCTCACCGCCTCTTCAAATTTGCCTTCTTTCACGAGTCGGGCAAACTTCGGCGAACCGGCCACATTGGTCCGCTCCCCGATCATGATGAAGACGCCGCGCTGCTGGGTAAATGGCTGCGATCCTGACAGGCGAAGAGGTTTTGGGGTCGTGCTATCGCTCACGCCGCTTCCTCCATCTGCCCAGGAATACGCGGAGGCATGCCCTCAAGCGCCTTCGCAATCGCCGCAATGTGCTCCGGCGTATTGCCGCAGCAACCACCCGCGATATTGATCAGCCCGCCGCGCGCAAAATCGCCCAGGTAACGCGCCATATCTGCCGGGCCCAAATCAAACCCCGTCGCGGCAAGCGGATTCGGCAACCCCGCATTCGGATAGCACGAGATCGCCACATCTGCCTTCTCTGAAAGCTCAGACAAAAATGGATACATCAGGTCAGGACCGAGCGAGCAGTTCAGTCCCACCGACAGCGGCTTCACATGCTTCACTGCATTCCAGAACGCCTCGGTAGTCTGAGCCGAAATCAGCGTCTCGCCCCCGCGCCCCACAGCCGCCGAAATCATCACCGGCAACTCCTTGCCCTTTGCCGCAAGCCCATCCTCATCGAACACCTCGCGAATGGCCACCAGCGCCGCCTTGGCGTTCAGCGAATCGAAAATCGTCTCCACCAGCAGCAGGTCCACGCCGCCTGCAATCAACGCGCGCACCTCGTGCGCGTAGGCCGCCTTCACCTGGTCAAACGTCACCACGCGGAACCCCGCATCGTCTGCATCAGGCGAGTTCGACAGCGACACGGTCAGCGGCCCAATCGCTCCAGCCACAAATCGCTGTCGGCCCGTCTCGTCGGCAACACGATCAGCCCACTCCCTGCACTGCCGCGCCGATTGCTCATTAATCTCCCAGGCCAGATCGTTGAGAAACTTGTCCTCAATCACTTTCTGATAAAACGCCGGATCCTTGCGTCCGCCCTGCTCGCGCGGGTCCTCCACAAAAAACTCGCTCTGCGTAATGCTCGTGGCGCCAAACGTGTTGGTCTCGATAATGTCCGCGCCGGCCTCAAGAAACCGCCGATGGATATCGCAGATCATCTGCGGCTGCGTCAGCGAAAACAGATCGCCGTTATTCTTGAGATCCTTGGTCGCGTTTTTGAATCGCTCTCCACGAATGTCGTCTTCCGTCATGCCGTAGGTGCGAATCGTGGTGCCCATCGCTCCATCGATGATGGCTATTCGATTTTCGAGGATCTTCTGCAGCGGATGCTTGTGAGTTTGAGTCATTTTTCCCTTGGCGATTCCGAGATGATCGACGTCTCCATTGGAGTCATCAACCCTGGCTTTCGATTCCGCCCAGTGCACAGATGGGGAACGCACCGGAAGAAACGCAGCCAACCCTCTAGCATATACGGTGAGCGAATCGGATCTCTTTCCCGCGCCCGAAACTGGCTCAATTTGCTGAACTTAAGCGCAAAACAAGAAGATCCGGACCGCAGCGGCCCGGATCTCTTGTTTCTCGCCCTTTACTGCGTGAGACTACTTACCCTGGCAGCAATGGCTGCACGAGCCGTCCGTGCAGCACTTTGCGCAACCATCCGGGCAGCAATTTCCGCTGCACGCGGCATTCAATGTTGCCGCCTGCCCAAAGCCCACGACGGTGAATACAAGCATCAGCGAAAGAAATGCGATTGTGCGTTTCATTTGAATTCTCCTTAACGTTGGAAATGCCGTTCACAAACCATGCCTCAAGGGCATAAATCCCCTGCGGCAGCATCGGTTGCGTTCACGTCAGGAGCGGTCTAGATCCGAAAGGCCCGAAAGAGAATGTAGCGGGGTGGAGTGCCGGAAACAATATCGCCAGGCGGCGTGACAACCAATGCCATTTCCGCGGCCGGAGCCACGGTCGGCGTCATCAACAATATCTTGGTTCCAGAAGCCTTTGGCTTTGCGCCTGCCGTGAGCTGCGCAACCACCTGCGGCAAACCCTGCTGGCAGCAATTCTGGAAGCAGCCGGTGCCCGCAACTTGCAGCGGCGTCTGGCAGTCCATGCCCATCTGGCTCATCGCCATCCCGCAATCGGGAGCGCAAGGAATGCTCGCGGGGGCGCCCATCGTGCAATTCAGTCCGGCAAGCGCCGGCTGCGCACAAAGAAGCGCGGCCACCAACACCGCGACGATTTGGAGAAACCTCTTCGCCATCTTCAACGAGGGTATCAATCGCGCCCAGCAAACTCTGTGCGCAAAGTCACACTCGCGCAACTCAATTATCAATTGTGGTACGGAATAAGCCAGATGGTCCCGGCAGCCCTTACTTAGCCGCAGTCAAAGCACTCACCGGCAGCAGCATGTCTTCCTTGCGCATCACCAGGTTGGTGGCGTTCAGCGTGGCCAGTTCAAACCCATGCCCGTGCGTAATTGCGTCGGTCGGGCAGGCTTCCACGCAATATCCGCAGAAGATGCACCGGTTGTAGTCGATGTTGTAGACCTTGGCGTAGCGCTCGGAAGAGGAAATGCGCGTCTCTTCAGTGTTTTCAGCCGCCTCAATGAAGATGCAATTGGATGGGCAGGCAGCCGCGCACAAGAAACACGCCACGCACTTCTCCAGGCCGTTCTCGTCGCGTTGCAGCACGTGCGCGCCGCGGAATCGCTGCTCAAAGACCGCCCCGCGCAGTGGGCCCGGTCCGTCCGGGTAATTCTCAACCTGGGTCGGCTCGAAAATCTCCCCGAAGGTGATGCTCATGCCCTTCGCAATGGCGGCAATGTTGCGCACGACTGACATAAGGTCAGTATACGATGGATTCCTGGAGGGTTCCATCATGCGCGGCAAGGTTTCGTTTTGGATGGTTGGATTGGCATTCACTGCAACAGTGATCGCCTTACAGCCTGTGCCGGCCCAGTCACCCGCTAACTCACCCTCGAACCGGCCCCAGTCGAGCGCCATGGAGATGGCCCACGACAAGCCGATGCCTCCCGCTGGACCGCTCAAAATCACATTCGGGGACAAATCCGCGGATTGGACCGCCGCTACTCTGGCCGCGCTGCCCCACAAAACCCTCACCGTCTACAACGAGCACGCCAAAGTCAGCCAGACCTACGCGGGCGTTGAACTCATTGACCTGCTCAAGCAGGTGGGCGTGCCCGACAAGCCGCACGGCAAGGACTTCCGCCTCTATCTAGAAGCGGTAGGTTCAGACGGTTACGTTGTTGTTTACTCCGTAGCCGAAGTAACGCCAGACGTGCACGTCGCCACAGTCATCGTTGCCGACGCGATGGACGGAAAACCTCTTCCCGTCAGCGGACCGCTCCAACTCGTCGCAACAGGAGAAAAGCGCCCCGCGCGCTGGGTGCGCAACCTTGTGGCCATCCGCGTTCTGCCGGCCCAATAGCTGCGCACCCTTTGCCCTGACTCTCCCGAAACCTAGTGGCTTCTTCCCGCCTCCGGCTTCTTCGGATGCTCAGGAGCCGGTTTCGGCGCTCGCTTCTCTGCCGGGTGCTGCGCAGGCCGTTCCGCCTGGTGCGGAGCCGGATGCTCAGCCGGACGCGCCGCTGGGCGCTCCGTTTCGTGTGGCGCCGGCCGTTCAGCAGCATGAGGAGCAGGTCGCTCCGCCGGCCGCGGCGCAGCCTCCGGGCGGGCTGCCGGATGCCCCGCTGGGTTGGGGCGAGCCTCCGGCGCAGCATGCTCCGGCACATTGCGGGCTTCAGGACGCGCTACCGGATGAACGCCACGGTCTGCCGCCAGCGGCTTGGCAATCACCGCATTCGCCGGCTTGCCGTGATTCACGGAAACAAACTGGGCCCGATCCAGACTGGCCGCGTGTTCGTTTTGCACCTGCGCCCGCATCGGAGCAGCGTGTGGTTCCCTGAACGCAGCCAGCTCCGCCGGCCGTGGACGAACCGCAATTCCGCCCTGTCCGCCGTTGAAGCTGACGCGCACATTGTTCACCGGAACCGGATGGCTGTAGACGTTGTGAATGATCGTGACATTGATATTGTTGACGGCCCGGTTATAGAAGAAGTGGCCGGAGTTCCAATAGCCGCCCTGGTAGCCAAGGCCCACATAGCCAAACCCGTAGTTCACGCCGCCATAGAAGCCGATGTGCGGTCCCCAATAGCCGTTGAAAAAGCCGTAATGGCCATGCACAAAGCCCCAGTATCCCGGAGTCCACAGCGCGCCCGCATAAGGCGCCTGCACCCACACTCCCGGAACCCAGTAATAGCCCGCCGAAGCCCAGCCCCAGTAGCCAGGAGTCCAGAGATAGTCGTCGCCGGGCGCCGGTGGCTGATCGTATTCGGGCAGCGCCGGCGGCGGATCGGGGGCGGTGGCCACAGGCTGTTCGCCGGTGTCTGAATTATCGGTTGCGGAGCCTTGGTCAGCCTGCTGGTCGCTGCCTCCTTGGGCCACAGGGCCAGAGGCATTTGAGATGGGAGCCAGGTTGGCTGTTGCCGGATCGGAAGCCTGTGATTGGTCCGTCGACGCGGACTGATCAGCCTGATTGGCCGCGTTCTGGTCCTGTTTGCCATGGCATCCGGCGACCAGAAACACTCCGGCAAGCGCCAGCAGAGAAGCGGGGGCAAAGCGGGTGAATCGATTCATTTTCTTTCTCCAGAACCGTTGGATGCGCTCAATTGCTTTTCCGTTTACCGCAGAACAAAACCCGCGATCCAAACCCTTGAAAATCAGTGGTGGACTTGGAAAATCACGGCTGGCCCCGTGAAGATCAGTGGTGCGCGCCCGGAGGCACCGACTGCCCGTGATTGTTCGCCGGGGGCGTGGTCACCGGCCTGCGCTCCACGCGCGGCTTGATCAACTGCTGGCAAACAGCCGAATCCTGCCCGCGTGCAAGCCCTGATGCGGTCGCCGGAGCGCGGCAGAGGCGCAGCTTGATCGGATCGGCATCTTTTCCGCTGATCACCGCCGTGCGTTCCAGGCGCGTCACCGGGTCCAGATCGAATCGATAGATGAAGTCGTCCGCCGGCTTCGCCTTGCCGTAATCAAAATGGTTCCAGGTGCAGATAAAGGGATGCCCATCGAGATCATTCAGAACGGCATCAATCTGCGTAAGCTCCACTCCCTGCGCCGAGTTCGGACTCCACAGCGGCACGCCCTGCCCCCCGCGCAGCCATCGCGCCGTCCACATATGCTGCGGAGTGTCATAGTGAAATGCGGTGAAATAAGTCGCAGGCGTGCAATCCGTGCAGTTGTCGTAGATCGCTGTTGGCTCCGCCGGCGCGGCTTCAAGAAAAGTCATCCAGTCCAGCCAGCGCAGGTTCACGCCTTTCAGGATCGGAGAAATAGCGTGTGTGGTCAGCGAAACGCTCCACACCGTGAATGTGTCGGCGTTGGCCGGCGACTGCGGCGTAGCCCTAAGAGTCGTCACCACCAGCGCCGCGTCATACTCCACGCCGATCTCACGAATCGCCGTCCACTTTTCCGGATCGAGGGAGCGGTTGACCCAGACGACGACGCTCTGGTCCTGCTGGGAATGAAAATCGACCCAGTGAAATACATCTGGCCCTTGCTGGCCGCGCAAGGGAGATACGAGGGTGAACAGGGCTGCGATAAAGACAGAGACGGGCCAGGGGGAAACGCCGCGCATGACTCTAGATATAACAGACAGCGCGACGAATCCTTCTGTTGCGAGCAGTATTGAGACGCTGAAGGCGTCCTTTTTCAGCATGTTGCAAGAAGCTTGTCATAGCCCCAGCTGAGCCCAGATCTCATCCACCCGAGCCTTGGTAACCCGATCCATCTCGATCATCGCCGGCCACGGCCGCTCGAACCCCTCAGCCTTCCACTTCCGCGTCGCGTCAATCCCCATCTTCGACCCGTAATTCGGCAACCGGCTCGCATGATCCAGCGAGTCCACCGGCCCCAGCGTGAACTGAATATCCCGCTCCGGATCGATATTGTTGGCCACGCGCAGCGTCACCTCGCCAATGTCCTGCACGTCGCAATCCTCGTCCACCACGATAATCACCTTGGTGAACATCGCCTGCCCCAGCGACCAGATCGCGTTCATCACCTTGCGCGCCTGCCCCGGATAACTCTTCCTGATCGACACCAGCATCAGGTTATGAAACACACCTTCCACCGGCAGGTGAATGTCGACAATCTCCGGAATCTGCATACGCATCGCGGGCAAAAAGATCCGTTCCACCGCCTTGCCCATCCACGCGTCCTCCATCGGCGGCTTGCCCACAATCGTGGCCGCATAAATCGGATCCTTCCGATGGGTGATGCAGGTCAGGTGGAAGACCGGATACTCATCCGTCATGGTGTAGAAACCAGTGTGGTCGCCAAACGGACCCTCCGTGCGTAACTCGCCCAGCTCCACAAAGCCCTCGAGCACAATCTCCCCGTGCGCCGGAACCTCCAGGTCCACCGTCTCGCACTTCACAATCTCCACCGGCTTGCCGCGCAGGAACCCGGCAATCATGAGCTCCTCTACCTCCGGCGGCGCAGGAACAATTGCGGAAAACGTAGTCGCCGGATCGGTCCCAATGGCCACAGCCACTTCAAGCCGCGATCCCTTCAAATTGCCCATCGCCACCTGCGGCAGCCCGCCGATCGGGCCATCCGGAATACTCACCGCGCCTCCAGCCGACTCCGCCATCGCTGCCACCCGCGCTGTCCGCGGATCGGCATCCGAAGCGCCCGCGGCGGCAATGCGCAGTGCCTCGCGATAGTGTTCCGCCGCAACCTTCTGCCGCTGCCAGTGCATCCCGGTGGTCTGCCCGTCGTACACCTGCATCCGATACATGCCAATATTGCGCTTGCCCGACTTCGGATCTCTCGTGTGCACGCATGGCAGTGTGATAAACCGGCCTGCATCGAGCGGCCAGCACTTGAGGATCGGAAACTGGTTGAGATCGAACTTGTCTCTCAGAATCACTTCTTTGCAGGGCGCATCTTTTGCACTTACCGTCTTTGGAAAGGCGCTGGTAAGCGCGCCCAGCTGCGGCAGCATCTTAAGCTTGTCGAACAGGCCTTCCGGAGCCTTCATGTTCATCAGGCCCTTGATCCGCTCTGCAATCTCGTCCAGCCGATCCACGCCAAGCGCCAGCGCCATGCGCCGCTCGCCGCCGAACTGGTTGATCAGGACCTTCTGCCCCGGATGCCCCTTAACGTTTTCAAACAGCAGCGCCGGCCCGCCGGGAGCGTAGGAACCGGATGTAGCACTCCCCTTCACCCCGATCTTGCTCACCCGGTCGGTGATCTCCGTAATTTCAAGCTCCGGCGAAACCTCTGCCGTAATCCGCTTCAGTTCGCCGTGCTTTTCGAGTGTCCTGATCCAGTCGCGCAGATCGTCGTAGGCCAAGGTTGCTTGCTCCTGGGACGCGAATTCTTCCCCCATTTATACTAAGGCCAAGAGCCACCCCCAGCTTTGCATTCCACCGGGCTCCCATGTCATACTCCGCGCACGACGAACACGTCGCCATAAGGAGCCTCTCCCCAATGAGTCATCCCTGGACCAGCTATAAGACAACCTACAAATCCGTTCCCTACTTTCAGCTCCGGAAGCCAACAGGCCAGGCCGGTGCGGCTTCAACAGAAGTTCCGTGGAACGTCCCTGACCTCTGCGCCGCCTACAACTGGCCCACCGGTCTCGCCGGCGGCGGTGTGATTGCCATCATTGAGCTCGGCGGCGGCTGGGTGCAGTCCGACATGGATTCGTTTTTTCAATCGCTCGGCCAACCCACCCCGCAGATCACCGACGTCTCCGTAGACGGCACGCAGAACAACCCGAACCAGAGCGTCGGCTCCGATGACGACCCCGATTACGAGGTGGCCCTCGATATCGAGGTCTCAGGTGCTTCGTACTACGCCGCCACTGGAAAAGCGGCAACCATCCGGGTCTACTGGTCGCAGGACATCGGCACAGCCCTTCAAAAAGCAACGGCCGATGGCTGCGATGTCTGCACCGTTTCCTGGGGATCGGACGAAGCCGAGTGGGGCACCACTGCCGCGGAGCAGATGGAGACCATCGCCCAGGCCGCCGTCACCGCGGGCACCGTCGTCTTCGCCGCGGCGGGAGATAACGATTCCAGCGACGGCGGCTCGACACCGGCAAATGTGGATTGCCCATCCTCCTGCCCCCACATCGTCGGATGCGGAGGCACCACCAAAACGTCGACATCGGAGGTCGTATGGAACGACAACCCTGGTGAGACCGACGGCGAAGGAACCGGCGGCGGCTACTCCACCGTCTTTCCCGTGCAAGCATTTCAGATCGGCGCGCCGCCAGCTCCAGCCGGCACAACCACGGGCACCGGCCGTATGGTGCCCGACGTCACCGGGAACGCCGATCCCAATACCGGCTACAACATGTATGTGCACGGGGCAGCAGCGGTGGTCGGCGGCACCAGCGCAGTCGCGCCTCTCTACGCCGGACTCTTCGCATCTTTCGGAACCAAGCTGGGATTTGTCTCGCCCACACTCTGGGAGAACCAGGGTGCCTTCAACGACATCACCGTGGGAAACAATGGCTTCTACAGTGCAGCACCCGGCCCCGACCCATGCAGCGGAATCGGATCGCCCATCGGAACCAGCATCGCCGCTCTGTTCTAAGGCGAAACCAGAGTAAACGTGCCCTTGCCGAGAGTGCGCGAGGCGGCTTTTTCTTGAGGAAAAAGCCACTTGGCATCGTGCTTCCTGGGTACAGCTACTCTGGTTTCGCTATAGGGGCATTTCTGGCGAGAGGCAAAAGATGGTAGCGCCGATCTCTAGAGGCTCCTCGCCGGTTCAAGCGGCGGTCTGGCAATTTTTACCGCGTCCATCGGATAGCCAAGCCGCTTCCACTCGTCGTAACCACCGCGCAGCGGCCGCACGCGCTCAATGCCCAGCTTGAACAGGATCATTGCCGTCTTCGCTGCCGTGGCCTCGCTGGGACAGGTGCAGTAGAGCACCACATCCCGGTCCCGCGGAATTTCAAGGTGCCGCTCCGCCAGCACATCCGGCGAAAAATGCAGTGCGCCCGGCAGCGTGAAGGGATCGGGCAAAAGCTCCAGCGGATGGCGCAGATCGACGATATAGACCTTCTCCCCGGCATCCAGTTGCCGCTTCAAATCCTCAGGCTCCACCCGCGAGGCCACCAGCTGCTTCAGCACCATGCGCCGCCGCACCAGCCGTCCGATGAAGAAGCCCAGAATACCCAGAACCAGCAGCGCGCCGGAGAAGCGGCCCACCCAGTTCAGCAGGCTGGGATCGCGCTTGAGAGCGTCGCCGAAGAGCCGCCCCACCGTCAGCAGCGCAGTCAGCCACAGCGTGCCGCCGATGGCGTCGAAGAACAGAAACTGGAGAAACGGCATGCCATTCTCGCCGGCCACCGGCGGAGCCAGCGTGGCCAGGCCAGGCACGAATTTGGCAATCATGAGAGTTACTCCGCGACGGCGGCCAAACGAGTCCTGGGTGCGGCGCACGCAGATCGTCGGCTCCATCGATAACTTGCAGAGAATGCGCAGCACATGGTGCCCATAGCGCCGGCCGACAAAGAACCACGTCGAATCAGCGGTCAGCGTCGCAACCAGCCCCGCCAGCAGCGCCAGGGGATAACTGATCTGATGCTCGGCTGAGAGTGCGCCGGCAGCCAGGAGCACCGGGGTAGCCGGCAGCGGGATGCCAAGCTGCTCAGTCAACACCCAAACGAAGAGCAGCAGGTAGCCGTACGTAAGGAGAATGTGTGTGGGCAATGCCATGGGGAACGGTCCTGTTTTCGAATGCTGCAAAGAAATCTCTTTCCGCGCCCTCTGCCGGCAACGCAGAGAGCGGAAGCGAGTTCATTGCTATCGGATGATTCTGGCAGAAATTAGCTTCATTTGCTGAATCACATTGCCTCAATCGCAAGAAAAGCCGCCCGAAGGCGGCTTTCTTTCAAACAGCTTCGTGCTTTTGAGAAAGAGGCTACCGCATCGATTGCGAAGCGGCCGGCGGAGCCTCATGCGCTTCCTGCTGCCCCTTGCCGAAGTAGTTGCGGTCCCACAGGTTCTTGTAGAAGACGCCTGTCAGTTCCGCCGCGCGCGGCCCAAACGTCGGCCGTCCGCCTTCCAGGAAGAAGACCGTCACCAGGCTGCCCTGCGGCGAATCGGAGTAAGAGGCAAACCAGCCAAACCGGGTTCCATTGTCGGAGCAGGTTCCGGTCTTGCCGAAGACTGGAAACTCGTGGAAGTTGGCACGAAGCCGTCGGGCAGTTCCGAATTCAACCGCGCCCGCCATCCCGTCCTGCATATCAGGGACGAAGCGGGCTATGTCCAGCGTCCGCTTGACCTTCGGTTGGAAGTCGGCAACTTCCTCCTGCGTGGTCGGATGCTGCAGGTAGTAGAGCGTGCCGCCGTTGGCAAGAGCGGCCACGTAGGCGCCCAGTTGCAGCGGGGTCAGCGAGACACCCTGACCGAAGCTGCACATGCGGCCCACGCCGCCTTCCGATGCCGGGATGGGCTGGTCAGGATAAACGCCCAGCTGCTCGCCGGGAATGTTCCAGCCGGCCAGTTCGCCCAGGCCAAACTGGTTGGCATAGTGGCGCACCCGCTCAAAGCCGAGTTCGCGGCCCAGCTCCTCAAAGTAGAGGTTGTTGCTCTTGGCCAGCGCATCGGTCATGTTCATGCGGAAGCCCGGCAGCTGAACCATGGTGTCCCGGGTAACCAGGCCCTCGGACAACGCCGCCATTGCCACGGTGATCTTGATCGTGGAGCAGGGCTCCGCACCGGGTGATAGCGCCAGCTTCTGGTTGACCATGGCTAGAATTCTGCCGTTCGAAGGGTCAATCACAACCGCCGTGCCGTTCATGTCTCCCAGCGCGTCGACAGCAGCCTGCCGGACCACCGGATCCTCGCCGGTAGTCACATCGCCAGCAAAAATGTCGCCGTCCGCAAAAGAGCTAGCGGTAAACCGCTCATAATAATGATGATGGCGAGTGGATAGTGCAACCCTGCGAGCGCTCGCCCTGGACTGGCCCCGCGCGGTCAGATGAGCCGAAGCCGACCTTGCCGTTGTGCGCTTTGTGGAATGATGAGCAGCAGAAGTGTGGCCCGAAGCGGATTTAGCCGTAGATGCAGCGTGATGGCCTGCAGCGCGGCGCGCCTCAGACAGATGAGCAGGCGGCGCCTTGTGCGGGTGTAAGGTGTGCGGGGTGTCCAAGGCAGCAGCACCCAGGGTGGGCGCCAAAAGAAGCAAACAAAATGCCGGTATACGAGCCAATCTCATCCAGCCAACATCCTCTCAACGATGGATTTCTTGCCGTACGTCCGCCACTGGGGCCGCGCACACTCACTCTTATCGGCCATTCCGCAGCCTGATTTCGAAGTCTGCCGCCCTGGGAAACCACTATCCCTGATAATTAAGAACCCGGATGTGATTTCAATCACTCGCCAAATCGGCAATTGATTCCTTAAACAATACTCACAAAGACAACAGGGATTCCCTGCACTTCCATGGCCGATTCCCGTCTTGTAGAGCTATATTGCACTATACAGCGGGCACTACCAATTCCAAAATGGCTAAAAAGCCGCAGACGGGACCTCAAAAGCCATATCCCCGGGAACTTCTAAAACCTCAACCGGCGCAGAAACGCCGGCGTATCCAAATCGCGCTGGGTCGTCTCTTCAGCCTCCGAAAAAACTGAAGTCGCGGGTTGAGTCGGGTACTCGTCCGCCGGTGCGCGCATTCCGCCGCCATATTCCGGAGCGTAATCCCTTGGCAGCGGCGAATAGGCCGGTTCTTCTGAAAGTTCCGCAAACTGCGGACGCGCCGGCGCAGACACCAGTTCCCTCTCGTCATGGAAGACCGGCTGAGCCTCGGACACCGGCTGGGCAACCGTTACCGCCGTCGCTGCAGGCTGCGCGGAGACCGAAACGAAAGCCGGCACTGCCAGTTCCGCAGTCTCGTCTTCCGGATCCTCATCCTGCGAGAGGAAGCGCGGCGGTGCCGGAGCGGGTTCCGGCGCGGGACTGGCCGCCTCCTGCATCCAGTTGTCCGTCGCCATCACCGGCACTGAGACAACGGGCGCCTCTTCCACGCTCAGCATCCGGGCGCGGCGTTCGGGCATCTGGTCGCGGAATCCGGTGGCAATGACGGTGATCTTGACCTCGTCGCCCATCTTCTCGTCGAGCACAGCGCCGAAGATGATGTTCGCGTCCTCGTGTGCCGAAGTCTGAATCAGCGACGAAGCCGCATTGACCTCAGAAAGTTTGAGCGAACTGGATCCAGTGATGTTGATGAGGATGCCGCGTGCGCCGTCGATTGCCCCGGCCTCAAGCAGCGGCGAAGCCATGGCCGCCTGCGCAGCTTCAATGGCGCGGTTATCGCCTGAGCGGACCGCGGTGCCCATCACCGCGTGCCCCATTCCCGCCATCGTTGTCTTCACGTCGGCAAAGTCGCGGTTGATGATGCCAGGGATGGTGATGATATCGGAGATGCCCTGCACGCCCTGCCGCAGCACGTCATCGGCAATGCGGAAACTCTCAAAGAAGCCAGCGTCCTTCGCCACGGCCAGCAGTTTTTCGTTGGGAATCACGATCATGGTGTCGACGCTCTCAAGCAGTTCCTTCAACCCGCGCTCCGCCTGCTGCAATCGCCGCTTCCCTTCAAAGGCAAAGGGCCGCGTGATGACGGCGACGGTGAGAATGCCCATCTCGCTGGCCAGCGAAGCAATCACCGGGGCAGCGCCGGTTCCAGTGCCTCCCCCAAGGCCGGCGGTAACGAACACCATGTCCGCGCCTTCGAGGGCTTCGATGATCTTGTCGGAATCTTCCAGCGCGGCGCGGCGGCCCACGTCAGGATTCGCGCCCGCGCCGAGGCCCATGGTGAGACGCACCCCCAGTTGCAGCTTCACCGGAGCCTGCGAAAGCTTGAGCGCCTGCACATCGGTATTGGCGGCGATAAACTCCACACCCTCCATATGCGCCTGGATCATGCGGTTCACGGCATTGCCGCCGCCCCCGCCCACGCCGATCACCTTGATGCGCGCTCCGCGCAGCGGTTCGTCGTGATATTGAATGCGCATTACGCCGGCATCATTCATCTGCGGATCCGTCGGTTCCATTCGGCTCAAGCCCCCTGATTCATGGTACTAATTCCCTGCTAAAAACTCGCGGCAAAAATGGCGCGCAACTTGGCGCGCAGCCCGTTGTTTTCCGCCGCACGGGTCACGCGTGTGCGGTGGGCGTACAAAAGCATGCCGATCGCTGTGGCAAAACTGGGATGAACCAGCTCGCCGGGCATATGGGATAGACGCACCGGCATGCCCGTCCGTGCCGGTACGCGTAACTGGCTCTCGGTCACATCGAGCATGCCGGGCAGCATCGCTCCGCCGCCGGTCAGCACACATCCCGCGCCCAGTGCCTCCACCACGCCGCCCTGGCGCAGGCTCTCTTTCACAAAATAAAGCAGTTCGCGAGCACGCGGCTCAAGAATCTCGGCGATCGTCCGCAGCGGCAGCATCCGCGGCTGCGGGCTGGCAATCTCAATTTCCGCCAACTGGGGCACCGCCGTCACCACCGCGTGGCCGTACTGGCGCTTGAGCTCCTCAGCCTGGGCCACAGGAATCTGCAGGCCTACCGCCAAATCATTGGTAAAGTGTTGGCCGCCGATCGGCACCGATGCCGTATAGGCGACCGCGCCCTCAAAAAAGACCGCGAGGTCGCTGGAGTGAGCTCCAATGTCGAGCAGGCAGACGCCCAACTCCCTCTCGTCGGCGGAGAGCGTAGCTTCAGCAGCAGCAATCGACTCGAGAACCGCTTCAGACACTTCCAGTCCCGCGCGGTTGGCGCATGTAACCGTGCTTTGCAATGCGCTGCCGGAACACGTGGCGATGTGCAGATCCACTCTCAGCCGCGCGCCCACCATTCCCACCGGATCGAAGATGCCGGGCTGATCGTCAAGAATAAACTGGCGCGGAAGCAGGTGAAGAATGTCCCGATCCGGCGGTCTCTCGATCGCCCGCGCACGCTCCACCACGTAGCGCACATCCTCGCGGCTAATCTCACGCATGCGGTTGCCCAGATCGAAGCCGTCACTGGTGTTCAGCCCTCGGATGTGCGGTCCGCCTACTCCAACCACGCACTCGTCAATATTGACGCGCGCCATGCGCTCGGCCCGCTCGCTGGCGGCTTTCACGGCTTTGAACGCCGGCCCAAGCTCGCCGATGAGTCCCTTGCGCATGCCCGCCGACTCGACTATGCCGTGCCCGCGATAGCGCAGCGAGCCCTCATTCAGGTCGGCCGCCAGCACGCGCGTCCACGCGCTTCCCATGTCCAGCACCACGATCAGATCGTCTTGTTTCTGGCTCATGGCGCTCACTGGCCCTGCGCCGAAGCGGCAGGATGGGTTGGGGCAGCTTTATGCTTGCCCGCGTTGAGTGAGGCACGTTTGGCCTCATGAATCGCTTCTCGCCTCTTCTTGTCCCTTGCGGCCTTCGCGGCCTTGTCTTTCGCGGTAAGAGCCCTCGCCCTGGCGCTCAGCTGGCCCGAACCGCTGGTTGCTGCGGGCTTCACAGCCGGCTTCGCGCTCGACGACGGCGGTTTGGATTGTGCCACCTTGACCGCTGCACCTTCTCCGGTCGGCGCAGGCTTAGCCTTTACGGTCGGCTTAGCCTTTGCGGGCGGTTTAGCCAATGCGTCCTCTACCGGCTGCGCCGCGGAAGGCTTGCCAGAGTCGGCCGTCGTCGGTGCGCCATCCCCTATCGCAGCCGCGACGGCGCTCGTCCCCGGCGTCATCTCGAGCACAACCTGCTGCTCATAGCGCAAATCGACCGCTGCAAGCTTCGGATACTGTTGATGCCATTCAGCGATGTGCGACCTGAAACGCTGGTAGCGCTCCAGGAAGTGATCCTCACCGAAGTGAAGCAGCGTGTCATCATCCTGCATGGTCACGCGCGCGTCCTCGGGATCGGTCAGATCCACCTCGGAAATCTGCATCGAGAGTTTCTGCCCAGTCGAGTCAAGCTCCTGCAGCAGACGCCCATAGACTGCCATCCGCGCCTGGCGCGAGGCCAGCGGGTCGCGCGGATCGATACCGGACAACGTAGGGAACGAATAATGATGCTGCGCCATCATGGCCGGCGGCATGGTCAGTAAAACGCCGCTCGCGTCCACCAGCCCAATCTCATGCCCCATGCGCGTGAAAGCCACTGGCGTGCGCTCCACCAGCTGCACGCGAATCTGGTCCGGCAGCAGGCGCATTACCGTCGCGCGCTCTACCCAGGGAATCTGCTCAAGCTGCTTGCGGCGCTCGCCCAGCGGCACATGGAAGATGTTGCGGCCAATGTCCTCGCCAAAGACGGGCAGCATCTCCGCGCGGCTCACTTCGGTCAGGCCAGTCGCCTCAATATTGCCTGCGCCCGCAATCCTGAATCGGGAGTCGTGCCCGAGGAATGCCTTCACGTAGTAGACCGAAATTCCCAGAGCGCCCAGGACAACCAGAGCCGCCAGCCCAAGAAACACGCGGCCAGTTCTGCTCGCCGGACGCCACCAGGGAGTCTTCGGCCCTTTGAAGCGAGGCCTGCCCGTCGGGTCGAAATCGTCGCCGTCCGGGTCCTCCATCTCCAGCGGCATGCCGGGCAGGGTGCGCCCCGTTGGGGGAACACCCGGCTGCACGCGCCGGAAACGAGGCTCCTCTTGCGCTTCATCCTCCCAGAGCTGGGGGCGAGTTTTACTGGTTCCTTGAATGGTCACGCCTGAGCAGGGCCGTGGGAATCGCCAGACTCAACTATAGCCCGCAGGAAGATGGGTTTTTTCCGCATTGGCGCAGGGGGAACCCATGGGGTTACGGGGCAAAGATCGACACCCCCGAAAGGAGCGCCGGTCACCAGACCGGCTGTAGGGTGGGCGTCCTCGCCCGCAGCCAGCCAACTCTCCTCCGTCATGCCGTAATCTACCGGAATGACCCGCTCATTGCTGTTTTGGCGCTGGCAATTGGTTCGATGCCTCGTGCTTCTCAGTCTGTCCCCAGCTCTGGCTCAAACTGCCCCCGCCTGCAAATACTTCCGCACCGGCAACGCCGAGAACGCGACGGCTTCTCCCCGTGCCGGCTACGCACTCATGGGAGGCGGCGCCGATCTTGACGAGGCATTCAAGTGGCTCTGCGACCACGCCGGAGGCGGCGACCTCCTCGTGCTCCGCGCCACCGGCACCGACGCTTATGACCCCTACATTCAAAGCGTCTGCCACTTGAACTCGGTTGCCACGTTGATCATCCCCAGCCGCGCAGCCGCCGCGGACCCTTTCGTGGCCAAAACCATCCGCAACGCCAGCGCGCTCTTCATCGCCGGCGGCGACCAGGCCAACTATATCAACTTCTGGCAAGGCACGCCCGTGCAGGAAGCCATGAACGCGGCCATCCGCCGCGGTGTGCCCGTTGGAGGAACCAGTGCTGGCCTCGCCGTTCTGGGCCAATTTGCCTACACCGCGCAGGGAGACAAGCCAGACGATCCCAACCTTGACAGCAAGGCAGCACTAGCCAATCCGTTTGAACCGCGGATCACACTGACAAGAAGCTTCCTTTCCATCCCAATTCTCAAGGGCATCATCACCGACTCGCACTTTGCCAAGCGCGACCGCATGGGCCGCCTTCTGGTATTTCTCGCGCGGCTCAACGAACCCGACGGCAAACCCCTGCCGCTGGCAGCACGCCCTGGCATTCGCGGCATCGGAATCGAAGAGCGCGCCGCCATTCTGGTCGACGCAGACGGCCATGCCACAGTAATCGGTCATGGCAGTGCCTATTTTGTTGGGCCCGTCGACGACGCAATCATCCCCGCCATCGAGAAGCCGGTCGCATCGCTCAGCGCAACAGTGCTCAAAGTGCAGTCAGGCCACGCATTCGACCTGAAGGCCTGGAAAGGTGACGCGGTCAGCTATACCCTCTCCGTTCAGGAGGGAGCGATTCACTCGACGCAAGCCGGCGGCGCAGTCTATTGAGGTGCTCTAGCCTCTCCTCTTCCGCAGCACCCACGTCGTCATGCAGCGATAGTCCTGCACAATCGTCGTCTTCAGCGGATCCACTTGCACGGCATTCAACTCCTCGGTGAGCCTCAGCAGCATCTCCTGATCGACGAGAAACCACTTCGATCCATCGGGAATGAGAAAAATATTCCCGTGCAGCCGCTCGAAGTCCATGCCGATGCGCGAGCCAAGCCGACAGAACAGCATCCCGCCCGGCTTCAGCACCCGCCAAAGCTCGGCCAACATGGCGCGAAAATGGCGATTGTCGCGAGCGAAGTGAAGCACCGCGTTGCAGAGAACCACATCCGCAATAGCGTCAGCGAACGGCATCTCTTCAATCACACCCACCTGAAAATTCTCCGGCGGCAACCCCGACTCAAGCGATGCGGAAAGCTGCCGCACATGTTCCACGGCCTGTACATCCTCGTCGAGCGCAAAGACCTGGCAGCCGGAGCGCAGCAGGTGAACGAGATTCCGACCGTAGCCGCATCCCGCATCCACAACCGTCATGCCCGGTTCAATGTTGCCGCGCAGTATCTGATCGAAAACGTAAATGTCGATCTGGCCGAAGTGGTCTTGCACGGTGGACGGCATGGTGCTCCGATCTTGCGTAAATGCTATATGGCAGCTTCAACCCGGTTGCGCCCGCCTTTCTTGGCGGCATAGAGAGCTGCGTCTGCGGCGGCAACAATCTCATTTACTCCCGCTCCCTCGCGCGGAATCATCGTGGCGCACCCAATCGAGACCGTGACCACCAGCGCCGAACTCCCCGTATGAGGAATGCCCTGTTCGAGAACAGCGATGCGAAGGCGCTCCGCCGACTCGAAGGCGCCGGCAGCGGGAGTTCCCGGCAGGATGATGGCGAACTCCTCGCCGCCGATGCGCGCCACCGTGTCCGCGGAACGACGCGAAGCCTCGACGGAAATGCGCGCAACCGTGCACAGGCAGCGGTCGCCCTCCGGGTGACCATACAAGTCGTTGAAATCTTTGAACCGGTCCACATCCATCATCAACAGCGAGACCGGTGTGCCGCTGCGCATGGCGCGCTGCCACTCGCCGAGCAGGGTTCGGTCAAACTGTCGCCGGTTGGCTACGCTGGTCAGCGGGTCCTCGGTAGCCAGCGTCTCCATTGAGCTGGCCAGTTGGCGATAGCGCTCCTCGCTTACGCCGGCAGCGGCATGGGCGCGCTTCAGGTCGGCAAACACAATGGCCACGACGCTCACGCTGAGCACCGCCGTTGCCAGAAACAGCTGGAGAATCAGAATGCGGTGTTCAAGGCTTGAGTTTGGGAGTTGAGCCAGCGGCCCGCCGCTCGAGGCGATCGTGAACTGGGTTCCGATCGCCGCAACCACGCAGCAGCCCAGCACGCCACCGCTCAGTCCCAGGCGAACCACGAGAAACAAAAGTGGCGGAAAGATGAGAAAGAGCCAGGGAAAATCCGCCGTTGAGAAAATCGCAGTGGCTGCAACCGTAATCATCAGCAGGTAAAAAAACGTGTTGGCCACCCGGCTGGGCAGAAACAACTCGCGGGTTTCGCGGCGAGCCAGGCCAAGCACCAGCGGCACCACCACGCTCATGCCCAGCGCGCTCGCCGGAAACCATACCAGTGAAACCGTGAGCGCACTGCCCGTGACCCAGTGCAGCACCAAGCCCGCGGCAAGGCTGGCGATCAGCGGTCCAAGCAGAACAGCGAAAGCAACAAATCGGAATAGTTGGCGCTGCCGCGTCAGGTCCACGCGTCTGCCCAGCGCGTAGGCCACGCCCAGCACCGCGATGGTGGTTTCGCCAACATCGCACGCTGAAAGTGCGAATGTCTCCCACGTTGGATCGCCAAACACAAGATGTCCAATTACGTTTCCGACATACCCGGCTGCAAGCAGCCAGAGCCAGCGCCCGCGTCGGTCGAGCAGCATCACAGAAGCCAGCGCAGCGTTGGCCCACCAGATAGCCGGCACATGCCCCGCGCCGCGCCCGGATGCGAGGCCAACCCAGGCCAGCAGCGCGGTCAGCGCGACGACGAAGAGTAGCTTGATTCCGAATCTGAGTCGGTCCAACCGCGTCTCCTTGCGGGATTGCCTCAAAGTCAGACGGAGTTACCGTACTTCTGAAGCCGGGAAACTTTCGATCTTGCGGGGAAGCCCCATCTTATCCTACGAAGAGCAAAACCGAATAACTCATCCGTCAAACGGATTCAAGGGCCGCCAAAATCTGTGGAGCTAACTGGCTCACATTGCCCGCGCCGAGAGTGAGCACCAGGTCGCCTTCGCGCGCCTCACCGCAGACGTGCTGAATCGCCGAGGCAAAATCCGGCGCAAAGTGCACCATTGGCCCTTGGATGCGGCTTACGAGATTTTCGGCTTTGACTCCCGGGATCGGCTCTTCGCTGGCCGCATAGATCGGAAGCACAGTCACAGTGTCGGCGTCAGTAAATGCCCCGGCAAATTCGTCCATCAGGTCTTTGGTGCGCGTATACCGGTGCGGCTGAAAGACAACATGAATGCGCTTATGCCCGCACTCGCGCGCGGCTGCAAGAGTGGCGCGAATCTCCGTCGGATGATGGCCGTAGTCGTCGACCACGGTGATGCCGCGCGCATGGCCACGCAACTGGAAGCGGCGATCGACACCACGGAAGCGATTGAGTCCCTCGGCAATCTCCTTGGACGGCACTCCCAGCTGATGCGCAATCGCCACAGCAGCCGTGGCGTTCAACACATTGTGCCGTCCCGGAACGTGCAATTCAAAAGGACCAAGCATTCCCGCGGTAGTTTGCACCTGGAAGCGCGCAAAGCGCGTCTCACCCGCTAACGATGCCCCCGCAACCAGAAACTCGAGCCGGAAATCCGCTTCAGGCGCGGTTCCATAGGTAAACACGCGGCGCCGTGCGCGCGGCAGAATCGCGGCCAGCTGCGGATTGTCGATGCACGCGGTAACCGCTCCGTAAAACGGAACCTTATCCATGAAGTCCAGATAGGCGCGCTCCACGTCGGCCATATCGCGATAGCAGTCCATGTGCTCGCGGTCCAGGTTGGTCACCACGGCCAGGATCGGCGAAAGCTTGAGGAACGAGCGGTCGCTTTCGTCGGCTTCGGCCACCAGGTATTGAGTCGTCCCGAGCCGCGCGTTCGAGCCAAGCGCGTCCACGCGCCCGCCCACCACCACCGTCGGATCAAGCCCGCCAGCTGCAAGCACGCTCGCCACCATCGACGTCGTAGTCGTCTTGCCGTGCATGCCCGCAATGGCTATTCCGTACTTCAGGCGCATCAGCTCGGCCAGCATTTCCGCTCGCTGGATCACTTGAATCTTGCGCGCGTGCGCCTCGACCACTTCGGGATTCGTGGCGGAGACCGCCGAACTGGTTATGACCACGGTAGCCCCGGCAACGTTCGCCGCGTCGTGGCCTTCATAAATGGTCGCGCCCAGTTGTCCCAGCCGGTCAGTCACCGGCCCGCGGCGCAGATCGGAGCCGGAAACCTTCATGCCCAGGCTGAGCAGAATCTCGGCAATGCCGCTCATGCCGATCCCGCCAATCCCAATGAAGTGCGCGTGCTGAGAAGTTGTGAACATGGGAAACAAAGTTCAAGGTTAACATTTGCGTCTGCACTTCAGCGCAGAACTGCGCCAGTCGGTGAGTCGGGCTGCTTGAGCCAATTGCGAGGTTTGAAGCTCTACAATATTTGCTCCCGCCATCCGTCCTGGGAATAGACGGATGAGCCATGAGCGTGACTTCGATGATCGAGCAGGACCGGCAAATCCAGGACCGGCAAATCAGGGAGGTCATGGCCAGGGAGCAATCCCGTCTGCGCAGCTTCATCCGCCGGCGTGTCCCCAATGAATCCGACGTCGAAGATCTACTCCAGGAAGTCTTCTACGAGTTGGTCACCGCCCATCGCCTGCTGATGCCAATCGACTATGTCACCGGCTGGCTCTTCCGCGTGGCGCGCAACCGCATCACCGATCTCTTCCGCAAGAAGAAGCCGGAGAGCTTCACTGATGCCGCGGGGACAGACGAAGACGGCGAGCTGTTCGAATTCGAAGATCTACTCCCCTCCCCCGATGCCGGTCCAGAAGCCCATTATTTCCGCGGTGTGCTTCTGGACGAGCTGAAACTCGCACTCAGCGAACTGCCTGACGAGCAGCGTGCCGTATTTCTAGCGCACGAACTGGAGGGCCGCAGCTTCAAGGAGCTGTCGGAAGAGACTGGCGTTAACATCAACACCCTGCTGGCGCGCAAACGCTACGCGGTGCTCTATCTGCGCACACGGCTCAAGAGCATTCATGACGAGTTTTTAAGGAAATGAGGAACGCAACATGAAACGGAAATGGAAATTTGTTCTCGCGCCCATCGCGCTCGTAGTCTTCGTGGGAATTGTGGGCGAGGTAGTGATGCACCTGTGGAACTGGCTGCTGCCCATGCTGTTTGGATGGCATCCTGTCACCTTCTGGCAGGCCATCGGCCTCCTGGTTCTTTGCCGCATCCTGTTCGGCGGCTTCGGAGGCCACAACCATGACGGGCGTGCCAGGTTGCGAAAGAGGTTCGACGAGCGCTGGGATCAACTATCTCCGGAAGAGCGCGAACGCCTCAGCCAGGGTTGGCGAGGACGCTGCGGCTTTGGAAAAGCCCCCGGCCCCAAGGATGGAGAACCCGCCTGACTTGGCTTCGCCTGGCATGACCTGCAGTTTCAGTCCGGCCGGGTCCGATCCGCGCCACTGACACCGCCGGAAACAAAAAGTTGCGCCAATTTATTTTCGCTGGCTTTCCGCAACCTTTTGATCTGGCAGTGTTTGCACAGTACATAACCGGCTCAACCGGGAGGCGGCAGGAACCAAGCCTCAGCGGAAAATGAAGCCGGACCGGACTTGATGGCGGGGCTGTAAGACAGCATGAAAGACGCCGTAAGACGAGGCTGGGTGGGACGGAGAGGTTATGAAAACGATGCGGAATTGGATGTTGGGTGCAGCAGTCGTGGCGGGCACCCTGGGTCTTGCGGCAGCGCCGGCCCAGGCAGCCGAGTTTGGAGTTTACGTGCGCGGACCGGTGGCCTACGTTCCGCCCTGCCCCGGACCTGGATACGTCTGGGCGGCCGGCTACTATGCCAACGGCTACTGGGTTCCCGGACGCTGGAACTACGGCGTCGTGCGCGGGCCGGTGGTGCGGTTCGATCGCGGCCGGGTCTACGCCCGTGGCTTCGATCGCGGTTTCGATCGCGGACATGAGCGCTTCCGCCGCTAGCATGGCTGCCCAATCCGGCAAGACGGCACAATCACCTGAAAACTTAATCGCGTGAATCCTTAATCGCCTGAATCAAGGAACGGCTTCTCGAACCTGAGAGGCCGTTCCTTTTTGCGGCTCGTCTCAGAATCCTGCATCCGCATTGATCGAAGTTTGCCTGGCAGGTTTAGTCGGGAGTGATTGGCCATCAAGGGCTTTTCTTTCGGAGCGAATACGCGATTCTTTGAGAAAATACCGCAACTAAACTGCAAATTCACTGTTCTAATAGTCAGAAGCCGGACGGATGAGCAAACTCCGAAACCGGCAAGTGCTTAGTAATTAGGTCGAATCCGAGGTCCAGATCGCCGCTATCGCGAGACTGGGCAGGACAGACCGGCACAAGGAGGTTCTTATGCGGAGTATGCGCCTGGTTCTGTTCGCAACGATTTTGGCTTTGCCGTTCGCGGCAATAGCAACTGCAAACGCACAAGTGGCTGTGGGAGTGGGCGTTGGGCCCGCTGTGGTTGATGCTCCCGCAGTGTATGGGCCGCCGGCCTGCGAGTGGGGCTACTATTCCTACTACCCATACGCCTGTGCCCCTTATGGATATTACGGGCCTAACTGGTTCTACGGCGGCGTCTTCCTGGGCGTTGGACCGTGGTACGGCTGGGGCTGGGGACATGGCTGGGGCGGTCACGGCTGGTACGGTCGTGGCGGCTACGGATACGGACGCGGCGGATACGGCTACGGTCGCGGAGCCTATGCGGGTCGCGGAGCCTATGCTGGCGGAGCACGTGGATACGCTGGCGGAGCACGTGGCTATGCCGGCGGGGCACGCGGTGGAGCACCGGCAGCCCGTGGCGGATTTAGCGGCGGCGCACGCGGCGGATTCAGCGGCGGCCATGCAGGTGGCGGCGGACACGGCGGCGGCGGACACCGGTAAGACATTGCGATACTGACCAGAAAGGCCCGTCTGCTTCGGCAGGCGGGCCTTTTTATTGGGTGGAGAATGCAGTCACTCGGCAGTGGTTGCAGCCAGCGTAGCCAGCCGGTCGGCAATGCGCTCGGCAGCACCGGGGTGAGCCTGTGTGCGGGCCGCAGTGGCCATGGAGGCCAGTCGCGCGGGGTCGGCCAGCAAGCTCGTCAGTGTATCCAGCAGCTTACCCTGTTCAATCAGGTCGGACTCCTGCAGCATGACCGCTGCTCCGGCTTTGACCATCTCTTCGGCGTTTCGTTTCTGGTGGTCATCGGCTGCGGCCGCAAATGGGACCAGCAAAGCGGGTTTCCCTGCGGCAGCCAGTTCCGCTACGGAGGATGCGCCGCTGCGGGCCATCACCAGGTTAGCCCGTGCAAAGCAATCGGGCATGTCGTCCAGAAACGGGCGAACCTGCCAGCGATCGGGATCGGCGCCGCTGGCTGCGTAGGCCTCAAAGGCACGCGCCGCGTGACGCATGCCGCTCTGGTGCAAGACAGTGAGGCCGGGAACCGCTTCAAGCAGCGCAGCCATCATGCGCGGCACATTCTCGTTGAAGATCCGCGCGCCCTGCGAGCCGCCAAACACCAACAGATGAGGATTTGAGTCTGCGGGAGGCCGCAGTGTGAAGAACTCCGGGCGCACCGGGATACCCGTAACTTCGCAGTTGTTGAACCACGCGCATGCCGAGGAGAAGTTGACCGCCGCAGCCTGCACCTTCTTCCCTACCAGGCGATTGGCCAGGCCGGGCATGGCGTTCGGTTCAAATGCCATCGTAGGAATCTTGAGCCGCAGCGCCGCGGCCATGGCCGGACCGGATGCGTATCCTCCCACGCCAAAAACGACGTTTGGTTTGAATTCCCGGATGAGACGCTTGCAGGCCGAGATGCTGCGTGGAAGCTCAAGCAGCGTGCGCATGCGCGTCAGCAAAGAGACGTTCTTCAGCGGGCCAACATCCACCAGGCGCAATTTGAAGCCGGCCTCTGGAACCAGGCGAATTTCCATGCCCCGGGCAGTGCCCACAAAGAGCACATCCGCCCCGTACCGCGCGACCAGTTCGTTGGCCACGGCAAGCGCAGGAATGATGTGTCCGCCGGTGCCGCCACCGGCAATCAGAACCCGTAGTTCCGCCAAGGCAATGCCTTTCGAATGAGAACCGCAGAGGGAAAACAGTGCGACGAACAGGACTCAGATTAGGAGCCCGAATTCAGAGGTAACCTACGTCGAGGTTACCATGAGTTGTGATGCCAAAAATGGTTCGGAAGATGCACTCAGTCGGCCTTCTTGGTGATGTTCAGCAGGATCCCTACACTGCATAACGTACAAAACAACGATGTCCCTCCCGACGAGATCAGCGGCAGCGGAATGCCCTTTGTCGGCACCAGGGACAGGACCACGCTGATGTTGAAGAAAGCCTGCAACAGTATCGTGGTCGTGACGCCGAATGCGACCAGGCGCGCAAAGGGATCCTGGGAACGAAATGCCGCCCGCAGCCCCCGCACTCCCAGCACCACAAAGAGAATCAGGATCAGTATGGAGCCGATAAACCCCAGTTCTTCGGCAATATTGGCGAAGATAAAATCGGTTGAAGCCTCGGGCAAAAAGAAGAGCTTCTGAATCCCTTCCATGTAGCCGCGGCCGGTGAGTCCCCCGGTGCCTACAGCGATCAGCGACTGGTTGATGTGGAATCCCGCGCCCTGCGGATCAGCCTCGGGATTCAGGAAGACCAGCATGCGCTGTCTGCGCCACGCCACCATGAAGAGCAGTGCGGCGAGCGGCGGCACAGTCGCGAGTGCGCCAAACAAGAGATACTTCCACTGCATCCCCGCCAGCAGCAGCATCATTGCGGTCACGCCCAGCAGCACCAGCGCCGTGCCCAGGTCGGGCTGCTTGACGATCAGCAGGATGAATACCACTGGAACAATCGCGGCGCGCAGCAGCGTGTGCTTCCAGTCGCGCATCGCATCGAGCCTGGTGTGCAGAAACCACGCCAGAAACAGCACCAGCACCGGCTTGGCGATCTCCGATGGCTGAAACGTGAAGTGACCGCCAAACCGAATCCAGCGATGCACGTTGTGCGAGCCCGGAATTAGGAATACGAGCACCAGCAGCAGTGTGGTGACGCAAAGAGCGGGATAGATGAAGCGCGGCGACTTATAAACGTCATAATCCACCTGCATCAGGGCGATCATCGCCAGCACGCCTGCCAGCGCCCAGCCGGCCTGCCTGCCAACATCGGCAAACTCTGAGTGAAACCGCGCCTGGGCCACCACGGCGGAAGCGGAAAATACCATGGCGAGCCCCACCACCACCAGCAGCAGTGTGGTGAAGAACAGCCACTTGTCCACTCCTACGAGTTTTGCCATACCTTCCACCCACGCCGTTCGGCGACCAGTTCCTTGAAGACGCGCCCGCGATGCTCATAGCTCTCAAACTGGTCGAAGCTGGAGCAGGCTGGTGCCAACAGAACCACATCTCCCGGATGCGCGGCAGAGGCCGCAGCGCTTACCGCGTTGTCCAGGGTTTCACAGGAAAGAATGGAAACCGTGCCGCGCAGTTGCGATTCGATCTTTGCCGCTGCCGACCCGATCGTGTAAATGGCGCGGACCCGCGAGCGTAGCAGTTGCGCGAGCTGCGTGTAGTCGGAGCCCTTGTCCTTGCCGCCGAGAATCAGGTGAATCCCGGACTGGAACGATGCAACTGCCTTGATGGTAGCGTCCACGTTGGTAGCCTTGGAGTCGTTGTAGAAATCCACGCCGTTCACGGTGGCCACAAACTCCAGCCTGTGCTCCACTGCCTGAAAGGCTTCGACTGCTTCGCGAATCGAATCGGCCGATGCACCCGCCAGTCGCGAAGCACAGACAGCGGCCAACACGTTCTCCACATTGTGCGCACCCTTCAGAGGAATTCCAGTCAGCGGCACAACTTTCTCAACAGGCTCGTCCTTCCCCGCGCGGTAGACGACAAAGCCATCGTCAAGCCATGCGCCTTGCTCAACCGAATGCTCCATCGAAAACAGGTAGACCCGGGCGGTAGAACGAGATGCGGCTTCAGCGGCACGTGCGTTGTCGGCATTCAACACTACGTAATCGTGCTCATCCTGCGCCGCGAAGATGCGCTCCTTGGCCCGTGCATAGTTCTCAAAGCTGCCGTGACGGTCAAGGTGGTCGGGCGTGATGTTCAGAATCACGGCAATCTTGGGATGAAATTCCACGGTGCTTTCAAGCTGGAAGCTGGATACTTCCAGCACTGACCAGCTGTCGTCTGTGCTTTGGTCAATGAGGGCCACAACCGGAACGCCAATATTCCCGCCCACGAGAGTTGGCAGGCCGGCCTTCGCCAGGATCTCGCCCACCAGCGCCGTAGTGGTTGTCTTGCCGTTGGAGCCGGTGATGGCCAGGATTTTGCCCTTGAGGAAGCGTGCCGCCAATTCGAGCTCACCGATCACAGGCAGGCCGAAGCTGATCACCTGGGCGAGTTCCGGCGTATTCAGCGGCACTCCTGGGCTCACCACGATCAGGTCCTGGCGGCGGAAGGTGAGCAGACCGTGCCCGCCGGCCTCCACCATAATGCCCTCTTCGAGCAGGGCCGGAATGTCCTTGGCGAGAGCTTCAGCGCTGCGAACGTCGGAGACCGTCACCTGTGCGCCGCGCCGGCGCAAAAACAGGGCCGCGGCCAGACCGGATTTTCCCAGTCCGACGACCAGAACCTTCTTGCCTTTGAGTTCCATCATCTCGAGTTTTTCCTAAGGCTTCTTCGACATCTTTATTGTGCACCTCGGGGCGCCTCGCGCGCGCCCTGACTAGCGCAGTTTCAACGTGGTGAGTGCAAACAATGCAAACACGAGTGCGCCGATCCAGAAGCGAACAATGATTTTTGATTCGCTCCACCCCAACTGTTCGAAATGATGATGCAGCGGAGCCATTTTGAAAATACGCTTTCCGTTGCGGAGTTTGTAGCTGCCCACCTGCAACACCACCGACACCGCTTCAAGAATGAAGATGCCGCCAATGAACGGAAGCAGCAGTTCCTGGCGAATGATGATAGCGACGGTGCCGATCGCCCCACCCAGCGCCAGCGAGCCCACATCGCCCATGAAGACTTCAGCGGGGTGTGCGTTGTACCAGAGAAACCCGATCGACGCGCCCACCATCGACCCGCAAAAAACGGTGAGCTCCCCCACCATGGGCATGCGCTGCAATTCAAGGTAGTCGGCAAAGACCACGTGGCCGCTCACGTACGTCAGGACCGCCAGCGCACCGGCGGCGATGATGGTGCATCCGATCGCCAGCCCGTCCAGTCCGTCGGTAAGGTTCACGGCATTCGAAGAGCCCATCAGCACGAAGATCACAAACGCCACAAACGGGACGAAGATCAGGAATCCCAGGTGAGGAACCGTGCTCGGCCACCAGTGCCACAACAGGTCAGGCCGCCAGCTCTTCACGAACGGCACCGTCAACTGCGTAGAGAACATCTTGAATTGCGTAAGGACCACGAGCGCGATGGCCACGGCCGCACCCGCGGTTCCCTGCCAGAAAAGTTTGGCGCGCGCAGTCAGACCAAGGCTGCGCTTCTGGACGACTTTGATGTAGTCGTCGGCAAAACCAATTGCGCCAAAGGCGAGCGTGGAGAACACCGTCAGCCACACAAACGGATTGCCCGGATCGGACCACAGCATCGTCGGCAACAGAATGGCAATGACGATCAGTACGCCGCCCATCGTGGGCGTGCCAGACTTCTTCAGATGCGTCTGCGGCCCGTCTTCGCGGATGTATTGGCCGATCTGGAATTCGCGCAGCTTCTGGATGACCCACGGACCGATGAATAACGCGATCAACAGTGCCGTAAGCGAGGCAAAGGCGGTGCGAAAGGTGAGATAGCGGAAGATCCGGAAGGGGTGAAAGAACGGAAAAAGCTTTTCGTAGAGCAGCCAGTAAAGCAAGTGGCCTCCAGAGCCGGAATGGGGCGCGTTTCAGATTGATTTTACAGGGCCTGGCACGTTCAAGGATGTGGAAGCTCGCAGAATCAGCCAACCTCCGCGTGCTGCTTCAGTGCCTCAATCGCCCGCTCGAGATGCACCCCGCGCGAGCCCTTGATGAGCACTACGTCTCCGGGCTGTAGATTGTGCAGCAGCCAGCGGCCGGCCGCCGCGGCATCAGGCAGAAACAGCGACGCAACACCGCCTGCGCACGCGGCCTCGGCCATGTATTTTGCATTGCCCTGCACGCCAACTACGAGATCGAGTCCAGCCTCGGCAGCGGCTTGTCCGCAGGCAGTGTGAAGCGCGGGCCCATGTTCGCCAAGCTCAAGCATCTCGCCCGCCACAAGAATGCGCCTCCGCGCCAACCGCCCCGCAAGCGTCTTAATCATGGAGCGCAGCGCTTCAGGATTGGAGTTGTAGCTGTCGTTGAGAATCGTTGCCCCGGCAAGCTCAAGCACCTCGCCGCGCTTGTCCCCGGCCGTCAAGGACGCCAGAGCAGCGATCGCAGCACCAAGCCCAACGCCCGCCTCCAGAGCGACCGCGAGTCCTGCCATCGCATTCGATGCGTTATGCGTGCCCAGCAGGTGAAGCGTCAGCGTCTCTTCACACTCGCCGGCACGAAATCTCAGATGAAGCCCCGCTGAGTCCTCTGAACCTTCGAGAACCTGCGGATCTGCGCACGGGCCGGAGCCGAAGTAAACCACGCGGCCGGGAAAGTCGCGGCCAAACTGGGAGACGTATGCATCGTCGCAGTTCAGAAAAGCCACTCCAGTCGTGGGCAGCGCTGCAACGAGCTCAAATTTTGCCCGAGCAATCCCCGCTTGTCCATCGGCGAAATTCTCAATGTGCGCGGTACCGACATTCGTCACCACACCCCAGTCGGGTGCAGCAATCCGCGCCAGGGCCGCGATCTCGCCCGCGTGGTTCATGCCCATTTCAACCACTGCGTATTCATGCTCGGGTTCCAGGCGCAGCAGTTCAAGCGGCAGCCCAAAGCCGTTGTTGAGATTGCCACGCGACTTGAGCACCTTGAACCGCGCGCCCAGCGCAGCCGCGACTGCTTCCTTGGTCGTCGTCTTGCCGGCTGAGCCGGTGATGGCAACCACGTGCTTGCCCCACTGCCGTCGCACGTGCGCAGCCAGCGATTGGAGCGCGATCAGCGGGTCTTCCGTAATCAGCAGCGGAACAGCAAGCACCGCATCGGGCAGTGTGGCAACGCGCGCGCGTGACACCACGGCCGCCGCGGCCCCGCGTTCGAGTGCGGCCGCCAGAAAATCATGCCCGTCCAGGCGTTCGCCGCGCACGGCAAAGAACAGCTCGCCCGCGTTCACCGTGCGCGAGTCGATGGAGTACCCGCTCACCGCAAGCACGCCTGAATTGTCGATGCTGGCCGGTGCCTCAAGCACCGCGCCCGCACCAATTGCCGCTTCTGCGAGAGTCAGCTTCATTGTTCTTCAGGCTCTACCGTAACCTAGATCATGCAGGACCGATAGTGACGTTTCAGTGTCATCGAAGTGAATTGTCCGGTCAGCGAGGACCTGCTCCTTCTCGTGGCCTTTGCCCGCAAGCAGAACCACGTCGCCGGGCTTCGCCGCTTCCAGCGCGAGCCGTATGGCACCCGCGCGATCAGGCTCGATGATGTATTGGACGCCAGTGGACTTCAGTCCGGGTTCCACCTCCGCCAGAATGGCGCGCGGATCTTCCGAGCGGGGATTGTCGCTGGTGGCAACAACATAATCACTTCCCTTGCCCGCCGCCTGGCCCATCTTCGGGCGCTTGGTGCGGTCTCGATCGCCCCCGCAGCCAAACAGCGTAATCACGCGGCCCGCCGTCTTCGCCGTCATCTGGCGAGCCAGATGCGTAAGGTTGATCAGAGCGTCGTCGGTGTGCGCGTAATCCACAATCACGGTAAAGGGCTGCCCTGCGTCAACAGGTTGAAAGCGTCCCGGAACCGGCTTGAGCTGAGGAATAGCCGTAACAAGTTGATCGAACGCCACCCCGCGCGCGTGAGCCGCGGTGAATGCCGCAAGCAGGTTAAGAATGTTCACTTCGCCGGCAAGGCGCGAGGTGATCTGCGCTGCGCCTGCGGGCGTTTCAAGATCGAGGACGGCACCACCCGGCGTGAGCTTGCAATTTACTGCGCGCCAGTCGCCAGAATCGATGCCGTAGGTACGAACCTCCGCACCCGCATTCAGCGCTGCGGCTGACAACTGTCTTGCGCGCGGATCCAGTGAATTGATCACAGCGACGCGCGGAGCCGGGTAGGCGGTACCATCGAACAGAAGCCGCTTGGCGGCAAAATAGTTGTCCATGGTCCCGTGGTAGTCGAGATGATCGCGCGTCAAATTGGTGAAGACAGCGACATCGAAATGGACTCCAGCCGCCCGGCCCTGGTCGAGTGCGTGGCTTGAGACCTCCGTGACGAGCTCGGTGGCTCCGCGGCCTGCGCCTTCCGCCATCAACTCAAACAGATCTCTTGACTCCGGCGTGGTGTGCACCGAGGTACGCACTTCACCAACAACGTGGGATTCGATCGTGCCCACAAGAACCGTCTTGCGTGCTGCCGCGTTGAGCAGCGCTTCCGTCAAGAAAGCCGTGGTGGTTTTCCCGTTGGTGCCTGTGATCCCGGTAGCCGCGAGCGTCCGCTCTGGGTGTCCAAAGAAGGCTGCCGAAGCCTGGGCCAGCGCGCGACGGCCGTGTTCCACTTCAAGCACAGGCAGGCCCGGCTGAAAGACGAGCAGGTGGTCAAACTTCGGCGCGGAGTCCGTGATGATGCCCAACGCACCGGAAGCGATCGCCTTTTCGACGTAGCGGTTCCCGTCCGTCGATCCGCCTTTCATGGCGACAAACACAGAGCCGGGACGCACCCGGCGCGAATCGTATTCGATACCCGTAATGCGCTCGGCGGAATCGCCCGCAGCGCCGACGGCGGTCACTTCTTCGGCTAGATCTTTCCAGTTCATCTCGGCTTCCATTGTAGTTTGCGCAGGCTCCGTGCAGCGATTTGCGGTAAGATGCCTGCATGGATGAGCAACGCCAGGGTCTGTTCGGACAATTGCAGCGAATCTTGCGCAACCTCATCGGCCGGAATGCCTGGTCCTCGGACAGCGACGAGCCGGACGACGAGGGCGATGCATTAGTCGGCGTGCCACTCAGGCCAAGACCGCATTCGAATTCCGGGGCAGTGGCGTTGGAACTGCCGGATGACGCTGAGTAATGTTGGGCGCTGCAGAGCTGTCAGCGGCGCCTACGGCGGTCACTTCCTCAGCTAATTCTTTCCAATTCATCTCAGGTTCCATTGTAGTTTGCTGAGTGCGCTCGTATCGGATTCGGCGGTAAGATGCTTGCATGAGCGCGGAAGGAAAGTTCATCTATGACGATTTAGAGCGGGATCTGCGCGGGTTTCCGGTCGGTGACTATGTGCGAGCGTTTGCAAAGGCTTATCTGGAAGGAGACTTGGAGACAATCAGGAAACTCGAAGAACTCCTGCGCGGCGATGCCGCCGAACGCGGTGAACCGGATACGCCGCCGGGCATTCCTCCGGACGCGCCCATTGGAGCGCCCAAGAAACCACGACCGCACTTGAATTCCGGCGCGGTTGCCCTACCGGAACCGGACGACCTTGATCGCTGACTCGTTTTACCTTTAGGCACGTCTTCAAACTCGCAGCGCGTCAGCGCCACGTCGCCGTCAGCCCTCCATCCACAATCAGCGAATGGCCTACGACGTAGGACGACGCATTGGAGCAGAGCCAGAGAACCGCCGCTGCGGCTTCCTCCGGATCGCCAATCCGTCCTGCCGCGATCATGGCTTTCCAGCGGGTTTCAACCACCTGCCGCACCTCTGGATCGCCACCAGCCGCACGGTCCATTGACTTCTCGAGCATGGGCGTTTGAAAGCCGCCTGCAACCAGCGCATTAACGCGAATTCCCTGCTTCGCATACTCCAGCGCCGCCGACTTGCTCAGTGCGATCACGCCCGCCTTTGCGGCGGCGTAAAACGAAGCGCCCTGGCATCCACCCAAACCATTTGCAGAAGAAGTATTCACAATCGCGCCGCCCCGTGGCTCCTGCGCAAGCATCTGCCGGATCTGGTACTTCATGCCAAGCCATACGCTTTTTAAATTGATGGCCACTGACTGATCGAAGTCCGCCTCCGTGAGTTCAGCCAGGGCGCCGATGGAGCCGTCCGCATTCGCAGCGTTGTTGAACGCGTAGTCCAGGCGCCCAAAGGCTTCAACAGCACGCGTCACAAGCCGTTCCATATCCGCAGCCTTTGTAACATCGGTGGGAACAAAGAGCGCATTGCCGCCTGCCTCAGCAATCTCTGCGACTGCCTCTCTGCCGCGCTGCTCGCCACGCGCCGCAATCACCACGTTAGCTCCAGCCTTCGCAAATGCAAGGGCTGTTGCCCTGCCGATGCCTGAACTTCCCCCGGTTACCAGAGCAACCTTGCCCGCAAATTCGCTCACTGCAACCTCCATTGACAGCGACGAAAGCTATCGCCGCCCGCACCGCACAACAATCTGTGTCCCAGGCGGGACCATGGTGCCGGCGACGGGAGCCTGCTCGCGCACAGTGCCGTTGCCGGTAATCTGCACTTCAAGCCCCGCCGCCGCAGCCTGCTCAATCACCTTGCGTATCGACAGCCCGATCAGCGACGGAACCTTCAGCAGCTTGCCGTCGTTGACCGCAACGGTTGCCATGCTTGCTGACTTTGCCTGCGGTGTCGCTTGCTGATTCGTCTGCGGATTCGCCACAGCCGCGCCCGCTATCGCCTTGCCGTCCTTGCCTGCAACAGGGCTTGCAGCCGGCGCAGAATTTGCGGATTGGTCCGTTTGCTGCGCGGCCTGCGCACCCGGCCCGACTTTCAACGGATCGTCGCTCGGCAAATCGTTTGCGGCTGCGTAGAGCGCGTTGATGTCGCCGGTATCCTGTCCGGCGTCATCCTCCGCAACCACTGCTTCCTTCTTCCCAGTGGTCTTCGGTGCACGCACATCAATGTCGTGCGGAACGCCCAGGTACTCCAGCACTTCCTGCGCCACCTCGGCAAACACCGGAGCGGAGACTGCCGCGCCGTAGTACGAAGCACCCTTCGGATTATCGATGATCACTGCGACCGAAATCACCGGATTATTGATCGGCGCAATTCCCGCAAACGACGCGACGTGCATGGTCTTCGAATAGAGATGCGTTGCCGGATCGATCTTCTGCGCCGTACCGGTCTTGCCGCCAGAGGAGTAGCCGTTCAGCTGTGCGCCCTTGCCGGTGCCGAACAGCACCACGCCCTCCATCATTTTGCGCATCTGCGCCGCTGTGAGCTCCGAGATGACCCGATGCGCGCCCTCCGGCAGCGGATTGGGCAACTCCTCTCCAGGCTTGAACTGCACCGCCGCAAGCTGCGCCTGCGGTGCACCTGCCTTTTGCGCACTTGCTCCAACCTGTCCCGGCATGAGCACGTGTGGCGGCAGGTAGACGCCACCGTTGGCAATGGTCGAGACCATCGACACCAGCTGCAGCGGCGTCACGGCCACCTCCTGCCCGATGGCAATCGACGCATACGACGTTGTGCCCCAGCGTTTCACAGGCCGCAACAGGCCGCGCGTCTCGCCCGGCAACTCCGCGCCCGTGCGCTGACCAAATCCGAAGTTGCGAATGTATTCGTAGAACTTGTCCTGTCCGAGCTTCTGGACCAGTTTCACGGCGGCAACATCACTTGAATGTTCGAGCGCATAATGGACGGTAACCACGCCGAAGTGGTCATCCTTGTCGTCGTGGATAATACGGCCCGGAAGCTGCATCTGCCCGCCCTGGCAGTCGATCATGTCGTCCGGCTTGACCACCTGCTGGTCGAGCGCCGCCGAGTAGGTCACCAGCTTGAATGTCGAGCCCGGCTCATAGACATCGCTCACCGCATGGTCGCGCAACAGCGCCGGCGTAGTGCGGCGAGCCTGATTTGGATTGAACGTGGGACGAATGGCCAGCGCCAGGAGCTGCCCCGTGTGCACATCCTGCACCACCACCGTTCCATTGGCAGCCTGCGTCTTCTCCATCACGTGATCGAGCGCGCGCTCCGCCATGAACTGGATGTTCTCGTCGATCGTCAGTTCGAGATTCTCGCCCGGCTCGGGCTCGCGCTCGGTCGATCCAAGCCGTTGGGCGTGCGCATCCACGGCGATATACATGCGGCCCGGGACGCCGTGCAGTTGCGGTTCAAACTTCTGCTCCAGCCCGCCCAGGCCGTTGTCGTCAATACCCACGTAGCCCAGCACCTGCGCAGCGATTTCGTTGTCCGGATAGAAGCGCTGAAACTCCTTCTGAAAGTAAATGCCCTTCATGGGGAGACTCTTCACCTTCAGTGCAATATCCGGCGTAACACGGCGCGCAATCCACGCAAAGCTGTTGCCCTTGTTCAGGCGATTCAGAATCTCCTGTTCACTCGTCTGCGGATCATCGGAATCGATATGCACAATTTGGGCAAGGGTGTGAGCGGCCGCCGGCTTGTCATCAATCTCTGTAGGCACAGCATAGATCGAGTCGACCTGAACCGTCATCGCCAGCTCGTGCAGGTTGCGATCGTACAGAACACCGCGGCGCGGCGCCACCTCAAAGGTGCGCTGCTGCTGCTTCTGGGCGCGTTCAACAAATTCCTGATGGCGAACGATCTGGAGCCAGAAAAGACGGCCTGCGATGGCGCAGGCCCAAATAAGAAAGAACAGGCAGATCAACCAGAAACGCGCGCGCTTGAGAGGCGGCACACGGGGAGGATTCGATGCGTTGCGGTTGAGTCGAAGATTTGCCTGCATGGCGACCGTCAGCTTCCAGCCTCTAGCTTCTAGCTCCTAGCTTCGGGCTCGTAGGTTCCAGCCGCTTCGGCTCATCCATTTTACCGTTTGATACTTGCCTGCCAACGAAGACCTCTGTGGGCGACCCACAATGTTGACCCTTCCAGTTCAGGGATAAAAGCTAGAGGCTAAGAGCTAAAAACTGCTTTGTTGAGGCGGCGTAACCTGCGCCAGCGCAGGAGCGCCCACATCGGGACGAGCGGTCGGATGAATCACCTGTCCGGGCTGCGGTTCGGCCAGACCCAGCTGGCGTGCCATGGTGTCAATTCGCCCCGGTTGCGTGAGCTGGGCCTCGGCCAGCCGCAATTGCCGGTTCTCTTCGCGCAACTGGTCGCGCTGCTGCTTTTCAGCTTCGACGCGATAGCCGCCTTCAATGGCGCTGAAGTGCTGCAGGCCATAAATCATGACCAGCGTGAAAAGCACGCAGATGGCCGCGCAGAAGATGCGCATCTCGCGCACCCGCACCGGGTCGGGCGCCTTCACCAGGCGGGAGTTGTCGATCTGGCGGTGGAAGAAGAACTCCGGCGTCCGCGCGCCGCGGCGGCGCAGAGCCTGCTGAGCCAGAAGCTCGCCGTTGCGTTCGGCAACGCGTGCGCTCCAGCTGCGTCCCGCTTCGAAATAGGTTGTCGTCATTGCCGCCATAATTGCTCCTTGCGTCGCAGTTGTCAGTCGTCAGTGGCTAGTGGTCAGTCCGCGAAGACCTTCAACTGACAACTGAGCCCCGATCACTGAGCTTTGCCTTTCGTTCTCTCCGCCGCTCTCATCTTTGCGCTGCGCGAGCGGGGGTTGCGTTCAATCTCTTCCTCGTCCGCGATCACCGGCTTCTTGGTCAAAATCTCCCAGATGCCCTTGTGGGCTCCCTCCCGCAGACTGTCTTTCGCGATGCGATCTTCCAGCGAGTGAAAGCTGATAACCACCAGGCGTCCAGAGGGCTTAAGCAACACCGGTGCGGCCTCCAGCAAATCCCTGATTTCATCCAATTCACGGTTTACGACAATACGAAGCGCCTGAAAGGTTCTCGTGGCCGGGTGAATCCGCTCTTGTTTCATTGCCGGGGCGGCTGAGGCAACAATTCGGGCCAACTGCCCCGTGGTTGTTACCGGCCGCCCCCGCACAATGGCTCTGGCGATTCTCCGCGACCTCCTTTCGTCTCCGTATTCGTAAATGAGGTCTGCAAGCTCGCGCTCGTCAGCCTCGTTTACCACTTGTTCGGCGGTCCGGCCCTGACGTGTGTCCATCCTCATGTCTAGAGGCCCATCTGCCTGAAAACTGAATCCCCGGTACGCCTCATCGAACTGCAGGCTGCTCACGCCGAAGTCGGCCAGCAAACCATCGAGCGATGCCGGCTGCACATGCTCTGCCACGTTGCTGAACGCCTCGCCCACCAGCGTGATCCTGGGGGCCTCGCTGCCCATCTCGTTCAAAACCCGTGCCAGCCGAACCTTGGCCAGACTCATCGCTTCGGGGTCCCGATCGAATGCGACCAGGTGTCCCTGCGGCCCCAGTTTCCGAAGAATGCCTTCGGAATGACCCGCCAATCCAAGCGTGCAGTCAAGGTAGGTTCCGTCTGCGCGTACGCGGAGGAAGTCTATCGCTGGTTGAAAAAGAACACTCGCATGCCGTTCACCCGACCTCGTCATGCGCTCCCCCTGAGGGGTTGAACCTCAACTCTTGCGGCTCAGAATCGTGGCCATCGCCTTGCGATCCTCCGCCGTCATTTCCATTGCCGGCAGGTTCTTCTCGAACATCTCCCGGTTCTTCACTTCCAGGTAAAGCAGCTTGCCGAAGACCGTCACCTCGGCGTCCAACTTTGCCGAGTCCCGCAAAATCTGCGGCAGCAGCACCCGCGCCTGGTTGTCGATCTCCACCTGGTGCCCGTAATAGCTGGTCAGATCCAGGTACTTCTGCACCGCATCGTCCAGCGTGCTGAAATCCATCAACTGCTGTTCCCGCTTCTCCCACTCCGGCAGAGGCCAGATCTCGGCGCTCTTGCCATCCACGCTGGTGATGTAGAACTGGGTTACGTTTGAAGCATCCACCAGCTGCTTGAATGCAGCGGGGAGCTTGAGCCGTCCCTTCTCATCGACCTTGGCCGGATGGTTTCCGCGAAACATCTTGAACTTCCTCTTGTGGCTCCGGCCAAACTTCCCTTGCCTGACTTCGTTGAGGGTTGGGCCGGATGCCAGCTTTTCCTGCTTTCGGGCTGGCTTGCCGGCCGTTTTGGGCCTAGAATCCTTATGAAACGGGAAGACTGAGGTAAAGTTACCTGAAAATCAGTCGATTTACTCCCTTTGGCTCCACTTTGGACCACCAATAGGTCGATACTACCCCGGTTTCGAGATCGCGCAAAGAAGAAAATGGGTTAAAAGGCTGTGCGGCTGGAGACAAATGTGGAAATCTCGCCTAATAGATTAGGCTGGTTTAATTACCACAATATGTAGTGTTGTATGCTTTGGTTCTATTGCTGGACAATCCAGCCGAAGCGTGGTAGGGGAATAAAAAGCGAAAGTCGTGTCTTACTACCCTAAGACAGACTGCAATGGCACCCTCACATCCGCCCCAGCCTGCTCACGACGGTAAAGATTTACGCCGAAGCCGCGCCCGCTCCATTACAACCTTTAAAAGATAAAGGAAGACCAGAATGTTCACGGTCAGCAATCCGGCGCGAATCCAGGTGATCTTGTGCAGGACCTCGAAGATCTCCCAGGGCAGGAACGATGCCGTGATGACCAGCGTGAAGTATTCGGCCCAGGTCTTCTCGAGGTAAAGCCCAATCCCTTCCACTAGCCCGACCGCCGCGTACCCAAACACCAGCGAGCTGATCCGGCGCAGCATCTTGTCATCCACGATCGATGCCTTCACCAGAATGAAGTTGACGAAATGGGATTCCGGGTTGAAACGCAGGTGCTCGACAAACTGGCTCACCATATCGCCCACGTCCTTATGAAGCAGGCGCAACACGCCTACCCCAAGGGCGATAAACAGCAGCGCCTGGGTGATTTTGAAAACAGCAATGAGAATCAGCCAACGATTATGCCGCTTGGGCCTGCTCGTCGACTGCTCTGGGGAATCTACCATGATCTTCCGGAAGTGCGGATTTGAAACCGGGTCCTTGTTCCTACGTTAAACGATGCACCCCGGTTCTGTTCAAAAACCGCCTCGAATGCCGGAAAGCCGGCCTTAAGCGAGCTGGTTTGTCGTTACGATCAAAATACTGTCATTTTTTGATGCAATCAACCATGCATTTGATGCAATGAATCAAAACCGCGGTCTGCGGAGTCCTGGAGGTGTAGTTCAATTCCCCGGAGGTATCTCATTCCGTGTTCCGCATCAGCAAGAATCTCTCCGCTGCAGTTGCAGTCCTCGCCCTTTCACTCACTTCCGTTGCCGGCCTGGCACAGATGAAACCGACCAAGAACATTGTCGAAGTGGCCGCAGGCTCCCCCAACCACACCACCCTGGTAGCCGCGGTAAAGGCCGCGGGCCTGGTGCACACGCTTCAGGGCGCCGGTCCATTTACGGTGTTCGCACCAACGAACGACGCCTTCGCCAAGCTGCCTGCCGGCACAGTGGATACGCTGCTGAAGCCGGAGAATAAGGATCAACTGGTAAATATCCTCACCTATCACGTGGTCGCCGGCAAAGTGACCTCCCAGGAACTGATCAAGCTGATCAAGAAGGGCGGCGGCAAAGCTGAATTGAAGACCTTGGCCGGAGGAACGTTGACAGCTCAGATTGATGACGGCAAAGTTGTGCTGACCGATGAAAAGGGTGGCAAGGCGATCGTGACGAAGACAGATCTCTATGCGACCAATGGCGTCATCCATGTGATCGACTCAGTTCTTCTTCCCAAATAAACCACCATCGTCAGTGCGGAAAAGCGCGGGCCGGCGGGACCAAATCCAGCCGGCCCGTCAGCCCACAGGCCTGTTCAAAAGCACACAAGAGCTATGCTACTTTGGTTAGGATGAAGCGCTTTGAAACCAGCCAGTGGGTGCCGTTTCCCGTGGATCTGGTCTTCTCTTTCTTCGCCAATTCATCGAATCTCCTGCACCTTGTGCCGGATGATCTGGAAACCCGGATTCTGGAAGTACGCCTTCAGGCTCCGCCTCAGCGCCCGCCCGCGTCCCCGCTACTCCGCCACTTTCCCAGTGAAGTTGCAGGAGAAGGTTCGATAATTCAGATCAGCTTCAAACCGTTGGGTTGGATGCCCAAAGTAGCCTGGACAGCACGAATCACTGAGTTTGTATGGAACAGCCATTTCTGCGACGAGCAGGTGAAGGGGCCGTTCAAGTATTTCCATCACCGCCACGGGATGCAAGAGCAGGCGCGCGACGGCGTGCGCGGCACCCTCGTGACGGACACGATCGACTTCGACCAGCCTTACGGAATTCTCGGGCTGATTGCCGCTCCCATTGCGCAGCGACAGCTTTCCCGCCGCTTCGCCTTCCGCCAGAAAGCGCTGCCGGAGAGCCTCCAGGTAGCAGCACGCCTTGCAGAGCACCTCGCTCTTTGATCCCGTCCACTCATGCTGAATGCCAGTGTTTGATCACGGTTTCCTCTGGACCCGGCACCTTTCGCCCACGCGAAAACCACCCCCGTCAGTGCGTGAGAGGAGCGAGCATCTGCCGCACCCCAGGTGCCCGCATCGCTGGCCATCATTTCTTCAGATTGAGAAGCGCGTCGCGATCCAGCACATTTCCATCCATCACAATGCCGGAGATCCGCCGCGCGTTCCAGATGTTCTGTGTCGGATCGGCATCCAGAACCAGGATGTCCGCGCGCCGTCCTGGAGCGAGCAGGCCCAGTTCATTCCATCCGAACTGCAGCGAGTAGTTGTTGGTAGCCGACGCGAGCGCTTCGCGCGGAGACAAGCCCAGGCGCACCAGCAGTTCCAGTTCCGTATGCAGCGAGATGCCGGCCATCGTACCCATGGCTGAAGCGCCTGAAGCAGCCAGATAGTGCGGACTGGCCGCGAAGATGGTTTCGTTGATGTTCCACAGCCGCAGCGCAGCCTGGTCGGCCTTTTTTCGCGGGCTCTCTTCCAACCACCGCTGAGTTGAAGCGGGCAGGTGCCGCGTCCAGTTGGCCAGTGGGTACACCAGCTCCCCCGTCGCTCGGTCGGAGGGGTCCGACATGTGCGCCGGATCAAGCAGGCGGGCGGCCGGCTCCTTCCACAGGTTGCGGTGATCGGGCAACTGCAGAAAGTAGAGGCTGAATGTGGGCATGAGCGCGGCGTGATGTGTCGCGATGAATTTGGCGTAGGTGCGCAGGTGCGGGTCTGTGGGCGGCACACGCTCTGAATAGTCGTAAGCGGTATTGGCGGTGGCGCCTTCCGGACTCTCAACCAGCGGCCTCTGCAGTTCATCGGGGATCACGCCGAGTTCGTAGCGTCCCATGTGCAGCAGTGCGTCCACGCCCGCCTCGATACCGACCGTATAAGGAGTTGAGACAAACTCCCCGTAGGTGACCAGCCCCATCTGATGGGCGCGGGTGATAATCCATTGCGTATTGGCCGCGGTCAGGTCATGTCCCAGCCACAGAACGCGGGTGCCAAGCTTGGCGGTATCCGTCAGTTGGCGCGCGGTATCCTCTGGACTCAACTCGGAAGGATGCCCACCCTCTTTGAGCTTGGAGGCCCACTCCGGCCTTCTGGCCAGCAAGCTCCAATCGTCGGTGGTGCCAATCGAATCTGCGAGGTAGAGATGCGGGCTGGGGCTGGCTGCAAAGTCGATGAATCCGCGGCGGCTATCGGCAGTTGCCACAACTGTGGTGACGCCCATATAGAGGTTTGCATTGGCCTGACCCTGGGAGTTCATGCCGGCAAAGCCATCAACGAGCCCGGGTATCAGGAACTTGCCGGTGCAGTCGATCACCCTGGCGCCTTTTGGAACCGAAACGGCACCGGCCGCGCCGACGTCTGTGATGCGACCGTCGCGCACGATCACCACGGAATTGGGAAGATCCCTGGCAGACTGGCCCCAGTAGGTTACATCCACTAATGTTCCACCGGCTAGCACCAGCGGAGGTGCCTCATTGTCCTTGGAAAGGGTGGCGGACTGCGTTTGCGGCCAGGCCATTACACAGGCCAGTGCCGCACCGGTCGCTCCCAGCAGTGCATTTCGGAGAATTCCCATACGAATGACGGTCTTTTGAGGATTGTCGCACAGCGAATCGGGAGCAACGACGAATCGTCTCGCTCCGCTATCGCGATCAGAAAGGGTGAGCATGTGAATTTTGACTTCGGTGCGCCTTGTGCATCGCTTCAACAGCCTAGCTCGCAACCAGCGTAGGCCTCATGCGGCGCACCAGTAGCGGCCGCACTTGTGCAAGAGCTTCTTCCACTGAGACGCCGTGCTTGGCGCGCAGATCATCCACCTTACCGTGCTCGATAAAGCGGTCGGGCCAGCCGATCCGCACCACCGGAACGGAACAGCCGATGTCCTTAAGGGCTTCAATCACGGCCGAGCCAAAGCCGCCCATCTTCACGTGATCTTCAAAAGTGACAATGGCAGACACGCGCCGCGCGTACAGCTCAAGCATCTCGCGATCGAGCGGCTTTACAAATCGAGGATTGATGACCGCGGCGGAGTAGCCGTCGTGCTCCAGGCACACAGCCAACTCCTTGGCCAGGCTCATCATCGGGCCAAGTCCGAAGATGGCCACGTCAGAGCCATCCTGAATCAACTCTGCCTTGCCGACCGGAATCGCCTGCGGTTCCGGTTTGCGTGCCACACCCGATATCACGCCGCGTGGATACCGGAGCGCACTTGGCCCCGGAATCTGCACTGCCGTCAGCAGCATGTCGGCAAGCTCATCTTCATCTTTGGGAGCCATCAGCGTGATCTCGGGAATGCCGCGCAGATACGCAATGTCAAAAAGTCCGTGATGTGTTGGGCCATCGTCGCCGGAGAGACCCGCGCGGTCCATGCAGAAGACCACCGGCAGCTTTTGCAGGCATACGTCGTGGACAATCGGATCGAAGGCCCGCTGAAGGAAAGTCGAGTAAATAGCGCACACCGGCCGATAGCCCTGTGTTGCCATTCCCGCTGCAAATACCACCGCGTGTTCTTCGGCAATGCCCACGTCGAAATAGCGGCGCGGGTGATGCGGCCTGAAAAGATCGAGGCCCGTCCCGTTGGGCATGGCCGCTGTAATCGCTACGATCTTTGGGTCGTCATTGGCCAGGTTCACCAGCGTGTTCGCAAAAACCTCGGCGTAAGTAAGCTGGCCCGCCGGCTTGGTCTTTCCGGTCTCCGGATCGTACGGCCCGAGGCCGTGAAACTTCTTTTGCCCATCCAGCGCCGGTTGAAATCCCCTGCCCTTTTGCGTCAGAACATGCAGCAGCACCGGATGGTCGGCGCTCTTGAGAAACTTGAAGGTCTCAATCAGCAGCGGCAGATTGTGGCCGTCAATTGGGCCAAAGTACTGCAGGCCGAACTCCTCAAACAGCACGGAAGGCCACAGAAGGCTTTTTGCGGCTTCTTCAGCCCGGCGCGCAACAGTCAACGCCGTCTTGCCGCCAAAGCGCTCCAGGATGCGATGCGCCTGATCGTGAAGATTCTTGTAGTGCTCGTTGGTCACGATTCTGTGGAAGTAGCGGGCAATGGCGCCCACATTGCGGTCAATGGACCACTCGTTGTCATTGAGAACGACAATCAACCGCTTGGTCTGGTCGGCGATATTGTTGAGCGCCTCGAAAGAGATGCCGTTGGTGAAAGCCGCATCACCCGCCACGGCGATCACGTGATTGTCGCCCCCGGAGAGATCGCGCGCCACCGCCATGCCCAGGGCCGCGGAAAGCGCAGTGCCTGCGTGGCCCGCACCGTAGCAATCGTGATCGCTCTCAGTGCGCAGCATAAAGCCATTGAGGCCGCCCGGCTGGCGCAGCGTCTCAAACCGGTCCAGCCGGCCAGTGAGAATCTTGTGGATATAGGCCTGGTGGCTGACGTCGAAGAGCAGCTTGTCCTGTGGTGTGTCGAAGACCGCATGGAGAGCCAGGGTCAGTTCCACCACGCCGAGATTGGGGCCGAGGTGTCCGCCTGTCTTGGATAGCGTCTGAATCAGGAATTCGCGGATCTCTTCTGCCAGCTCGCCCATCTGCGTAAAGTTGAGACGCTTCAGGTCGGCAGGTGAATGGATGGACTCCAGCAGTGCTCCCATGAACTTCCTTCTCCCGGGAATTGCCGGGATCTACCCAGACGCGCAACCGTGCCAGGGTCCGACCAGCTTCGATTCAGCCGGATAGTGGCAGCGCGCATGAAACACACTAGAGTATATCAACCCCGCGCATCGCCGGACGCTGAATCTTTTGACGCCAATCGGTGACCAAAGTAGCGGCTCCGGAACCAATCCCCCGGGAAATCCATCAGTTGCATCCCGGCGTTGTACGATGGCGATGAAGCGTCTGCGGGAGGGATGAAGCAATGCGCGCGAGCGGGAAAGCGATTCTGATCGGATGTTTGATGGCCGGACTGGGAGCGCCGGCCATTGCCACGGCCCAATTGCCAGAGCCGGGCAGCGCGGCCTCAAGCGCCCCCAATCCGCTCAGCGACGTCACGATGAAGCCCGGCAAAATCCTACTCTTCGACTTGGAGACGCGCTTTGCCAAGGACGTGCTGGAGTACGGCGGAGCCGCCTTTGCAAACTGGTTTGCCGAAGACGGCGTGGCGCTCAACAACGGCCAGGCCCCGCTGGTGGGCAAAGTTGCCATAGTCAAGTCCGCCAACTGGTCGCCCAAAGACTACCAGCTGACCTGGACGCCGACCGACGCGGAAATGGGGCCTTCGGGGGATATGGGCTACACCTGGGGGCACTTCGAAGGGCACAGCAAAGACGCCAACGGGAATCCGGTAACCACCTCCGGCCGCTACATGACGATCTGGCGCAAGCAGCCCGACGGCAATTGGAAGGTTGTTCTCGACGCCGGCGCAAATGAGCCCGTCAGTGGCGGCGACTGCTGCAAGCTCCCCTAAAAAAACGACTCTCCCATCTCATTGAAAAGAAAAAGGGAGGCAAAACGCAAACCTGATACGTCAATCGTTCAAACGGACAAGCGTCAGTGAATCAGGGCAGCACAAATCTCCGGCCTTCCGGCAATCTTGGTTACCTAATTACGTTACTTAAGTGGTAGCAACGATCCCCGTTTACTCCCATTTAAGTGTCACATTCAACCGATTTCCATTGACAGATACTGTACAGTGGGTGTCTTTCCGGATGGGAACGATGCATGGGTCACAAGTCGGGGAGCGCCACGAGACCCCATTACGATTGGGATACGACCTCTTTGACCGCGAACCGGACCCCGCGCTTGACGAACTCACCAGCCTGACCGCAGTGCTCTGCGGCGCCGATTACGCCTACGCAGGGTGGATGGACTCCCGGCGCCTGTGGTTCAAATCCCAATATGGTTTCAAGGCCCCGGATCAGCCGCGCACTCTCGGCCCATGTCAGTGGGTAGTGGACAAAGGCGAGCCGCTGCTGGTCCGCGACTCCAGCAAAGACAAGCGCTTTCCGCATGAAGGAATTCCGCTGATGGGCGCGCGGCCATGCCACTCCTATGCGGGAACGCCGCTCATCACCAGCTCGCGCCAGGTGGTTGGAACGCTTGCGATTCTGGCCTTGGAGCCTGACCGCTTCAGCGCCGAACACCTCACCCTTCTTGAGATCCTGGCGCGGCAAGTCGTCACACGCCTTGAGTTTTACCGCGGACAGCGCTCGCAGGAACAGGCTCAGCGCATCCTGCAGCGTACCGAGCGCGCGCTGGCCACCGAGCGGTGCTTCGTCGCCGGTACCCTGGATTCGGTTCCTTTCCTCGCCGCCCTGCTCGATACCCAAGGCAAGATGGTGCGGCTCAATTACACCTGCATGCAGCTTACCGGGCTGACTCAATTCGATGCGGTGGGCCTGCCCTTCATTGACCAGATCCTGGAAGTCTCTGACCGCGCATGGGCCGAGGACAAGCTGCGCGAGGCTACCGCCGGCGAGGTTTCAGGGCCGCACGAAACCAATTGGAGAACGCACGGCGGCAGAGCGCGGCGCGTGAGTTGGACGCTGCGCCCCCTTTCCGGGCCCACCGGCGATGTGCAGTACCTGATCGTAAGCGGTCAGGATGTGACCGAGCAGCGCGAGGCGGAGATGGCGCTGCTTTCCAGCGAGACCCGCTACCAGCAAGTCGTAGAAAACAGCCTCGGCTTCCTTTTTACTTGCTCTATGGACGGTCGGCTCACCTCGCTGAATGCCTACACCGCCGAGACGCTTGGCTACGAGGCCGACGCGCTCGCTGGCCGTGCAATCGCCGAGTTGCTTGATGCAGAGGGCGCGGCCGCGTTCGAGGATTGTCTCAAGACACTCGACACCAGGGATGAGTGGCAGGGCTCGCTGCGCATCCGTCGAAGCGACGGCGTCTATCGCCGTATTGCGTTCCGCAGCCGCCTCATGAACCTGCCCGATGAAAAGCCGTTCGTGCTCAATCACGGCATCGACGTGACCGAGCAGCACGAAGCGGAGGAAGCGCTCCATCTGGCAACCCGGCAGCGTGAACTCATTCTCGAATCGGTGGGCGACGGCATCTACGGCATCGACCTCATCGGAAGACTCACCTTCATCAACCAGGCCGCGGCAGAAGCTCTGGGATACACCCCTGAGGAGCTCACGGGCCGCGACGTGCATGAGGTGATCTATCACAGCCGCGCCGACGGCACCCCTTACTCCGAGGGCAACAGCCCAATCCTGCAGGCCATGCACCGCAGCGTAACCATTCGCATGCGCGACGAAGTTTTCTGGCGCCACGGAGGCACGTCCTTCCCGGTGGATTACAGCGCCAGCCCGCTGCTTGAAGATGGGCGCATCTCGGGTATGGTCGTCGCCTTCCAGGACATCTCGGAGCGGCGTCGCCTGGAAAAGATGAAAGACGAGTTCCTCTCCACGGTCGGCCATGAACTGCGCACTCCGCTTACCTCTCTGCGCGCCTCGCTCGGCCTCATCTCTTCCGGCTCGCTGGACAAGCTTCCAGACAAGCGCAAGCTGATGGTGGAGATGGCCATCGGCAATTGCGACCGTCTGGTGCGCCTGGTCAACGACATCCTGGACTTCGACAGCGTGGAGAAGGGCCGGCTGCCGCTCAATCGCCGCGCGCTCGATGCGGGTGGCCTTCTGCAGCAGGCGGCAGACGCAGCAAAAGTGACCGCCGCAGCAGCTGGCGTGGAGATCCAGGTCGATGCGGAACCCTCAACCGTCCTTGCAGACGAAGCGAGGATTCTGCAGGTGTTGAACGAGCTCATCACCAACGCAATCAAGTTTTCGCCGCCGCAGACAGTCATCCGGCTGACCGCGCAGCCTGCCGAGGAACAGGAAGTCTGCTTCACCGTTGAGGATCAGGGCCGCGGCATTCTCCCCGAGAAACTCGAGAAAATCTTCGAGCGCTTCCAGCAGGGCGACGCCAGCGACACCCGCGCCCGCGGCGGCACTGGTCTGGGACTCGCGCTCTGCCGCAGCATGATCGAGCAGCACGGCGGCAGAATCTGGGCAGAGAGCGAAGGCCAGGGCAGCCGGTTCTCGTTCACCCTCCCGGCGGCGAGTTAGCCGCCAGGCAACATCTCAACTCACCTCGGCTAATCGCTCCAATCCTCAATTCTTTTGTCAGCAAGAATTAAATCCGGTGTATTCTGGCGGGTAAATCCATCAGGGGGAGTTTTTCATGGGATTCTTTGGCCGCTCGATGCTCCTGTTGTTTGCGCTGTATGGCATGGTCTTCGCCCTTGGAGACGTCTACCTGATGCATGGACACGCGCCCATCTGGTGGGCCATCATCTTTGTCGTCGTGCTGGTCGGTATCCAGTACCTGCTGGGACCATGGCTGATCGAGCTTTGCTTTTCAATCGACTGGGATACAGACGCCATCCCCACGACACAGCGCGCCTATGTCGAGCGGATGTGCATGGAGCACAACCTTCCCCCGCTGCGCATCGGGATCATTGAGAGCGGAACCCCCAACGCCTTTGCATTCGGCCGCCTGCGCAGCGACGCGCGCATCGTGATGACGCGCGGACTGCTCGATGTGCTGACCGAGGACGAAGCAAATGCCGTGTTGGCGCATGAGATCGGCCACGTGGCGCACTATGATTTTGCGGTGATGGCCCTTGCCGCGCTGGCTCCGCTGCTGCTCTACCAACTCTACGCATGGACCAACCGCGTCAATCATCTGCGCCCCCTGGCCTACTCGGCCTACTGCGCCTATTGGATTGGCCGCTTCATGGTGCTGATGCTCAACCGCACCCGCGAATACGGCGCAGACCACTTCTCAGCCTGCGAAGGCCATGCGCCCGGCGCGCTGGCGTCGGCGCTGGTCAAGATCGGCTACGGCATGGTGCGCGAAACCAGCGAAGCGCGCCGCCTGACCAAGGAATCGAAAAAGAACACATCGGCAACCAAGACCTTGCAGACCGGCCGCGCGCTCGCGCTGATGGGCATTGCCAGTGTGAGCCATGGAGAAGCGCTTGCGCTCGGCGGCAACAGCGCGGAAGATGCGGCCCGCGTGATGCGCTGGGACCTTGTAAATCCATGGGCGCGTTTTTACGAGCTCAGTTCCACGCACCCACTCACGGCGATGCGCCTGCGCGCGCTCAATCGCGAAGCCAAGGCGCAAGGCCAGAACGTGCTCTACTCGCTGCCGCTCGATGAGCGCGTGCGCTGGGAAGGATTCCCCATCGAGTTTCTCGTCTGGGCTGCGCCGCTCGTGTGCGGATTCCTGCTCTTCTCCTGGGGTTGGATCGGGCGCGATCTGGCCCATCGCGGCATTGTGCCGCCCGAACACCTCATGCCAAAGCTGCTCATCGCACTGGGCATCACCTGGGCCGCGCGCATCGCATTCCGCTATCGCGGCGAATTCAGGCGCGCACAGGTGGTCGAGCTGCTTGAAGACCTCAACGTCTCGCAGATGCGCCCGCGCGCAGTTGAAATCGAAGGCGAAATTGTCGGCCATGGTATTCCAGGAGCCTTCTGGAGCCCGGACCTCGTCCTGCGCGATGAGACGGGGATGATGTTTCTGCTCTATCGCTCATCGATTCCCTTTGGCCGCCTGCTCTTTGCGCTGCGCAGTGCCGACCGGCTGGTCGGCGAGCGCGTGAAGGTGCAGGGCTGGTATCGCCGAGGTCTCAAGCCGTACGTAGAAATGTCCCGCGTCGAGGCTCGTGTCTCGAAGGCCAGTGCCGAAACCGGAACCATTTCGCTCTTCGGCAAAGACGGCGTTACCGCGCCCCTCGAATTCGAAACCATCGTGGAGCGGTCCTACTCGCGCTGGATTCAGCTGGCTGCTTCTGCAGCCTGCGCCGCAGTGGGAATCATGTGGCTGCTGGGCACCAACCTGTTTTCTTAACTCTGCATTCATCGTTCGTGTGCAGGCCTGCGCGGCGTTGTCTTCGCTCGCCATGAGACAATGCCCTCGGCGGATATTCCCCGTTAGAAATCAAGCTGCCGGATAAAACCACCCATGGCTTTGACCACTCGCATTCAAGACTTGCTCTTCGGCAGGCCTCTGGCCACCAGCGAAGAACGCGCCGAACACATCGGCCCCATTGCCGGCATTCCCATCTTCGGTCTTGACGCGCTCAGCTCCGCCGCATACGGACCTGAAGCGGCGCTCACGCTGCTCATCCCGCTGGGACTGTTGGGGGTCAAGTACATCGTTCCGGTGAGCGCGGCCATCGTCATCCTGCTCGCCATCGTCTACTTCAGTTACCGGCAGACCATCGACGCATATCCGCACGGCGGGGGCTCCTACACCGTAGCCTCGCAGAACCTCGGCGAGGGCGCCGGGCTCCTTGCCGCCGGCGCGCTCATGATCGACTACGTGCTCACCGCGGCGGTCGGCATATCGGCCGGCGTCGGCGCACTCATTTCAGCCGTGCCAAGCCTGCAACAGCACACGCTTGTGTTGTGCCTGGGCGTGCTGCTCATCCTCACCATCGTGAATATGCGCGGCGTGCACGACACCGGCGTAGTATTCATGATTCCCACCTACCTGTTCACGGTGACACTGCTGATCGTCATCCTCTGGGGAGGCTGGCAAGTATTTCACACTGGCGGCCATCCTCATCCGGTAACTGCACTGCCGGTAATTCCACCTGCAACTGCCATGGTCAGCGCATGGCTGCTCTTGAAGGTCTTTTCCTCTGGTTGCACGGCCATGACCGGCGTGGAAGCGGTTAGCAACGGCGTAATGGCGTTCCGCGACGACACGCGCAAAAACGCCAAGATCACACTCACCATCATCATCGTCCTCCTGGCGATTTTGCTGGCCGGGATTGCGCTTCTCTGCCGCGCCTACGGCATAGGCGCTACAGACCCCGTCAAAGGCTATGAGAGCGTCCTGTCAATGCTGACGCGCGCAGTAATGGGTCGCGGCTGGTTTTACTACGTGACCATCGCCTCGGTCCTGCTGGTGCTGGCACTCTCTGCCAACACCGCTTTTGCAGATTTTCCCCGCCTCACGCGCGCCATCGCCCTCGACGACTACATGCCGCACGTCTTCCTGCTCCGTGGACGCAGGCTTCTCTACTCGTGGGGAATCTACGTGCTGGTGGCGCTGACTGCGATTCTGCTGATCATTTTCGGCGGCGTCACCGACCGTCTCATTCCGCTCTATGCCATCGGCGCGTTCATGGCGTTTACGCTTTCACAGGCCGGCATGGTTATGCACTGGAAGCGGCAGGGTGGCGCACCGGTGCGCATGTGCGTAAACGCGTTGGGCGCATTCGCCACAGGGCTCACCACGATAGTGGTGTTGGTGGCCAAGTTTGTTGACGGCGCGTGGATTACAGCACTGTTGATTGCGGCGATGGTCCTGCTGATGCGCGCCGTCAAGAAGCACTATGTTCACGTAGACAAGGACGTCGCGCTCGACCGCCCAATTGTTCCCGCCGAAGTGACCGAGCCCATCGTAGTCCTGCCCATCGACCGCTGGAGCCGTATTACCGAAAAAGCGTTGAGCTTTGCACTCAGCATGTCCAACGATATTCGCTGCCTGCACGTGCAGACCGTGGAAGAACCTGACCAGATTTGCGTCGATTGGGAAAAGAACGTAGCCGAACCCTTGCGCGCCGCGGGCAAGTGCGTTCCCAAGCTGGAGATTCTGCAATCCCCCTACCGGTACGTGTTGGGCCCGATGGTCGACTACATTCTGAACGCGGAAAAGCAGACCAGCTATCACAAAATCTGCGTACTGGTCCCCGAATTGGTAGTGCGTCACTGGTGGGAAAATCTTCTCCACAATCGCCGCGCCGATCTGCTCAAGGTGATCCTGCTGATGCGCGGAAACCGTCGCATCATTGTTATCAATATCCCCTGGTACCTGGAGCGCGACTAAGACGCGAACCGCCTCTCAACAGAGGTAGGATCGGGAGCCGCGGAAAGTTTTCCTCGCGTCGCCGATTCCCTTCCCGGCCGGGAACGGTCAAAATGGTTGGTGGACCCTGAAACAGCCAAGGAACGAATGAGCGGGAGACTATGCTCGCCGGAAAGCCATCACCAGCGCCCGGTGCGGGCCTGCTGGGTCGTGGGTTTGTGGCTGGCAGTCGCATTTTGCACTCCGCGACTTCAAGCGCAGGAACCCCAGCCACTGCAACAGACAACAAATCCCTCACCAGCGACACATGTTACGCTCCACGGCATAGTCCGCAACGCTGCCAACGGCGAACCGCTCGCACGCGCTCTGGTGCGGATTGAGGGCGATGGCGACCTGGGCGCGCTCACTGACGGCGAGGGCCGCTTTGAGATCCCGGGCGTGCTCGCCGGGCCTGAGATCGTCCGCCTGGTAAAGCCGGGCTACCGCGACCGCCCCTACGCCATTGAAGAGGTCAGCTACCAGGCCGATGGCCCCGCCCACAGCGTGCTGGTGGCAGCCGACATGCCGGACCTTGAATTCTCCCTGACCCCCGACTGCGCCATTCATGGTCATGTCGAGCTCTCGACTGGCGATCCCGGTCAGGGAATTTTCATCACGCTGCTCAAGCGCGTGGTACGGTACGGACGCGAAGTGTGGATGCAGAACGCTACCACCCGAACCAATGCCGATGGGGCATACCGCTTTGGCAATCTGCCCAGCGGGGTGTTCGCGATCAATACCCGGCCATCGCTCGAGAGCGAGCCGGCATCGACCCTGGTTGTGCCCGGAGCCGCGGTAGCACGGAACGGCTATCCCAGCGTCTTCTACCCCGACGCGCGGGAATTATCAGGTGCTGCGCGCATCCGTCTCCAGCCCGGCGAGCAGGCGGAAGCGAATCTGTCGCTCACGCTTGAGCCTTTCCAGACTGTGACGGCAACCGCAGTCACTTCAACAGGCCGCCAGTTCGGCGACGGCCAGCAGGGTTCAGGGTTTGTATTTCCCGTGGTGATGGATGCTGTCGGGCACAGGCTTCCCTATACCGCACAATACGATGCTGCAACACACAGCATCCAGGCCACCCTGCCAGACGGAAACTATCAGCTTTACGTAACCGCGCCGCCAGCGGACCCGGGAGCCTACATCGCCTCTAGAGTCAACCGAAGACAAGGAATCTTAGCGGGATTTGCGGATATAGCCGTCGCGGGTCATCCCGTCACCAACATCCGCGTTCCGCTTTCTCCCATGGCAAGCTGGCCCATTCGCGTACGCACTGTGCGCACCGGAACGGCGCCGGCTTCGCGTGCCAACCAGAATTCGTCGGTGATGGTCACGGTAATGGCTATCGAAGGCGGCGAAGCACCCGTTGAAGGCTCGAGCGGAGAGGCAGTGGCGGAGCCGGCAGGACCGGACCTGCTCGAGATGAACACCGACGGGCCCGGCGCAAACTGGATTCATACCCAGGTAAACGACCGCAGCCTCTGCCTTGGGTCGTTTTCCGCAGCCGGCGTCAACCTGGCCCGCGAGCAGCTGGTAATGGGCCCTTCCGCAACAGCGCCGCCCATGGAACTGACACTGCGCGACGACTGCGCCACACTGGCGCTCACCCTGCCTCCGGCGCTGGCCGCATTCGTGCCCGGCGAGGAACCGTTTTTCACCGTCTACGTCGTTCCCGACTTCGACACCACGGAAGATTTGCCGCCTATGACCATGCACCCCTCATCCGGCCCGACGCTGTCCCTGGATGGGCTCACCCCCGGCAGCTACCACGTGTACGCTTTCTCGACGCCGGTGCGCCTGGAATATCGAAATCCGAATGCGATGGCGGCTTTGTCGAATCCGGGCCAGCAAATAACCTTGAGTGCGGGTGCCACCACCAATATGGTTCTGGAGGTGCCGGAACATTGAGAGCCGCCATCAAATTTGCGTTCATCGCTCTGTTTCTGGCTTGTGGGAGCCTGCCATCCCTCGCGCAAACCACGCCGGCGGCGCATGCGGCTACAACCGGCGGTTATCGCATCGCTGGCACGGTGGTGAATGCAGTGACCGGCGAACCGGTACGTGGAGCAACCGTCGCTGCGCTCGCAGTGGCCGACAGCCACACCGTATCCACCGTTGAAACGGGCGAAGATGGGCGCTTTGCCCTCCCCGGACTCGCTCCGGCAAAGTACCAGCTCACTGCATCGCGGCGCGGATTTCGCACCACCTATTTTGACGAGCACCAGGAGTATTCATCTGCAATTGTGACCGGCCCGGACCAGGACACCGAGCATCTCACTTTTCGTCTCACACCCGGCGGTGTGATCCGCGGCGTGGTTCTCACCGACGGTGGCGATCCGGTAGATGACGCCCGCGTCCTGCTGTTCAGGAAAACGAGCGCTGGACATTACCGCCCGCGGATGAGCCAGGCGGAAGGAACCACGACCGACGACACGGGGACATATGAGTTTGCCAACCTGGTGCCCGGCGAATACACGGTTGCGGTGATAGCTGAGCCCTGGTATGCCGACAACCGCGCGCCCAAGGGCAAGCGACCCGACACTGAGGACGGGCCGGAAACAAATGCGGCGCTGGACGTGGCCTACTCTGTCACCTATTTCGACTCGACCACCGAGGAAGCTTCCGCAACGCCGCTCGTCGTCACCGGCGGCAGCCGTCAGGAAGCGGACATCACCCTTCATGCCGTCCCGGCCCTGCACATCCAGGTGCAGACGCCGCGCAAGCCCGATGGGTCAATTGCGCGCGCCGAGTTGCAGCAGACCATCTTCGGCGTGCCGGTCACTGCCGTGAGCGGCGGCTTTTTCGACGCAATGGAAAGCGGAAGCACCGTGTTTCGCGGTGTAGCCCCAGGTCAATATGAGCTCACACAGGGCGATCCTCCGCGGATTACCGAGTTGGACGCAACGGCGAGCCAGCAGGTGGATCCCACCGTTGGAGCGGTATCCGTGACTATCAGTGGGACCGTGCGCTTCACCTCAGGTACATTTCCGGCCAACGCAATGATCATGCTCGTGCCGGCCGACTGGGCGCACCGCATGAATGTGATCCCAACCCCCTGCACACACGGCGTCTTCAACTTCCAGTCGGTTCCGCCGGGCGAGTGGGAAATCCAGGTCGGGAGCACCGGCGCACCGAATGGGGGCCTGCTGGCCGTCGCAGCAACTACGGTGGACGGCGCGACCCACGCGGGAAGCGGGATCACAGTGCGCGACCGCCCAATGACGATCCAGGCTATCGTCAGCCAGGGAACCACCGAAGTGCAGGGATTTGCGCGCAGCGACGGCAAGGGCGTAGCCGGCGTAATGGTAGTGCTTGCGCCAAAGAACCTGGGCGGGCTGCAATCGCTGGCACGGCGCGACCAGTCCGACTCCGACGGCAGTTTTTCGTTAAGGAATGTGGTCCCCGGCCAGTACACGGTGTTGGCCATTCAGGATGGCTGGGACCTCGATTGGTCCGACCCGCAGGTGATCAATCGCTATCTTCCCGGCGGCGTAGCCGTCACAGTATCAGACAATGCGGGGAAATTGTTGAACCTGCCCGCGGCGGTTCCGGTCCAAAACCGGCAGCCGTAGCAGATCGGCTGGCTTCGGACTTCATGGCGCAGGACTTCATGGAACCGGGGTCGAGAGGATAGTCTATGAGGGTACCGATTTCAGTCCTGGCGCCGGCTCGAGCGGGGAAACCCGGAAGCGGCAGTCTGGCCACAGCACGGCTTTTGAGGAGTTTCAAGTTGAAGAGGAAGTTTCTGATTTCGATGTTGGCCTTGGTTCCGGCCGCAATGATGCCCGTAATGGCCGCCAGCCAGGCTGCCCCAGCCAGGACCTCTGCGGATAACGACCAGCCTGAAAAAGTCTACAAGTGGGAAGCCTTCGGCGGCTTTGCCTACACCAGCCTCAACAATGTCAACACTTCGCGCAACGGCATGATTGGCGCCAAGTTTAGCCTCACCCGCGATTGGGGCAGGTACTTCGGCGTAACCGGGGAAGGGGCATTTTACCCAAGATCTCTTTCCAGCCCGGCTATTGAAAACAGCACGCAGAAACCTAACGAGACCACGGTCCTTTTTGGGCCGGTGCTTCACGCCACCCTTTATGGGCCCATCAGCGGCTTTGTCGATGTCCTGCTGGGTGGAGAGCACATCGGCGGAACGAGCCAGACGCCGAACATCTCCTTTGCCGGCGGGGTCGGCGGCGGAATGGAATGGAAGATCAGCCAACACCTGTCCGCGCGCGCTTATGGCGACGACATTGCGTCGTCCTTCTCGCTGATCAACAATTCAACAGAACTCGGGAACTCGCCCCACAAAACGTGGAGCTCGCGGGCGGGAGTCGGCGTAGTCTACAGGTTCTGATCGAAAGAACCTTTCCGGTTGAGGAATAGCGAAGAGGCGGATGCTTATGCACTCGCCTCTTTTATCGTCCGCACATTTCGCGCCGTAATGCCTTCCAATCAACCGGGAGAAATGGCTCCGTCAACATCGTAAGATAACTGCAGAACTCCACTGGCCAGCGCCTTGCTGGTCGCCAGGCGAAGCGTCTGCCGGCGGCCTTCGGGCAGAAATGGAATCCCGCTGCCCAGCAGAACCGGCATCACCATCACGTCAATTGCATCCACAAGCCCGGCATCGAGCAGAAAGCGAAACAGCACGCCGCCGCCAAAGAGCCAGATGTCCTTTTGCGGTTGCGGGCCCGATTCGGCCTTCATTGCGGCCACAGCCTCATGGATGCCGCTGCTCAGGATGGTGGTATCAGGGTGGTCTTCGGCCTTCAGCGTGCGCGAGACGACCACCCAGCGCTGAACGGAACCAGAGAAAATCTTGCGCCTGGTTTGGGCAATCTCGAATGTCTTGCGGCCCATGAGCACTGTGTCATACCGAGCCCAGATGGCAGCGAAATCGATAGAAGGGTCCGGCACAATCCAGTCGTATTCGCCGTTAGGGCCGGCAATGAAGCCGTCAAGGCTCATCGCAACGCCGTAGCGCAGGTGGCGCATGTTGGTCTCCTTGCAGTAAACGTTCAGGAGCTGAAGGGCTATCGCCAGGATGCAGGACGAGTAACCTGGGAACCGTGGATAGTTTCGGGAAATTGAGACGCCTGCATGTGCTGCACTCGAATATGTCGAACAAAAGTTGCAACCTGGGCGAGTCCAGCCGCGGGCTTAGCGACGGGGCACAAAAGTCCAACTGGGAGACCCAATTCTTGAGCCACAATGCGAATTGGTTCCACAAGATCTGT
>JBEKDE010000023.1:0-59774 GCA_050014515.1 Occallatibacter sp.
TATGGACTTTAGAGACAGGACACTATCTCGTAGATACCCTCGGTCGATCCCCTCTCGCCATTATTTTGCATCGAACAGTTTGGCATGAGGTGCGAGCGTTGGCCCTCCGGCAGCGCTCCTTAAACAGCTCTTCCCAGTTTCGCCAGGGCGAATCTGCTCGCCACTCGTCCAATGATGGGCGGCTTCAAGACCGGCTATCAAAGGTTGGCGTGAGGCCGTTTTACGGGCGCTTTTCACGTAATTTCGAACAGCACGCCGATGATAGGATGTGGAGATGAGTGTCAGCAGACGGTGGGTCGTTGGTCCCGTTTCACACTTTGCGCCCTTGTTGGCAGCGCTTGTTTTTGCCGCAGCAAATCCACTGTTGGCCATGCAACCTTTTGGCCCCGAAGAAGGCGGCCAATTAGGCAACAACTCCAACATTCCTGCGTCCGTCTGCGAACAATCTTCCATCGATTCACCGTACATCCCGGTGGACAGTTGGGTCTATCCGGCGGTCTGGCGGCTCTATTCCCTGGGATTCGTTGATACAGTGTTTCTGAGCATGCGTCCATGGACCCGTTCCAGCGTGGACCGCATGCTCGAAGAGGCCGGATCTCGACTCGAGGATGCTGACGCCGGACCCGGGACAGACGAGGCGTCCGACATCTATGAGTCGTTGATGCGCGAGTTTGGCGCTGGTCTCCAGGCTCCCTGCCCCAGGTATGAGGGCAATTCCCGCGTGGAGTCCATTTACACTGAGGCGCGCGGGATCAGCGGCACACCGCTGATGGATAGCTACCACCTCGGCTCGACGATCATCAACGACTACGGCCGCCCATTTGAAAACGGCATCAATGGTTATTCCGGAGCCAGCGGCTATGCAACGGCCGGGCGATTTCTTCTTTACGTGCGCGGCGAATTCCAGGGTGCGCCATCAGGGCCGGGGTACAGCAGCGTCTTCGCAAACCAGCTCACGGCGCTTGACGGCGACACAGACTATCTCAACACCACGAACCCGATCCCGTTGAATCGCCAAGCCACCATCCCTCTGGAACCCATCGCCACCGCAACTTACGGCAGGTTCATCGAGGCTTATGTCTCCGCGCATCTGCTTGGCCACGAAGTATCGTTCGGCAAGCAGGATGACTGGCTGGGCCCTGGATTGGGCGGTGGTATGGCTTACTCGAATAACGCCGAGAACATTTACTCATTCCGCATCAATCGCACTGAGCCGCTCTACGTTCCGGGATTGTCAAAGATAACTGGCCCCTTCCGCTATGAATTCATCATTGGCCCGCTCAAGGGACACACTTACCCAATCGACCCCTGGGTGCATAGCGAAAACGTGAGCTTCCGGCCGACGGACAATCTTGAATTCGCTTTCCAGCGCACAGTTATTTGGGGAGGCAGAGACCACGAGCCCATCACCCTGCACACCTTCCTGAGAAGCTTCTTCAGTTTCAATGCTCCGAGTACCTATGGGGTCAAGGACAGCCCTGCGGACCCCGGCGCGCGCTTTGCCGCATTCAGCTTCACCTACCGCCTTCCCGGCGTCAGGAAGTGGCTTACGCTCTATACCGATTCAGAAGTGCACGATGATGTCTCGCCTATCAGCGACCCGCACCGCTCTGCCATTCGTCCGGGTTTATATCTCTCCCATGTTCCCGGAGTTCCGAAACTCGACATCCGCGTCGAAGCCGCATCGACGGATCCGCCTGTCATCAGCAGCCAGAACGGTCAGTTTATGTACTACGAGACGATTGAGCGGCAGGGCTACACCAACAACGGCCAACTCTTCGGCGATTGGATCGGACGCGAAGACAAAGGCGGTCAAGCCTGGATCACTTATCATCTGAGCGGGAACGAATGGATCCAGGCCGGCGTGCGCAACCAGAAAGCCGCGAAGGATTTTATCGCCGGCGGGACCACGCTGAACGATATCAATCTGCAGGTGGTGAAGCGCATCGGCAAGGATCTTGAGGTGAATGGAAGATTCGCCTATGAACGCTGGAACGCGCCCATCTACATCCCGGGTCTGCACACAGTGACCACAACTTCTGTTCAACTCACCTGGTTTCCGAGTCGCAAGATTGGCTTTTAGGCAGAGAAGGCCCTGCGACTCCCAGTGGGTGGCTGAGATTTGCAGCAGCTGTGCAAGGGGTGTTCCAGAGGTCTTCAAGATAGTTTATGAAGAATAGAGTAACTTTACCGACTACTCAATTCAGTAATCAAAGCTCGCTTCGCAATTTCCCAGAGTTTCCCCGGCCTGAGTCGTGAACTGAACGCGCAACAGATCGCCTTTTGCATATTTGAAAATGTGCGTCGAGTCGAATAAGGTTGTGTTGGCTTGCATGGTCCCGTATGAAACGGTCAGCCCGGTGTTGACTCCGGATTCTGCGCCGGACATGGCAGAACCTGACGGCAGATCCCATACGCTGAAGACTCCGCTCGATGCATTGATCCCAGTGGAAGCGCAGCGCACGGCAAGGTTGCTGATGCTCCCGCTTGTGGTCATCAGCAATTGAGCCGCGGTGTCCGCACCCACTTGAGACGTGCAAGATGCAATCGTAGAGCCGGCTCCGAACATCGCGATAGTTGCAGAGGACGCAGCGGCGCCCGTGCACCAGGCTTGAGCGGTCCGCAGGCTGGTTCCGCTGCAGCCGGAGCAGGTGCCGCGGATGGTCACGTTGTTGAGGCTTGTGGTGCCCGTATCCGAAAGACCATTCACCGTCGGTGATTCAGCCAGGACTACGTTGCCGGACCCTGTCGAGTCGGCAATTTGAGATGAATTGATCTGGCCGCTTCTGTTGCCCAGAGGAATTCCAGCCCATGCGCCCGGTTTGCCGGCGGTGACATTCACCCAGGCCGCGACTGCGTTGGCTTTGGCGTTGGCGTTCTCTACAAGATCGCCCTGCGACCAGGCCTCGTTAGCAGGCGCAGCAGGCGCCTTGGTCGGTAACTGAATTTCTGACGCAAGCAAAGGCGCAGAGTAAGCGAGCGCTTGTGTGGAATAGGAGGCGCTGAGATTTCCTGAGAGACTCACCTGCACGGCGGATGGATTGGTCGCATTCATTGAGACAATCGCCTTGTTCGTGTCTACTCCGATAGTGACTCTCTGGCCGATGGAAAGGTCAGTGGCGCTGTCGCAAATCAAAATCGCTTTGGCTTCGGTGCCAGAGCAATGCGTGCCTCCGCGATTCGGGCTCCCGGTCGTTCCTGTCTGATACACAACATCCAATGCATATCGCTTGCCGTTCGCACCGTTCCAGTAAGCTGGCGGTGCGAGAATCTGCCCTGCGTACAGCGTCGTCGCATTCGGCAGTGACGTAAAGGCAGTGTCAGAGTAGAGCAATGCAGAAGCCTGAATTCCGTATTGCCACAGCTGGCCTATATTGCAGTCCCCAAGGCATTGCGATGACATAGCCGCGTCCACACTTTTGCTTCCATTGCTCTGGAAAGAGGGGGCATACACGAGGCTTGGAATGAAACCGCTGCCTCCCGAGTGGTCATAGCGGGCGAGTGCCGGCAGACCTGCCCAGCGCGTGCTCTCACTACTACTGAACAAGCCATTGAGGATGGTCAGATCCAATGCCTCGTCGTTAGCCGGAGTCATCTGGATTGCCGTTGCATTGACGGATGAAGTCATATCGGCGTTTTCCATATCAATGGCGAACTGGGTGGGGAATGCTGTGGTTGTGCAGTCGAAAAGCGTGATTGCACCAAGGCCGGGAGCGAGTCCTGGGCTGTAGACCTCGAAGGCCACATTGCGCAGCGTGAAGCGGGTCGGGTTGTTGCTGCCGTTGCACCCCTCGTTATCAACCATGATGGAGGCGCCGCGCCCATGACTGGAACCGCTGAATGTCTGACCATTGGCCAAGCCGAAGTTGTCACCACCTCCGTTCCGCCAATAAATGCCCGCGATTCCCGGCGAATCGATTCTCCATCCCTTGTCGAAATCGACATTGATGCCGCCGTCTGAAAAGTAATAGCCGAAGTACGACTGAGTCTCCAGCCATATATTCACGAAATGTGTGCCGGTGTCCACGCGCGAGCCCATATAGACCCCAACTGCACCGCCAACGATTTGAATATCCTTGAAGCCCTGTTCCGATCTGGCAAGAGAATCTGTGGCGATATCCACGCTGAGGCTGGTCGCTGTTCCACTGTCGGCATAGGTGCCAGTGGCAGGAGCGTGCGCAGGGAGAAACACGGTGAACGAATTGCCAGAGGCCGCGATCACCTCGGAAACAACGCGATTGAGCATCATTCCTGCCGGACTGGTTAGACCGTGAATGTAAACCCAGTCGCCCACGGAATAGGTGTTTGCCCCATGCAAGGTGGCAACATACTTGTAGGGATAGGCTCGACCTCCCGCAGGCGAGCTCGCCGGGTAGAATCCCGCCTGTACATTGATATGTGCGGGATTGCTGGCGGCAACTGACTCCGTCTTTCCGTTTAGTCCAATCGACTGGTACTTGAAGTCGACTTCTCCGGGGCTCGGATTTGTAAAGGGCTTGCTGATTCTAATCTTCGGATCCGAATTGGCGTTAAGAAAGTTGAATAAGGCAGTTGCCGTGGCTGCGGCATCGGCTCCGATAATCACCTGGTTATCCGCGGATCTGGCAGCCACAAAGGTGATCGCAACCCCATTCACCGTCACTGTATCGCCGGCGGACGGGTTGGAATTGAATATGATCGACGCAACATTCAGAGAAATCGTGAATCCGGACAGCGATGCAATTGAGCCGTAGGAAGGGCCATTCCAGCGAATTTCAGCCGGCGAATTTGAGCCGTTACCAAGGATGGCGCCAACGCTACCCTCAATGCGGCAACTGTCGTATGCATGGATGGTTTTGCTGATGAGATAGGTGTGATTGCCTGGAAATTCCACCACGCCGCCATAGGGCTGAACCCCCGTGCCATTAGCCCAGCAGGCATTGAATGCAGCTTGTATGGCAGCCGTGTCGTCGGCCTTGCCATTCCCGATGGCGCCGAACCCAGTCACATCGTAGTGCGGACCAGGCTCGCGGCCGCTGCGTGAACTTGCGTTCTCGCCGACGGTTTGCGGTGTAGCGTCTCTGCCGACTTCTCCCGTTCCGGTAAGCGCGTGGAGTACGTTCTCACTCAGCAGGAGTGCGGCAAAAAGGAGAAGGCTCTTCACCTGGCGCCCCTTTCGGTGCTGTTGCGATAGCATTCCCTGACGTGAAATCTGGATTCACGCTGCCCTGTGGCCTGAATCCCATCTATTGGACACGAGCCCGGCCGTGAAGGCGAGCTAAGCTACGACTTTTTCTTGCGTGGCCGAAAGGCATGGAAGTACCAGCGAAGATAATGCGGCAACCACGCCCAGAGCTTGAACTTGGACTTACCCTGGGTGCGGTCGCGCCACACCGAAGGAATCTCAACGATGCGATAACCAGCGAGGAATGCCTTGACCGTAATCTCGAGATTCAACTCAAAGCCACGCTGACTCTCGAGAGTGAATTGCCTCAGCATGTCGCTATCGTAAATCTTGAATGCGTTGGTTGCATCATGGGTAGGGATCCGGCGCAGCAAGTGCAGGCTGACGCCGGCCATGCGCGAGAGGCCCTGCTTCACAACCGGCCCGTTCACTATGCCGCCGCCTTTCATGTAGCGGCTGCCTACCACAATGTCATATCCTTGCCGATACAATTCCAGCATTTTGCCAACCTGCGCCAAATCGTCGGAAAGGTCGGCCATGGCAACCAGCAACGGGCCCTTCTCGACCGCGCTGAATCCGGTGCGCAATGCGCCGACCACACCGCGTCCAACGTTGTTCTTCACCAGGCTGAGGCGCTTTTCGCCGCGTGCAATCACAGCTTGCACGGCAGGAACCGTGTTGTCGGCGTCGAAGTCGTACACGACAAGAGCCCGGAAAGGAAACTTGAGGTTTGTATCAAGCTCACGCCACAGATCCTCAAATCCGGCGCCTTCGTTGTACACGGGAATTACGATCGTCAGATCTTCAGTCCTGCTTGCTGCTGTTTCGCTTGCCAAGAAATCTTCCTCCTTCTGGAGCGAGTGAAATTGCGCTGTGAACAAACTCCGCGCATGCAGCCTCAATGCAGAGCCTGCCCTCTCAAGACATGTGAACTAAATCTGCCCCACCGTGATTTGCTCTTCGATCCAGGGAATGACCTCGTCCAGAATAGTGCTCAGCGGCGTCTCAGCGCGGTAGCCGAGCAGCCGCTCCGCCTTGTCGACAGCGGGCGAACGCTCCTGCACATCGTATTCGTACGCAGGATCGTGCACTACGCGGAAGGGCTTGGCGCCCTTGTGAACCTTGTCCCAGATGACCTGCGCCAGTTCCAGGACACTCGTGCGGACAGCGGTGGAGAGGTTGAAGTCCTGGTTGAGCGCGTTGGGATGCTCAATGCAAATGCGAATTCCGCGCGCCAGGTCTCCGCCATAGGTGTAATGGCGCACCTGGTTGCCCTCGCCAAGAATGTGCAGCGGATCCTGTCCCTTCAGTACCTTCTGCACCAGGTCGGGAACCACATGCGACATGGCGAGCTTCACATTGCCGCTGTACACATCCACATCGCGCAACGCGCGTTTCTCGCCGATGCCCACGCAGTTGAATGGACGTGCGATGGTATATGGCAGGTGATACTGCTCCCACGCACCTTTGACGAAGTATTCCGTGGCCAGTTTCTGGAAGCCGTAGGTTGACTTCGGCGGAGGGCACCTCTGCTCAGCGCCCTCCGGCGTTGGATACTCGCTTGTCGACTCGTAAACCATGCTGGAAGAAAGCACTGTAATCTTCTGCAACTTGTTGTGTTTGTGAGCGTGAATAGCCGCATCGAATGCTCCCGCCGTAATGCGCTCATTCTCCGCCATCAGATCATATGCGAACTCGTGAAAATAAGAGATGCCGCCAATCATTGCCGCCGCCGCGACAAAATGATCGCAATCAACCAGGAGTCCCTTCAACAGTTCGGAATCTTTTGCGTCCCCTTCAGCAAAACGATAGCGAGGATGAGTGTCATATGATTTTTGGCTGCGTCCATACTTGCTGAAGTTATCAAGCCCGACGACTTCGTGCCCGTTATCAAGCAGCTCCTGAATTAAATAACCACAGATGAAGCCGGCGGCGCCGGTAACCAAAACTTTCATTGATCCTCCTTTGAAAAGTTATTTTGCATTACTTCTGACGCCAGAATCCCCAAACATCAACCACCTTCTTGCTGGCTGGGAAGGTTAAGCCGCGGTACGCCGAGTGCGGCGCTCCAAGAATTATGACATCCGCCTTTTCCACGGCCTCTTCGACCGAAACAAAGCGCGGATCGGAGATGAAGGGATCAGTGCAAAGTACCGTTCTGGCCTCAACCTGCAGCAGTTTTTTTAATTTGTAGGACAAGCTGCTCCTATTATCGTCTGAGTCTCCCTTGAATGCCATTCCCAGAATTGCGACTGTACTCTTCGACAGTCCCCCGGGCCGCAACTGGGTGAGGATGAAGTTAGGCAGGCCTTCGTTCACAAGCATGGCTGCATGGCCAAGAAAGAAGTTATTGCTTGAGAATGCCGAGAGCTGCAGGGTGTCCTTCAGTAAACACGGCCCTGCCGCAAATCCTGCGCGTGCGAAGCTACGCATGCGCGGATACTCCTGAGTGACTGCGTTATAGATTCTGTAGAAATCAAGCCCATAGCTCTCGGCCAGCATATAGAACTGGTTGGATGCGGCAAAGTTGAGGTAGCGCCAGCTATTGGTAAACAGCTTGGCCAACTCAGCTTCAAGCGGATCCAATTCGATGACGGAAGGAGCGATTCGGCTGAATACATCGCGTGCCTTGGCCATCGCCACAGGCTCAAATGCGGAGATGATCTGAGGAAGGCTGGTTAGTTCCTCAATCGCCTTTCCTTCGGCAATCCGCTCCGGACAAAAGGCAACATGAATTTCCCGCTTCCGCTCGTCAATTCGGTCTTTGATGAGCCGGGTTACACCTGGGTAGAGCGTGCTGCGCAACACGAACAGTGCGCCGTCCGGAACATACTCAATCAGATCGTCGAGGCTACGATAGAGAGCGGAGACCGTGGGATTCAAGTGTTCGTCGACCGGCGTTCCGATTACCGAAACCACAACGTTTGCGGTACGCAGGCACTCCGGATCGGTTGTCGCACGCAACGACTTGCCAATGAGTTTCGGCAGCAGTTCTTCGGCCCCGTTTTCCATAAACGGCATCCGCCCCTGGTTGATCGAAGCGGCCTTTGTCTTGTCCACGTCCAACAGCACCACGTTCATACCGCGGTCGGCCAGCACCATGCCAAACGGCAGGCCAACGTGACCGCAACCGCCCACCACGACAACATTCCCGATTTCTTTCATTGCGACTCCTGTGAATCGGCTGCCCGATCCTTTGTACAGCAAACTGTTAGTGTAACGTGCCAGGTGTAAGGAATGGCCCGTCGCAGTTGATCGCGAATTTCAGAAAGGCGCACCAGGCTTGACCGGCGCTCGCAAGAAGCAGAATCTCGCCGACAGTACATTGCTATGTGGCAAGTTTTGCATTGCACAGAAACTCAACCAGCGGACTGAGTCTTGCAAGGGAATCGTGGTTTTCACTGACCGGGATTGGGCATTTGAGGCAATTGGTAGATCCCCTCAGAGATGCAGTCCGATAAGACCGTCCCAAATGAATCCGGCCAGAAGCTATCAACATTTTCTCGCCCGGCAGTCAGATCATCCGGGGCCAGGTCGGCCATTGATGGGCGTGGTTCATGCCTTGCCCAGCGCGACACCGACGTCTCTGCCCTGTAATGCTTGAGCAGGAGAACTCTTTCGCCCCCTCGATCAGATTCAACATTGAACGCAAGCAGCACCAGTGCGAAAGCGCCGACGCTCACTTTAAGAAGAAGTGGCCGAAGCCGGATGTCGTAAGCCTTATCTGCCAGATAGAGATAGAGCAAAACCAGCAGCGCTGTGGAATTGAGCCGGTATGTGGAGTTCAAAGCTGTTGGAGTACCGAGGGACGAACGAAGACCAGAAACTGCCGCGGCCGTAACAAAGAAGAAAAGCGCCGCATAATACAACGCCGGGTTGCGCAAGAAGAGACGGTCGCGGGTTGCAAAGATGAACACTCCGGTCAAGACGACGCCGAATATCACGGCGGGCCAGGGATTGAGAATGGCGGCATTGTTGCCCAGAAAAGCCAGCGCGTAGACTAGATTCAAGTGTTGCATTATGGCAGCGATATCGCTGTTGGCATGCGCTTTGACTGCGCCAGGGGTGTGGAAGTTGTATCCATGAAAATAGATGAATGCTATTAGAGCGCTTGCACAGCACCATGCAGCCAGCCTGCGGTATTCCTTGCGTTGAATAAAGATGACCGCTCCAACTGGGATCATGAAGAGTCCATTGCCATTCGAACCAACGCAGAGCGCCAGGCTGAACAGCGATCCGATGAAGGCGGACCTGCTTGCCCTCGATGCGAGGTAACAGGTGAGAATCGCAAACAGGGTGGCCGGAATGATCTCCAGACCAGCCATCGTGTAATTCAGGGTCCCTTCATATTGCAATTGAAACAGGAGCCACGAAACGGGGACGAAGGCCATCAGAGTGTAATCGGCGGGACGACCGAACGCCTTCCAAATGAGGTAAAACACGCCAAAGAGCGGAATGATGAGCAGGTCGCCGAGAATCTTGAGTGTTAGAAGATCGGTGTGGCCGAGAAGCCCAAACTGGCTGGCGACGATCGCATTCTCAAACATCAAGCGGTACTCATTGTGCTGGTGGCTGAATACTTCAAAAAACCGCTGGAAGCCGCTTTCGTGTTTCAACTTCAGGAGAAATCTAAGAATGGCACCGTAGTCATCTCCCATGGGCAGTTGGTCAATGGACCTCGCCAGGAGAACATAAAACGTGACCGGAGGAATCACAATCAGAATCCAAATAAAAACTCTCTTGAGTGCTGACATGAACCACTTCTCCTTGGAGCCGGCATGGGTTTGAATAAGTTGGTTCCGGGCGGGAATCGGATGAACGGTCGTTCATCTCATTTAGATGAAGCTTCCATTCAGATTTCTATAGTCTCTGTTCGCATGAGAGTGGCGGCAGTCGCGCAACTCTGGAAGGGCTTCGCAATTCGATTGCAAATCTTCAACAAGCACTCAGGTCCTATGGCCATTGCTGCTCGCCAAAGCCATCGTCAATTTCCGACATACCTCATAAGCGTCAGCGAATAGGTACCAGACCAGAAGAGGGAGCGGCCATAGGATGGATCGACTGAAATGCTGTCAACGCCGTCAAGCGCTTCATGGGTGTTTGTCGGGTTCACCAGGGCCGCAAAGTCTTTTGTGTCGCTCACAAACGGAGAAAGAAGAAACCCGGTCGACATCATGCCGGCAACAACTCTGTACCGCTTTGTCTGGCCATTGCTCAGATGAAGGACGATGTGAAGCTGCGGCGGATTGAAGACCACGGTGAGAAAGCGGCCCAACAGCGTGGGTTTCAGGTCAATTGCTGCGAACAATAGCCCCTTCGTCTGCGGAATCGCAACTGTCTTGCCGGTCTCGCATGTTTCCCTTACAACATTCTCAAATTCGCTCTCCAACCTGGTGGCTTGTTTTCTCTGCATCAGCACATAGTGACTGTCATAGGATGTGAATTCGTAATTGTCGAACAGGGCCGGCCAGCTTGCTCCATCATCGAGCGACGGGAGACGGCCTTCTATGCTCTGCAGATCGATGATGATCCAATCCGGCGCCCCAGGGCCTCGAAGATGCTGCTCATTGAGCATTGCCAACTCCGGAGTGTAAGCGGAGTAGCTCTGAAATACGGGCCGTGGATCCCACGCGTTACCCGATGCGAGCAGAACTGACTGTTCGTATGAATAGACGTCTCCGGCTCCTTTGAGCATGGGCAACGGATAATCGTTTTCGATATCTTTCACTGCCTGGCTATAATGCGCAGCAAGACCATTGCTACGGCTCATCCTCGTGCCGATGCCATCCCACATGGAACGGTACGTCTTCCAGGTGTTTGCGTAGGTCGTACGAGAGTAGGCTCCAAGCGCTCGGTCCAGACAGAATCTGAAAATATCGGGACGCTTCTCCCCGCTCCAGGTTACGCCGGCGCCAAACCTCTCATGCACCTCTCTGTTCAAGGTTGCGTCTCCCTGCACGGCCGTGCCAACTGTAAGCAGGACGGAGATAGACAGGGCGACAAGAAGCAATCGATCCATGTAGAGAAAGCAGATGATGAAGATGGAAACCGCGAGAGAGGCAAAAATGCCCGATAGCCCCTCAGATTTCACAATTCCATGTTTGAATGCCACAAATTGAAAAGCGATGAAAAGAAGAGCGAGGGCACATTTTGGCGCCGGGGTCAATTGAGCCGAGCGCGCGATGGAGGCCAGGACCAGGCCTGTTATAGCCAGAGACGCAAGTACAAGGCCATCGCCGATCATTGGAGGCAATATCGTCCACGGCATCGACATGGCTTCTGTATAGCCCGACGCCAATAAAACTGTGCCACGCAGGAATATAGGAAGATTTGCAAGCGTTTGTCCCGCAGCAATCCACAAAATGACGGTGGCTGCCATCGGCAGGAACAGAACGATAAGAGCCTGCCTGAGGCGCGCTTGATAGGCGAGAAACGCGGCTGGGATCGTGCCAGCTGCCACAAACGGCAAAACGAGGCTCCCTTTTCCAAGAGGCAGCAGACCCAACGTCATGATCATCACAATTGCTGCCGATGTTTGCCACCAACCGAGTGAGAAGGCTTTGCCAGGTGAATCAGCCTCCCTTTGCTTCAATACACATACCGAGAAGAGGAATGCGTATGACAACAGCAGTAGTTCCGGGTTGCCGTATGTTGCGAGAAATAGCAAGAGAAGCACAGTTATAAACTTCTTTCGACCGCGCTCCAAATACAGCAGCGCAAGAGAGAATGACAAGCCTGCCATGAGGCTGCCAAGCAGCATCCGCCTTTCAGTCGCAGGAGAATAGGTTCTTGTCAGGATAGAGGCATAGGGGCCATACGTGAACATGACCTGGCCGCCAAAGCTCATGTGACGCGCAACCGCTTCGTTCATTGCAAACTGCCAGGAAGAGTCAAGCCCCTTGGTCGGCATTCTTGGATTCAGCGGGATGAAAAGAGCCAGAGCCGAGATGCCAAAGAATAGATAGAACAGGATCGAAAACGCCTTCCCACGAAGCTCGAAGCGCGGTCGAGTATCGAGTCGGGCAGAGCCTCCGGGATCGACGTGTTGGAGCGGCATCGGGATCATTCCTTTCCGGACCAAATCTCAGTGGATCGGTTGAGCAGAGGCACAGCGAAATCAGAGGTAGTGCACCCGCGAAGCATAGAGCCATTTGACTCTTTCAGAGAAACCAAATCGCACACTCATTACAAGGCGCGTTTACTCAGGTTTCGCTTCAAGGGCTCTCACTCACGGAAAGCGGAGCATGTTACTTTCATATTGATTTGACCGTCATGGGCCTTGCGCAGCCCGCTTACGCAGGAGGCGCCGCGAGCTAAACGGGAGAATAGGTTCTGCGAGCCCGCGACGCGAGATACAAGCTGGTACAAATTCCGACGATCATCGCTATAGAGATATTTTGCAGGTAGAACTCTGGCCTTAGCGGGTTGCAGAAGCCTGTATCTTCCACCCCGCCCAAGAGGCAAAAGAAAAACAACAAGAGTGTACAGCGAAGTGCGTGACGCGCTGCGAAGTCCGGCGCGGAAGGTTTTCCCGTGCGCTTTTTTGCGTAGCCCCATGCCAGTGTGGCCGTCTTGACAAGGATGATCAGATAGAACGCGAGGGATAGCCAGCCTGCATCTGCAAGCACTTCAATATAGGACGAGTCAACGCCTCCCATCGAGTTTAGGATGGTATGGAGATTCGTGGCAAAATGTCCTCCATGGAAGGTCCTTATGCCTGCCATGTAGCCCATCCCCTGGGGATGGGCGAACGAATATTCAATGACAGACGCCCACATTTCAGTTCTTCCCGTCAAGGTGAGAATCTGTTCCACATCCTGGCCGCGATTAAATCTCTCCCAAATGCGGTCTGCGCCAACGTCCGCTAGAACCACCGTGGCCAGAAAGATGAAAACAGTCGTCGTTGCAATGAAAAGATACGCGATCCGCTTTCCAGACCTTGCCCACCCGAAACCAAGAATGGCGAGACAGATGAAAAGTGCGATTTCAGATCCTCTTGCCTGCGTCACAACCGTGCCGATTATGCCGACCAGGACGAACAGAAGGGATCGAGACTTGCGTTCCAGGGAATTGAGAAAGCTATATGCAGAGATGATCGCGATGATCGGGGCAATCACGCCCACCGGAGCCACCGCGCCGCCACCAAGTCGAATGCCCTGTCCCTCCTTCATCTCCATCACCAGCGAAGGCTGAACAACGAAACATATTGCAACGAGGGCCATCAAAAGCAGCAGAAGCAATCTGACGGTAAACAGACATTGCAACCAGTTTGGCGGATCATGGTAGGCGTCTGAAAGAAACTCCACAATACAGACCCAGGTGACGAAATACAAAACGCTGAATTCCGCCGAAAGGGCAGGCCCAGGCGAGTACGTGATGGACATGGTAAGGACGAGGCCGAGAAAGAGCACATACTTCAGGATGGATCGAGCCTGCCTGGAAAGAAGGATCTGGTGATCGAAAGACATGCGAATGAGGGCACGCAGGGCTATCGCAAAAAGCCAACCGACTTGAAGAATGCTCCACAGGTCAAAATGGGACTGGGATGTATCGACCCCCGCAAACGTTTTATTCGGTCTGAGAATTGGGGGACCGAATGCAAGAAGAAAGATTGGGTACCTCAAGAGAAATCGCAGGGTCGAAAGACGCACGGGGGAACGAAGTTCACGAGACCCGGTTTGAGTTGCACCGATCCATTGCGCAGACTCTGTCATGTGGCTGCCTTTTCCCTCACTGGTTGCGGGACGTCAATCATTGATGCAGGTCTGTATAAATGTGAATTCGAGTGGGAAAAGCGCCGCTACTCATGCCCTACTTGTTGATCTCAAGCCGCGAGAACCAGCTTATTCAATGGAGCAGCACAGTGCCTTAATGACATCAAAATTCTATCGCTCGATGATGAAGGGGGTCAACCTGCAGAATTCGCTCGCCACACCCATGACAAGGAAATGGAACCTCCGAGTCAAGCTCTTCCTGGACCGTTCCACAACTGCGATAAGTGGAACCGAGTTAGCAGAAATGGGCGACAAACCTACCCAAACATTGACTTTCTTGCGAGAACAGCCTTCTCTAAAGTGATACGGGAGAGCCACGCAATCAAGACGCTGAGCCCGATACCCAGGATCATCATGGCTTGCTTTGCGTGGTCCAGGCTGAGCAACCAGTCGAGCTTTGCCGCCAGCCTTTCACTACCCGCAAACCTGAAAATCACGTAGTGATAAAGGTAGAGTCCATAGCTGATGAAACCGAAGAAGGCCAGCGTGCGATTCATGAAGAAGGTACGGCGGAGAACCAACCCCAGGTTCTCTGAAACCAGCGCCACGAGAAGCAAGCCTGTTGAAGCCACCGCCGCCCCGGTGAATACGAGCGCAGGCGCATATTGGTTTGAGGCGTCGATCGAAAAGGCGGGCGCGAACAAACAAGTGCCCGCAATCATCAGAGCCGCGCCAGAGAATAGCAACGAGCTTCGCTTGGGTTTTGCGCAGCGCAACCAGACTGCAACAACTGCACCGCACAGGAGGCCGTCACCGTGGGTCAGAGGGTTCTCATAAATCGCAGCCTGAGTCAGGCCGCTGTGCACGGCCCATACACGAATCAGCGGCTCCGAAACAACGCCTGTCAGAAGGCAAGGCAGTATCGCTCGCCGGGATAAGATCCGGATCAATGCAGGCCACACCAGATAAAACTGCTCTTCAATCGCCAGCGACCATGTGACCCTCAAAAAATTCGACCCGCTCAAGGAACTCGCAAAGAGATTCTGGATCATGAGCAGGTAAACCCACGGACCAAGTGGGTCCCTTGGAATCTCCATTAAGCTTCCGCCCACAATCTTCTTGAGGAGCGGAATGACCAGAAAGACAAAAGAAAGCATGATTAGATAAACAGGCCAGATACGAAGAACACGATGGCCGTAAAAGCGCGAAAAATACTTCTCTTGATCGCGACCATCCCACAGGATGCCTGTAATCAAGAATCCCGACAGAACAAAGAATATGTCGACGCCTACCCATCCCTGCACCGCAAATCGCTGAGCAAAGGCAGGCATCGCACTCATGCTATGGCGGAGGAGCACGAGGATAATTGCCAAACCACGGAGCCGGTCAAGCTCCGGAATATGTCTGGGCAAAACAAACTTCGTGTTCCAGTTTGGGATCCTGGCTGATCCGGCTACGGAGCTTTGCAATGTATCTCACTTCGTGACAATTAACTTGCATGAGGCTCTGCTTATTCTGGTGCGCTACCAGGGAACGACTTTGCAAGATACCACGCATAGGCTTGTTTCAGGCCGTCTTCGAATCCTGTCTTCGCTGACCAACCAAGCGCGCGCATTCGGCTCACGTCCATCACTTTGCGCGGTGTGCCGTCTGGCTTTGAGGTGTTGAAGGTGAACGTCCCCTGCCATCCAATGACCCTCGCAATGCTCTGAGCCAATTCGAGAATTGTCATATCTTCGCCAGTGCCGACATTCAAAAACAGTTCGTCCGAATAATTCTTCATCGCAAAGACACATGCATCGGCCAAGTCTTCGGTGAAGAGGAATTCACGCCTCGGGCGACCACTGCCCCACAATTCGACTGTCGCGCCATTCGCGCCCTTGGCGGCATGAATCTTAATGATCAGAGCTGCGACAACATGGCCACTCTCCGCATCGTAGCGGTCCCCGGGACCATAGAGATTCGTGGGCATCAGTGAAATGAAGTCGCACCCATATTGGCGACGATAGGCCTGGCAGAGTTTGATCCCTGCAATCTTGGCAATTGCATACCACTCGTTGGTCGGCTCCAGCGGGCCCGTCAGGAGCGCCTCTTCGCGCATGGGCTGCTCTGCCATACGCGGGTAGATGCAGGACGAGCCAAGGAAAAGCAGCTTTTTCACCTTCGTCTGCCACGCTGCATGAATCACGTTGGTTTCAATCACCAGGTTCTGATAGAGAAAGTCGACTGGCCGCGTGGAGTTCGCAAGAATCCCGCCAACCGTCGCGGCGGCAAGAAACACTGCATCGATCTTTTTGTCTCCCATCCATGCGAGCACCTGTGCCTGGGATAACAGATCGAGTTCGCCGCGCGTCGCAGTGATCACCTCGCACTGCTCGCTGGCCAATCTTCTTACGATTGCCGACCCTGCCATGCCGCGATGACCTGCTACCCAGATCCGTTTGTTCGCCAATGAGAACTCAGTCATACCCGGCACCCTGCTTTCGAGATTCCCTCGCGATCGCCTCCAAATCGGATTTCACCATTTCTGCGACCAACTCCGGGAACTTCACCGTGTGCTTCCAGCCAAGGACGCGCTGCGCCTTGGAAGGATCTCCAAGAAGCAGATCCACTTCAGTGGGCCGGAAGTAGACGCTGTCGATTCTCACCAGGACGGCGCCGGTGCTGGCGTCCCTGCCAACTTCATCGACTCCCTTTCCTTCCCACGCGATTGAACGGCCAGTGTGCAAGAATGCCAGCTCGACGAATTCGCGCACGCTATGCTTCTCACCAGTCGCAAGCACATAATCGTCGGGTATATCCTGCTGCAGGATGCGCCACATTCCCTCAACATAATCTCGAGCGTGCCCCCAGTCGCGCTGCGAATCGAGATTGCCGATATACAACGTCTTCTGCACGCCGAGATGAATACTGGCTACAGCTCGCGTGATCTTTCTCGTCACAAAGGTCTCGCCTCGAATGGGACTTTCGTGATTGAAGAGAATTCCGTTGGAGGCGTGCATGCCGTACGCTTCCCGGTAATTCACCGTAATCCAGTAGGCATAGAGCTTGGCGACGCCGTATGGGCTGCGCGGATAAAACGGAGTGGTTTCCCTCTGGGGCGTCTCTTGCACCTTCCCGTATAACTCGGAAGTCGAAGCTTGATAGAACCGCGTCTTCTCTACAAGGCCGAGAATGCGAATAGCCTCCAGAATACGCAGCGCGCCTGTTGCGTCCGCATTGGCCGTGTATTCCGGCGTCTCAAAGCTGACTTGTACGTGGCTCTGTGCGGCGAGGTTATAGATCTCATCCGGTTGCACTTCCTGGATGACGCGGATCAGGTTCGTGGAATCTGTCATGTCTCCATAGTGAATGCGGAACCGGTTGCTCTCTTCGTGCGGGTCCTGGTAGATATGGTCAATCCGCGCAGTATTGAACGACGAAGAACGCCGCTTCACGCCGTGAACAATATATCCCTTGGCCAGCAAGAGATCGGCAAGATATGCACCGTCCTGCCCGGTTATGCCAGTAATCAATGCCGTTCTTGCCATGAATACCGCCTCCTTAAAAATGCCCTGCGTAAATGGTCTCAAAGAGTGTGTCTAAAGTCTTATTCAATTAAGAAATTGTAAACGGTTGCGCCACTGAACCTAGGTGATCTTCATGTGTCTGCGATAACTCAAACCGTAACAGCCAGTAAGCAACTTCCAGACGATCCGAATGGAGTAGGCGGTGGCGCGCCTGAGCTGGTAGGTGGCCGGCATGGCCCTGTTTTTCCAGTAACGAGATCGAACCATCATATCTTCGCGAATCGTGATCTCTCGCAGACGGTGGCTCTTTTGTTCCGGATAGAAACGCATCCTCGACCACTGCCGTGCGACATGTCGGATGGTGCCATGATCGCTGATGCGCATCCACAGATCTGCATCAAAGGCCATCTGGAATGCCGGGTTCAAGCCGCCCGCCCGGTCATAGACTGATCTGCGCCAGAACATCGACATGCCGGGTACATAGTTGTATGTGTAAAGAAAGATGAAACGGTTGAAAGGAATTTCCTTCTGCGGACGAAGCGGCTTTCCGTTTGCATCAATCCATAGTGCGTTGCCATACACTGCATCGGCGTCAGGGTGTTTCGCGAAATACTCGCCGGCTTCCTGAAACGATCGCGGTTCAAACAAATCATCACTGTTTAAGAAGCATAGAATGTCGCCGGTTGCATGTGAAAAACCCTTGATAATTCCCTGCGTCTGTCCGCCATCTGGCTCGCTGCACCAGAATTTCATATAGCTCTCGTATTTGCGGATGATGTGTGGGCTTTCATCGCTCGATCCGCCATCGATGACGATCAGTTCCAGGTTTGGGTAGCCCTGGTCGACAATCGATTTCAGTGCGAGTTCCAAATACTTGGCTTGATTGAACGATGGAACGACCACACTGATTTTCGGAAGCGTGTTCATTGAATGATTACACCTTGAGGATGGACACTTGGCGTTGTTTTTTACACCTAGACTGATGATGCCCCTATGGTAAATGTGGCCACCTGCGGCCGCGGCATCTCGGTTCACTCGCGGCAGACACTGTCAATCAGCAAGGCAAAGCGATCAAGCACATGGTGAGAATCACATTTGCCCTCAATAGAAGTCAGGTACAAGGTGCATACATTCAACAGGTACGCCAAGACCTGAGCCTCGGGCTCATAACAGTGCTCCTCTCCGAAACTTTGTTTCCAATACGGCAGTTCCTCCCGGATGCGCTGGGTCATTTTGAGAGTTTGGCAATTACCTAACACCATTTGTATCAGGGTGAAATGAAGGGGATCAAACAAGGGAAGCTGCTCGTAGTCGGCATACTCCCAATCGAAAACTCTGGCGATATCCTGGCCAAGCCGAATGTTCCAAGGTGTGAAATCGTTGTGGGCGGCCACTACGAGAATCCGCGACCCGGAAAGCGACATCTCGATCTTGCGCATGGCAAGTTTGATGCGGGCTGACCAGGCGCTGGACATGAGACTATCCAGGTAATGCAATCGCGTGAGCAGATTCTGGTAAAACCTGGACTCTTCGAGCAGCGTCTGTTTAGGCCTGAACCGCTGGAGTTTGCGCAGAAATTCTACCTGCAATTTGCCCAGCGTTGAATCCTGTTTCCCACTGAAGGGGCGTTGCGCAACAAAGCAGAGATCAGTTGCGGCGCGATGAGCAACGAGATCAGAAACGTGGCATGCGAGAGATGGCTCATTGCGAAGGTTCTCAAGCCATTTCGCTTCGTTCGATAGCAGGCCATTTACGGCTTCTCCTGCACCCGCCTTCACAATAAAAAGCGGCTCCGCGGACTTGTCCAGCAAGAGAATCGTGTCCTTGTACCAGGGGCCCGGGGCGCCGGCCCGGCAACACGAAAGTCCCGCATCAGTCCCGATCGTATCCCTGATCAATAGCAGCTTTTCCGATTCAACGCAGCTCTGTGCGCCAGGCAGAAGTGGGAAAGCTGCTTGCACGCGCATTGGAATCCCGAGCTTGCCGGGCTTGAAGAGCTTCCAGCACGCCCTCTGCGCCGCGCCTTCGCGCGGGACCGTGAAACGGACACGGTCCTTCCAACTCAATGCAAGGTGAGTACCGGAAGACCGTTCATGAGCTTGATACAGGCCGCTTAGTTCATCCACGCTTGCCTTCTCATTCGCTCAACGACTGGTTGATGGCATGGAGGACATCCGCGACCACCTTGTCCAGCGGCTGGGATGCATCAACGATGGCGTGCCGGGGTTGAGTGCGAATAAATTTCAGGTACGCTCCAACTTGACGCGCGGTCTCTTCGGGGACCACCTCCTGCTTGCGCGCCTGCAACACATCCGCTGGAGCATTCAAAAGTATCCACAGTTTTGGCCGCGGCATCAGGCAGCCGATCAGCCGCGCTGTCCACATTGGCGCCCCGAATCGGAATCTTATGGGATCGACGAGTAGGTCATGATAATAGCGATCGCAGATCAAAAGGGTCTTGCTCTTCTCCTGAAAAAGCGTAAAGAACCATTCCTCGATGAGCCAAACCACGATCTTCACCAAAGAGAGAAATGCTCCACGCGGAGGCATTGCGTGAGGGTCAACGACGATCGTGATGGGCTGGCCCCGCAACTGTGCCACCATACGCGGCTTCAGGTGGCGCACCTTCACAACCATCCCAACCGGATTCAAGCCCTTCATCAATCCAGTGATCACGGAGCTCTTGCCGGCTCCATCGGGACCAAGAAGGACAATTTTCAAATTCCGGCCTTCCTTCCAAGTCGATTCTCGGACTTCAATTCAGCAATCTGCATCTGATCTGCAACCGCAGTCTCAAGCTTTCTAAGGGTCCAATTTCCGCAGCTCGAATCATGACGCGGACTGCGGATTCAGTCACCGGACCGCGGAGGCTCTTGCCTGCTGACGACTGGGCCAAGGTCACGAAAAGCGACTCTTGAGCAACCTTTCCGTGCGCGCGGCAAGTGCATCAACGATGACGGCGTACGCATCTTCCGTGATGTCGGTAAGTGACTTGCTGGCATTCAGGATTACACGCCTTCCCCTCACCGACTTCAAAAAAGAACGGTAGACAGCGAGTCGCCTGGTTGCTTCTGCAGGATGCAAGTCCGGATTCCTCAATTGCATAGCGTCTACGCCGGGATCGAGATAGATCCAAAGGTCTGCAGGAGAAGCCAGTTTGGCAACGAACCATGCAAACCACATCGGAATTGTGGCCTCACGCGTTCCAGATCGGATGGGCAGGTCGCGGTAGGAGATTCCACAGAGACGCAATTTGAGGTCGTCCTTCACCTTGAATTGCTCGAGCCAATCCATTGCGACATTTTGAGCTATCTTGATAAGTGAAATCGATGCATCTACCTGCGCATTCATTCGAGATGGGGTAATCACGCCTGATTCCCGGTGTGAAGACGGGGTCTTCCGCGTAGGCAGAAGAATGAATTCTTCCGCATGTTTTGCCACTGCAGTCAGGATTGGCAGCAGCCTATCAATGATGGTTGCAGAACAATCTCCATCGGAGTCCAAAATGTACACCGTCTCCAGGTTCCTGGGGGTAAGGCGAAAAACAAGCGCCTGTCGAAAATGCCGAGCGACCCACATGACAGAGCGAAACGGGGCGCGCAGAAGATTGCGTCGGGCCAGAGACCAGCACAGGGGCATTCTGCAAGCCATAATCCGTTGACGGTCGCCCTCGATAACTGCATCGACCATTTGAGTGGCAGGCTTCAGTGCGACCTGCGGTGTCAGTGCAGAAATCACCTCGGATTTATTAGCTGCAAACGTTCGCTGCACCTTGGGAAAATACTTCTCCTTAAGATATCTGCTTACAAGCAGGCTACTAAACAAAGATATGATGGCTTCATGCACGGGTGACGGCACCAGAAAACTCAGACTGCCGGCCAGATGCGGCTCTGTCGATTGCAGCACTGTGTCCACATCCAGATATGGCAGTCCCTTCCACGCCAATCTGAAATAGAAGTCTACTTGGATCGCTCGAGTTTGCGGGCCCAGCGATACACCCTCAAGAAATGCGCAACGCACAGCATAGCTAGGCTCTGTAAAACCTACGATTCGCACGCTATCGATAGATTGAAGTGCAAGCACGGCGCGTGGCAGCTCGGACGGAGAGATGAGAAAATCTATGTCGCCCCCAACGTTTTCGAATGGGAACCCCTCATAATTCCTTAGAACACAGGTACGAATCCCTGCTCTCTCGAAGGCCTGGAAAAGAGCCGCAAGAAATTCGTCAAATGGTGCGGCGTGCCGCCGCAATGGCTGCAATAAAGCTTCTTGCATTTTCCTCCCACCTGAATTCCTTCTCGATGAGCGCTCGGGCATTCTCTCCCATTTGCTGAAGCTCATTGGCCTCATATAGCCGCGAAGCGCGGTCCAGCACGCGCGCGACGCCTGCAGCGGACGTCTCGTCCAGAACAAGACCAGCTCCGCTTCGCTCGACGTACTCGGCCATGTTTGTTTCGCGGCTTATCAGCAGAGGTCTTCCAAGTGCTGCAGCTTCCATGCAGGCTCCTGGCAGCACATCCCACCGAGAGCTGTGGATGAAGGCATCGAGGCTGGCGACCAGGTCGAACTTTTCTTCGCCGTGCTTCGCGCCGAAGAATCGCACATATGGCATCGCGCCGCTCTTCGCCGCTTGCCTCTCAAGCCGGGGGCGGTCTCTGCCGTCTCCGATCAACCATAACTCGCCCGCCCCGGCCTTTGCTTTGTAAGCCGCAAAGCCTTCAATCAGAAGATCGAGCCCCTTGTGTTGCATGTTGAGCTGGCCGCAAAAGCCAATTAGGGGACGCCGCATTTTGCCGGAGACTGGACACGCGCGAGGGGGAAGGGGCTCCTGGCAGTTAGGTATCAGAACTACGCGAGTTCCTGGAGCGATTCTTAGAATCTCCTGAACCTCACTTACACCTATTGCCTGAATCCACGCCGCGCTTCGCAAGTATTCGGCTTCGCGGAAGGCAATCCAGAGGCGCTTTTTCCAACGGCTCTTTTTCAGCCCCGCTGAGGCATAAAGACCATGAGGCGTGACACCGTAAGCGAGACCCCGCTTTCTCAAGAACTGAGCAATCGCAGGCAAAGACAGAGTGTAGGCACAATGAAAGTGAACCCAGGTGTCTGGCTCAAGCTGGCTGATAGCCGCTTTAACCTCAGGGCTGAGGGTCACGCGAAGCCTCGTCATCGGAAACAGCCGCAGGTTGTACTCTCGAGAATGCGGAGGCAACGCCATAGAAACTGCCAGCCCCCAGACCTCGACATCGTGTCCCAATCGCGCCTGCGAGGTCGCCATCCAATGAACAACTTTATTAACACCAGAGAGACTATCCGGTTTCGCCTTGCCCTGCAGAATATGAACTATCTTCATCAACGTGCTCCAGCAATTTGGGGGGCCATGCAGATGTTAACGATATTTTAGTTAAGTTGTTCGAATGCCCAGGATCAATCAGTGTCCAAGAACGGCAATCCTCATTTACCTGTCAACGCCTTCTCATAAAATCCCGCCATAGCAGTGCCCTTCTCTTCCCACCTAAAGTGTTCCAGAACGCGTTGACGTCCGGCCTGCCCCATGCGCGCGCACAATTCGGGGTCGCCCGCGAGAAGATTCAATGCTTCGGCAACGTCGTTCACCACCTGATCGGGAGAATTGGCCGGAACCTTGATTCCGGTCTTTTCATTCACCAGAAGTGCGGGCTCGCCCAGATCCAAACAGACCACCGGCTTGCAGGTGGCCATTGCTTCAATGATGACGAATGCTCCAGGCTGGTGAAGACTGGGATAGAGCAGGACATTGCTGGCGCGCACACGGGAAAGATAGTCTGCGCGTGACAATGATCCAATGAAGTGCACACAGTCGGAAATGCCGAGTGATGCGACCAACTCGGTCAGTTTCGATTTTTCCGAACCGCTTCCGACAATCCAGTGCCGGCTGTCGGGATAGCATTCGTGGAATTTTGCAAAGGATTTTATGGCAAGGGCAAAACCCTTCCAGTGAACCAGCCTGCCAACGGTGAGAACAGTGAATGGGCCCGAACCGCTGGACGCTGAAGGGCCCAACTCGGCAATCTCACTGGAATCGAATCCTACCGCAGAGAACAAGGCGATCTTGTGCTGGCTCGCTCGTGTGAACTCATTCCTGGTTCCGGACGAAACAGCCAGGATCAAGGAGGCCTTATCCTCGGTGAGGGCACGGAACGGGTCAATCCGCGCAAAGAACAAAGCAACTTCCCTCAGCCATTCGTTCAATTTTCCCCGAAACGAAAACTCCTTCCAGAAAGTTCGGGGTGCGGGCAGGCCTGCTCCAACCGGTCCCCAAATGAAAGGAATGCCAAGAAGCGAAACAAAACTTGGAGACCAGAAGTTGCCAAAGGTTACATGATGCACGAGGTCGAAGTTGACCTCATCGCGCAAGCGCTTGCCGGCAAAGTAAACGCCTGCCTGCCAGAGATAGTAGTAGAGGTAAAGACCCCGCTCACCTTTTTTGAAGAAGCGCATCCAGCGCGGCAGATCAAAATAAACCCAATGAATGTTCGCCGGATGTGTTCCCAGGACTTTCTCAATCGGCTGTTGATTATTGGACCTGGTGATGACCCATACCTCGTGCCAGCGGGAAATCTGCAGAACCCAGTTCCAACCAACCGCCTGCTCAGAGCCCTTGCCGGGCTCGCAGGCATACGCTGAGATCAGAACTCGCAAACTTGCCTACCTTTTCTACTATCCGGCTTTCTGACCCAGCCGTATCCACCGCTGTTGCAGGGCAGATCGACACGGCACTTCAACCTTATTCTTCCACGGTGGGAGCAGGAGGGGCGAACTGCTGTTGATTGAGTATGCGGCGGGATCGCAGAAGCAGCGAGATGCCGACAATACTCTGAAAGAGAACCTGAGCCCCGATCAACCCCAACAGTGACCCACTCAGTCCAAGCCACTTTGCCATTGGGATTGCAAACGAAAATGCAAGCGCAGTCATGACCAGGTAAGACCAGAAGATCGGAACGGTGAATTCCAGTGCCTGCAGGCCAGCGCGCAATGGGCCACCGAAAAACATGATCACATACACCAAGGCGTAGAGTCTCAGGACGTATCCATACTGCGCCATCTCCGGCCCATAGATAAGCCTCAGCCAGAAGCCGGGGACCAAAGACATGGTGGCCGCGAACAGCACGGTCAGTCCACCCCATTTCAGAAGAACCGACCGCGTATACGCGAGCATGGAGTGGATCCCATTCGCGTGAAGCCGCCGTGCGGTTTCAGCGGGAACCACGTTCTCGAGCCCCAGGAACCAAATATTCGCCGGGCCCATGATGTTCTGCGAAGCTTTCAAAACGCCTGCTGCCGCGACTCCGTAGTAAATCGGCGCGGACAGAATAAAGAGGTTGCTCGATGTCCAGGTGAGCACGGTGGATCCGGCGATCCATCGGGACACGTTCCAATGCCTTGACGCGACGCTCTTGATCCGGGCCCAATGGAACTCAATCCGTTCCACCGAGAACCATCCAACGACAAAACCGGCTATCGAGGTGCCGCCCATCACCCAAAGTGCGATTGCGCTATCAAGACGCCAGTAGCGATGCAGCAAGAACAGGATGGGTAACTGAGTCAGATAGCTGAGGGAGTCATTGGCAAGCGCACTGCGGCTCTGGCGAGTGGCAAAAAAATAGCGACGCACAAAGTCTTGCGTCTGATACGCAAAGGCTGCCACGGCTAGCGGCAACGCCAGATTCTTGAGTTCCGGGTGATGAAATACATTGCTTGAGGTCTTCAGAGCAAAGAAGAAAAAAACGAAACAGAGCAGAACGAGCACAAACTCCTGAAAGACCACAGCGCCGTAGTAGGAAGGCCTATCTTTTTCTTCCTGCTTGGGGCCGATGCTCATCATGGGAGCAATGATCAGCGATGTCTGAAGACTGTTGACAAACAGCACAGACATCCACGCCAGCACGAAAACTCCAAACTCGTGCAGCCCCATGAACCGGGCAAGCATCAGGTTGGTCAGAAAGCTGGTTGCGCTGACAATGCCCTGGTCGGCCAGTGCCCATATCTCTCGTCCTGCAAACTGATTTCGAATGCCGGCGAGCAGGCGTTTTCGGAGCGCAATTTTCCCATCCATTCTGCCCCCGAAGTGTCTGCGTTGAGATTGATAGTCGGAATCCGCGAATCGCTGGGAATTCTGCGCGGGACGATCCACATTGATCCGGAAATGCGCGTATTTCCGGATCAATGAACCGTATAAATGGTTGACGAAATTGCAGTCCCGATAAGCGAGGTAGCATCGGTGAAAACAGACTTGATCTTGCTCATCGGCACATAGACAATGTCCAGCGCCTGCAACGTGAGCGGCGTCTGGGTGCCACTTACGATGCCGTCATAGGAAAGCGCAAAATCCGATACGGTGCCGTCCGGATTACGGCGGATCACACGCAGACCGTTCGTCTTCGCCGTGATGAGTGTTCCTCCACTAAGCGCCAGCGCCTGCGCGACATTCAGTTTCCCGTCCTCCTGCATGACATAGCCGCCGGGCCGGTAGACTGCGCCCAATACGTAAACAATGCCCGTGCGCGGAACGATGACAGTATCGCCAGGCCGCACCAGAACTGCGCCGGTTTGCTGGTTGCTCTCGCTCCGTGAATAAGGTATGTCCTCTTCAGGATTGGAGCCGTCCCCTGCATGACGAATCTTGATTCGTGTGCCGGCAATGGCTGTGAGGCCGCCAACCTGGGCGAGAATATCACTGAGCTTTGTGGGCGCAATCACTGTTACACGACCGGGAGAGCTCACTTCGCCAAGCACAGTGACATAATCGCCGGCATACTGCTGCACGTCCACGTTGACCTGGGGCTGGTTCAGCACTTGCGCATTCTTAAAAGTATCCTCAAGAAGCCTTGCGACTTCATCCGAAGTCAGCCCTGCGACTTTCACCTTGCCGCAAAGGGGTAGCTTCAGATTTCCCTGGGAGTCGACGCGATACGCGTCGGTCATTTCGGGTGTGTCATAGACGTTGACGCTCAACAGGTCTCCCGGCTCGATCTTCAACTGGGCAAAGTCCATGGGAAGAACAACCGGCGCGTTGCCCTGCCCCATGGCGGACTTGTTCAGCGAAGGAGCCGCTGACGCCCCCGCCCCGGGAGGCGCGGTAACCGATGACTGCGTGACCTGCGGCGATTGCCCGAGAGCTGCGACGGTCAACGCCAGAGAGGCGATACCGAGCAGAAACGAAGTTCCACGTCGAACCGTCAGCCTACTTTTCACCGTAGTATTTCTCCACGTTGTAACCATAAACACTCCGATATTCGCTCGCGGACATATCCACCGCCTGGATCACCATGCCAAGAAGATGAATACGGTTCCGAGCAAGCGTCTGGATGAAGCGTCGAAGGGCTTTTCTAGAAGTCCGGCCTGACCGCATCACGCCGATGGTGCCGTCGCAGTGAGAAGCTACCTGTATCGGATCGGCAACCGGAAGAACCGGCGCGTTATCCACCAGGACCAGATCGAACCGTTCTCTTGCGGCCTGCAGGACCTTTGCAATCTCGCCTGACTCCAGCAACTCCGACGCCAGTGGAGTGCTTTGCCCGGCCGGCATCACCGAGATGTTCGGCGCCACAGAATGTGGCTTGATTACCTCGTCAAAGGTTCCAATACCAGCCAGAAGATTGGACAAGCCTGTCTCGCGTGAGACGCGGAAGAGAGAATCCTGGCGGGGGCGCCGAAGATCGGCATCAATGATGAGCACCTTCAATCCAGTTGCAGCAAAGGCAAGGCCAAGATTGTAGACGGTGAACGATTTGCCTTCGCTCCCCAGAGAGCTTGTAACCGACAGCACCCTCAATCTTCTCCCGACCCCAGAAAGTGTCAGCCCGGAGCGCAAGCTGCGAAATGCCTCCGCAGTCGCGCCAGCCGGGTCAATCAGAAAAGGACTGGACTCTGATGCCAGCGCGCCCTCTGCCGGACCTTTAATCTCCCTCTTGTAGAACGGAACAATGCCCAATACCGGCACATGGGCCATTGCTTCCACCTGGAAGCTGTCGGCCACCGTATCGTCCTGGCTCTCAAGGAGGAAGGCCAGACCGATACCCAGAATCAGTCCGCCAAATAACCCGGCTGCTGGAAACAGCGTCCTCTTCGGCATCCATGCCTTTCCCGGCGGCCGCGCGGGATCTGCCAGAGTAATGTTCGCAGCGGTGCTCCCGGAGTCAATGTTGGTCTCCTGGAGTTTCGCATAAAGAACGTCGTAAAGCTCTCGGCTGGAACTGGCCTGTTCCATGAGGATTCCCAACTGAACAACGTCATCGTTCATCTTGCTGGTCACGACCTTCTGTGCTTCATAGGCCGCCCGCAACGATTTTTCACCTTCCTCCGCCAGGGTCAGGTCGTTCTTCGCCCGTTGTCGGATCTTCTCCATTTCGACCTGAATCTGATCGTCAAGCGACTTCATTTGATTTTGAAGCTCAATGAGTCTCGGATTCTTGGGGCCGTACTTGGTTGTTGCGTCGGCATACGCAACCTTGATCGCCGATTCCTGCTCTCGCAACGCAATGAGCATCTGCAAGCCGTTTCCCTGCGATATAACAGTTGAATTCGAGAGGCTGGGGAGAGAACTGGAGCCGAGAGATGAAATGACCTCAGGATTCTGTGTCTCCGCCAACCGGTAAATCGCCTCGGCCGAAAGGCGTTGTGCCTCAGCTTGCGTCACTTCCTCGTTCAATGCGGAGAGACGGTCCAATTCGGGGATATGAATCCCGCCGCCGCCCCCTCCTCCTCCGCCGCCACCGCTACCGCTGGCGCTGAGGCCAGCCGACGTCCCTCCGGATCCACCGCCCAGCGTAACGAGTCCCGGCATTGCTGAAGACAGGTTGTGATTACGCTCGTAGTCGGCGACAGCTTTCTCCGACTCGGTTACCTTGCTCGAAAGGCCACCCAGCTGATCGCCAAGCCACTTTGAAACATCATTGGATGCGCCAAAGTTTGAACTGAGAAGATACTCTTTGTATTCGGCAACAATCTCGTTAGCAATGTTCGCCGCCTGAACAGGATCCGTGCTGGTGTAGGTGATGGCAATGAGGCGAGAGTTCTCAACCTCTTTTACCTTCAGATTGGCCTCAAACCCCCCAATGAGTTCTTCTCGCCGCCTCGCCGGCAGATCCTCTGCTTTGACAATGGGGCCTGGCTCGCTCTTCTGGAACCAGCCTCCCTTCCCGGCAAGACGAAGCATTCCCATCTTGCCCATCACATTCAGAGCAATCGTGTCGTCTTCGATCACGGCGGTTTCCGTCTGAACCTTTACCTTCAACTCATCAGCGCCGCCGCCTGCCATTGAGGCAAGATCAGAAAGCGCGCTGACCCCGCTCTGCTTGTCTTCGTTGAGCTCGATGGTGGCAGTGGCCCTGTAGCGAGGTGTCATGATGAACACAACCAGAATTCCCACGAGCAGGCCAAACAGGCCACATCCGATTACAGTACGCTTGCGCTTGAGCGGAACTATGGCCAGATCTCTTAGAGAAACCTGATCCTCAGGGTCATCGACTCGCTCCCAGCGGTTCCTACTTGCATGAAGGCCGTCCGGTTGGTCATTTGGACTTTCATTCGTTTCGATCAAGTAGGTATCTATTCTCCTGTCAGGGACTTGAGACTTCAATTATACAACCGTGATGATTGCGAGCAGGCTTGTCAAAACTCGAAACAGCCTGTCAATTGAAACACTTCCTCGAGCGATTCGTAATTCAAAAACAACGCATGCGAATCTGCACGGGAAAGCGGCTGCCAGGAACCTGTGAAGGGGTGCAATTGCGGCTGGGAAAACGACGACAATCGATGGCTCGCGCATCCGAGCATTCATTTCACAAAGTGTTTTTGCTAGACACTCGCGCAATGATTTCGGCTATCTTCAATTTGTAATGGCTCTCTTCGAAATCCGATAAGAAACGTCTGCGTCCAGCTTCTCCCTCAGCGACGAGTCGCGGGGAATCTTCGATGTACTTTTGAATCGTAACCGCTAACTCCCGCGGAGAACCTGGCGCTACCAGGCTGCCAGTTACGCCGTTGACGACGATCTCTGAGAGCCCGCCATGATTGGCCGCGATCACGCAGCGACCCGCTGCCATCGCTTCAATGGCCACGAGTCCGAAGGGCTCCGGCTTGGTCGATGGAACGACAATCACGTCAGCCCACGCGTAGTGCTCAGATGGATCAGGCGCGAACGGGCACATCTCAGCCGTCTCCGACAGCCCCTCTTCCGCGACAATACGTGCCAACGTTTCTGCGAAATGCGACTGGCTACCAAAAACACTTCCGACCAACCGGACCGTTACACGATCGCGCAGATCATGAGGCAGTTGTGCGATGGCGCGAAGCAGGATTTGCTGGCCCTTCCACGAGTTGAACCGGCCGATGAGCAAAACATGAAGCCTGGAGTCGCTGGCTCTCGGAGGCATCTCTGCAGGCGCCTCAACTCCGTTCCATACAACAGCCCGTCGCTGCCAGAACGGCAGCGTAAAGCACTGCTCCGTGGCATGCGAGTTAAAGATCAGAAAAGCGCGACTCAGCGACAACAGAATCGAGAAGAAAACCGCTGCCGTCCCGGTCGGTATCTCGTGCACATGAACAATACGCGGCCGCCGGGCCAAAGCTGCAGCAAACATATAGTCCATCACCATGACGGTGTTGATATAAGTCACATCGTAGGCACGCATCATCTTGCGCGCCTCACAAATTCTTCCGATGAAGGCGCCCACATCCCGCAGCTTGATGCTTTTCAGGTTGCTCTTTCGCAACACCGCAAGGTCCACAACGCGCACATCGCTCACGATCTTGAGCAAGGCAGTTCGCAAATCTCCTTCACGCGGAAGCAGGACCGTAATGCGCGCCTGGGGCCAGCGGGCTGCCGCAGCATGGACAGACTGGATCAGCGTTCGATCGGAACCGTACAACTCGTAGCCCTGGTGAACAAAAAGGATCGAGAAAGGCATTCTTGTCCTATTCCTTAGAATCGCTCTCCCGCCGTCGTCCGACCCTTGATGCATGAGCTTGCCAATTGTTTTATTCGATTGTGTCGCTCGGGTTGCTGTCGTCTCATTCCTTTGAAAGTGAGCAGCCGATTCAGGACCAGCGACCGGCAGCATCTCGAACCGGAATCTCGCTGACCTCTGCGCGAACGCCAGCGGCGACACGCATGAGTGCCGATTCATACGCGAGCATGGCCTTCTCCTGCGTGAACGCCTCCTGGTGACGAAGCCTACTTGCCTCTCTCATCAGGGACACTTGGCCAGGGTTCTCCGCAAGTACCTCCAGAAGATCCATCAGGTCGTCTCTTCCCTTGAAGAATCTCTGGTTCTCTCCAGCAACCCAGCGGTTGAATCGGTTGTCGTGCGCGATGATGGCGCTGCCTGCGGCGAGCGATTCGACCAGCGATGGATTGGTTCCTCCAACGCGATGGCCGTGAATATATACGCCTGCGTGAAACCGAAGGGCACGCACAATATCGCGATCGAAGATCGAGCCGAGGAATTTGACGTGATCTCCTGCTGCCTCTTTCACCTGTCGATGATATGGGTGTTTTCGGGAATAATGCCCCAACACGACCAAGGGGACGCGTAACCGCGACGCAGAGCTGGCCTGTACGATTTCGAGGATTGAGTTTTCCGGCTCCGGGCGAGCAATGACCAGGTTATAACCCTTCGAAGCCAGGTTGAACTTTGACAGCGGTTCGGCCGGCGCCGACACCACTGCATCTGCTCCATAAGGAATGACGGTTATTTTTTTCGCCGACGTATGACTTCGAAGGTGCGCGGCAATCTCGGGATGATCTGCAACCAAGTGATTTGCGAGACGCGCTCCTGCCCACTCATTCAGTCTGAGCCAGCTCCTCTGCGCAAACGACCACTTTTGGCGCCTCCACTCGATTCCGTCCATATTCATGATGCTCGGTACATTGCGCAGCCGGTAGAGCACGCTGAAGATTCCGGTGTTGTAACCAAGCGTCAGCACGACGCCTTTCTTGGTGGAAGAGTGCCGCGCGGAAAGCCAGTCGAAGGAAACAGTGCCTGCAGCACTGTCCGCGGATGGAATATGAACTCGATGAACTCCATTCCAGTCATCTTCGAAGGGCACGGTATCGTGCTTGGCCTGGCAATATACCGTTACCTGGTGATTGCGCGCCGTCAAAAAGAGAGAAAGGTCCTCGGCAAAGGTTTCAAAACCACCATGCATGGCGGGGATTCCGCGAGTCCCAAGGATCATCAAATGCATTTAATTTGCACCAATCTGGCTTCGTTCCGACCCAATTTTCGTTTACTGTCCAGCCACGTTCGTGCCCGGTATTTGCGGATCGGAATCTTCGCCGCTGGGGGATTTTCCCCTTGAACAGCGCACACCATCGAAATCATTGCATTGCAGCGTTGCTTTTGAAAAATACGAACGACTCTTGCAGTCTTTTCCCCAGCGAAATGCGCGGTTCTCAGCTGGTCGGACTCATCACCTTTGAAGCGGCAGGAACGCGGCGTGTCGGATGTTCCTGGGGCAACGCTTTGAACTTCAGGTTTCTTTCTGAGCCGTCCCCCAACTCACACCGCTCGGGCGCACCGGACAATTGTAACTTCGCTTGGATTGCCGGTCTTTACCGGATTGCGCTCTTTCGAGCGCGCAAGCATTTGGGCTCTTTCAATCAGGCTGCCGACTAAGACACTCTGCTGCGCTGGCGGCCGTCCGAGTAGATCTTCGACGCCTCGCTGAAACTCTTCTTCCCGGACCTAGCGAAATCCAACCGGGTTTCGCTTCAGCGACGACTCTCCGCTCAGGTTTTGTCAGGACCGCGAGTACCACGAACATCGCAACCGCTCATGAAGCCAGACTCGGACTTGGTTCGTACTTCACCGCGGGTGTCGCCGACTGCTTGCACTCAGCGCATTTTCGAGATTGTACACTCAACCACGTGGGTTCGATAAGCCGCGAACTGCTCGCTTCTGGAGACGTAGTTTACAAATTCAGGAAAGAGACCATCATTGTCTAGCCATTCATGCCCGAAGCTCGTATTGCTTCTCTTTGCGGCATTGCTTGCGGTGTTTCCGCAACTTCATGTCTTGCGTAAAGTTTCTGGCTAGCTACGGAAGCCTTGACGCGAACAAGAATGGTTAGCATTGGTCCTGGGTTGTTCTTGCGCCGGGCCGCGGTGATTACTGGCTGTTTGGCGGCCCAAGGTGGCTGCACGCCGATTACGAAAAACCAGGATTCGCCCAATGCTTTCCAGCACGATTAGGGTCTCGATCGCCAAGGATTCACTGTCGGGGCTGTCTACAAGTTTGACCCACCGCATCCTCACAACAAATGAACGCCGCCCCTAAGCATCCTCGTGCGAACTCGATGATCTCAAGGTGTGCCATCCCTAAAGAAAACGGCGCACTTTTTGAATTTTCCGGCGAACGAACCGGTTGTTCGACTGCAATCGTACCTATGGTTGATTCTCGGTTTTCGACGCTTTGATCCGTGCCGCGAGCCGCTCCAGCTTGCGATCGAGCTTCTTCATATGGACTCTGAATTCGCCTCTGCTGATACTGCGACCATCCTCGTGATTGAGATTTTTCAGCAAAGCGCACATGGATTCGCGAGCGAGGTCCGATATGCTTCTTGCGCCTATCTCCGAACAGAGATGCTTGAAAGAGGAATACTCCTCTTCAGACAGACGCACACTGATCATGCGTGACCGTGGTTTCAAAACTGTCATACTGGACTCGGTTGTCGCGGAATGGTTCGCGTCTGCCTCTGTTCGACACAAAAGCTCAGCGAGTTAAGAGTGTCGTGGGTGCGATCGGAAGGCTGTTTCTTTTGAAGATGGGGTGACTGAACTGACCTTGAGACGGGCTTCGCCCCCGTCTGTCCCAAGCTTCTGAGCGCAGGCGCGTTCATCAGATGGAGACGAGGCTCATGCTCCAACCGCACTAACTGAGCCTTGATGCAAACTTGGTCGTCGCAATCCCCATTTTTCAAAATGTAACATTCACGAGGTGGTGATGCAACAGCATTGTTAGACAAATGTATGACTTTTGTATTGAACAGAACTGAGCAGATGGGACTAATTCATTCCAAACCAGGTTGAAGCGAGCTCATCGCAAAATTACTTGTTTGTGGCCGGGTCAGGTAAGCGAGAAGGCGAAATGATTGCCTTACCCGTCACGTCAAACGGCGCCGGATGAAGCACCTTGGACGAAATCAACTCCGCGGGCCGGCGTGTGGCCTTCAGCAGTTTTCCCTTGCGGTCAAAGATCATCGTCCACTCCATAGGCCGGCGATCGGCAGCCCCCTCCACGAAGAAGAGATTGAGATTGCCACGGGTTGTAATTTCCAGTGTCGCGGGCATGGCCAACGGAAACTTCTGCTCTCCGGTTGACTTCGCAATCAGCGGAGACTCAGGATGACCGCCAGTCAGGGCCGCGTAGCAAAGAGCTATGCCAAGCCACTGCTGGGGGGTGTCAGCATGTTCTTCCGAACGTATGTGGTTGAAAGCTGAGATCGTCAACGTGTTGATGGGCGCAGGAGAGAATAGAGAATAGCCTTTGAGGCGAATTGGAATAATCCGCACACGGCCATCCCCATCGCGCGGGATCGACGCGGAGAACATGCTCTCTTCGTTTGTCCCGTTGTTGCGCGTAAATCGCAGCAGAACATGGTTGGGGAATGCAGGACAGACGACCTGCTCATAGTTCCAATTGCCCCCGTTGAATTCCAGGCCCATGAACCCGGCGCGCTCGCTGATTGTGGATTCCGCATCCGCAACCAGATCGCGATCCTTCTGAGTCATCTGGTCAACTGTGCGGAAGGTAACCGGCTGCTGTTTCTCGTCCTCTGACTGCGAAAACGGGACCGGCCTCACGACCGGGGTGATCTCTTTCGCCTTCGGCTGTGCGGGAGTCACCGTCTGAACCGTCTGCGCTGCCATTTGGCCGCAAACAAATGCCAGAGACGCCGCAACCATCAGGATGGGGAGAAAACCAGCTCGCTTCATGCTGTTCCTAGAGTAACACTGAGTAAACCTGAGCAGGGACTGACGAAAGTAAGCAGGCGCGTGGACTGCGCGGCGCCAGGCACAAAGAATCAGCAGCTCACAGAATGATCCGGTTCGGTGTGCGTTGTGCGCACGATCAGACTGGGAGAAGAAGGCCAGTTCATCCGTCAAAGCGACCATCTGGCCTGTGCCCCACCTTCCTGTCGCTTAATCCTCATCGCCGGTATCGGGCATATTCTGCGGCATCTCTGCCAGGTTCACCTGGGGCAAATGAGCGCCCTCAAGTTGGCGGTTCAATGCCGGCAGCGAAACTGTCTTTGTCCGCTCCCAGCGCTTGAGCGCCTCGGCCAACTCCTCGCCTGCGTGCTCCGCCGCTTTATCCTGCGCGGTGGTGGGAGCGGCATCCGACGATCCAACCTGCTGATAGAGCCCAGACGCCTCGCCTGCCGCATCGTCCAGCCCAGGCTCAGCCTCACCACCGGCTGGACTCCTGCGCCCGCTCAGCAGCTCACCCAGCTCCTTATTGACCTTTGCAATCGTTTCCTTGATCGATGGATCGGCGGTCTTTTCCAGCGCCTCCAACTGTTCGCGCGCCGAATGTACCTGAAGGGCCGCGGACGAGCCTTTCGTCACCATGCTGGCCAGCTTGCTCTGCTCGGCAAACATGGCCGCCAGTTCGGCCGGCGTGGCATGGACCCTTGGATCGATCTTGATGGCCAGCGGAACGGTCAGCGCTTTGCCTCCCGCGGTCAGCCGAACCGTATATGTTCCAGGCAGCGCGAGCGGACCTTCGGGCTCGCGTGGAGTGTCGTGCGGCACAGCTGAAATCGGATAGGAGTAACGCGTCGCAGTTGGCGTGGTGTAGCGGATGTCCCACACCCAGCGATGCATTCCCGGTGTGGACGGCAGGGTTTTCGGCATGCGCAGCCAGTAGAGCGGAATCAGCTGCTTCGATAACTCTTCCATCGTTGTTTCGGGCGCATCGGTGCTCGCATACTTGCGCACCAGCTTGCCGCTGCTGTCCAGAATCTCCAGCGTGACCGGCCCGGTGGCATCGGCAGGCAGCGAGTAATCGATCACCGCTCCGTCCGGCGGATTCTCGCCCATCGGCTCATCGGGTGGCACAGGCGTATCTGAATAGGTGCTGCGCCGCACGCGATAGGCCACGCCCGGCTTGAACAGGAACGGGCCGGCATCGGCCTTCACGGCGCTCAGCTGGCGCAGGGGCGAAATATCGTCGAGTATCCAAAACGACCTCCCATGCGTGGCCACGATCAGGTCATTTCCGTTGATCAACAGGTCGCGCATGGAAGTATGCGGAAGGTTGAATTGCAGGGGTTGCCAGTGAGTGCCGTCATCGAACGACACCCACACCGCCGTCTCCGTACCTGCAAACAGCAGGCCCTTGCGCACCGGATCCTCACGCACCGTGTCTACCGGCGACCCATCGGGAAGCCCCGCGGCAATCGACTCCCATGTCGCGCCGCCATCGTGCGTGCGGAACAGATACGGCTTCATATCGTCAATGCGCATGCGGCTCACCGAAACATACGCCGTCTTGTCGTCGAAGTGCGACGCGCTGATCTGTGTCACTTTGCTCCAAGGCGTCAACTGCGTGGGCGTAATGTTTTTCCAGTTCTTGCCGTGGTCGTTGGTCACCCAAACCAATCCATCGTCGGTGCCCGCCCACAGCGTGTCGATGGATTTGAACGAAGCCGCGACCGAGTAAATGGCACCGCGACGCCGGGCCGCATCTTTCTCCGTCAATGCCGGCAGCGTCGATGGCTGTCCCGTGTGCTCGCGTGAAAGATCCGGGCTTATCTTCGTCCACGTCTTGCCGTAGTCTTTGGTCTCAAACAGAACGTTTGCCGCGTAGTAGAGATCATGCGCGTCAATCGGCGAAAACAAAATCGGCTCGGTCCGATCGCTGCGATAGGCCGGGTCGCGCACTGGAATCGGCGTAATGTTTTGCACCTGGCCGGTCACCATGTCGAACTTCGTAACCGAGGAGCGTCCGGCGCCATAGACAATCTCAGGATGCAGCGGGTCCGGCGCCACGTAGCCATACTCAATCACGCCCACCGGATGCCACTCGCGATAGGTGATCTCGCCGTCGTTGCCGCGGCTTGAGATGCACACCGATCCGCTCTCCTGTTGGCCCGCGCACACCTGGTAAGGAAACGATGTTGTCGCCGCGACATGATAGAGCTGCGCGGTCGGCTGGTTGTACCACGAACTCCACGTCTCGCCGCGGTTCACGCTCACCAGCGCACCCTGGTCACTCACCAGCAAAATGATGTCGGGATTCTCCGGGTTGATCCACATGTTCTGGTAATCATCACCGCCAGGCGCGCCGCGCAGGCCCATCCACGTCTTGCCGCCGTCAACTGATCGCATGGTCACAATGCTCGCGCTGTAAACGACGTCGGGATTCTTTGGATCCACCTTGGCAATCGGCAAATCGCCGCCGCCAATCTTCAGCGCCGGCCGCGGATCGTCTGTTGCCTTATACCAGCTCTCGCCCGCATCGTCTGAACGGTAAATGGCCAGCCCCGCGCCCGAACCATAGCCGCCTTCGGCCTTGGTTGCCAGCGTTGCGTAGAGCCGGTTCTCGTCGCTCTGCGACAGCGCCACCTGGATGTGCACCAGACCTTCCGGCAGTCCCTTCGTGAGTTGCTTCCATGTCGAACCGCCATCCGTCGACTTGAACAAACCACCCTTCGTCCCGTCGTATGTGTTGCCGTCTTCCCAGGGCCCCAGCGTCTCCTGCCAAAGCGCCGCGTACACCACGTTAGAATTGCTCGGATCGATCGCCACGTCCGACCCGCCCGTGTTCGCATCCTTGTAGAGCACCTTCGTCCAGGTCGCGCCGCCATCGGTAGAGCGATAAATCCCGCGATCTTCATTCGGACCATACGGATGCCCCAACACTGCCGCGAACAGCTTGTTTGGATCACGCGGATCCACTACCAGCGCGGGAATCTGCTGGCCCTCCCGCAGTCCCAGGTGCTCCCATGTCTTGCCCGCGTCGGTGGACTTATAGATGCCGTCGCCGACGGAAAGATCGGGCCTGTGCAGCCCTTCACCGCTGGCCACATACACTACGCTCGCATTCGAAGGCGCAACCGCAATAGCTCCGATCGACTGCGACGGCTGCCCATCGAAGATCGGATTCCATGTCCGCCCGCAGTCATCGCTTTTCCAAACGCCTCCGTCCACCTGGCCCACATAGAACACATTGGGCTGCCCTGGCACGCCCGTCGCTGCTCTCGTGCGTCCTCCGCGGAACGGTCCGATCATGCGCCAATGCATCTCCGGCAGCGGTGCCGCCGCTTGCTCCTGCGCCTCCAGCAGCGGAGGCGAAATCGTCAGCAATGCCAGAAGGCCGATGCTCAGCAAACCGGTTTTCAGAAAGCGGGAGATTGCAACGCGTTCAAACGAAGAACAGGAAATTGCATGCCGGGGATGCATCATGAGGGAAACTCCAGGGGCGAAGCGAAGATGTATGCCATCTTAGAGTGTCCCCGCCACTGAAAACAATCTTTTGATGGATTTGGCATTCAATCTAGGCTCTGGATTCGGATGCAGCCACCTCAACACTCGAAGGCGATGATGCAAAAAGTTGACGCAAGGCCCATCTTGCACTATCAGTATGAAAGAGGCCCTTCCCGCTTGAGATCCGCACTTCTTCTGACGACGGTATGTCTCTCTGCTGCCCTGTCGATTGCACAAACCCTGGGCGGATCGCTGCGCGGCGTGGTGGAAGATGGCCGCGGCGCACACATCGCTTCCGCAACCATCACCGTCCATCTCCTCGGCTCCGCCATTGAGCGCTCCGTCTCTTGCGATGGACACGGCAGTTTCCGCATGGACGATCTTCCCCCCGGGACCTACCGCGTGAGTGTCAAGGCGCAGGGCTTTGCCGATGCAGTTGCCGACGTGCCCATCGAGATCAGTTCCGTCCGCGACATCGCCGTCACCATGAAGCCTCCCGTCGTGGTGCAGACCGTCGACGTGCAGGCGCAAAGCTCCTCCATCACCTCGCAGGCCATGGATCTCGCCAGCCAGGTCCATCAGAGCGTGATCAGCAGCCAGGATCTTGAAGACCTGCCGCTCCCCGCGCGCAGTTTTGCCAACATCGCTTATCTCGCTCCCGGCACCGAGCCGGTTGAGCCGTCCGATCCCACCAAGGCGCGCATCACCGCCGTCTCCACCGGCGGAAGCTCCGGCCTCAATAACGAGCTTTCCGTCGATGGCGGCGATAACTCCGACGACTACATCGGCGGGTTCCTCCAGAACTTTTCGCCCGACTCCATTCAGGAGTTTGCCGTCCGCACCTCGCAGGAGGATGCGGACACCGGGGGCACCACGGCAGGCTCAGTTGAACTCACCACGAAGAGCGGCACCAATGACTGGCACGGCGACGCCGCATTCTTCGAGCGTGCCGCCGCGCTCAATGCGCGCTTCCCAATCGAGAACCCGGCACCAAACCCCAAGCAGCCATTCTCGCGGCAGAACTACGTAGCCACTGCCGGCGGGCCCATCGAAAAGAACAAGCTGTGGACCTTCACGGCCTTCGAAGGCGTGCACGAGGACGCCAGCATCGCCTACAGCCCCGCCAATGTCACGCAATTCGACGCACTGGCCACCCTGGCTTCCGAGGGGCTGATCCCCGATGTCCCTTCCATCACCGTGCCTGAAAATGTGCCTATCCCTTTTCGCGATTTTCTGGGACTGGAACGCTTCGACTGGTCGCAGTCCACTAAGTCGCAATGGTATCTGCGCGGTTCTGCAGACACCTACACAACGCACAACGACCTGGTGCAGCAAGGCACGTTGCCCTCAACCGGCCTGCTCACGCACAACAACTATATGAGCATGGTCATCGGCAACCAGTTTGCATTTTCTCCAAGGTTGCTGGGGCGCGCGCTCTTCAATGCGAGCGGCCTGCACCTGACGCAGACGCGCAACTCCGACCTCGGTTTCGCGCTGGCCTTCCCATTCAGTTCAACTTCGCTGACAGTCTCCGGATTTGAGACCTTCGGCGACAATCAATTCGCAACACCCATCACGTTTTTCCCTTCCGAGCGCAACCAGGAGAAGTACCAGTTTCGCTATGACCTGAGCAGCGAAGAGGGCCGTCACGCGATCAAGATTGGTGCCAACATCGTCCATGAGCCGGTCCTTGGGGGCGCATTCCCCTCCAACACCGAGACGCTCTATCAGTTCCCGCAGAACCCGACTTACTACCTCACTCAGCCTTCTGCGCAGTTTACCGCCGATATGAACGCGGGAGCCTCAACGTCCAATCTCGGCGGCGGATTCTCGCAGAATGTTCAGCGCATCGCGTTTTACGCGCAGGATTCGTGGCAACTGCCGCATCGCATCACGTTCAACTACGGCCTGCGCTACTCCACGACGTATGGACTTTTTATTGGCTCAGGCCGCAACCAGACCGAGAACCCGGGGTACATTACGCTCGCCGCGCTTGATATTCCACTCCTTCACGGGGCGCCGCAGGACGATCACAAGCAGATTGCTCCGCGCATCGGCATCGCGTTTGCGCCTGGACACAGCGGATCCACCGTGCTGCGCGGCGGCTTTGGTCTCTACTTCAACGATCTCGCACAGAACGGCTGGGCCACTGCCTTCCAGGCCGTCAACACGCCTCCCGGCCCCTGCGTCGATCCGGTTGCCAATCCTGGCGGCGCGGAAAACGCGGGCTGTGTTCCTGGTGCTTCCGCTGGAGGCTCCGCCAGCATCATCGATCCCGGCTACCGCACCCCGTACGCGATTCACTTCTCCGGCGGCATGCAACATGCCTTCAGCCGCAACTGGTCGTTGAGCGCAGACTACGTCCACGAGCAGGGCAACCACGCCTATCGCGCCTACAGTTACACCGGTGGCTTGAATCTCTTCACTCCCCAATTCCCTCTCACCGACACAACCGATCAGGCAGCCTACGTTCCTGACGTCAACGTTTATCACTCCGACAATCGCTCCAGCTACAACGGACTGCTCATCCACCTGCAAGGAAACGTAGGCCGCCAGGTGAACCTGATCGCCAACTACACTTTCTCCAAAGCGCAAACCTGGGGCTGCGTCCTCGGCGAACTTTTCGACTATGTCAATGGCGTCTGCAATCCGCTGGACCCATTCGGTCCCGGCGACTACGGCCCATCGGGCGAAGACGTTCGTCAGCGCTTTGTCCTGGCCGGAAGCTGGCACGCGAGGGGTGGATTCGAGGTGAGCGGCCTTTCCCAGGCTGAGAGCGCGCGCCCCTTCACCTTGACCACAGCAAACAATCGTGAGCGCATCTCGATCAATGGAATCCCGACCGTCCTGGATCAGTTCCGCGGAACACCCTATATTCAAACTGACCTGCGCGTCAGCCGCCCCTTCAAATTTGGAGATAGATGGGCCGCGACGCCGTTTTTCGAATTCTTCAATCTATTTAACCGGAATAATCCGGGCGCAAATTATGTGACCAACATCGCCACCCTGCCGGTTCCAGCGGCGCAGGCAGCCACTGGAAATGTTTCGGACATCTGCACCAATTCCGCTTGCACCATGACTGCGCCCATCGCCAGCCCCAACCAGTTGCGCCTGGCCGGAGGCGCGCTGGGCGACTTCTTCGGACCTGGCACTACAGTCGGAATTCCCTTCGCTGCACAGGCCGGTGCGCGATTGACGTTCTAAGAAATCAGTTCAATTGATCGCCGGTTGAAACGTCCGCCCCCGCAGCACAAAGCGCGACAAACGAGCCCGAAACAGGAATATATTCAGCGGGGAATTTGCAGAACTCACCCATCTGTGTGAGCAGCGCCTGCGCTTCTTCCCTGGTCACTCCCTCGGCAAAAGCCAGCCTCTTCTCATTTGCCTGGAACTCGATCTTGCTGGTTCTTATATCCTTCTTCTGCTTGTTGAACAGGAAGTTTGCGGGCGGAACATAATTAATGTCATGAAGGTCTGCGGTAGCAAAACTAAGCGTAGAAAGCTCGATTCCCAGAACCCGTCGCTCAATCTTGAACTGGTTTTCATCCAGGGTCATCACGGTGTCGCTGGTAAGGGCCCACGCCAGCCAGGCGAGCACAAGAATCACGCTGACGCCAATGCCTCCAATCAGGGTCAAAAGTGCGTTCGACCGGTCGTCCGGGGTGTTCGCCCCTGAAGCAAATGCAGAGTGCATCGATACAACAATCATCCAGATTCCGATGGCGGGCCCGAAAAGCGCGAATGCGGAGCCTCTCCTCGCCGGAATCTTTACCGCGATACCTCGTGCCGACTTTTCCCACTCAAGGCGGCCTTCCAACGTTTCCTGCATTGAATCTCCCCTTGCATAAAATCGTACCTTGTTCGCGATTGCCGGACCACCCCACCTTTGGGTGATTACGCTGGCGTGCTCGTTGCATTGCCTTGGCTGATTCGCTTTGATCCTGAAGCAAACCTTGCTATGCTGACCCAGATGGAAACCGCGGCGATTCAAACCCATGGCCTCACGCGGCGCTTCGGCGCGCTGACCGCCGTGGAGAACGTCACACTCAGCGTAGCTCCGGGACAGTTCTTCGGCTTTCTAGGGCCGAACGGAGCCGGCAAGTCCACCACCATCAAAATGCTCACCGGGCTGCTCGAGCCGAGCGAAGGGTCGATCGAAATCCTCGGCCAGCCCTTTGGAGCCGGAGCTCTTGAGCTCAAACGTCAGATCGGCGTAGTCCCCGAAGGCATGGCCCTGCTGGGACGGCTCACAGCGCCTGAATACCTGCGCTTTGTGGGACGCATGTACGGGCTGGACAGCGCCACCACCAACCAGCGCACCCAGGAACTGCTCGAATTCATGCAGTTGGCCAACGAGAACCGCAAAATGGTGACCGACTTCTCGCATGGGATGCAGAAGAAACTGGCGCTGGCCGCGGCCGTGATTCACGCGCCCAAGGTGCTCTTTCTCGACGAGCCTTTCGAGGGAGTGGATGCCATTGCGGCAGGCATGCTGAAGACCATGCTCACCGGAATGATCAACCGCGGCGCAACCATCTTTCTTACTACCCACGTGCTTGAGATTGTGGAGCGGCTGTGCACCCACGTGGCCATCATCGCCAAAGGGCGCCTGGTGGCCAACGGGTCGCTTGAGGAGCTGCGTGCAGGCGTGGCCTCCACATTGCCCGGCGCCGAGGAAGGCCAGCGGCTCACGCTGGAGCAGATGTTCCTGTCGATTGTGGGCGCGGACGGCCAGGAACCGGTGCAGGAGCTGACATGGCTTTCGTAGCCGGCGGCGGTGCGCTGGGTGCGGTGGCGCAATCGCAATATGCGGCGCTGGCACGGCTGCGCTGGCACATGTTCTGCAATGGCCTGCGCTCCACCAAGGGAGCATTCGAGGTGAGCGCGCGCATCGTTGTGTTCATCATCTACGCCGGGATGGGATTGGGCATGGGCAGCGGAGCCGGCGCCTCCACCTACATGCTCGCGTCCAATGGACAATGGCAATACCTCCCCATTGTATTTTGGGCGGTCTTCCTGATCTGGCAGCTCGTCCCCATCATGCTGGCCTCGTTCCAGGAACAGTTTGACTTGAGTGTGCTGCTGCGTTTTCCCGTGAGCTTTCCGTCGTTCTTCCTGCTCTACATCGTCTTTGGCCTGGTCGACGTTTCGACAATTGTCGGCGCGTTCTGCTCCGCCGGCATCCTCATCGGCATTTCTGCAGCGCGGCCCGATCTGTTTCTCTGGACGCTCCTGTGCCTGATCGCGTTTGCGGCCTTCAACATTCTGCTGGTGCGCGCCATCTTTGCCTGGATTGACCGCTGGCTCGCGCAGCGCAGAACGCGGGAAATCCTCACGGCGGTTTTTCTGCTGCTGATGCTCAGCATCAATCTGCTGAATCCAGCGCTGCGCCAGAGAAGGCATACAGAACACCTGACGCCGCAGCAGGAAGCCCAGGAAATCAGGGAGAAGGGCGCCGTGTTTCAAATCCAGCACAACCCCTGGCTGAGGACCGCAAATACCATTCAGAAGTGGCTGCCGCCGGGTTTGATCGCCGTCTCTACGCGCCGCGCTGCTGCATTGCAATCAGTGCCCGCGCTTGAATCGCTGAGCATGCTTGGAGTCTACGTCCTGCTTGCCGGCGGAGCGCTGTTCGTGCGTCTTGGCGGCGAGTATCGCGGAGAAAACCTTGGAGAGGCCCCCAAGGCCGCTCCCAGCAAAAAGAACACGGTGGAGCGCGCTGCACCCATACCGGGTGCTGCAACCACGAGAGTGATCGCTCCAGGGTTTTTCGAAAGCTACGGAGCCCTTTCAGCACTGGTGGAAAAAGAAGTGCGCACGCTTATGCGCACCCTGCCGCAGCTCTATGCGGTCGGCGCGCCGCTGCTGCTGATGGTAATTTTGTCGGGCAGCCTTCTCAGGCACGGCCCAGGGGTTCATACATTCGCCTTTGCGGTCCCCGTGTGCATGGTCTACGCGCTGCTCGGGTTCACGCAGTTGTTCTACAACAACCTGGGCACAGAAGGAGCGGGGATTCACCTGCTGTTTCTCTCGCCAACGCCTTTCCGCACCGTCATGCTGGCGAAAAACATCTTCCACGCGCTGATGTTTCTTCTGATTGCGTCAGTGGGCGTTGTTTTGGCCACCATGCGCCTGGGCATGCCGGACGTAGCTGTGTTGGTGGCGACAGCCGCGTGGGTGCTCTTTGCACTGCCAACAAATCTTGCGGCGGGCAACATCTTTTCTATCATCATGCCTTATCGCATCAACCCCGGCCGCATCACGCGTCAGCGCGGATCGCAGGGCAACGCGCTGCTCGGCCTGCTGGTGCAGCTCATCGTCCTGAGTGTGGGTGCTCTGGGTTTCTGGGTCGGCTGGTTCTTTGAGGACCAATGGCTGTCTGTGCCCATTTTTGTGCTCCTGGCCGTGGGCGCGGTGATTTTCTGGATGCGCGTGCTGAGCAACTCCGGAGCCATGGCACACAATCGCAAGGATTCGCTGATCGCCACGCTGGTAAAAAGCGACTAATTCACAGGAGTTTGTTCCCTGCCCGCGATGAGTACGCGCGGCCTGAACGGCGCTGCAACGAAGTAGGCAAGCTCGCGATAATCCGTGAACTCATGAATCAGCAGGTCGGCCTGCTTGCCCACCTCCAGCGATCCAACACGATTGCCCAGCGCCAGGCTGTGCGCCGCGTTGATGGTCGCGGCAGTCAACGCCTCGGCCGGCGACAGCCGCATTTCAATGCAAGCGAGCGACAGCATAAACGGCATGGATGGCGCCGGCGATGAACCGGGATTGAAGTCCGTGGCCAGCACAATTCCGAGTCCCATTTCAACCATGGTGCGTGCCGGCGGGTACTCCGTGCGGTGAAGACAAAAAACAGATCCTGGCAGCAGAACAGGTTGTACTCCCGCAGCGGACAGTTGGCGAAGAGTCTCTTCAGTCACGGTCTCAAGATGATCGGCCGTGGCAGCGCCCAGTTCGGCGGCTAACGCAGCTCCAGTACCGGGGCGAAACTGCTCGGCATGAATCCGCAGGCCCAGCCCGCGACTGCGCGCGGCGTTGAATACCTTGCGAGTTTCTTTCACAGTGAACGCGTGATCGTCGCAGAATGCGTCGCAGTAGCGGGCCAGCTTTTTCGCGGCGACTTCGGGAATCAGTTCCTCCGCAACCCAGCGAACATATTCTTCGCGCCGCGCGGCCAACTCCGGCGGAACCGTATGTGCGGCCAGCAGCGTCGGGACGATGTGCGCCGGGCCTTCTTCATCGAGACGGCGCAGAACCCGCAGTATCTTAAGCTCAGCTTCGTGATTCAAGCCGTAGCCGGACTTGGCTTCAATGGTAGTTGTGCCGGAGCGCAGCATCCAGTCGCGGTGCCGGCGTGCGGCAACCAGCAATTCGTCTTCCGTCGCGGAGCGTGTGAGCGCAACAGTGCGCAGAATCCCGCCTCCCGTCGCTGCAATCTCCTGATATGTCGCTCCAGCAATGCGCTGCTCAAACTCCGCAGAGCGATTGCCCGCAAAGACCAGGTGCGTGTGCGCATCCACAAAACCCGGCGTGACGCATCCGCCCTTCGCGTCAATGACTACAGCATCTAAGGGAATTCTGCTCTTGAGTTCGGCATAAGCGCCAGTGGCTGCAATCCGGCCGTCTTCAATGAGCAGCGCGGCATTCTCGATAATTCCGAGTTCGCCAAGCTCCTGCCCAACGCGCGGGCGCGAAGGACCTGCGAGAGTTACGAGTTGGCCGATGTTGACGATAGCGATCGTGTCAGCCACATCTACTTCCCCGCCATCGGAACATGAATCCCCTTCTCCCGCGCCGTCTGCTGAGCTATCTCGTAGCCCGCATCCGCGTGCCGCGCCACGCCGATTCCCGGATCGTTGTTGAGCACGCGCGCAATACGCCTCGCCGCGTTTTCAGAGCCGTCCGCCACCGTCACCTGCCCCGCGTGCAGCGAGTAGCCCATGCCCACCCCGCCACCGTGATGGAAGCTCACCCAGCTTGCGCCCGACGCCGTGTTCAGCAGTGCATTCAAAATCGGCCAATCGGCGACAGCGTCGGACCCGTCGAGCATCTTCTCCGTCTCGCGATAAGGGCTGGCCACAGAACCCGTGTCGAGATGATCGCGGCCAATCGCAACAGGTGCGGAGATCTCGCCCCTGCGTACCAGCTCATTGATCGCCAGGCCCATCTTCGCACGCTCGCCGTAGCCCAGCCAGCAGATGCGCGCCGGCAATCCCTGGAACGCGAAGCGGCCGCGCGCAAGCTTCAACCAGCGCGTCAGAATCTCGTTGTCAGGAAATAGCTCCAGCGCCAACTCGTCGGTCCGGTCAATGTCCTTTGGATCGCCCGACAGCGCAACCCAGCGGAACGGCCCCTGTCCGGTGCAGAAGAGCGGGCGAATATACTCCGGCACAAAGCCGGGGATCAGAAACGCATCGGCGCAACCGGCGTCACATGCGAACCGGCGAATGTTGTTGCCGTAGTCAAACGCGATGGTCCCGGCGCGCTGCATCGCCAGCATCGCATCCACGTGAACCACCATTGAGGCGGTTGAGCGGCGCACATATTCCTGCGGATCGCGCTGACGCAGCTCCGCAGCTTGGGTGAGTGAGAGCCCGGAGGGCACATACCCATTCAGTGGATCGTGCGCGCTGGTCTGGTCGGTCACCACATCCACCTCCACGCCGCGGCGAACCAGCTCCGGCAGCACATCCGCGCAGTTGCCAACCAGTCCCACCGAAAGCGCCCGGCCCTCGCGTTTGGCCGCCTCGCACAGCGCAAGCGCCTCGTCCAGGTGTTCGGTGACAGTGTCGCAGTAGCGATCGTCGACGCGGCGTTGAATGCGCGTGCGGTCGACGTCGATAGCCAGCACCACGCCGCCGTTGAGCGTGACCGAAAGCGGCTGCGCGCCGCCCATACCGCCCACGCCGCCGGTCACCACCAGCTTGCCCTTCAGGGTGCCGTCATAATGCCGTTCGGCCAGCGCGGCAAAGGTCTGGAATGTACCCTGCAAAATGCCCTGCGTGCCGATGTAAATCCAGCTCCCCGCGGTCATCTGCCCGTACATCACCAAGCCCTTGCGGTCGAGCTCGTGGAAGTGCTCCCAGTTGGCCCACTTGCCCACCAGGTTGGAGTTGGCGATGATCACACGCGGAGCCAGGTCGTGCGTGGGAAACACACCCACCGGCTTGCCCGACTGCACCAGCAGCGTCTCCTCGTTGCCCAGCCGCTCCAGTTCGCGCACAATGGCGTGGTAGCAATCCCAGTTGCGCGCGGCTTTGCCGATGCCGCCGTAGACCACCAGGTCTTGCGGCCGCTCGGCCACCTCGGGATCGAGGTTATTCATCAGGCAGCGCAGAGCTGCCTCCTGCTGCCAGCCCTTACAGCGCAACTGGCTGCCGCGCGGCGCGCGAATCGTCGGAGTCATTGTGGTTGTCATCGTCCCACCGATCTGGAGAATTGCTCCTCCATTGACGATACAGGGAAGGATTCCCGGGAGCCAACTCGGTCGCCTCGATCCATCCCAAAGCCGGCAGCTTGCTGACTTGCTGACCCGCTCGTTATCCTCATCAGGTGCCAAACACTCTGGTTGAATGCGTTCCCAATTTCTCTGAAGGCCGCGACGCTGCCAAGGTCGATGCCATTGTTGAAGCCATGAAGATTCCCGGCGTCTATCTGCTTGACCGCGAGATGGACTCCGACCACAACCGCTGCGTGATTACGCTGGTAGGCGAACGCGAAGCCATTCAGGAAGCGGCAATTCGCGGCGTCGGCAAGGCGGCCGAGCTGATTGACCTGACTTCCCACCAGGGCGCGCACCCGCGCATGGGTGCGGCGGACGTGATTCCCTTCATCCCCATCGACGGCGTCACGCTGGAAGATTGCGTGGCGATGGCGAAGACCGTGGGCGCCGAGATCTGGAAGCGGTTTGAGATTCCGGTGTACCTCTATGAAGCCGCCGCGGCAACGCCGGAGCGGCAGAATCTTGAGAACATTCGCCGCGGACAGTTTGAGGGGATTCGCGACGAGATTGCCACCAAGCCGTCGCGCAAGCCTGACTTCGGCGAGCCGCGCGTTCATCCCACGGCCGGCGCAACGGTGGTGGGCGCGCGCAAGGCGCTCATTGCCTACAACGTGTTTTTGAATACCGGCGACGTCGATGTCGCGAAGAAGATTGCGAAGGCGGTGCGCGCATCTTCGGGTGGTTTCCGGTTTGTGAAGGGCGCAGGATTTCTGGTGCGCGGCATGGCCCAGGTATCCATGAACCTGACCGACTTTGAGCAGACGCCGATTCATCGTGTGTTTGAGTTTGTGAAGCGCGAGGCGGCGCGTTACGGTGTGGCTCCAGTTTCAAGCGAAATTGTCGGGCTGATTCCAAAGCTGGCGTTGGAGCAGGCCGCAGAGTGGTTCCTGCAAGTGGAGAACTTCGATTCTTCGCTGATCCTGGAAAACCGGCTGGCTGCCGTGATGGGAGGAAAAACAGCTGTAGGCGGATTGCGCGCAGGGATCGAACCTTTTATCGAACAACTCGCCGCGCCCACGGCGACTCCCGGCGGAGGCAGCGCAGCGGCTGCGAGCGGCGCAATGGCGGCGGGACTGGCGGGGATGGTTGCATCGATGTCGCGCGGCAAGAAGGCGTACTTGCAATACGAAAGCCAGCTCAGCGAAGCGATTGCGCGGCTGGCGCAGCTGCGCGAAGAGCTGAAGGCCGCCATCGACGCCGACGCCGAATCCTACAACCTGGTGATGAGGGCATACAAGGCCGCGAAGGACGCGCCGGATGGCGGTCGGGCGATTTCGGCGGCGCTGCAACGTGCGACCAGCGTGCCGTTGACCGTGGCCGAAGGCTCAGTTGAAGTGGAGCGGATTGCCAGCGGGCTGCGGGCAATGACCAACCCGAAGATGAGCTCCGATTTGACCACCGCGATTGCACTTGCGAAGGCTGCGCTCACAGGGGCGCTGTCGAATGTGGATGTCAATCTCGAGTCGATGGATCCGGAGTCAGCGGAAGACCAGGCCTTTACCAGCAAAATCAGAAGTCGCGTGGCAGCACTGCAAACGCCGAACTGACCAGACCGAGAGCACCGTGCCCCATGCGTTGCGCGCCCTTTGCACAATGGGTGGGAAATCACAAATGTCTCGGCGATCGGTAGTCAGCTAGACCGAAAATGCGCTAGCGGTCAATGGGCAACAAACCTCTCTCGACAAGCACCGGCGGATGGCGGAACTTGGTCGCCTGCTCATACGCATAGGCCCAGCCGAGCAGATCGCCGTCCTTCCACGGGCGCGTGGAGATTTCGAGGCCGAACGGAAGCCCGTCGGGATAGAATCCACCAGGAACCACCACTGCGGGTGCGCCAATGTCGTTGAGCCAGCCAGTATCACTGTGCGGGCCGCCGCTGATCTGGCCGTCTTGAGGCATGGTTTCGTCGGGCGGGGGCATCTGCGCGGCGGGATAGACGAAGCCGTCAAGATGAAAACGATCGAGGGCCTCAACATAAGCCGCGACTGCCTTGCGCCGGGGCGCCAGCAAGTTGGCCTCGGCCTGGGGATCCGTTTCAAGCACTGCCTGCACGAGTGCCTTGTTGAGATGCTCTCCATCGCCCGGTCCACCGATGATGGTGGCGGGAATCGATGAGCCGACCGCCTGCTTGTACTCATCCACGGAGTGATACTGCGCGGGGCCGAAAGCCTTGAGGAATTCCTCTGTGCCCTCGCGAATGTAGGGCAGCGTCTTGATGTCGCCAACCATCTTTGGGAAGCTGTCGGGCAGAATCGCATCGTCGAAAACAACCGTCGCTCCGGCAGCACGCAGGCCTTCAATCGCCTTCATGAAGGCGGCGCGCGTCTCCGGCCGCAGGGGAATGCGGCCAACGGCAGCATCGGGGTCCGGATTGGGCACGCCCTGGAAAGGCGTATCGGTGCCGTGCAGAATGAATGCCGGCACACCGAAGCGCTTGCCCCGCAATGAGTCTGCCTTGAGATATTGCGTGTAAGGGCCGGGCTGCGCTTTGGCTGCGGAGTCAGTGGTGCGTGGGTCCGTTGAATCTTCGCCGGCCATCACGCTGAGCGCAATCGCAGCGTCGGTAACATTGCGCGCGATGGGGCCGGTGTCGTCGAGAAGCCAGTCGAGCGGCGCAATTCCTGCAATGCTGACCAGGCCGCGCGTGGGAAAGACGCCAACCAGCGCGCTGGTCGCCGACGGCATGCGGATGGAGTTGCCGGTGTCCGTCCCGGTGCCGAACATGGCCCAGTTGGACGTGACCGAGGTGACGGTGCCTCCCGACGAGCCGCCGGGGCTGAAGCGCACATCGTAGGCGTTGCCGGTGCGGCCGAAGGCGGTGCTGCGCGTGGTGTCGGACGCGGCGAAGTCGGGCATATTGGTTTGGCCCAGGATGATTGCGCCGGCTGCGCGCAGTTTCGCCACAACGGTCGCATCTTTAGGAGCGATGAGCTCGTGGCCGGGAATGCAGTAGCCCTGCCAGCCGTCCGTCGTAATCCAGCCCTTGACGCTGGTGTTGGCCTTGATAAGGATGGGCACGCCCCACAACGGACCGCGCTGAAGGGCTCCATTCTTGAGCGCGGCATCATCGGCAGCGGCGAGGGCGAGCGCGCCGTCAACGTCAAGGTTTTGCACGGCGCGGTAGACGCCGTTGGAGCGGGCTATGCGGCCCAGATACCACTCCACGACCTGGGTAACGCTGTACCGATGAGAGGTATAGAGGTTTTCAAGTTGCGGAATGTCGATCTCCGGCAGGTCGCGGTCCATATCGGCCTGCGCGGGGCCGAGCACGTCTTGCGGGATGTGGTTCAATGAGTCTTCAACGCATCCCGCCTGGGCCATCAGTGCAGACGGCCCAGGGAGCGCAAGAATCCCGGCGAGCAACCAACCAGAAAGCCTCATCTTCAAATCTCCATTTTGCGAATCGTTGAACGAAACGCCTCGCATCACTTTTGCGCGACCACCGGCTGTTCGGGCTTGACGTATTTGTCGAGCCAGTTCTCCATCTCCCACAGCATGTGCAACACAGACTCGCGGCCTTGATAGCCGTGGGCCTCCAGCGGCAGCAGAACGAAGCGCACAGTTGCGCCTTCGCCTTTAAGCGCGTCGTAGAAGCGTTCGCTCTGGATGGGGAAGGTGCCGGTGTTGTTGTCGGCTTCGCCGTGAATGAGCAAGATCGGCGTCTTGATCTTGTCGGCGTAGGAGAACGGGCTCATCTTGTAGTAGACATCTGGGGCTTGCCAGTAAGTGCGCTCTTCATTCTGGAAGCCGAAGGGCGTGAGCGAGCGGTTGTAGGCGCCAGAGCGTGCGATGCCGGCACGGAAGAAGTCGCTGTGAGCCAGCAGATTCGCTGTCATGAAGGCTCCGTAGGAATGGCCCATCACGCCCACGCGATTGCGATCGACGGTGCCGGTTGCTACGCCCGCATCGATGGCTGCCTTTGCGCCGGCCACCAGTTGCTCGACGTACGTATCGTTGGGTTCCGCCGAACCCTCGCCGATGATGGGGATGGCCGCATTGGCCAGAACCGCGTAGCCGGTAAGAGTGAAGAAACCCGGCGCGAGTGCGCTAATGCGCACGAATTCATAAGGTGATCCGGTCACCTGGCTGGCCGCGGCGCGGCTCTTGAACTCGGCTGGATACGCCTCCATCAGCGTGGGCAGCGGGCCTTTTGACTTGTCGTAGCCAGCTGGCAGATAGAGATCGGCGGTGAGATCGACGCCGTCGTCGCGCTTGTAGTGGAGCAACTGGTGCGAGGGCATGGGAATGCCCGCATAGGGATTGGGAAAGCTGGTGACCTGAGTCCACTGGGGATTCGCGGACCCGTTAGAGAATGGCGCGGTGATGAAGTAATTCGGGCTTTGCTCCACGGATTCGCGGCGAGCGAGAACTTCCACGCCGCTCGCGGATTCAATGACCGCTGTAGCGAGTTCATAGAACGGCGCCTGCGATTGCCAGATGCGTTTCTCTGTGGGGTTTTCGCCGGCATTCACGGGCATGATGGCGACAAAAGGTGCGTCTCCCTTGGGCGACGCGCCCATACCGGTGAAGTAAACCCCGTCGTTGGCGGGGGTGGTTTGCAGCACCGGAAATCCCTGCGCATTGCGTTCAAGCAGCGGACGACCGGGGTCGTGATAACGATCCTGCATGGAGCCCTGATAAAGCTGCGTGAGCTTTCCTGTTGCCGGGTCGAGCGCGGTGATGATCGTCTTGCGATCCTTCCAACGGCCCTCGGAGATCACGGCCAGGTGCTCGTTGCCCCAGGCGATCCCGCGGAAGCGAATTTCAAGATCGGCGATGGGCCTGGCTTCTGCAGTGAAAGGCGCATCGAGTGTGTAGACGCGATCGCGCACTATGGCTTGCGCTTTCGGATCGCCCCCATCGGCGGCCTTGACCCAGTAGATGGTTGCGGGATGGTCGGCGCGCCAGCCAAAGTCGCGCGGGCCCGGTTCAACCGCATCGCGGTCAATGGGCAGATTGTCGATCAGCGGCGCATCATCGAGGACCTTCGCTTCGCCGCTTGCGATGCTGAACACCTCACGGCGCTGCGGGAAACGCTCGTACGGTTCGTGATAGGAGAACGGTCGGTGCAGTTCTTCCGTGAAGACGAATCTGCCGTCGGGAGAGGCCTCAAGTCTGGCGAATACGCCGGGCTTACCGAGCTTGCTGAGCGGGCCGGCGAGCTTGACTACTGCAAGTTGGGAAGTTGCGTAGTACTCGAAGACGTTTTCGTCGTAGGGCGTCTTGAGCAGGTCTTCGTAAGTCGGCGCGGGCGTTGCTTTGCCGTCGTTTTCCTGAACCACCGGTCCAGTGGGAATTTCAGAATGTGTGGGCACGGGGCTGCGATGATCGGGAACGGCAAGGACGGCGAGAGAGCTATTGCTCAACCACGAGATTGGATCGGTGAGAACGGCGTTGAGGCGCACGCCGGGAACGCGCGCGGCTGAAGCCTTGGCCGCATCGACGATCCAGAGGCTGAGACCCGCCGCTTCGCCGGCGCCGGAATCTGCATTCACCAGCGCGATGTGCTGGCCGTCGGCCGACCATTGGGCCGAGAGCACGTGGAGCTTGGCGGGCAGGCCAGCGATGGGAGTCTCAACCGGCTTGGCTGTGGCGCCGGCGTCCGGCAGGGTCTGCAGCTTGAGCGATACGAAGTAGCGGGTGCGGCTCGGCGCGACGAGCTTGGGATTGAAGCGCAGGCCGGCGAGGCGATACTCGGGCTCGGCCAGGTCAGCGATGGTGGGAAGCGACGAGCTCTGCTCAATGAGAATGCGGCGCGGACTCGCTGCATGCGCGGGCGAAAGGCTGATGGTGGGCGTGGGAGGCGCATCCGCCAGCTTGATCATCACTTCAGGCGGAAGCTGATATTTGAGGTCTGTTGATGAAGGGTTCTGCTGTGCCAACAGTGCGGGAACGGCAGCGGCGGTAACAGCGAAAAGCAGCGCGAGGCGTGGGAAAGTGGCAGGCATGGGAACCCCTTGTGCGGCGGGAAATGGGAAACGTCCGGTGCTCAGAATATAGCGAGACGGATCAGGTGAGCGCAAACCACCTGCGGTGGGGCGGACGCTCGCGGCAGGCTCGCACAGGCTTGGTTGCCTCCCATCCAGCGAATGCCGGAGAAATATTCTGGCTGATGCGCCCGGTCGTGTTGTAGGTTGATTGAATGACTGCGAACACTTCCCTTCTCCGCTCCCGCATTTTCATCGTTCAGACGGTTGCATGCGGCCTTCTTCTCGCATCGAGTTCGTTCCTTACTGGACAAGCTGCCACAGCGAAGCAGCCGAACGACGAGGATTACACGAGCAAGATCAAGGCGTACCTTTCCGACCCGCGCTTTACTACCGAGCTGGTTGACCACCTGCCGGCAAGCGCGAAGGTGCCGACGCCGCTGAAGTTTCTCGGATCCATGCCGGGCCAGCCGGGCGAGCTTTACTACACCGCCGACATCAATCGCTATTACGAGGAGCTGGCCAAAGACTCGCCGCGTGCGAAGTTCTGGAAGCTGCCTTTGAAATCGGAAGAAGGCCGCGAGATGGTGGTGCTGGCCATCGGCAGCGAGGAGTCGATCCGCAACCTCGACAAGGTGAAGGCCGACCTGGCCGCGCTGACCGATCCGCGCAAGACGAGTGAAGCTGAGGCGCAGAAGATCATTCACACCACCAAGCCAATCTACTGGATCACGTCCGGCATTCACTCGCCGGAAACAGGCGGCCCGGAGATGCTGGTGGAGCTTGCGTACCGGTTGATTGTTGAGGAGTCGCCGTTCATCCAGGAGATCCGCAACAATGCCATCGTGTTCATAACGCCGGTGGTGGAGACGGACGGCCGCGACAAGGAAGTGGACACGTACTACTACGGCAAGGAAACCAAGAAACCCAAGCCGCCGCTGATGTACTGGGGCAAGTACGTGGCCCACGACAACAATCGCGACGGCATGGGGCAGCTGCTCAACCTGACGAAGAACATTACGGGCGGCGTGCTGGAGTGGCATCCGACGGTTCTGCACGATCTGCACGAGGCACAATCGTATCTGTACGTCTCGACGGGAACAGGGCCTTACAATCCGCAGCTTGATCCGATTGCGATTGACGAGTGGTGGATGCTGGCCGAAACCGAAGTAATGGAGATGACCAAGCGCAATGTGCCCGGCGTGTGGACCTACGGCTTCTACGACGGATGGGTGCCGAATTACCTGTTCTGGATTGCGGAAACGCACAACTCGTTCGGGCGCTTTTACGAAGTGCAATCGTATGGGCCGGATGTGACGGAGAAGCTGCAGTTGCCGCCCACAACTACAAGCCGCGAGTGGTACAGACCCAACCCGCCGCTGCCCACCGTAAAGTGGGGCCCGCGCAACAACGTGAACATCCAGGAGTCGGCGATTCTTTTTGCGCTGAATAAAGTTGCCAAGGAGAAGGATCTTTATCTCGAAAACTACTGGATGAAGAACAAGCGCGCCGTGGACATCGGCAAGAATGGGCCGATATTTGGCTGGGTCATTCCCGCAGCGCAGGCGCACCGCGTGAACGCCGCGGAGATGGTGAACGATCTCCGCCATCAAGGCGTGGAGATTGAGCTGGCCAATCAGGATGCGACGATTGGCGCCACCAAGGTTGCCGCAGGCGACTACATCATCCGTGCCGACCAGCCTTATCGCACGCTGGTCGATCTCTACTTCAGCCTGCAGAATTACCCGGTTTCGAACCCGTTGCCCTATGACGATACGGGCTGGACCATGCCGCTGATGCGCAACGTGACGGTGCACAAGCTGACCGACAAGAGCGCGCTGAGCGAGCCCGGAACCGCCGTCACTGCGGATATCGCGGTACCCGGCGTGATCAGCGGAACGGGTCCAGTGTTGGTGGTGGATAACAATACTGACAACGTGCTGGCGACCTTCCGCTTCAAAAATGCTGCGGTGAAGATGGAGGCCGCGGAAGACGACTTCGCAGTGGATGGCCATTCACTACGCGCCGGTGCGTTCATTCTGCGCGATGCCGCAGCGTCTGACGCAGGCGTGCAGGATTCCATCAAGTCGCTGGGGCTTCAGGCATACGCAACATCGTCGGTCACGGTGAAGACGCATCTGCTGACGATTCCGCGAATTGGATACGTGCATACGTGGCATCGCACGCAGGATGAGGGCTGGGTGCGGGCGGCACTTGATCACTACGGAGTTCCCTACACCTACTTTGCCGATCAGAAACTGCGCGACGGCGACCTGCGGTCAAAGTACGACGTGATCATCTTCCCGTCGGTTGGGGGGAGTTCGGTTTCGCAGGTGAATGGGTTGCCGAAGATCGGGCCTGATCCGATTCCGTACAAGAAGACGAAGCTGACGCCGAACCTGGGAGTGGAGGACTCGTCGGACGATATCCGCGGCGGAATGGGGATCGAGGGGCTGGCCGAACTGGTCAAGTTTGTGCAGGCCGGCGGCACGCTGATCACCGAGGGATCGACCACCACAATTCTGCCCGACTACGGAATCCTCACGCAGGTCACGGTCGAGCACCCAACCACGCTCTTTGCGCGGGGCGCATTGATGCGCGGCATCATCTCCGACAAGAAGTCACCGATCGTTTATGGCTATACGGGCGATCAGATGCCGGTTTATTTCTCGCAGGATCCGGTGCTCTCGACGCGCGGGGGCGGGCGGTTTGGATTTGGCGGGCCTTCAGTTCCGGGGGTGGGCGCCGATATTACGCCGAATGCCGTGCCGATTACGCTCTCGCCCTACGACACGGACGACGCGCCGGCCGAGCCGAAGGGGCTGCCGTCGCAGGCTGCCGACGCTGCCGCTGCGCAAAGGGCAATGGGCGGAAACGGGCCAACTGAAGAGACTGCTCCAGCGCCGCGCGTGGTGATGCAGTTCCCTGCCAAGGCGGACCAGATGCTGCTTTCAGGGGAGTTGGCCGGCGGCCAGGCGCTTCAGGGACGCGCCCTGGCGATCGATCAGCCGCTCGGACAGGGACACGTGGTGATGTTTGCGCTGCGGCCTTTCTGGCGCTGGCAGACGCAAGGGACGTATGCCCTCGGGTTCAACACCATCATCAATTGGGATCACTTGGACGCAGGCAAAGTGGAACCGGCAAAACACAAAGCCGACGCTGATAGGGGAGAAACAGCGGAGTAAAGGCAGCTTTTAGCTGCGCAGCGTGCTGACAATCTCTGCTTTAAACGTGCTTTGTATCAGGGTATGACTTCAGTCGTACCGCAACAGCCTTTTGAATGAGAGAAGTGGGACTTTAGCCCCATGCGCTGATAGGTTGGTTTGCTCTCCATCGACTCTTTATCAGCAGTAAAGGCAGCTTTTAGCTGCGAGCTTTCAGCTTTTTGCTTTCCCAGCCCCCAAAACGGGACTGGGGTCGCAGGTATATCTCAAAATGGGATGTCGTCGTCGGAGATTTCGGCGGATTGGGCGTATTCGTCGTGGCCCCCGGCGGCGGCTTGTGGGCGCTGGTCGAAGCCGGCTGCCGAACTCGATGAGCCTGGCCCACGGCTGTATCCACCCTGGCCGCCCGCACCCTCTTCGCGGCCGGAGAGCAGGACAAGCTCGTTGACGATGATTTCGGTGCGGTAGCGCTTCTGGCCCGACTCCTTGTCGTCCCAGCTGCGCGTCTGGATCTTTCCCTCGATGTAGAGCTTGGAGCCCTTTTTCACATAATCGCGAACAATTTCGGCGGTGCGGGTAAAGGCAACCAGGTTGTGCCACTCGGTGCGGTCCTGCCAGTTGCCCTGGGCGTCTTTTTGCCGGTCGCTGGTGGCGAGGGTCAGGTTGGCCACCATGGTTCCGCCGGGTGTGGAACGAATCTCAGGGTCTTTGCCTACGTTGCCTAAAAGAGTAACTTTATTGACGCTTCTTGCCATGTTCATGCACTCCAGTAAGGGGAAAGAATAGCAGACGGCGGCAGTCGGCTGCGGTTGAAATCCGCGCCCAGTTTTCATAAAAGAACGCCAAATTCGATTGCTTTCAAGCGGGAACAGCGTCAAAATGGCGTCACATGCAGGTAGGAGGGGGAATCGATGCCTATGCGCAGATTTGCTTTGTTCCTTCCGGGTTTGGCGCTGACCCTTGCCGCGCCCCACGCGGTTCAAGCACAGTCGACTACGACCTTTTCAAGCGGATCGGTGGACATATACGCCAATGGCTCCCATGCCCCGGCGGCGCCGTATACGGCAAATCGAAAGACGACCCATGTACAGAAGCTGGCCGACGGCACCACCATCACCCATGTAACCGCAGGCAAAGAGGCACGCGACTCGACCGGCAGAACCTATAGCGAGCGCCGCAATGAGATGCCGGCGGACGGCGACGAGTCCCGCGTGATCTCCAACGTGCATATCTTCGATCCGGTGGCCCGTGTCAACATCAATTGGAATTCGAATTCGAAGGAGGCGACTGTCTTCCACATGCCCGATCCGACTCGGTTCATGCCCATGCAGCCACCCCCTCCGGCGCCGGGAAACATAACGCAAATGAGTTCGATCCGATCGAGCGGCACCCGGCCGGAAGTTGAAAAACTGGGCGCCAGGACCATCAACGGCGTGCAGGCCGAGGGAACGCGGATCACGCGGGTCATTCCTGCCGGCCGTGAGGGCAACGACCAGCCGCTCACCGTGATCAATGAGCGCTGGTATTCACAGGAGTTGAGACTGACGGTGCTGCAAACCACCGACGATCCTCGCAGCGGTGTAACCACGATGGAGTTGACCGACATTGAACCAGGCGAGCCGGATCCGTCTCTGTTCCAGGTGCCCGAGGGCTACACGGTGAAGGACCACACGCCCGAACAGCCTCAATAGGCGAAACGGGGGTTTGCTATGCGCACAAAGTTGTTTGCATGCAGCCTTACGGGCATTGCCCTGATGCTCACGGCGAGTCACGCTGCGCCGGGGCAGGATGTTGTTGCTTCAGCTCGCAGCGGGGCAACGAGCGCGTCGGCAGCCGTGCTGATGGGCGCCGCGGGGGCAAAAGGCTGCTCAGCGGCGGAAGCGATGCGCCGCACCATTGAGCCTTATACCGCGACCCGCAAGACGACACGTGTGGAGAAGCTGGCCAACGGAGCAACTATCACGCACGAGTCGACCGGCATGGAAGCTGTGGATTCAAGCGGGCGAAGATATCAAAAGAGCCAGCCTGAAATCATGTCGAATGGCGACGCCCAGATTCCAGACCTCTTCTTTTTCAATGTATTCGATCCGGTAAGCCGGACGATAACCAACTGGTCTTCAAATTCGAAGGAAGCGAATGTGTTCCACATTCCGCAGCCCGGCAAGATTCAGCACACCTCTGCCTCTCCGCAGAATCAGCCCGTGCCAGTACCCGCATTCAAGCCGGCACAAAGGCAAACCAAGGTGGAAGACCTGGGTACAAATACGATCAACGACCTGGAAGCACGGGGAACGCGCACCACGACGACATATCCGGTGGGTAGTATCGGCAACGATCAGCCGCTGGTGGTTACGAGCGAGGATTGGCGGTCCACAGAGCTGGGGATCACGGTGCTGCAGATCAACGACGATCCCCGCTCCGGAGTGCAAACCATGGAGTTAACAGACATAGAGCGCGGCGAGCCAGACCCTGCACTCTTTCAGGTGCCGGAAGGGTACACCGTGAAGGACCAAAATCCGAATCCGCAAAATTGAATGCTTCCACAACCGCATGCAGCAATTGACCTGGCCCCTTTTCTCACAGCCGCTGCCCCCGCGGCACCCCGCTCGCTCGTCAAGGCCACGCACCCTGGAATCTCTCCCAGGTAACTCATTCCATTACGGATGGATTTCTCTCCACTTTGCGTATTATTTCTCGCCTTGGCGCATACTGGAAGGGAATCAAAAAAGCAGCCCGAACAGTCCTGCAAAGCCTCCACCGCTTCGGCGAAAACCGGCATTCTGATCCCGGCACAAAAAAAATACCCTCAATCTATTTTTGCCAAAAATTCGCCTCAAAAGAGTCTAAGTCTAACACTAGAATGGAGATACATGCATCCATTTTTATACTCCTTTTCTTCTCCTGCAGCGCCCGGCGCAGATCCAGGTTGGTGCGAGGCATTTTGCAAGAACACCATTTCAACCCACGCCCACCACAGCCGAACAAAACAAAGACGTGCAATTCCCCCGCAAAGACAGTACTAACCGCAGCATATTCAATCGCTTGCGAGCCGAATACCGGCCCCGTACAACCCTATAGCGAAACCAGAGTAAACGTGCCCCTGCCGAGAGTGCGCGAGGCGGCTTTTTCCTGAGGAAAAGCCACTTGGCATCGTGCTTCCTGGGCACAGCTACTCTGGTTTCGCTATAGCCGTCCACCGGCTTTCGCCGACCCACGGTTGGATGAAACGGGCGGAGGGAGCAGGGGCCTTCAGGCCCCTGAATGCGGCAATAGGCTACGATGGCCTTTAGGCCCGGGCATCTTCGTCGCCTT
>JBEKDE010000024.1:0-59591 GCA_050014515.1 Occallatibacter sp.
ACATCGGCCAGGCCGTGAAACTTCTCCGGCAGCGCCAGCATGGCTTTGGAGAGAAAGGTCAGCCGCTCGACGTGAATCGTGAGCTCGCCGGTTCGCGTGCGGAAGAGGTAGCCCGAGACGCCGATGTGGTCGCCGAGGTCGAGCAGCTTGTAGAGCGCGAAGCCCTGTTCGCCGACGGCGTCGAGGCGGACGTAGATCTGCAGCCGCTGGCCGTTCTGTTGCAGAGTGGCAAAGCCGGCCTTACCCTGTGCGCGAATCGCCATGATGCGGCCGGCAACGGAGACGGTCGTGCGCAAGGCTTCAAGGTTCTCCGCCTGCGCGTCGCCCCACTTGGCGCGCACGTCGGGAATCGTGACCGCGTGCTCATCAGTCGCGGCAGGGAAGCGGTTGGGGTACGCGGCCTGGCCGAGCTTCTCGATTTCCTCGAGTTTTGCTTTGCGCAGATCGAAAAGATTGCGCTCAAATTCCGAATCGAACACGTAGATTCCTTTATGGGTGAACCATGTCACGGGTGCAACAGCAAGTATATCGTTCAATGCGCCCGGAGCCGATGCGGACGCGTGCAGGGGCTATGAACCGATGATTGTGATGAGACGCTTAAACGATTTGTCAGGGTAGCCTGCCGCGACTAAAATGGCCGCAATGAAATCAACTCATGCTCTACTGCTTCTATGCGGCCTGGTCGCGTTTGCTGTCCAGGCACAGGCCAAGACCATTCTGCCCGATGCCTGCGGCGATGACGGCGTCAAATTCGATGTGAGCCCGCTCAAGAACGCGCCCGCGCCGGCTCCTCCTCCCGACGGCAAGGCGCAGATCGTCTTTGTTGAAAACGAGAGCCAGGGACTCGGCTTCGGCATGCACGCCACCATTCGATACGGCCTGGACGGGGCGTGGGTAGGCGCGAACAATGGCAACACGTTTTTCGTGATGAATGTGGACCCCGGCGAGCATCACCTGTGCGTGAGCTGGCAATCGGCGCTGAAGATGCTGAAGAAAAGCATCGATGTGGCCAGCTTTACCGCTGAGGCCGGCAAGGTCTACTACTATGCCGCCAACATCACCATCACGGCTGTGGCCGGGGCATCAGGACCAGGCGTAACCAATGGCGGCGGTGGGGCCAATATCGCATTCGGTCTTGCGCCGCTGAATGACGACGAGGGCAAGTACCGCGTGAAGGCCTGGAAGCTCTCAACCTGGAAGACCAAGTAGGAGTACCTTCGCGTGTATCGCGCGCCTCGGCGCCTCGTGTATAACCACGGTGGTGCCCTTCAACCGTCCCATTCCGGAGTCGACCGCGCGCAACAAAGCCCAGAGCGGAGTGAAATCTCTGGCGGACGCTGAAAAGCTGATGCAGATTGCGATCCTGCTGCCTTGCTCGGCCTTTGTCGGCTGGCTGGGCGGGGCCTGGCTGGGCGACCGGCTGCATCAGTCCTGGATGGCGCTGGCGGGGATTCTCTTCGGCGGGATCTCCGGGTTGGTTTACGTAGTGCGGCTGGTGATGGCCGGAACCAGCCGGAGCGGGCCCAGCCTTGGTCCGACAGGCGGCCCAAAAACCGGAGACGGCAGCGAGCCATGAACGCAGACGTTCCGCAATTAGCAAACCTTTCTGAGGAAGAACTGGACGCACTGCTCAAGCGGTCGGTGCGCAAAACCATTCTTCTGGGCCTGGTTCCGGCGGTCATGATATTCTTCGCCTCCGGCTGGCGCAACGCGGCCATGCTGCTAACCGGCGCGCTAATTTCGGCGGCCAGCCTGCTGGAATGGCAGCGCCTGGCGCGAATGATGACTGCCCGGATGAAGAAGCAGCAGGCTCCGCGCGGCGCGGCCCTGGCGGTCGGGTTCTTTCTGCTACGCCTGTTGATCTTTGCGGCGGCCATTTATGTTAGCCTGAAGTGTTTCCAGGGTTCAGTGGTTGCGCTCATGTGCGGCCTCAGTCTGGCGGTTGTCACGCTGATGTATGAGGCTCTGAGGATGTTGCGGAATTAAGCTTCGCGCATGCCTTGCGCAGCCCGGTTTGTCTCATTTCAACCGCTCTGGAATCAGAAAGATAGTTTCCTTCATGGCTGGACAGTTGGCGTTTACAAAATTGCTGAATGCAACGCTTGCCGGGCCTGTCGACGCGCTGCTGGGAGCGGTCGGCGTTCATCCCGCGCATCCTGATCGGCCCATCAACAACACCTTTGCGCTGGAACTGCTGGTGGTGCTGGGCTTCATCGCGTTTTTCGCGGTGGTGAGGGCGAGTCTGTCGGTGGAGAAGCCGGGCGCGCCGCAGCAGTTTACCGAGCTGATTCATGAATTCATAGGCGGCCAGGCCGAGATGGTGATCGGTCACGGCTATCAGCGCTTCCAGGCCTTTGTAACCTGCATCTTCCTGTTTGTGCTGGTCTGCAACATTATTGGCCTCATCCCCGGCATCGAGGCACCCACGCAGTCCGTTGTTGTGCCTTTTGGATTGGCCGTTACTACCTTTATTTACTACAACTTTCACGGATTTCGCGAGCAAGGCGTTATCGGCTACCTCAAGCACTTTGCCGGGCCGGTGTGGTGGATTGCCTGGCTGCTGTTCCCGATTGAAGTTATCTCGCACGTGGCCCGCATGATGTCGCTCACCATCCGTCTCTGGGCCAACATGTTTGCGGGCGATTTGGTGACGCTGGTGTTCTTCTCGCTGGTTCCGGTTGGGATTCCGGTGATTTTTCTGGCCATGCACCTGGGCGTTTCCATTGTGCAGGCGTTCGTGTTCATGCTGCTTGCCATGATCTACCTGGGCCAGGCAGTGGCGCACGAACACTAAGAAGCAAGTGAAAGAGTGAACAAGGTGAACCAGTAAAGTGAAGCGGTCCTTAGGAATTCTTCACTCGATTACTGATTTACTTCTTCACTCTCCAAAGGATTCCGCCGGGGAGAGCTTCCGCCCTGGGCAAACGGAAGACCGCAAGCGTGAGGGGGTCAGCACGGTGAACCTCAACCACCCACTGGCGGTCAATCTCAGGGAAGCTGGAGAAACATGCGTAAACTGCAAAACGTTCTGATGGTTCTGTCCGTACTCTGCTTCGCCGTTCCGGCCTTCGCGCAAAGTGGTTCCGCTGTTGTCGACCTGGCTCCTATCGGTATCGGCATCGGCATCGCGCTGGCGGCTGGTCTCTGCGGCATCGGCCAGGGCAAGGCAATTGCTTCCGCCACCGAGTCGGTCGCCCGCAACCCTGGAGCCACGGGCAGCATTCAGTTCCTGCTGATCCTAGGCCTGGCGTTCATTGAGTCGCTCACCCTGTTCACCTTCGCCATGATCTACGTCAAGATCAAGTAACGGTCAAGATCAAGTAACGCGAACCCCGTACAATTAAACGGCCACGTCCTTCGGGGTGTGGCCGTTTTGCTTTGAGGCGTTTACAGCATTTTCCGGAATTGGTGTTGACCGAAAGCACACACTCAAGTGGCTTTTTCCTCAAGAAAAAACCACCTTTCACGGTGCTGAAAAAGTCTATATGTATTCCAAAAATGCTCTGACTAGTGGCCGGGTTGTGCGGAGATGGCCGGGGTTTCCCGCAGCATGCGGATGGCCTGGCGATAATCAATCCCTGCCGGTACCGGCACATACTCGGTCATTTCTTCCGTGGTGTCGATGTTTTTGGTCTTGAACAGGATGCGCAGGTCCATCTTCATCTGGACGCGCGCGATGCGCCACTGGCGGTTGCCCACGTCCACCTGCTCGATGACTACAGAGCCGCCCTTGTCCAGTTTGCCCAGGATGCCCCACGCGTAGTTCGTATCCTGATTCAGGTGGCCCTCCAGGCGCGTTACGCGCTCCTGTGCGGCGTCGACCCATAGCTCGCCGGTCATGGCGGTCAGTGCCTGGGTCTCCATGTCGGGAGGGCTGAAGTTTGGGTTTGGCCGGAAGCTGAACTTCTCCACCGGGCCTGCCGGGCCAGTGCCCGAACCGGCGTACTGGTAGAGGAACGCGTTGGGCAGCATGCGCAGCAGCTTGAGGACGATGCCCATATCACCCTGTTCGCCCTGCTTGCGATGCTTCTGCAGGCTGGGATCGGCAAGCAGCGTGTCCAGGCGCGCCTGTTCCTTTTGCTCATCCTCGGGCGAGAGCGGCTTGTCGAAATAAGCCAGCAGGCGGGCCACATCGCCGTCCTTGGTCTCGAGGATCTCCTTGGTGGAGGTCACGCGGGGGCTGACCTTGTGCAGCCGGTAGCGCATGGGATGGCTCGCATCCTGCGCTGTGGTCAATTCGCTGGCCAGTGCTCGCTCAACCAGCGCCTGGGCCTGCTGCGGCGCGAGCGCGGGGGCCGCGGGCTGCGCTGAAGAGGCGACCGGCAAGGCTGCCACCAGCGGAGAGAGCAGCAGGAGAAGCCGCGAAATTCTGCGCACATTTGTTAGTTTAACGTGCATCGGCAATCTGTGCATCCGTTCCGGCATCCTCAGGTTCAGAGTCGGTGATTCGCTCTTCTTTTAGACGCGCCCGTAACGGATCGGATTCCAAAGGGTTGAGTTCGACGACACAGACAGCGCCGGATGGATTGAAGCAAAGAGCCGCGTCCCGTATAGTTCGGGCAGGGCCTTCTATCGGGCTCACGGGAAGGATCGAAAATATGGCAGTGGAGAATGTACCCGCTCGTATCGGCAAGAGCGTCATTATTAGCGGTGAAGTGAAGGGCAGTGAAGATCTGATTGTGGACGGGCGCATCGAGGGAACGGTGACGCTCACTGAGAGCCGGCTGACCATTGGGCCGAACGCCAATGTGCAGGCCGACCTGGCAGCTCGCGACGTGCTGATTCTTGGCCAGGTGCAGGGCAACATCGTGGCCACCGGCCGGGTAGAGTTGCGCGCCGGCTGCAGCGTGATGGGCGACATTCGCGCGCTCCGGCTGGCCGTGGAAGACAACGCGGTCTTCCGTGGAAAGGTTGACCTGACGCAGGGCGCAACCAGGGCGCCGGAGGCTGCCGCACCCGCACCCGCGGGCGGCGCCTATCAGGCCTGATTTGGCGCCGCCTGGTGGCGCGCCAACCAGCACGGCCCGGCTTAACAAGAGGACTTCAGGTCGATGAGCCGTTGGTTTGAAAAGAAGCAGGACAGCGGAGCGCCCGCACCCACCGCGGGCTACTCCGGGCCCCGAGTTCCGCGGCACTCGGGCGGGTGGATGGCGCTGCGCAAAAGGCTGGAAGCTGAGCCGGGCCTGCGCGTGATCGACACCGGCTACACCTCGCCCACGAACATCAACTATCTGACCGGGCTCGGCCACAGCATCTTTCAGGCTGATCTTGAGGTTGATGCGTATACGGGCAGCTGGCAGACAGGCATGGACGAGGATGGCAAGCCGGTCTGGAACGTCGAAGGATTTCTCAACCAGTCGCTGAATTTTTCAGGCCGCATGTATGACGTCGCACTGCTATGGACCTCACTGGACTACCTGCCCGAGGCGCTGGTGGCGCCGGTGGTTGCGCATTTGTTTGCGTCGATGAATCCAGGTGGGCAGGTGCTGGCCTTCTTTCACACCAAGACACAAGGCGAGGGGACGATTCGATGCCGCTTTCACCTCACCCCGGGCGACGATGTGGATGTGCAACTGGCGCAGCCGTTCCCGATCCAGCGGGCATTCACCAACCGCAGCATCGAAAAGCTTTTTGCCGGTTGGTCTGGTCACCGCCAGTTCCTGGCCAAGGACAGCCTGTCTGAAGTCATCATGACCAGGTAAGCTTGATTGCATCGAACCAAAGGGAGACATTATGAGCTTGTTGAAAGGGACGCGGATTACGTGGCTCGGTCATGCCACGGTGCTGGTGGAGACTGCCAAGGGAACAACCATTCTGATCGATCCGTTCATCGCAGGGAATCCGAGCTATCCAAAGGAGTTTGTGCTTCCGGAGAAGATTGATTACATCCTGCTGACTCACGGCCATGGAGATCATATCTCGGATGCGGTCCCAGTGGCCGCGAAACATGGTTCCACGGTGGTGGCCATCTATGAACTCTCAGCTTATATAGCAGCCAAAGGAGTGGAGCGCAACATCGGCATGAACCTGGGTGGAACCGTACAGCTGGACGATGTAGCTGCCTCAATGGTTGAAGCCAAACACTCGGCGGGCGCGGAAGATGAACATGGAACCCACTATGTGGGCGTGGCGGCTGGCTATGTGCTCACCATCGCCGATGGTCCGGTGCTTTACCACGCGGGAGATACGGCTGTCTTCGGAGATATGAAATTGATTGCCGAGCTATATCATCCAGCGGTAGCGATGCTACCAATTGGCGGGCACTTTACGATGGGGCCGAAAGAAGCAGCGTTGGCAACACGCTACCTTCAACCGCAGACCGTCTTGCCGCTGCATTTTGGGACTTTTCCGCCCCTGAAGGGCACACCAAAAGAGCTGGCTGCGCTCGTGGGCTCGAGCGTGACGGTTGTGCAATGGAAGCCAGGGGAAAAAGTTGAGTAATAAATAGCCGGACTATCTTCACAGGTCCGACGGCCCGGAAGATAGGCAGGTTACTATCTCGGCATATCTTCCGTAACGTGCGACCAGTTACTTCGCAGCGGCTTTCTTCTGCTCTGCCCAGCGCCGCTTGACGGCTTCGGCAATGCGCTTGCGGCCTTCAGGAGTCAGATTCCTCTTCTTCTTGACGGTCTTCTTGGCGGCGGATGTAACCGCAGCCTTTCTGGGTGCCTTCGCGGAACCACCGCTCAACAGGGCACGCGCCTGTTGCAATTGAGCGATCTCCCGATCTATTTGAGCCAAAATCTCGGAAACTCCCACACTTCCTCCTGTCAGATACTCATGAGTAGCCGACCCCAATGTGTCTAACTCCGCAAACGCGCAAAAAAAATTGGCTACTTGTTCTCTAGGGAACACGATACTCAAATAGAAGAGCTTTTACAAATAAAATGAGCAGAAATATTAAGTCCGCGGTAAGTATTTCATAGAAATTTCCGCTCAATGGGTGCGCGCACCGGTGGTGGATTGCGGCAGAAGCTATGTAGCAAGAGAAACACCGTCGCGGCATGAGATAGCCCGGAAGACAGTATCCATAGGGCTCCCAGACCTCGCTCCTTGCCATGCACCTGAGGCCGCCGGTCTATTTACCCTTCTGAAAACAGCCGCAAGTGCCGGCGGACAGAGAGTAAACGCAACCCGTCTGCGTGTGCTTCGATCGCGGGCACACAGAATACTTCAAGTAATCGATTTACAGGGCAGATAAGTGTCTCTTCGAGGTATGCAAAATCGATTGTTGCGGGGAGGACTTACACGGCAGCAGAAATCTCAGCGCGGTTTTTGGGGTGGGCGGGCAGGTTGCGTGGGTGCAGGCGGGTTAGCGGGTGCGCTCGCCGAGGGCTTGCCGCCCAGGCGCATGGTGGCCGGTGAATCGGCGGCGCGGTAGTTGCGCAGGTCGCGCAGTATCTCCTGTTTCTCGCGTGCGTACTGTCCGGCCAGGCGAGTCAGCGCATACGTGATGATGTCGCTGTGGTGCAGATCGGAGACGGATGGGTCGCGGCGCATGTTGAGCCATAGCCGGTGCACAAGTTGCACGTCGTCGGGGCTCAGCGCGGGCGCGTGCGGTCCTATGTAGAAGACCTTCACCTCGCCGCCGGGATCGATGACATAGAAGTTGAACTGGCGCTTTGGCTCGGGTAGCGCTTCCCATGCCTGTCCCATGTGGAAGGCCTGGTCTTCGGCCGTCATTTTGGAGGAGATGCTGGAGATAACCGAATCCACTTCCAGGTTGTTGGCACCCTGCACCAGCGCGGCAAACACGTCTCCGGCCGGCACCACCAGCAGCGAGACCTTTTTGCCAAAGCTCTCGGCCACCGACACGGCCTTGGTAAAGATCATCTGCTCATGCTCACTGAAACTGGTGTCCTCGGCGCTCAAAAACTCAGGGCCGCCCACGCCCATCATGCGCACGCTGATGACCACCACGTCGCGGTCTTCGGTGCTGGTGTGTGAGAGAGTCCACTTCAGCGCCAGCGGGTTGGACGGATCACGCATGGTGACCATGACGCCGCCAGGCCGGATGGCCGCCGACTCGCTGCTGATGGTGTCCTGATGTTCCAGCTGGAAGTGATCCCGCATCTGACGCGCGGTGATGGCATGCTTGCGCATGTTCTGGCGCTCAGAGATGGTGAAGATGATGAAGAAGGCCGCGGCAAACACGATGCCGCTCACCGTGGCTACCGACTTGGTGAACAGGTTGACGATGGCTACCGACAGCAGAACCAGGAAGACCGAAAGCAGCCCGATGGGGAACTCGGTTTTTCCAATGCGGATGTTCGGCGGCACCTTCCATCCCCGCTCGCCATGGTACTTCCAGCGCAGCACCAGCATGGCCAGGCTGTTGAAGGTAAAAGACCAGATGACGCCGAAGGCATAAGCCTCGCCAAGGGTGATCACGTTGCCCCGGCTGGCGATGATGGTGACCATCTGCAGAATAAAGACCAGGTTGATGATGCGGTAGCTGGTGCCGAACTTGATATGCGGCTTGCGGAACCAGTCGGTCAGCACTCCATCTTCCGCCACGCGCATCAGCACGCCTGTTGACCCGATCATGGAGGTGTTGATGGCGCCGGAGAGAATCAGGAATCCCACCAGCACCACGAAGATGCGGAAGGCGATGCGCCAGAACATCGGGCCGACCATGTACATGGCCAGGCCGGCGATCAGGTTGTCCTGGTAGAGGTGTGTGCGCTGCCATGTGGGGATGAGCATGGAGGCCAGCAGCGTAGCGCCGCCGGTGAAGACCAGGCTGTAGATGGCGATAACGATGGCCGCACGCTTGAGGTTCTTGAGCTTGGGATGCTCGATCTCGCGATTCACCTGCGCCAGGCTCTCTTCGCCGCTCATCGCCAGCACGGAGTGGCCGAACGCCATGAGGATGCCGAAGAGACCGAGCAACGGCAAGCCTCTGCCTCTCAGGAAGCCGAGCGCCTCGTTGCTGAAGTGAAGGTTGGCCGGCACCGGAGCGGGCGGCAGATGCGAGCCGAGCATGATCACAGAAAAAATGCCCCACGCCAGAAGAATGACCACCATCACCGTGGTGATCTGCATAACGCGCAGAGCCTTGCCGCTGGACTCCTCGATGCCCTTGATATTTGCCCACCAGTAATAGATGGTGACCACCGCGGCGAACACGGCCGAAGTGTGGTCCATGTTGAACTGGAGCGGGGTCCCGCCATTCATCAGCGCGGGCGGGAGCCAGTGGCTGTTGTTTGCCACAACCATCAGTTCATTCATCAAGCCGGTAATGTATTGCCCCGCGGAGACACCGGAGATGGGCCCGGTAAGAATGTAATCGAACATCAGCGCGGAGACGCTGAGCTTGGCGAAGGTGCCGCCGAGTGCTTCTTTGACCACGCGGTAGACGCCGCCGCGGGTAAACATCGAACAGCTTTCGACGTAGACCGCGCGCACCGCAAAGCTGAACAACATGATGGCGAGGATGAACCAGGGAGCAGCCGCGCCGACCGCCTGTTCAGCAATGCCGCCTGCATAGAAAGCCGAGGAACCCAGATCGCAGAGAACTACCGCCGCCGCCCGCCAAAAGGAGATGAATGTGAGCATCACCGAGGATGCGACGATGAGCTTGACGCGGTCGGAAGGTGGGGCTGCGGTCGTTCGAGTGGTTGCCATCGCGGGAGTTCCGGCGCTGCTGCCGGCCATCTAGAGCATTTTCGGAATTAACGTGGTCTCGTTGAGTGCATGGAAAGGTGGCTTCTTTTTGAAAAAAACCACTTGAGTGTGTGCTTCCGTTCTAAAGCAATTCCGAAAATGTTATTCCGTCGAACGAGCGCATTATTCACCCGCCCTGCGGTGAGTCTAAGTCTGAATCGAATGGGAGTCAATAAAAAATGAGGAGTGCATAAAAAATGTGGAAATGCCGGCTTGAGCCGCGGCAACCCGCTATTCATCCTTTCCGAACAGCTCTTTTCCGTCCTCAATAAAGCTGATGAGGACGACAATGGTCGAACCCGCCAGGCCGAGGAAAAACATCCACGTGAGTAATCGAATGACAAAGACTGCGAGAAGCATAAGCACGATTGTAACGTGGTTTCTACCATTTATTCACGAATTGTGGGGATCACAATCCACGCGGTGGAAATGCCCGATGCGATAGACTCGGGGCTGTATGCCGCTGAAAGCAGGGAAGCAATGGATGTTGTGGGCCGTGCCCGTTTTGTCGGCCGGTCTGCTGGAATTGCCGTTTCCGTTGGCTGGCCCGCTGCCGGTTTGGCGCACGGTGTTCGCCTGGTTCGGCCTGGTTCCGCTGCTCTGCGCCGTGCTTTCAAAGAGTGTGACGGACGGGTCGCGGCCGCTGCGCCGCAGTTTTCTGCTGGCGTACCTTTGCGGCGTTCTCTGGTACGCGGGTAACTGTTACTGGGTCCGCGATGTGATGATCCAGTACGGCGATATGCCTCCGTTCGCGCCCACGCTGCTGCTCATCGGATACAGCATGGTGCTGGGCCTTTATTTCGGATTCTTCGGATTGGGCATTGCCCTGGTCCGGCGCACATCAGGAAGCACGCGCTGGGCCCTGGCCGCTGCGCCAGTGCTGTGGGCTGCGCTGGAGCTGGCCGCGTCGCGCATTACATCCGTGCCATGGGATCAACTCGGCTATTCGCAGGTGGACAACGGGTTGGTGAATCAGCTCGCGCCGTGGACGGGTGTCTACGGCATCAGCTTTCTACTGGTAGCGGTGAACGCATCCCTTGCTGGTATACATCTGATCCCGTTCCGGCCGGTCGAGCCTTGGAAGCCTCGCTGGAGACTGCGCGCTCTCTTTGGCGGCGAAACGTGGAGAGTCTTCACAATGGGTATCGTCGCGGTCGCGTGGTCTGGGATGGCAGTGCTGGCGCCAAAACCTGCGCCCACAGCAACCGCCGTGCTCGTTCAGCCCAACCTGGACGTAGCCGCCGACAACCGCTGGTCAACCCCTGCCCTCTGGGACCAGCACATTGCCCAGTTCCAGCACCTGGCGAGCGAGCAGTGCAAGACCTACATCGCCGGCATTCCGCAGACCGGCGCATCGAACGGGGAAATCATCTGCCCGCCTTATCCCACCCATCCCGATCTGATCGCCTGGCCGGAGTCACCCGCGCCTTTCTTTGAGGCGGACACGCGTTTTCAGCAGGCGATGCAGGGCATTGCCCGCGCAGAAGATGCGCCCATGGTGGTGGGCAATATCGGCGAGGAGTTCTCAGAGGAAGACCAGGGCTGGCGCGACTACAACTCCGCTGTGGTCATCAATGCGGACGGTGCGCGCGTGGGCCGTTACGACAAGATTCACCTGGTTCCCTTCGGCGAATATGTGCCGTTTCAGAAGCTGCTGTTTTTTGCGCGCAAGCTTACTGGAAAGGTTTCGCGATTCACGCCCGGCGAGCAGCGCAAAGTCTTCACTCTCAACGGCCATCGCTACGGAATCTTCATCTGCTACGAGTCGGTTTTTGCCGATGAGGTGCGCGAGTTTGCGAAAAATGGCGCGGAGGTCCTGGTGAACATCAGCGACGATGGCTGGTACGGCGACACCAGCGCCCCCTGGCAGCACCTGAACATGGCGCGGATGCGCGCAATCGAAAACCGCCGCTGGATCTTGCGCGACACCAACACCGGCGTCACGGCCGTCATTGACCCCTATGGGACTGTGCGCCAGAGCATTCCCCGCCACCAGGTGGACGCCCTGCCGGCCGGTTACGCCTTTCGCGACGATGTAACCTTCTACTCCGCGCACGGCGACGTCTTCGGGTGGGCCTGTGCCATACTTGGAATAGGGATTCTCGGCTGGGCTTTGCTTGCCCGCCGGAGCCCGAGCGAAGCTGAGGCTTCGTAGCTCAAATCAAGTCAGGTCAAGCATGTCGTTGAACGATCTCGAATTCGCATATGCTCCCGTGCGCGACCAAGTCCGCGACCTGCGGGAGTATCTTTGACCCGGCTCGCATCCGCAGGGAACTCGCCGACATAGAAACCAGGCTTGCCGATCCGGCCCTCTGGAACGATCCCAACGCCACCAAGCCGCTCATGCGCGATAAAAAGCGCCTTGAGAAACTGGTGGCCGACGATGACGAACTGGTGCGCCGCTCCAGCGACATTGAGGCCTACTTCGAGCTTGCCCGCGAGGGTGAAGACGTGCTCGCCGATCTCGAACGCGATATCAAGGCGCTGGCCGCGTTCAACGAAGAGCTTGAAGCGCGCACCATGCTCAGTGGCGAGGCCGATCCACTGAATGCCATCGTCACCGTCCACCCCGGCGCCGGCGGCACCGAGAGCCAGGACTGGGCCGAGATGCTCATGCGCATGTACCTGCGCTGGGCCGAGCAGCAGGGCTTCAAAACGGAAATCAACGACCTGCAGGATGGCGATGAGGCGGGCATCAAGTCGGCCACCTTCACCATCATCGGCGAATACGCCTTTGGCCAGTTGGCCGGCGAAAGCGGCGTCCATCGTTTGGTGCGTATCTCGCCATTCGACCAGGCCAAGCGCAGGCACACGTCGTTTGCTTCCGTGTATGTATCGCCTGAAATTGACGAAACCATCCATGTGGATCTGAAGCTGGACGATTTGCGCATTGACACCTATCGTTCCGGCGGCAAGGGCGGCCAGCATGTGAACACAACTGACTCGGCCGTGCGCATGACGCATCTTCCCACCGGAATTGTCGTTCAATGCCAGAACGAGCGCTCGCAGCACAAGAATCGCGAGAAGGCGATGAAGATGCTCCGCTCGCGCCTCTACGAATATGAGCTTGAAAAGAAGCGCGCGGTCAGCAAGAAGCTCGAAGATTCCAAGCTCGAGATCAACTTCGGCTCGCAGATTCGCAGCTATGTGCTGCAACCCTACCGCATCGCCAAAGACCACCGCACCAAGGTGGAAGTGGGCGATGTGGACAAGGTGCTCGACGGATACCTTGAACCTTTCCTGCGCGGGTATCTGCTGGCCAAGCGGCGCGGAACCGCAGTGGTAGCCGAAGGTGACGACGACCTCGATGTGTAGACACAGTGTGCAGTGGACAGGGAACAGTGATGAGTAAAGATCCTGCAATTATCGAAGAGATGCTGCGCACGGCGAAGACAATCGCCGTGGTAGGTATGAGTGACAAGACCTGGCGCGCCAGCTATAACATCGGCCGCTATCTTGTGAGCGCTGGCTATCGCGTGCTGCCCGTGAATCCCGCGCTGAATGAGGTGCTGGGCCTGAAGTGCTACCCGGATTTGGACGCGGCGCAGGCAGCGGCTCACGACGCAAGCGACGCGGGCATAGACCTGGTGGATGTGTTTCGGGCTTCGGAGTATGTGCCGGCGATTGTTGACGATGTGATTCGTCTGGGCGTTCCGTATTTGTGGTTGCAGGACGATGTGATTGACGACGTGGCTGTGGCGCGTGCGCGGGCGGCGGGCGTAAAGTGCGTGCAGAACGACTGCATCTTCCGCGAACACGCGGCGCGGGCCGATCGGCTGGCGCATGAATAGGGATTGTTGGACTAGAACTTGTTGTAACGAAGCGTAGTTGGCCTGAGTCCAATCAGCAGGAGTTGGGATCGAATCGTGATGCGCATGCCCCGTTTGATTTTTGCTTTTGTTTGCCTGCTCGCCGCGGGGTTGCCGGCGCGGGCTGCGTCTAGTTCTGCCGATGCGCCGCATGTTCATGTGCAACTGGTAGTGCCCGAAGGAATCTTCATGGCGGGCAATCCGACAGAGGCTGGTCTTTACTTCAAGCTTGAGTCAGGCTGGCATGTCTATTGGAAAAATGCGGGTGATTCGGGTGAGCCGCCGCATATTCGCTGGACTCTTCCAACGGGAATCACTGCGGGGCCGTTGCAGTTTCCTGCGCCGAAGCGACTGCCTCTTGGGCCGTTGATGGATTTTGGCTACGAAGATGAAGTCTTGTTTCCCTTGACGTTTTCAACGGACAAGACTGCGAAGCCAGGCCAGGTGGAATTGACCGCGAAAGCCGATTGGCTGGTTTGCCGTGAGGTTTGCATTCCGGGTAAGGCTGAACTTCAAAAAGACGCTCTTGTTATAGATCGCTTGTTGAAGGATGCACCGCGCCCGGGCCCAGACGCGGAGATATATAGTCGGCTCACCGGCCGCTTGCCCAAGCCCCTTCCGGCTACTGAAAAAGCGATCTTCCAACCCTCCTCAACCGGTTTCCGCCTCTCCGTCGAGACTGGCCAGCGCGAATCATCCGCTGAGTTCTTTCCTGCCGACCAGGACATCGTAGACAATCCCGCTCCGCAAATCCTGACGCCGACTGCGAAAGGCTTTGTACTCGACCTCAAGAAGGACGCGAACCTCACCGCGAATCCCGCACTACTAAAGGGAGTTCTGGAACTTTCGGGCAGACGCGCGTATGAGATTGATGCGGTTCCAGGTACTGTTTCGGGGACTGCCGCGACCGGAGCGCCTGCCCTTGCCTGGGGACCTCTGGCGCGCGCCACAGGTCTTGCGTTTCTCGGCGGCCTGCTCCTGAATCTGATGCCCTGCGTCTTCCCGGTGCTCTTCCTGAAGGGGCTGGCGCTGGTGCACACCGGGCACAAAGAACTGCACAACCTGCGCACGCACGGGCTGGTCTACGCGCTGGGTATCCTGGTTTCATTCTGGGTGCTGGTGGGCGCGCTCCTGGGGCTGCGGGCTGCGGGCGCCACGCTGGGCTGGGGATTCCAGTTCCAGTCGCCGGTTTTTCTGGCGCTGATGGCGGGGCTGCTGTTCTTCCTGGGCTTGTCGCTGGCGGGGCAGTTTGAGATTGGATTGACGCTCACCAGCGCGGGTGGTTCGCTTGCGCAGAAACAGGGCTATTCGGGCAGCTTCTTTACTGGCGTACTGGCTGTCGTGGTCGCCACGCCGTGTACAGCGCCGTTCATGGGCGCGGCGATTGGCTACGCTCTGGCGCAATCGCCCGCAGTCACCTTTGCGGTGTTCACGGCGCTGGCACTGGGACTGGCGGCGCCTTATGTAGCGCTCACGCTTCAGCCGGCGTGGACGCGTCTTTTGCCGAAACCCGGCGCGTGGATGGAAGTGCTGCGCCAGGCCGTTGCGGTGCCGATCTTTGCCACGGTGATCTGGCTGGCGTGGTCGCTCACCAGCGGTTACGGCGCGGGCCTGCTGGTGTCTCTGCTGTGCAGCCTGCTGCTGCTGGCCGTTGCGGGGTGGTTCCTGGGCCGCTGGCCGTCAAAGCGCTGGGCTACAACGGTTGCCGCGCTGCTTGTGTTGGGTGTAATTGCGGTGAGCGTGGTTGCGCCCAAGAAGCTTGCGGCCACGCCGGAGAGTTCGGCTGTGAATGGGAGTTTAGCTGGGACAGCCGCGCGCGGAGGCTGGGAGCCTTGGACGGCGGAAGCAGTCTCCCGCTATCAGGCGCAGGGCCGTCCTGTGTTTGTTGACTTTACGGCAAGCTGGTGTCTGAGCTGCCAGGTGAATGAACGCGTTGCTCTACAGCAGCCGCAGGTGCAGCAGGCGTTCAAAGATGCCAACGTGGCGCTGCTCAAGGCCGACTGGACGCGCGGCGACGATGCGATCACCCGGGCGCTGACAGCGATGGGGCGTAGCGGAGTTCCTGCGTATGCGCTGTATGTTCCTGGCGAGAATGCGCCGCAGTTGTTGCCAGAGGCGCTTACGCCGGGAATCGTGACCGACGCGCTGGCCAGGTTGCCCAAGGGTGCAACACAAGCCAGCGCCGCAACGTCCAACGTGCAGTAAGGCGCAAGAAGTTTTACCGGTTGATCGTCTGAATTCCCCTCAGGAGGTTGACTCTCATGAATCTCAGCTCTCGTCTCTTAGGCTGCGCGGCTTTTGCGGCTGCGCTATTCCCGTTCTCTGCCGCCGCGCAGGATGTGCGTGTGGGCGCGCCTGCGCCGGCTTTCACAGCCACCGACTCGCGCGGCCAGCAGGAAACCCTCGCACAGTTTCGCGGCAAGTACGTGGTGCTGGAGTGGCATAACCAGGGTTGCCCGTTCACCAGAAAGCACTATATCTCCGGCAACATGCAGGCGCTGCAGAAGGAGTGGACCGCGAAGGGCGTAGTGTGGTTCACGGTCATCTCATCCGCTCCAGGCGAGCAGGGTTATGTGACGCCGAGCCAGGAAAATGAATATCTTGCGAAGGAACATGCTGTGCCGACGGCAGTGCTGATGGATTCGGATGGCAAGCTGGGGCGTTTGTACAATGCCAAGACCACCCCGCAGATGATCGTCATCGATCCGGCCGGCAAGGTGATTTACGACGGCGCAATCGATGACCGCCCGACGCCCAACCCTGAAGATGTGCACGGCGCAAACAATTACGTCTCCGACGCGCTGACCGAGGCGATGGCCGGCAAACCGGTGGCCACGCCGTTCACGCGACCGTATGGGTGCTCGGTCAAGTATCCGAATTGAAGCAGTGAAAAAGTGAAGTGGTGAAGAAGTGAACTGGGAACAGAAGACCGGGCGCCTGCGAGGAGCCCGATCTTTTGATTTGTTGCCTGCGTGCTATCATGATAGCACTGGAGGCGGAGATGGCACAGATCCTCATTCGCAAAGTCGACGAACATGTGAAATCCCGCTTGCGACGCCGTGCCGAGCGCAACGGCCGCAGCATGGAGGCTGAGGTGCGCGAGATTATCAATAATGCGTGTGTCGGCGATGAGGCTCCATCGGGTGGATTGGGGTCGGAAATGGCAGCGCTTTTTAGTGAAAGCGGTATCTATCTTGATGAGCCGATCAAAGAGATTCGTGGAATGCGCATGGAAATTCCGGATTTCAAGTGATGATTCTGCTCGACACGAACGTGATCGCGGAGTTTATGATCCACGCTCCGGACCCGCGGGTGGTTCGCTGGATGAACTCTCAGACTCGGTCGTCGGTGTGGGCAACTTCGATTAATGTTTACGAGATTCGCTCCGGCCTATTTGCAATGCCAGTTGGAAAGCGTCGAGCCGCTCTCTCGCTGGCGTTCGAGCGACTTCTGAATAACACGATTCAAGGGCGGATCGCGGTGTTTGACATGGCGGCGGCTCAACGGGCGGCCGAACTCGACGCGCAGGGCGGGAGTGGAGGCCGCCCACGCGATTCGCGCGACACCATGATCGCGGGGATCGTGCTTGCCTCACGTGCAATGCTGGCCACGCGCAACGTTAAGCACTTTGAAGATATCGCGGCTTCCGTTGTTAATCCCTGGGAAGATTAGGGAACAGGAGCGCTGGAATTAGCGGCCATTGGGATGCGCTCGCCGCCAATCCTGGTATTCTCTCTGCTCTTCCGCGGTGCGCTGACTGAGATCCCTGTGAGCCCGGTGAGTGTCAACCTCCCACTGGTTATAAATCACGGTCTCGTTAGGCGCTGGCTGGCTCTGAGCCGGTTCGCTTTGAGCCGGTTGGCCGTCGTCGCGGTGGTGATCGTGGTGCCCCCGGCAGCCGGTGGTTAAGGCGGTGGTCGCCAATGCGGCGCCTAAAAAGCACAAGGGGAGTTTTCTCATGAGCATCGTTTTTCCTTTCACTCGGAGATTTTGAAGAGACTCTCCACGTTCGATGCAGGGTCTGTGCGGCTCGTTGCCAGCTACAGCAAACCCTGAGATGCTGCAACCCGAAACCAAAATACTGGAGTTGACGCGACCATCAGGGAGAGGCAACCTTGCCCAACGCCCAAAGGACACACCTTCTCAGGATTTGCTCTGCGTTAGGGATCAGGGAGCAGATAGGCTACCTGCACTCGGTTCTTTTGAACAGTACAATTGTTTCCGGAGCGTGAAACCGATGTATGTCCCGCTGCAGAAGCTCTTGGAATCCTATCGGACTTTCTCTGATACCGAAGTCGCCACACTCCATGCTCAAACCGATTCACTTACGGAAGATGGGCGCATCGCTCTTGCGTCGGAGATCAAGCGCAGGGGCCTCGGCAATGCGCAGTTGTCGAAGCTCCACGCATCGGAGTTGCGTCGAGAAGTTAAGTTCGATCAACAGCAGGGCGAACATCGAAAATGGGTCGCTTCGGACCTGCTGCAAGGCAACCCTTTTTTGACCATCGTTGTAATTGTTGCAGTATTTGGAGCTGCCGCGCTTTTCACGCTCGTTTCATCTCATCATTGAGGCGCGGAATCATCCACCGCTCTTCGCGGTGCGGATGCGCCGAATTTCTTCCATCCTCTGGGCCAAGATCTTTTCGCGCCCTTCCTGCGTGGGCTGGTAGTAGCTGCGTCCTTTGAGCGAGTCGGGCAGGCAATCCATATTCGCAACTTTGCCTTCTTCGTCGTGCGCGTAGAGGTAGCCCTTGCCGTAGTCGAGCTCCTTCATCAGCTTCGTCGGCGCGTTGCGCAGATGCAGAGGAACAGGTTCCTGCCGCGTGTGTTCAATCTCGCTCTGGACTGCGCCGTATGCCGTGTAAACAGAGTTTGACTTGGGCGCGAGCGCGAGATAGACCACCGCTTCTGCCAGCGCCAGGTCGCCTTCCGGTGAGCCGAGAAACTCCATGGCCTGCTTGGCGCTGAGGCAAAGGTTCAGCGCCTCGGGTGCGGCCAGGCCAATGTCTTCAACGGCCATGCGGACGACGCGGCGGGCGAGATACAAAGGGTCTTCGCCGGCGGCAAACATGCGCGCCAGCCAGTAAAGCGAGGCGTCGGGGTCAGAGTTGCGCACGCTCTTGTGCAGCGCGGAGATCAGGTTGTAGTGCTCTTCCCCCGACTTGTCGTACATCAGCACGCGCTGCTGCACGGCTTCTACGGCGACGGGGCGATCGATATGTTTGGCGCCTTCATTCGCCAACTGCGCGGCAACTTCAAGCGTGTTGTACGCGCTCCGGCAGTCGCCGCTGGAGTAGCTGGCGATGAGTTGCAACGCGTCGTCGTCAGCCGTCAGTTCCTGTGCGCCCAGGCCGCGTTCGCGGTCTTCGAGAGCCTTGCGGAGCAGGGTGGCGATGCGTTCTTCGCTCAGCGGCTCAAGCACGTAAACGCGGCAGCGGGAGAGCAGCGCAGAGATGATTTCAAACGACGGATTTTCCGTTGTCGCGCCAATGAGGCGAATGACGCCGCGCTCCACGTAGGGCAGGAAGGCATCCTGCTGGGCTTTGTTGAAGCGGTGAATTTCATCGACGAAGAGGATGGTGCGCGAGTGCATCTCCGAGGCCTGCGCGGCAGCCGTCATCACCTGCTTGATCTCCTTGATGCCGCTCATGACCGCGGAGAACTCGATGAAGCTGGCCTGCGTTGTTTCAGCAATGATTTTTGCCAGCGTGGTCTTGCCCACGCCCGGCGGACCCCAGAGAATCATCGACCCTGAATCATCGCGCTCGATCTGGATGCGCAGAGGCTTGCCGGGCCCAAGCAAGTGCTCCTGGCCGCTGTATTCCTCCAGCGTACGCGGGCGCATTCTTTCCGCTAGTGGAGCAGTGCGGAGCGTGCCTTTCGGGCCCTCGGGCTCGTGATCGAAGAGGCTCATCGCCGGTCACCTCGCCTGCCTGGCTGCGCGGTGTGCGCGGATCGCTGGCGCGCAGCTTCGTACAGCAGCACCGAAGCAGCGACCGAGGCGTTGAGGCTTTCAACCGGGCCGGGGCAGGGGATGGTGAGCGCGCCCTCGGCCTTCGCAGCAAGCTCAAGGGGGACGCCGTTGCCCTCGTTGCCAATGAGGATTGCGATAGGGCCTGTAAGGCTCACCCGATCAGCCGGCTCAGCGGCGTGAATGGAAGTGGTCCAGATTTTGACCCCGGCCTCGCGCAGACTCTCGAAGCAGTCCTCGGCGCTCACCGCGAGCAGCGGAAGCCGGAAGAGGCTGCCCGCAGAGGCACGCACCGCCTTTGGGTTCCAGGCGCTGACGGTGCCGGGAAGGCTCAGAACGCCATTTGCGCCGAAGGCCTCGGCAGAACGGAGGATCGTGCCCAGGTTGCCGGGATCCTGAAGGCCGGCGAGCACCAGCAGAAGCGGTGCAACGTTTTGCCGGCCGCCGAGCATGTGCGCCCAGGTCCAGTCAGGCGTTTCGATCAGTGCGGCAACCGGCTGCGGCGTTTCGGTGGTCAGCGCGGCATTGAGCAGATCTCTGGGCACAAGAAGAATTTCCGTCTCCGGCGGCAGGTCGAGGGTTTCGAGCACACCCTCAAAACCCTGGGCAACGAAGACGCAGGCGATGCGCAGGCCCGCGCGGACCGCCTCTTCCAGAAGATTAGGTCCTTCAATGCCTGCCAGGACGGGTTGGGCAAGCGCGGACGCGCCGCCACCTGCCTCGCCGGAAGCCAGGCGAGACGGGCTGGCCAGTGCCTTGCGGAGTTCCTTCAGGCGGGCGTTCTGCTTACTCTGTACAATGCGAAGAGGCATGGTCTTGAGAACCGTTTCACAGCTTAGCCGATTCTAAGCCGTTTTGGGACGAAGGATCGGGAAGTGTGCTGGCGGTGACTTGCACCAAGGCTGGTGCTGTGTTAGTTTCCGACTTTACGGCATCTGATTTCGGGGAACTGAGGTAGAACGTTTTGTCCGCGGAGATCCTGCGCGTCCATCCCGATGAGCCCCAACCGGACCGGATTGACTACATTGTCTCCTGCCTGCGCAAGGGCGATGTGGTTGCGCTGCCCACAGATACCTTCTATGGGCTGGCAGTGGACCCGGTCAACCTGCATGCTGTCGAGCAGATTTACAAGATCAAGACTCGCCAGAAGCATAAGCCGCTGTCGCTGCTGATTTCAGGGCTGGCGCAGGCCTATACCCTGGCGCGCGATACCGACCCGCTGCTGGACAAGCTCGCCGACCGTTTCTGGCCGGGCCCGCTCACGATCATTGTGCGCGCCGGCACCAAGCTTCCGCTACGATCCACGGCGAACACGGGCAACGTAGCGCTGCGCGTTCCTGACGCGGCAATTCCGCGGGCGGTGGTGGAGCGGTTCGGACTGCCCATCACGGCCACATCAGCCAATCTGCAGGGCGCGCAGGAGTGTACCCACGCCGCCGCAGTGCGCGACCAGATCGGCGACCGCATTCCACTGATCATCGATGGCGGCCCCACCGGTCACGCGCAACCCACGACGATCGTCGACCTCTCTCTGGGCCCCGGCCGCTGGGAAATTCTGCGTGAAGGCGCGATTCCCACGCATGAAATCGTTATGGTGCTGCAACGCTAACAGTGGACAGGGCACAGTGGACAGTGAGTCCGTGCCGTCCTCAAACCATTCCGGGTTGAATCGCGGACAGCAGATAAACTGGACCTTGATTCCTGTTCGGCATATGGGTTGTTGATTCGAGCCGGCAGATAGCTGTTCACTGTACACTGCGCACTGCTCACTGCATCAAAGAGTTTCCATGAGCCGCAAAAACAAGCCAAAACGACCGAACTGGGGGCTGCGCGCGGCGTTGGTGGTCGTGCTGGCAATTGTTGCCGGGGCTCTCTGGTGGACGCGGTGGGTCTATGTGCAGATTGAAACCTACGCCAACCAGGACCAGGCCGCGCCCTCGGATGCGATCGGCGTTTTCGGGGCGGCGGAGTACGATGGAAAGCCGTCACCTGTGTATCGCGCGCGGCTCGACCACGCGCTGGAGCTCTACAGGCGGGGAATTGCGCCTCTGATCATAACCCTGGGCGGCGCGGGCGGCGACGAGTACTCCGAAGGCGCCGTGGGCCGAGAGTACCTGATGGGCCAGGGCGTTCCGGAAGAGGCCATCATTGCCGAGACGGTGAGCCGCAATACTGAAGACTCGGCGCGCCGCATTGCCGTCATTGCACGGGCGAATGGGTTGCGCAGGATGGTGATTGTGAGCGATGGGACGCACCTGTTCCGCATTCATGAGATCTGCGCCGCGGACGGGCTCGATGTGCTCACTTCGCCCAGGTCGCGCGTTCCCGTCGAGGGCGGGGCAAGTGGGGATGTGGGCGAGTTTGAGCGCCTGGAGCACGAGATTCTCAGCTACACGCTGTGGCGGCTGCATCTGCACTAAATAAAGCGAGTTAACAGGTCAGCGAGTCAGCAGGACAGCACGCCAGCGAACCCGCGAGCCAGTGCGTCAGCGGTCACCGAACAAGACCCTCCTTTTGTGTCATACTCTTGGCACATGCTGAACCGACGCACAATCTGGTTACTGGCCGCGGTAATGGCGCTGGGGACTGCTTGTGTTGTGCCGACCGCACGCGTTGAACGAAGAGCGGAAGCTTACGCCATCGTGTGCCGCGCCGGGCATCATTGCGAGCAGCAGCAAATGGGCGGCAAGCCGCAGGGCAGCCAGGAAGCGTCGCCTGATCCTGTCCCGTTCAACTACCGGCCGCCTCAGGCTCCTCGTTATCAATGGCCGGCAAACTATCAGCGTCCTCCCACACGCAGTCTCTAATCACAGCCCGATTCCTTCACGACATTGAATCAATCAACTGGCTGGAAAGGAGAATGCCCTGTGCGCGCATTCCTGCGTAATCTGCTTGTACGTCCCGGCTCGCCAACGCATCGCGGCAAAGTGATTGCCGCAATCAATGAGCGGCGAGCGGATTTTCGTTTTCAATCCGAAGGTGAACTGAAAGTTACGGCGAAGAACGCTGCAACTCTGGCGGAAACGGTTGCGGTTGCAGCGGTGGCCGCGGAGCGATTGCTGGGGCTGGAGATGTTTGACGTGCAGCTTCAGGGCGCGCTTGCTCTTGCCGATGGAAGAATCGCCGAGATGCAGACAGGCGAAGGCAAGACGCTGGCCGCGGTGCCCGCGATTGCCTGGGCTGCGAAGGCGGGGGACGGCGTTCACGTAATGACAGTGAATGACTACCTGGCCCGCCGCGATGCGCGATGGATGGGCCCGATCTACGAGTTCTTCGGCCTCTCGGTGGGCTGCATTCAGCAGGGCATGAGCGCCGAAGAACGCAAGCGGGCGTACTGCTGCGACATTACCTACGCCACGGCCAACGAGATCGGCTTCGATTTTCTGCGCGATCAGATTGCGCTCGATCCGGTCGACCAGGTGCACCGGCCGTTTGCGTCAGCGGTGATTGACGAGGCCGACTCGATCCTGATTGACGAAGCGCGCATTCCGCTGGTGCTGGCCGGCGGCGAGTCCGGCGATTCCGCGCTCGTTTATCGAGTGGACCGAGTCACGCGCAATTTCCGTCTCGGCCGGGAGTACGTTCTCGATCAATACGGGCGCAACGCTTCGCTGACGGACGCGGGAATTCACGCCGTGGAGAGAGCGTTCGGCTGCCGGAATCTTTTCTCCGAGGGCAATCTGCGCTTGTTTACAGCGGTTCAAGATTCATTGCACGCGCATGGCCTGCTGCGACGCGATGTCGACTACCTGGTGAAGAATGGAGCGATTGAATCGGTCGATGAATTCAAGGGGCGCATTGTGCCGGACCGTCGATGGCCGGCGGGACTGCATAGCGCTGTCGAAGCCAAAGAGGGAGTCGCGGCCAAGGCGCAGGGCAGGATTCTTGGCTCCATCACGGTGCAGAATCTGATCGCGCTCTATCCGCAGGTGTGCGGCATGACGGGCACGGCAGCGACGCAGGCACAGGAGTTTCGCAGCATCTATGGGCTGGATGTTGAAGTGATTGCGACTAACCGGCCGGTGATTCGCGAGGATCTTCCCGACCGGCTCTTTCACACGAAAAATGAAAAGGAGCAGGCAGCCCTGGCGGAGATTCTGCGCATTCATGAGACCGGGCGGCCGGTGCTGATTGGCACTGCGAGCGTAGAGGAGTCGGAGCGCCTGAGTGCGGCGATGGACGCGCTGCCGGGCACGGTTTCGCACGAGGTTTTGAATGCGCGCAACGAGGAAGAAGAAGCGGCGATCATTGCGCGGGCCGGCGAGCGCGGCGCGGTCACCGTTTCAACCAACATGGCTGGGCGCGGAGTAGATATTCGTCTTGGCGCGGGCGTGGCAGAGCTTGGCGGCCTGCACGTGCTGGGTCTGAACCGGCATGAAAGCCGGCGCATTGACCACCAGTTGCGTGGACGCGCAGGACGCCAGGGCGACCCGGGCAGCTCGCAATTCTTCGTCTCGCTCGAGGACGATCTACTGGTCAAGTACGGCGTAGATCAGTTGAATTCATCCGATGCTCCCGCGAAGATTCAACGACAGATTGAAGACCAGAACATGCAGATTCGCCAGTTCCTCACCAAGTATGAGGGGGTGGTTGAGGGGCAGCGGCAGAAGGTGCAGCACCGGCGGCAGCAGTTGCTCACCGGAGCCGAGTCCTGCACATCGGAACTGGAGCGGCTGGTTTCGCTGGCGACGATCGACGACCTCTGGGCGGAGCATTTGGCGGGCATTTCAGGACTGCGGGAAGCCACGCAATGGACATCGTGGGCGAACCACGATCCGCTGCACGAGTACCTGAAGGACATCGACCGGATGTTCCAGGCAATGCAGGCCGCGGTGGAAGAGGAGATTCCAATGCGCCTTGCGCACGCGAAGGAAACGGGGATGGATCCGGTGCAACGCGGCGCGACGTGGACCTATCTGACGACGGACATGCCATTCGGAAGCATCCAGGATCGGATCACCGCGGGGCTGAGAAAGAAGTTGGGATTGCGGAAGGTGTAAACGAGCGGGTCAGCAGGGCAGCGAGTCGGCGAGTCTGCGAACGTGCGGGCTCATCAACCAACTCCTGAATGCGGAATGATCGCGAGAATGCCGAGCGCAAAGGCTGAGGCGCTGGCTGTCGAGAGGAAGTTGACGGCATCGTTGTTGAGCCAGCCGCGGCGTTCAAGGGTTGCGCCGAGCAGGCTGTCAAAGAGCAGGCCGAAAATTGCGCCCGCGCTGCTGATCCAAAACAGGTGCATATCGCCGCGAAGCGCGAGCGTTCCAGCGAGCGCGACCATCAATCCTGCGACAATGCCAGCCAAAGTTCCGGCGAAGCTGATAGCGCCGTCAGTGCCTGGTTCCGCGGTGCGCAGCGTGGTGATCATGCGCGGACGACCGCCGAGCACCTGTCCAATTTCAGACGAGACGGTGTCGGCTGCGGCTTCAGCCAGCGCCGCCAAACCAACGGCGAAGATCGGAATGGGCACTGTGCCGCCTCGCGCAAACCAGTGCGAATCGATCAGCCTGGACTGAATAAGCCTGGACTGAATAAGCCATGACTGAACGTTTTGCGTGAGTACAAGTGCAGCGAAGCCGAGGTTGGCAGCAACCTGCGACGCAGCGCGGCCATGCTTTTCTTCTGCCGTTCCGAGACGTTCTTTCTGTGCGCGGCCCATGCGCGTGGCGAAGTGGGCGAGCAGTGAGACAGCCAGTACCGGGACAAGACCCGTGTTCCACGGCTGATAAGGGAACGTCAGCGTAGAAAACATGAGACTGGCGGTGAGCAGGACGCCTGTTGCGGCGCCGGCGGGCGTGGCGGCTTTGAGCTTGAGCACAACCAGGCCAAGCAGCAGGCTCAGGCCAAGGGTCCAGATGGCTACATGCGGCAGTTGCTGTATAAAAAACTGGGATTGAAGCAGCACATCGATCGCCACGAAGGGCACCACGAGCAGCAGCACCATCTGCGATTGCCAGTGGAGCTTCGAATGCGGCTTGAGGTTTTTCTGATCCACAGTTCAATCGTATCCTCCGGCCATTGGAAGGAGCGTCGCGGGTTCCCATTGATTTCGCAAAGAACGCAAAATGAATGGGGCGCAGTGGATTTGTGCAGATGGAGATTTTGGCGGGACAGGCCTGCTTAATCGGTTTACACTCATTGCGCAGCGGTTTTTATTGCGCGATGGAGTCTCCATGCCAAGGTTCTCAGCAGTGCTCGCGGTTTCTGCCGGATTGGTTCTTTCGACCCTTTACCTTTCATCCCAATCGACGCCTGGGGCGAGCGAACCAGGCCAGCGGTTGGAACTGAATCGCGGCGGCGCGACCATCATTCTTGAGCCGTATGCGCCAAATATTCTGCGCGTCACGCTCAGCTTGCAACGCGAGCCCGCCGAGGGCCCTCCAGGCTTCGGCATTGTAGCTATGCCGGCAAGCGGAGCCTGGGTTACAAGCGAAACTCCGCGGGCCGACGTTTACCAGTCGTCGCGGATCGTGGCCACGGTTGACAAGTACCTGCCTCCCACGCATCCCCCGTTGCAGACGCAGATCGACATCAGCAAGTACTTCAACGGCTCGGCGCCGGGCGCTCACATCACGCTGAGCACCCCGGACGGCAAGAAGCTGTTGGAACTGACTGGTTGGTCGCAGGCCGTGCCGAATCACAAGGACGGCACGGCGCAACTGGCTCTCGACCGTCGCCCAACCGATCCGCCGGCCTACGTGGTTGGCGCTACCTTTGCCTCGCCCGACGACGAGCACTACTATGGCCTGGGGCAGAACCACGAGGGCTTTCTTGACCACCGCGGCCATCCGGTGCACTGCTGGCAGGACTACACCGCGCCCGCCGCCCCCACCACCTGTGTTCCGTTTCTCGTGACCAACAAGGGCTATGGCCTGCTGTGGGACAACCCGTCAAAAACGACCATCTCGGCTGGATTCAACGAGCAGACTCAGTGGTCGTCCGAGGTGGGCGACCGGGTCTCTTTCTTTGTGATCGAAGGCGCCACGGCCGACGAGATTTATGCCGGCTACAAGCTGCTCACAGGTCCGACGCACATGCTGCCCAAAGCCGCCTACGGCTACATCCAGTGCAAGCAGCGCTATGCGAGCCAGAAGGAAGTGCTGGACGTGGCGCAGGGCTACCGCGACCGCCATCTTCCCGCCGATGTAATGGTGGTGGACTGGTTCTACTACACCAAAATGGGCCAGATGGACATGGATCCGAAGTTCTGGCCCGATCCCGCCGCCATGAACCAGCAACTGCACGCAATGGGATTCGAGACCATGATCAGCGTGTGGCCGCGATTCGTTCCCGAAGACCGCTATTACAAAGAATTACTCGACAAGGGATGGCTGATTCATCTTGCCGACGGCACGCCGATCAACGGATTGCCTTACGACCGCGCCGGATCGGACATCGATACCACCAATCCGGATGCGGCGAAATGGTACTGGAAGACGATTCACTCGAACATTCTGAGCTTGGGATTTGACTCGCTCTGGGCGGATGAGACGGAGCCTGACCTGCCGCCGGATGGCGCCTACTTCCACATCGGGCCGGGCACGCAGTTCTTCAACGTCTATCCGCTCTTCCATACGGCCGCGCTCTATGACGGCTTCCGCCAGGATGAGCCGCAGAAGCGGGCGCTGATTCTGTCGCGCGACGCCTACACAGGCGCGCAGGCCAATGGAACCATCTTCTGGTCGTCGGATATTTACCCCACCTGGGATACGTTCAAGCGGCAGATTCCCACCGGGCTGGACTTTGCGGCTTCGGGGCTGACCTATTGGTCGAACGACACCGGCGGCTGGCAGTATCTCCCCGCGGAACACCATCCGGCGCACAAGCCTCTGCTTGACCCTTCCGACGCCCGCGCCGAGGTTGGTGGCTACGACGATTATCCCGAACTCTACACGCGGTGGTTTCAGTACGCGACGTTTTTGCCCATCATGCGCTCCCATGGCAGCAGGCCGGCGAACGAGGTCTGGTCGTACGGCAAGGAAGCCGAGCCGATTCTGGAGAAGTATCTGCGCCTGCGCTATCAGCTCATGCCCTACATCTACTCGCTCGGCTACCACACCTGGCTCACGGGAGCGCCGTTTATGCGGGCGCTGCCGCTGGATTTTCCTGATGATCCCAAGGTGGCCGACCTGCGCGATGAGTACATGTTCGGGCCGGCGTTCCTGGTGGCTCCGGTAACCGAGCAGGGCGCGACCAGCAGAGAAGTCTATCTCCCGGCGGGAACAGACTGGTACAACTACTGGACCAACGAGCGGGTCAAGGGCGGCCAGACGATCACCGTGCAGGCGCCCATCGACACGCTGCCGCTGTTTGTGCGTGCCGGGTCGATTATTCCGCTGGGCGCGCCCGTGGAAAGCACGCATGAGACGCAGGCAATCCAGAAGGTGCGTGTGTATCCGGGCGCGGATGGGAGCTTCACATTGTTCTCCGACGACGGCACGACGTATGCGTATGAAAAGGGTGCGGGGTCGGTGACCCGGCTGATCTGGGACGACGCCAAAGGCAAGTTGAGCCACGAGGGAGCCGCAGCCTGGCCGGGTCCGGACGGGGAAATTGTCGAGGTGGTGCACTGAACCCTGTTGCTGCATGGAAAGGCCTCAGTTCAGAGAAAGACGTTCGCCGGTATAGATGTACACAGGGACATACCCTTCCGTGGCCCGCGAACGTCTAAAGCTCCGGGTCACTGATTTACAATCACACAGTAAGCAGGATAAGAACTGAATGAGGCTTTTTCCCATGAATGCAGGCCAGGCGCGCGCGCGGTTGGTTCAGGCGGGCTCGGTCATTGCGGCTGCGGTCCTGATTGCCGGTTGCGGCAGCGCATACCGGTCGGTTGTCACGCCCGTAGGCAGCAGCGGTCCGGCCCCGCAGCCGACTTCGTACGTTGCGGTCGTCTCCGACCCGTCCCCGACCACACCCGGTGTCGCCACCATCATTGATTATTCAGGCGATTCGGTGCTGGCGTATGCGCCCATCGGAGTCGGTCCGACCACGTTTACCATGGATGCAATCGCCGGCAACGGCTATACCATCAACTCCGACGGCACTTTAACCAACTTCCCGATATCCGCCCAACTGCAGGAAAAGCAGATCACGTATACCACGCTTGCTCCGACTGCGAAGCCGGTGAACCTGTTCTCGCCGTCGAGCGGACTTTGGGCTGCTGACTTGTATGGCAACGTCGCGGACATCTTCAGCGGCGGCCCGGAGGCATTCAAGCTGGCCGTCCCGGTGGCGAGTACGCCGGTGCTGATTGCGGGTCTCGGATCCGGTGGTCAGTACTATTACGCCATCAGCCAGCAGATTCCCGGAACCCCGACCGGGGTTGAATGCAACACCGCGCCTGCGTCGGAGCCCGCCGGTCAGGCCGATGGAATTGAGACCTCCAGCAATACCGTTGCCTCGACCCTTCCACTGGGCAAGTGCCCCGTTTACGCAGTGCAGAGTTCGGATGGCCGGCGATTCTACGTCCTGAACCGCGGGGACGATACGATCACGGTAATCAACAGCCAGGACAACACGCTGGATAATCAATGCCCTCCGCCAACCGGCTGCGTGAACCAGGCTGGGTCTACCTATTTCACACACCCGATCCTGCCGCTCTCAACTAATGCGGTGACGGCGACTGGCGTTACACCTCCCAACGGAACCACCGGAATGACGACCGTTGCCGGGCCGGTGTACGCGGAGTACAACACGGCCCTTTCCGAACTCGTGGTTGCTGACTACGTGGGCGGAACCATCAGCATCATCGACGTGAGCCTGGATGAGTACGGAAACGACAGCCCGACATTTGGCACCACCTACACGGTCCCGGTAGGTAACACGGCCACGCCGTATCCGGCCAGCGTGACTGTGCTGAACGGCGGTAGTCGCGCCTACACCGCCAACCAGGGTGACTGCACTCCCGATTGCACCACATCGCCCAATGGCACGGTCTCGGTTGTCGATATGGCCAGCCACACGCTGGAGAAGACGCTCAACGTAACCGGCCTTCCGCGCACCGTGGTTTCGACCTCGAACTCGGAGTACGGCAAGGTTTATGTGGCTTCGCCGAACAGCCCGTATCTGACCATCATCCAAACCGGCGGCACCAGCCCGGACACGGTGGACACCACGATCCTGGTGGAGGGCAACATTCTGGACGTGCGGGTTTCCACACAGAACGGTGTCTCTGGAAATAGCAACACGACCAGCCGCACGGCGGGTTGGGGAGAGCCTTGCACCCAGCCTCCAACCGCAGCCAACCCCACTCCCGCGCCAACTGGCACGCAGACGCTGCTGCTGGCCTGCCAGCAACTGCCCTGAGCAAAAGTCTTTCGCAACAGGATCGAATCAGCCAGGAGAGCCCCCACGGGAAATGCTCTCCTGGCTGATTCTTTTTTGCGGACAATATGAAACGATGGATGCGATGGGCGACGCCGGAAAGATGAGTTTGGAAAAGATGAGTCCGGAAAAGATGCGTTCGGAAAAGATGCGGCTAGACCTGCTGCTGGTGGAGCGCGGCCTCGTCCCAAGCCGCGAGCGGGCGCGCGCGCTGATTCTGGCGGGCCGCGTGCTGGTGCGGGAACAGAAGGTCGACAAGCCCGGCACGACCGTCGCCGGTGATGCGCCCGTCAGGTTGCTGGGCGACGACCCGCAGTATGTAAGCCGCGGCGGGCTCAAGCTCAAGGGCGCGCTGGAACATTGGCCGATCGAGGTGAAAGGGCGGGGTTGCGTGGATGTGGGCGCGTCGACTGGCGGATTTACTGACTGCCTGCTGCAGCATGGAGCCGCGCATGTAACCGCCGTCGACACTGGATTTGGGCAAATTGCGATGAAGCTGCGCAACGACCCGCGGGTACGCTTGCTGGAACGCACCAATGCGCGTTTTCTTGCCGCCGGCGCGTTGGAAGAGGGCCGCGGCGAGCCTCCATTGACGCTGCTGGTGATGGATGTGTCGTTTATCTCGGCGACGCTGCTGCTGGGCCCCGTCCTGGCCGCTGCGCCAGGGCTGACCGAGGCAGTAATCCTGGTGAAGCCGCAATTTGAGGCGGGACGAGGTCATGTGGGCAAGGGCGGCATCGTGCGCGACCCCGAGGCGCATCGGCTTGCCGTGGATAAAGTGGCCGATTGCGTGCGCGGCCTGGGTTGGGACGTGGTGGAGACGATCGATTCGCCAATTACTGGGACGGAAGGGAATAAGGAGTTTTTGTTGTTTGCAAAGACACCTTCTCAGGATTTGCTCTAGCGAGCGTCTGCCGCACTGCAGGCGCCATCTGCTCCATGCAATGGGCGGTACACTGGGTGCATGACCCGCGTCGCGATTGTTTGCAAACCGCAGAAGGAAGAGCTGGTTCGGCTGTTGCCGGAGCTGATTGCGTGGCTGCGCGCGCACAGCTTTGAGCCGCTTTTGGATATGGAAAGCGCCAAGTATGTGCCCGGCGAGCCGGCGGTGGATCGGGTGGAACTGCCCGCATTGGCGCCTGCGCTGGTGATTGTTCTGGGCGGTGACGGAACGCTGCTCTCGGTGGCGCGCATCTTCAGGGCCACGGGGACGCCGATTCTGAGCGTGAATCTTGGCTACCTTGGCTTCCTCACCGAAGTGCGGCTGGCGGATCTCTACTCCACGCTCGATGGCTGGTGTGACGGTTGCCACCAGGTGGACGAGCGCTCCATGCTGCACTCGGACCTGTGGCGCGAGGGCGAATCCATCGCGAGCTACGACGCGCTGAACGACATGGTGGTCTCAAAGGGCGATATCGCGCGCATGGGCGAGTTTACGGTGGAGCTGGAGGGCAAGATGGTTGCCAGGTTCCGCGCCGATGGGGTGATTGTCTCCACGCCAACCGGTTCAACAGCCTACACACTGGCCGCCAATGGGCCGATTCTCACGCCGGATGTGGACGCGATGGTGGTCACGCCGATCTGCCCGCACCTGCTGACGCTGCGCCCGATCGTGGTGCGCGGGGATGCGTCGCTCACCGTGCGCGTGGAGGGTATCCCCAGCGTTGCGCTGCTGACGGTGGATGGGCAGCAGGCCGTTGAGCTCCGGCGGGGCGACGAGATCCGATGCTGCCGTTCAAGCCACACGGTCAAGCTCGTGCGGATGAGCGAGGGCAGCTTCTTTGAAGCGCTACGCAGCAAGCTCAGCTGGGGCGAGCGGTAAAGACTTTTCATCAGAATTGAATAACGGGGAACGCAAGGCAGCCAACTACTGGGTGAGTTCGCTCAGCAGCACTTTGGCCTTGATAGCCAGGGTATTGGCTCCCTCCACGTCATTTGTATTGAGCGCGTCATGGGCCTGCTTGAGGAACTCCCTGATCTGCGTGGCGGTCTTCTGCTCCTGATCGTTGAGCTGCCTGGTGATGCCGTTGAGGCCGCGTTCAGTGGCCGCAATCAGGTCAGAGGTTTGCTTGCGCATGTCAGATGGCGCGGGAGATGAGAGCTGGCCAATGGCGCTCACACCCGAGCTGTCTGTGGACGCCTGCTGTGTCGGCTGCGCCGCAGGTTGGGCCGGGGGCTTTTTGTGTTTCGACGGAGGCTTGGGCGGCGGCTGGGTTTGCGTGGTGGCTGTCGTGCTTGTGTTCGCCGCAGGTTGAGCCGGAACGGTCACGACGGGCGGCGGCAGATCCTTGGGAGCAGTGGATGGCTGGGACGGCGGCGTGTCCACAATGGGAGGCGCGAGAGGCTGAACCTGGGTAGTGTTGTGGGTGCACCCCGCAAGCAATAGCGGTAGCAGCCACGCGACAATCCTGGCAGGTGTTCTCATCCCGAAAGTCCCTTCTCGTCAACACTCACCGGCTGGAGATGCCGGCGACCCCATTCCGCGGCGGTGAGTGGAATTCGAAGCAGGAATTCCGTGCCACGTCCTTCTCTAGATTGTACTTCGACGCTGCCGTGATGCAACTGAAGAATTCGATACGTCATTGCCAGGCCAATTCCGCTTCCGCCGGTTTTCGTCGTGAAGTACAGATCAAAGATCTTCTCCCTGATATCTTCAGGGATTCCGGGCCCCTCATCGGTGATGCGCAATACGGCGTAGCGCGATCCAGACGACGAAGCTGACCCGCGCAATGCGAGGTCGCGGCCCTGCCTTGAGGAGCCGGGCATTCGCAGCGAATCGCGGTCTTCTTCGAGAATCACTTCCAGCGTGCCGCCCTCGGGCATGGCCTGGGCGCCATTCTGAATGACGTTGAGCAGGGCCTGCTTGAGCAGGTCGGAGTCGAAGTTGGCCATCAGCGGCGAGGAAGGCATGCGGCTTGCCAGTGCGACCTTGTGCGTGGAAAGCTCTTCTGCAGACAGCGCGAGCACGTCGCCAATCACGTTGCGCAGGTCCTGTTCGCGGAGCTGCAACTCGACGGGGCGTGAGAAGTCGACCAGCATCTGCACGACGCGGTCGAGCCGGTGGATTTCGGCGTCGATCACATCGAGGTGGCGGACGGCGGGGGCGCTGGCGTCTCCCAGCTTGGTCTTGAGCAATTCAAGATGGACGACGATGGCGTTGATGGGATTCTTGACCTCGTGGCCCACGCCTGAGGTGAGGCGGCCGATGGCGGCCATGCGCCGCGAGAGCTCCAGCTCCGACTCGATCTCTTCGGCCGATTCGAGATCGTGGAGGGTGACCAGCGCGCCCAGTCCCTGTTGAGTGTCGTCGTCGTGAATAAAGTCGATCGAGGCCTGGATACGGCGGCCGGTCTCCGTGAGAATCTCTTCCTGCACCAGGGTGATGCCCCCATCGAAGGCCTCGCGGAGGGTGTGTCCGAGCACGGTGGTGCGGTCAAAGATTTCGCGGGCATGCAGGCCCAGCAGGCTGTCCCGCTCCACGCTGAGAAACCGGCGGGCAGCTTCTGAGACCAGCACAGCGCGGCCGTCACCGGTGAAGAGCAGAATACCGTCCTGAAGATTGCCGAGGATCTGATCGAGATTCTCCTTCAGGGCTGAGAAGACTTCTTCAACATTGCGCATGCGTTGGCCGATGATCTCGATCTTGTTGGAGACGCGGGCCGCCATGTCCTGGCCAGGCGCGTGTCCCTCCTCGTCGGAGGTTTCGCTGGCCGAGGTCCAGTAGTCGAGCTGCATGCTGATCTCCTCCATGGGGCGGAGGGCGCGGTCCCCAAGCAGGAACGCGGTAACCAGCGCGGTGATCAGCGCAAAACCCATGAGAGTGAGCGCCTCCGCCAGCCAGGGCTCGTAGACGGCGCGCAGCAGGGTGGTGCGCACGCCGATGTGCACGGTGGCAAAGGGCTCGCCGTTGCGGTCAAGAGGCACCACCACGTCAAAGACTCTTGGCGATCCGAATACCTCCCTCATCAGGTCGATCGGGTTCGCGCTGAGCAACTGACTCAGGTTGGGGCGGCTGGGCAGTGGTTTGTCTTCGTTGTCGGGATTGGTGCTGAGGATGGTGTTGGAAAGACTGTCGCCGATGTTGATGTCGTAAACGGTAAGCGAGTAACGGTTTACGGATTCGACCACGGCCTGCAGGGCGGCATTGTCTCTAACCGCGGCAGTTGCCAGCTCGCGCAGCTCGGTTGGATTGCCGGGATCGACTTTGCGGTCTCGGAGGCCGGTCTCAAGGGCCCTGCGAAGCGCGAATTGGATCTGGTCGGCCACCATGCGATTCGTGTCGTAGGACTGTTGGACGGCCGAATGAAGCAGTTGGCTGACATAGACCAGCGAAACTATCCCGGTAATGAAGAACACCAGGGAGGTAATGGCCAGCACGAGTTTGGTCTTCAGACGCATGGGGGAGCCGTGCTTACTGAAAGAAAAGAATAGCCTATGGTTGGCCTTTCGTAAGGATAATGCAACTTGGAAAGACGCGAAGGCAGCTTTCAGCTCTCAGCCGTCAGCTCTGTGTTTTGACTTCCAACTTCGGCGCTTCTTACCCCCATATCCGAGCTAATCCAGACGGGATTCATGTTTTGCGCGATTGAGGTTCATGCAACCCCTTTGTTTTCTTCTCCGGAGAGTAGGTTTTCCGATTAAGTTCTTTGTTTTCATCAAAACGGGGATAGGGGGTCCAGCCGTTCAGTCAGCTCAGCCGTTTCATGGCATCTCATCCGCAAAGGAATTGCGAACCGTTCCAATTGTGCTCTCATGCGGGGTAATTATCTGCAAATGGAAATCACATTTCGGACAGAGGTCGCTTGGGGCCGATAATATTTTGATCTGCTAAGACGTGGAGGGATCGGGATGCGGATTGCTGCATTGGCCTGTCTGGCCGCAATGACCCTAGGAATCTCACAGGCGCAAATCTGGGCGCAGGATAGCCTGCAGTCGCAGGCCGACCTGGTGTTTGCTGCCTACAACAGACCGGACTCACCGGGCTGCGCGCTGGGAGTGATTCGCGACGGCAACTTCATCTACCGCAAGGGCTACGGAATGGGAAGCCTGGAGCTGGGCGTGCCGCTCAGTTCGTCTTCTGTCTTCTACATGGGGTCGGTGTCAAAGCAATTCACCGCGGCGAGCGTGGTGTTGGCAGCCGAACAGGGATTTCTTTCCCTGGACGACGATGTGCGGAAGTACATTCCCGAACTGCCCGACTACGGCCATGTGATTACGCTGCGCGAGATGCTTCACCACACCAGCGGGCTGCGCGACTTTCTGACGCTGCTGGCGTACGAAGGGCGCGACGGAGCCGACATCCATTCTGAAGCGGAGGTTGTGGACCTGATTGCGCGGCAGAAGGGGCTCAATAATCTGCCCGGAGAAAAATATATCTATAGCAATACAAACTTTTATCTGCTGGGCGTGGTGATTCGACGTGCAACTGGAAAGAGCCTGGAGGAGTTCGCCGCGGAGAACATCTTCAAGCCGCTGGGCATGACGCACACGCGCTACTACGACGATCACACGCTGGTGCTGCCGGGGCGCGTGGCGGCTTATGAGCCTGCGAAAGATGGCAGCTTCAATGTGGACTGGTCGACGTCGTTCGACATTGTGGGCGCGGGCGGACTCACCAGCACCGTGGACGATCTGCTCAAGTGGGACCAGAACTTCCACGACAACAAGCTGGGCAAGGGAACTCTCATCAAGGAGTTGGAGACCCGCGGCCGGCTCAACAACGGCAAGGAGATCGATTATGCACTGGGCCTGGAGATTGGGAGCTATCGCGGGCTGCCGATTGTGGAGCATGGAGGCGCGCTCTATGGATACAGGACCGAAATCATGCGGTTTCCCGCGCAGCATTTCACGGTGACCTGCCTCTGCAATGTGGGGAGTGCGCCGACATTGCGATTGGCGCAGAAGGTGGCCGATATTTACCTGAAGGATTCGCTGAAACCCGCGCCGGGTGCGGCGGAGTCGGGGGATCCACAGGGGGCGGCGGGGCTTTCGGGATTTCCTGACCCGACGCCTTTTGCAGGAAAGTATCTCGACCGGCAGCGGCACTTTGTTTACACGTTCAGTGTGGCGCAAGGGAAACTGATGGCGTGGGGATCTCCGCTGCGGCGCGTGGGCGCAAACGTGTGGAAGGACCTGGGCACGGGAACGATCACCTTCAACGAAACGAAAGGCGTGATGCACTCGTCGCTAGTGATGGATGGGGAGGCATTTTTTGCGGGAGAGCGGGTGAGCGATCAACACTTGAGCGCGGCGGATCTCGCCGCGTATGCGGGCAAGTACACGAGCACCGAAGAGGACGCGGCGTACAAGCTTTCCGTGGCCGACGGGAACCTGCAGTTGCAGTTCAAGTGGGAGCCGGCGTTTGCCCTGGAGCCGCTGGGCCAGGATGAGTTTGAAAGTGAGGAGCTGGGGAATGTGGTCTTTCAGCGGGACGCGAACGGAAAGGTTAATGGGCTGAGTTTGTATTCGGTTCGGGCGCGCGGGGTTGGGTTCACCAAAGTGAATTGAGCGCTTGTGCATCTCAGAGCTGCGCGTCTTCGCGTTCGCGGTTGTACTCTTTCAGCTTGTTGTGCAGGGTCTTGAGGCTCACGCCGAGAATCTCCGCAGCACGGGTTTTGTTCTGGCCTGTGGCTTCAAGCGTGCGCAGAATCAGCAGACGCTCCGCCTCGTCGACCGTGGTGCCGACACGGATCGGCACAACGCTGTCATCGAAGGCCTGGGCGGCCAGCATCTGCGCTTTGCCGAAGCCGGGAGGTAGATGGCCGGCGTCGAGCGGCGAACCGTCAGGGCAGAGAATCACCGCGCGCTCAATCGTATTGCGCAGTTCGCGGGCATTGCCGGGCCAGTCGTAGGTGATCATGCGGAGGATAATGGATGGGCCCACGCCCGAGACGCGGCGACCGTGCTTCTGATTCATCTCGTTAAGCATGGCTTCGGCCATGGCGGGCACGTCTTCAAGATGCTCGCGCAGCGGCGGCATGACGATGTTGAAGACGCTGAGGCGGTAGAAGAGGTCGGCGCGTAGATGACCCTGGGTCACGGCCTGGCTGGGGTCGCGATTGGTGGCGGCGAGCACCCGCACGTCCACCTCCTGCTCGGTGCGCGCGCCCAGACGGCGCAGCTTCCGCTCCTCGATAACGCGCAGAAGCTTGGCCTGGGTGGCAATAGGCATTTCGCCGAGTTCGTCCAGCAGCAGCGTGCCGCCAGACGCCAGTTCGAAGCAGCCGGCGCGGCGCTCGAATGCGCCGGTGAACGCGCCTTTTTCGTGGCCGAAGATTTCGCTTTCAATGAGAGTCTCAGGGATTGCAGCGCAGTTGACTGCGACAAAAGGCCGGTTCTTGCGCGGGCTCAGGTCGTGCAGCGTGCGTGCGACCAGCTCCTTGCCGGTGCCGCTTTCGCCGGTAATGAGAACGGAGACGTTGGAGGGCGCGATTTGTTCGATGGTGGAGAAGATGTCGCGCATCACCTTCGAATTGCCGACCAGCGCGCCGAGGACGCCGGTTTCGCGCAGGCGGCGGCGGGCAACCTCAAGCTCAATCTGGGTCTCCTGCTGGCGAGCTGCGTTGCCCAGGATGGTGCGCAGCCGCGTGGCGTCGACGGGCTTCTGCAGGAAGTCGTATGCGCCCATCTTCATGGCGTCGACGGCCAGTTGGATGGAGCCCATGGCGGTGAGCACGATGACGGCGAGATTGGCCTTGAGGCCCGAGCCTTCCTCTGAAAGTTTATTGAGCAGGCCGATGCCGTCCAGGCGCGGCATCTTGAGGTCGGTGACGACGATGTCGGGATTCCAGGCGAGAGCCTTCTCCCAGCCTTCAATGCCGTCACCGGCGGTCTCCGTGCGGTAACCCCAGCCGGAGATAAGCTCGGCCAGTCCGGTCAGAGCGTGGGGTTCGTCTTCAACAATCAAGACTTTGACGGTGCTGGACATAGAGCCTGCCTGCTTACCTTTCTAACATGCTGAGATGGCGCAAGCGGCGTTGGGGAGGTTTCTCAGTATTGCTATTGCGGCGGCGCGTGGCCGATGAACTTGTCGGCCCACTGGATGAAGTACTTCATGTTGGGCGCGTCGGTGTGCCCGCCGTCATGCTGACGCCAGGCCAGCAGGCCGTCAAGATGGCCCTCATTCACGGGCGGCATTTTGGCGGTGCGGTAGTCGCCTGGGATGTCGAGGCCCTTGGCGCCAAGCAGCGTGAAAACGCGGTTGGCGTCGATGGTGGCCATGAAGCTGCCCTGGTGATCGAGCCAGTGCGCGTCGCCCTTTTCCGGAATGCCATAGCTGATAAACGTCAGGCGTGGTGCGCAGAGAGCAATCAGTTCATTGGAATCGACTGGAATGTCCCCCGGGTTGCTGCTGCCGAACGAAGCTTCCGCCGCACCATATTTCATGAAGTTGCCTGCCATCCAGTAGTACTCACCACCGGTCAGGCTCTCGACTGCTTCGCCGTAGTTGCGGCGCAACAGCGTAGCTCCGCCCTTGCCGGACGAGCCGACGAGGACCATAGCGAAGCGCTGATCGAATGCCATGGTGACCAGCGCGGCCTTGCCATAGCGCGAGACACCTTCAATGCCAATGTGCTTCGCGTCGATGCCGGGGTCGGTAGCGAGGTAGTCGAATGCGCGGCCAGCACCCCATGCCCAGGCCCGCAGCGCGCCCCAGTCTTCCGGCTTGCGCGGCTGGCCCTTGTTCACCAGGCCGATGATGCCGCGGGTGATGCCTGCTCCATCATCTGCCTGAATGCTGGCCGGGTCGAGGAGCGCGAATCCCCAGCCCGCGGCAATGAGCTGCCAGGTGTTGGGTGGATCGCCGTCCGCATTCATTTGCGGAAGCTGGAAGGGCGTTGCTTTTACTGGCTCCCACGCCGGATGATCGGCGATCACATTCTTCAGCGAAGGGTCCTGCTGGATCAGCAAAGCCTTCCATGCTGCGTTGATGCGGTCAAGGTCGTCGCCCGTGGGTTCCTTAGGGTTGGGAAAGCCGGCGCGGCCAAACATGATAAGAAGTGGTACCGGGCCCGTAGCATTCTCCGGCGTAACAACGGTCATGTGAATCTTGACAGCGATGGCTGGATAGGACGCATTGTCCACTTCACCGATAAGGTCTTTGGCGAGGACGTGATTGAAGCCGATCATCTCATGGTCGACGGCGGTCACGGTCCACTTCACACTTGGCACATCCTTGGGAACGCGGCCATAGACATACTTCTCATACATGTCTACGATCTCAGGACGGCGCTTGTCCCACCACATTTGCGGCGTGGTGACGGGCTGGCCATCGTTGAGCTTGAGCGGGTCAGGGAGATCGGGATAGGGATTGGCATTCGACTCATCGTAGTTAGCGTGGTTGGGGGCATTCGCATTACCGCTAGGACCGGGACGCAGCGCCTTGATGCCGAGCTGGTCCATCATGTTCTGATGGTCCTGGTCGGATGTGAAGGTCACGGGTGCGGGTGCGTTGATGGCGGTGCCGGTACTCTGGGCTAGCGCGGCAGCGCAGATGCAAGAGAGAGCAAGTGCGGAAAACTTCAGCGGTAGATGCACATTGACCTTCCCGGAGTGGTATTCTGGCTGCGCTTTGACAAAGCGATTTACTTCGGCGATTCATGATAAACCTTTGGCTATGAAATATGCATTGAAAATTCGCTTGGTATTTGCCGTAATTCTGTCGCTGGCTTGCGGCGGGGCGTTCTCGAATGCGCAAGCGAAGCCGCAGGTGTGGGTTGCAAGCTGGGGCGCGTCGCAGCAGATTCCCGAGCCGCAAAATGCGTTGACTGCCGAAGATCTGCGCGATGCAACGGTGCGGCAGATCTTCCATCTTTCCGCGGGCGGCACGGCGCTGCGGGTTCATCTGTCGAATGCGTTTGGGACCGAGGCGCTGCACTTTACTTCGGTGCACATTGCGCGGCCGGTTTCAACTTCATCCTCCCCGATCGATCCGGCGACGGACAGGGCGCTGACGTTTGCTGGAAGCACCGACGTAACCGTGCCGCCGGGCGCGGAGTTCGTGTCAGATGCGGTGGATGGGCCGGTTGCAGCGCTGTCGGATGTTGCTGTGACCTTTCATCTGGATGCAGCGCCCGCGAGGCAGACGGGGCATCCGGGCTCGCGCGCGACTTCTTATTTTGTTCATGGCGATTTCGTGTCTGCGCGGGATCTGCCGGATGCGAAGCGTGTGGACCACTGGTACCAAGTCTCGGCAATCGACGTGCAGGCGGCTGGGCCTGCGGGTTCTATCGCGGTGCTGGGCGACTCAATCACCGATGGGCACGGAGCAAAGACCAACGGAAACGATCGCTGGACAGATGTCCTCGCGGCGCGGCTGCAAGCGTCGCCGGGCACGCGTGGCCTTGGGGTTTCAAACCAGGGTATCGGCGGAAATCATCTGCTGACCGATGGGCTGGGACCGAATGCGCTGGCGCGCTTTGACCGCGATGTGCTGGCTACGGCGGGCGTGCGTTGGGTCATCGTGTTTGAAGGCGTGAACGACCTGGGAGGGCTGGCGCGGAACGGCGAAGTGACCCCGGCCGACCACGCTGCGCTGGTGCAGCGCGTGCTCGCCGCTTATGAGCAGATGATATTGCGCGCGCATGCGCATGGGTTGCGCGTGATTGGCGCCACCATCACGCCGTATGTTGGTTCGGACTATTACCATCCCGGCGCGCTGAGCGAGGCAGATCGGCAGGCCGTGAATGTGTGGATTCGCGCGGCAGGGCACTTTGACGCAGTGATCGATTTCGATGCGGTTGTGCGTGATCCGGAACATCTGGATCGGCTGCTGCCCGCGTTTGATTGCGGAGATCACCTGCATCCATCGCCTGCGGGATACAAAGCGATGGGCGAGGCGGTATCGCTGAGCCTGTTTACGCAATGAAGGTTTGTAAGGTTAGCTCGATTTTTCGGTAAGCTCGGCCCAGCGGGCGTACAGTGCGTCGTTCTCGTGTTGCGCTGCGTCGAGTTCCTTCAGAGCCTCTTGGAGCGCAATTGCGTTGGTTGCCACATCCGGGTGTTCGACGTGATCACGCGCGGCGGCCAGGCGTGCGTCGGACACTTCCACGCGCTGCTCAATGGCTGCGAACTCGCGGGCTTCGAGATACGAGAGCTTCTTCTTCGCGCTGTTCGCGGAACTGAGCCAGGTTGGCTGCGGCGCACCCGATCCGTCGGAACGGCGGTTTGATTTTTCTTGCTTCAATCCATCTTGCTCGATGTCGTCCTGCTCAATGAGCCAGTCTTCCCACTGAGCGTAGTCGGCGAACTGGCCGGTGTGGCCGCGGCCGTCGAGGCCGAGCACGATCGACGCGACGCGGTTGAGCAGATAGCGGTCATGCGTCACCAGGACCAGTGCGCCCGGAAAGTCGAGAAGATTTTCTTCCAGGATTTCGAGCGTTGGAATGTCGAGGTCGTTGGTGGGCTCATCGAGCAGCAGCACGTCGGCGGGCTCGAGCATGAGCTTGGCGATAAGCACGCGGGCTCTTTCACCACCGGATAGATTGCGCACGGGCTGGTTGAGCTGCTCGCTGGTGAAGAGGAAGCGTGCGGCCCAACTGGCAACGTGAACGGTGCGGCCCTGGTGGATGACGGCGTCTCCCTCCGGTGCGAGGGCGCGGCGTAGCGTGAGGCTCTCGTCCAGCTCGCGCATCTGGCTGAAGTAGACCAGCCTGAGCGCATCAGCCCGGCGGATGGAACCGGCAGCCGGCTCGATCTCTCCGCGCAGCAGGCGCAGCAGAGTGGTTTTGCCGCTGCCGTTGGGGCCGACCAGGCCGACTTTCATGCCGGCGGTGAGAATGAAGTTCAAGCCCGTGAACAAACGCCTTGAGCTCACACCTTCACTCGCGGGAACGTCGCAGGCAACATCGGTGAATTCGACCAGGCGCTTGGTCTTGCGCTGGCTGGCTTCGAAATCGATCCCGGCGGAGTTGACGGTGGTCCGGGAATCCATTGCCTTCAGCTGGCCGATCATTTCATTGGCGGTGTCGATGCGGGCCTTGGACTTGGTGGTGCGGGCCTTGGGGCCGCGGCGCAGCCATTCAATCTCAGTGCGTACCTGGTTGCGAAGGCTCTCCTGCTGGCGGCTTTGCGACTCGAGATAAGCCTGCTTTTCTTCAAGGAAACGGCTGAATGTACCCTTGACGCGAAAAAGCCCGTCGGCAAAGACGCGGTTCAATTCAACAATCTGGCTGGATGTGGACTCAAGAAAATAACGGTCGTGGCTGACGGTGACGGCTGCGAACGACGAGGCGCGCAGCAGCTCTTCAAGCCATTCAATGCCGGCCAGGTCGAGGTGGTTCGTGGGCTCGTCCAGCAGCATCACTTCCGGCTCGATGACCATGGCTTCCGTGACGGCCAGGCGCTTCCGCCAGCCTCCGGAAAGCGCGGCTGCTTCGGCGTCGAGGTCGGTAAATCCTGCGCGGCCGGTGAGTTCGCGCAGGCGGCCTTCGCGTTCCGATTCATTCACATGCGCCGCGGCAAGAGCTTTTTCGAGCACCTGGCGGATGGTGAGGCCGGCGGCGAAGCGTGAGTCCTGCGGCACATAGGCGGCGCGGGCGCGTTTGCGAACGGCGAGTTCCCCGGAGTCCGGCTCAACCTGTCCGGCCAGGATGGCGAGCAGCGTGGACTTGCCGGCGCCGTTGGGACCGATGAGACCGATCCGGTCGCCGTCCTCCACAGTGAGGTTGATGTTGCGAAAAAGAGGGGTTGCACCAAATTGTTTAGTGACGGACTGCGCGTTTAGAATAGGAGGCATCTATTCCAGAGTACTGTGTTGTGCGAAAGACAGTCTCAGTTGTGCAATTGCCGCTGGGGCTCACGCGCGGTCCGGCCGGGGTGAAAAGCTGGATTCGTCACCCAAAAGACGTATCGCCGTAACTGGCTATGCGGCTTGAATATGAACGTGGAGGAAGGAGTTTTCTTGACGACGATTACGCTCTACAAACCCAATGGAGATCCAATTACGTACATGGAACCAACCAATGTGAACGTGGAAAACGGCACATTGTCGTTCTACTGGACGAAAGAGATCTCGGGAAGGGCGCAGAAGATCATGACAAATCTGCCTTTCCTCATCCAGCACGACATCATAGGCGCTTGACGGCGACGACGCGTCTTTTCCATTTTGCAGTGCGCCAAATCGGCCAGACGATGCGGTTATTTTGAAGCTCGATTGAATCTCAATCCGTTCTCAAATGCAATCGTTTCGGTGCCCTTCATCGTTTCTCTGAGCTGCAAAGCTCTCTTGTTGCGCACATGTTCTCTCGTTCGCGACTGAAGCCTCCCGGAAACGGGAGGCTTCAGTGTTTTAGGAGGTTTCCCTCCGCGATTATGCAAGGTCGAAGCGGTCAAGGTTCATCACCTTGACCCACGCCGATACAAATTCGTGCACGAACGCCTGCTCTCCGTCGCTGCTGGCATAGACTTCCGCGAGGGCGCGCAGTTGGGAGTTCGAACCGAAGACAAGATCGACCACGGTGCCGGTCCACTTGAGACTGCCAGTGGTCCGATCACGCCCTTCCAGCACGTTTTTCGATGCGGCGGACTTCTGCCACTTCGTCGTCATGTCGAGGAGATTGACGAAGAAATCGTTCGTCAATGTTTCGGGCCGCTTGGTGAAAATCCCCAATTCGGAGTGGTCAAAGTTTGCATTCAACGCGCGCAGGCCGCCGATGAGAACCGTCAGCTCGGGAGCGCTGAGCGTGAGCAGGTTTGCCTTATCTAGAAGCAACTCCGCCTCTGCCCCCTCGAACCCCTTGCGGGCATAATTGCGGAAACCGTCCGCAAGCGGCTCCAACACTGCGAACGAAGCCGCATCGGTCTGTTCCTGCGAAGCATCCGTTCGCCCGGGCGAGAAGGGAACCTTCACGCTGTGGCCGGCTCTCTTCGCAGCTTCCTCCACGGCTGCCGTGCCGCCCAGAACAATCAGGTCGGCAAGCGAAACCTTTTTGCCATCCGCCTGCGATCCGTTGAATTCCTTCTGGATCACCTCCAGCGTTTGCAGAACCTTCGCCAGTTCGGCCGGCTGGTTCACTTCCCAATCCTTCTGCGGCGCAAGGCGAATGCGGGCGCCGTTGGCTCCGCCGCGCTTGTCGCTGCCGCGGAAAGTTGAGGCCGAAGCCCAGGCCGTGGTGACCAGTTGAGAGATGGTAAGCGAGGAAGCTAGGATCTTGGTCTTGAGGGCTGCGATATCCTGCTCGCCGATCAATGCATGATCCACCGCCGGAAGGGGATCCTGCCAAAGCAGCGGTTCCTTGGGAACCAGCGGGCCCAGGTAGCGTGCAAGTGGACCCATATCGCGATGCGTCAGCTTGTACCAGGCCTTGGCGAATGCGTCCGCGAACTCCTGGGGATTCTCAAGGAAGCGACGGGAGATCTTCTCGTAGCTCGGATCAACTTTCAGAGACAAGTCGGTGGTGAACATGATGGGAAGGTGCTTCTTGCTGGGGTCGTGCGCGTCCGGCACCATGTCATCCGGCTCAACCTTCGTGGGCACCCATTGTTGCGCGCCGGCCGGGCTCTTGGTTAGCTTCCACTCATACTCAAACAGGTTTTCAAGATAGTCGTTGTCCCATTTCACCGGGTTGCTGGTCCATGCGCCTTCCAGGCCGCTCGAGATGGTATCGACGCCCTTGCCGCTGCCAAAGCTGTTTGCCCAGCCCAGACCCTGCTCTTCAATGCCCGCACCCTCGGGTTCGCGGCCAACGTACTTGTTGGGATCGGCTGCGCCATGGCCCTTGCCGAAGGTATGTCCACCGGCGATGAGCGCAACAGTCTCTTCATCATTCATGGCCATGCGCGCAAAGGTCTCGCGAATGTCCCGCGCCGCGGCCACTGGATCCGGCTTGCCATTGGGGCCTTCCGGATTCACATAGATCAGTCCCATTTGAACCGCGCCCAGGGGATTGTCGAGCTCGCGATCGCCCTTGTAGCGCTCGTCGCCCAGCCACTTGCTTTCAGAGCCCCAGTAGATGTCCTCATCCGGCTCCCAGACGTCCACGCGTCCGCCGGCAAATCCGTAGGTCTTCAGTCCCATGGAATCGAGCGCCACGTTGCCCGCGAGAATCATCAGGTCGGCCCAGGAGATCTTCCGGCCATACTTCTGCTTGATGGGCCACAGCAAACGGCGCGCCTTGTCGAGGCTCACGTTGTCAGGCCAGCTGTTGAGAGGTGCAAAGCGCTGCGTTCCGTTGCCCGCTCCGCCGCGGCCATCGGCAATGCGATAAGTGCCCGCGCTGTGCCACGCCATCCGGATGAAGAACGGCCCATAGTGGCCATAGTCCGCCGGCCACCAGTCCTGCGAGTCCGTCATCAGGGCATGCAGGTCCTTGATCACGGCATTGAGGTCCAGGCTCTTGAACTCCTCGGCGTAATTGAACTCCGTGCCCATGGGGTTGGACTGGGGTGGGTGCTGCGCCAGGAGCTTAAGGTTCAGCTGATTGGGCCACCAGGTTGTATTCGATGGGGCTCCAGCTGTGGTGTGATTCAGGGCGCCTTTTGAGTAGGGGCACTTTGCTTCCAACAGGGCGTTCTGATCGTCGACTATCGGTGGTCCGGGGGTCTTTGTCTGGTTGTCAGACATGGGCACGTCTCCTTGGCTTTCGTGTTGCATTCCTATTGTCGATCCCCGCAGCGCGCGGGAAAAATGCGGTATTCAACCTGCTCGGCAGCACATCGCCTGCCGCCGTAATAATACGCCTGCTCCTTCAACCTAGTTCGTTCGCTCTCATAAGTAAAATCAATTGTTTCTAAAGTGACGATTCTCCTGCTCTATGATGAAAGGGGCAGGATAAAGATCACCCATGAACCTCCAGGAACTTCGTTACCTGGCCGCTGTCGCCGAGCATCGCCATTTTGGCCGCGCGGCCGAGGCCTGCAACGTGAGCCAGCCGACGCTCTCAAGCCAGTTGCGCAAGCTTGAAGACGAGCTCGGTGTGATGCTCATTGAGCGAACCAACAAGCGCGTTGAAATGACGCCGGTAGGCAGCCAGATCCTCATCCATGCGCGCCGCGCGCTGGCGGAAGCCGGACAGATGAAGGCGGTCGCACGGGCGGCTCGTGATCCGCTGGTGGGCCCTTTGCGGCTGGGCGTGATTCCTACGCTCGCGCCGTATTTGATGCCGCTGATTCTGAAGCCGCTGCAACAAGCCTATCCGGGACTGACCATCGAGCTGTGGGAAGACCAGACGCGCATGCTGATCGACGGCCTGCGCAATCACCGTCTGGATGCAGCCCTGCTGGCCACGGCCGCCGAGTCGCCTGAGATTACCGAGATTGCTCTCTTTGACGAGCCTCTGCTGGCCGCGCTGCCCCTCGAGCACCGCCTGGCCAAGGCAAAATTGATCACAGAAGATGCGCTGGCCGACGAGCTGATGGTATTGGCTGATGGCCACTGTCTCGCCACGCAGGCCCTGTCCGCATGCAACGCCAAGCGCGCACTTCCGCGAACGGGGCCGCACTCCGGCCTGACGCAAACCGGTCTTCAAGGTTCAATGCAGGCGGCCACGCTCGAGACATTGGTCAACCTGGTCGCTGCGGGCTACGGCGCTACTTTGATTCCGGCGCTGGCGGCAGGCACGCTGGGCCAGCGCGGCATCGTCCTGCGCCCGCTTGCCGGACGGTCGTCCCGTACCATACGCCTGGCGAGCCGTCCAGGGTTTCCGAGGCCACAGGCTTTGCGCGCGCTGGAGAAGACGATTCTGCGGGCGATTGCGGCCCTGATACCCGCAATGAAGCCGTCAAATCTCCGGACCGCACCATCGGTACTGTGCAAAACACCGGCATAATTCCCTGAAAAACCCCACTATTCCACAGCTTTTCCGGGAATCTTAAAGAACACGAATTCCGGCCTCCCTTATCCACAAAAACCCTTCTTCCCGCCGTTGACCCTGCCGGTCGCGCTCCGTAGAGTCTGTAATCGGACGGCAATATTTCCCCGGCCGTTCGGGCTTCAGAAAAAGCTCGCAGGGAACGACCAGAAATTCACGCAATGTACCCATGAATTCGGAGCTAACATGCTGAAACTGAAAAAGATCCACATTCTCGGCTTCAAAAGCTTTTGCGACCGCACGGAACTCACCGTGCCGGGAACGGGCATAGCCGTGGTGGTGGGCCCCAATGGGTGCGGAAAGTCGAACATCCTGGACGGCGTGAGCTGGGTGCTGGGCGAGCAGAGCGCCAAGTCATTGCGCGGCACGCACATGCAGGACGTGATCTTTGCCGGAACCCGCGACCGCAAGGCGCTGGGCATGGCTGAAGTCACTCTGACCATGGTCGATCCCGAAGCGTATGAGGGCCCAATTCCGGTTGAGCCGGAAGTCTCCATCGATCACGACGGTCCCACCGACTGGGACGAAGACGCCATGCGCCGCGCGCGCGCAGAAGAAGCCGAAGAGATCATGGCTGCCGAGCAGCCCGGCCAGGTGATCGACGAGGATACGGCGCCGGAGTCCACCGCGCCGGAGGCGTCAGCGGCTGAGGGCGGGCCCCAGGCTGTGGTCCTCAAGATTCGCCGCCGCAAATTTCAGCGCACGCCGCAAAAGGGCGAAGTGGTCATCACCCGCCGCCTGTTCCGCACCGGCGAGAGCGAGTACCTGCTCAATGGCAAGCTCTGCCGCCTGCGCGACATTCAGGACATCTTCATGGGTACCGGCCTCGGCCCCGAGAGTTACGCGATCATCGGCCAGGAGCGCATTGGTCAGCTGCTCAGCTCAAAGCCGCACGACCGGCGAGCCATTATCGAAGAGGCCGCGGGCATTACCCGTTTCAAGACCAAGAAACGGCTTGCCGAGTTGCGTTTGGAATCTGCTAAGCAAAATCTGGCCCGCGTCGACGACATCTTTGAAGAAGTCACCCGGCAGATGAACTCGCTGAAGCGGCAGGCCGCCAAGGCCGAGCGATTCGCCGCCGTCCGCGACGAGTTGCGCGGAAGACTGCGCGTGGTGCTTGCCAGCCGCATCGCTCTCATGGATGCGGAGCAGGCGCGGCTGGAGCAGGAGGTTGCCGCGCTCACCGGCCGAATCGACACATCTGCCGCCGAAATCGAAACCCTCGAAACCAGTCAGCACTCGCTCACCGAGCGCGGCTACGAGCTCGACCACCAGGGGCAGGAAGCGCAGAATCGCGCCAGCGAAGCCGCGGTTGAATTGGAACGCGCAACGGCACGCGAGCGCGGCAACGCGGAGCGCATCGGCGAGTTGGAGACGCGCATTGCCGCGGCCGGGGCGGAGCTTGAGCAGACCAGGACCCAACTGGCCGGCATCGCCGAAGAGCGCGAACAGCAGCGCACATTTCTTGAGTCCGCAGCCGGTGAGGCCAAAGCATTTCGACAGCAGGTGGAGGCGCGCCAGCAGGAGGCGCGCGCCGCGGCCGACGCGGTGTTCAGCGCCGAGCGACAGTTGGAGCAGAGCCGCCGCCACGCCATGCACCTGCTGACGCAGGCCGGCAATGCGCGCAACCACACTGCACAAGCTGAAGAGAGTCTCGCTGCGCTGGAGCGCGAGTCGGGACGTCTTGAAGCTGAGATGGGACAGGCGCGCAATGAGCTTGAAAACCTGGGAGTCCAGAGTGGACAGGCTCGCCTGCGTTTCGAGTCCGCTGCCGATGCGCTCAAGCGGCTTGAAGGCGAAATCGCTACGCTGCGTGAGTCGTTACAGGCGCGTCGCGCCGAAGAAAATGCGCAGCGTGCCCGTGCCAACCAGTTGCGCAGCGAGCAGGCAACAGTGGCCGGGCGTCGCAATTCGCTGGAAGCGCTGATTCGCAACCATAGCTACTCCACCGACACGGTGCGGCGCTTGCTGAAGCCCGGCGCGCTGGGCGCGAATCTTGCTCCGATCGGCACGCTCGCCGATTTTCTTGAAGTCAACAGCACGCATGAAGCGGTGGTCGACGAGTTCCTGCGCGAAGAGTTGAATTACGTCGTGGTTGAAAACTGGGGCGCAGCGGAGGAAGGCATTCGCCTGCTCAAGTCTGGCGTCGATGGCCGCGCCACGTTCCTCATTCACCCAGTCGACGCGGAGGCTGCTCAGCCGGCAGAAACCGCCGAGACAATTAGCGGCCCCGGCGTCTTTCCGCTGAAAGATTCAATCCGCGTGCTCAACGGCTTTGGTCGCTCGCTTGAATCCATCCTGCCCAAGCTGCGCGACGGCTACCTGGTTGAGAACTCGAATGAGGCGCGGAGCCTGGCCGCGCGTCACGCGCATGCGTATTTCCTCACGCCGGAAGGCGAGTGTTTTCACAACGCGACCGTGACCGGCGGCAAGCCTGCATCAGAAGGCCCGCTCGCCCTTAAGCGCGAACTGCGCGAGACGGAGACCAAGCTCGCCAAGCTCGAAACCAATTTGGCCCAGGCGGAGACTGAAGCCGCCGCGCTCACGCGCAACATTGAAGAACTGACCGCGCAGCTTGAAGCGCGCAGCCAGGAGCGCCGCCAGACCGAAACCGACACGGCCAACCAGGGCGCCGCTTTACGCCAGATGGAGAGCGAAGCCCAGCGCATTGAGCGGCGTCTGCAGGAGTGGCTGACGCAGGCCGCGCGCAACAAGGACGCGCGCGAGGCAAAGGCCGCATCGATTGAGCTGAACCGCAATGAGACCCAGCGGCTTGAAGCAGAACACGCCAAGGCTGAGACCGCGCTCGACGAGCTGCAGGCTCAGCTTGCCACGCTTCGTCAGTCGCGTGAAGGCCTGCAGCAGGAAGCGGCACAGGTGACCGCCGAGCTGGCCGGACTGGAAGAGCGCCGCCGCGGCGCGGAAGCTGCGTTTCAGCGCATCGACCGTCTCTTTGCCGATCTAGACCGCCGTGTGCTGGCCATCGAGCAGCAGCGCGCGAACGCGTCTCAAGAGCGCGAACAGCGCATTGCGGACAGCGCCGCGCTTGCAGGCAAGCAGAAGGAACTTGCCGATGTGCGCGCCGAGGCTCTCGCGCTTGCCAACTCGCTAGCCACGCAGGCCCAGACGTTACGCCAGCAGCTCACGGCCATGGAGACGCAGCTCAAAACCGGCCGCGCCGCACTCGACCAGTTGCGTGAAGACCGCGCCAGCCGCGCCAGCCAGCAGGCCAAGCTGCGTTCTGACCTCGAACACCAGGAAGCAGCCTGCGTGAGCGAGGTCAACATCGAAGCCGCAATCATCCGCGCAGACGAAGCCATCGAGCGTCTTGCCGATGAAGCTCTGGCCGCCGAAGAAGAGACTTGCCAGGCGCTGCGCCAGCGCATTGAGCAGATGGGCCCGGTGAACATGATGGCCCTGGAAGAGTACAAGGAGACAGCCGACCGGCACCTCTTCCTTGAAACGCAGCGCAAGGACCTCATCGAATCGATCGAGAACACGCAGGAGACGATCAAGGAGATCGACCAGATCTCGCGCACCAAGTTCGACGAGGCGTTCGCCAAGATCAACGAGAACTTCGCACTCGTCTTCTCGCGGCTGTTCCAGGGCGGCCAGGCCTTCCTGCGGCTCACCGACGCGGAGAACCAGGCCGAGAGCGGGTTGGAGATTGTCGCCTCGCCGCCAGGCAAGAAATTGCAGAACGTGCTGCTGCTCTCCGGCGGAGAAAAGGCGCTCACTGCGCTGGCGCTGCTGGTGGGCATCTTCCAGTTCCAGCCCAGCCCCTTCTGCGTGCTCGACGAAGTGGATGCGCCGCTCGACGAGACCAACGTCGGCCGCCTCGCCGAGCTGCTCCACTCGCTCAGCAAGGACACGCAGTTCCTGCTGGTTACCCACTCCAAGCGCATGATGCAGGCCGCGGACATGATCTACGGCGTCACCATGCAGGAGCCGGGTGTATCGAAGGTGGTGAGCGTGCGCTTAGGCGCGCATGAGCAGCATCGCGCGACGGCGTAGAGGGTTGGCGAGAAGCTTTTTTGCGCTTTGATGATTCGTCTCGATTGAGGGCACGAACGTGGGCGCCAGCTTCGTCGGATACAAGGAATTCGGCTATCGGACGCGTGACGGATTCCTTGCAGATTGGATAGGCGCCCTTATGAATGAAATTGAGAGAAAGCCGGAGTTTGCGCTCTGGCAAGAGGACCTCGTCCGGGAATGGGAGGTTCAACGGTTGATCGATGGCGGATGCATGTGGCTCGGCCTCGACGAATCCTCATCGACGATTCGCGGAGGGAAGCGCTGCTTTTCTCGGCAAGCGCAGCACTGCTTCACTGCACGGACGAGGCCCATCGAACCGGCGAACTATTCATCGCCCTCTTATCCGGGGAGCTATAGCATTTTCGGAATTGGTGTAGACCGAAAGCACACACTCAAGTGGCTTTTTCTTCAAGAAAAAGCCACCTTTCACGGTACTGAAAAAGTCTATATGTATTCCGAAAATGCTCGAAAGACCACCGAGTCCGGCCCGATTGACTATTTATAAGGCTCCAAACGCACGGAATCGCCGATCGCAATCGTGTGCAACGCTGAATTGGTCAGAGGGTCGGCTGTCTGACAAATTAAAACTGACAACTGATAAATGATAACTAAAACCGGACAAGCAAAAAATCGCCCCCGAAGGAACACGTCGCCTCGGAGGCGCTTGCTTTGATCACAAGATAGAGACGGGGACCAGTAGCCGGCGCTGGAGGTCGGTAGCACGCGGCTACTGGTGATCCCTGCACTAACGAAGCTAGCAGCGGCTTCCCCTTTCCACAGCTGCCTCGTGTCGCCCGGCTCTAAGAAGGCTGTTCTTACTCGCCTTCCGAACCATGTTGACAACTGGAGTGTCTCCCATGTGAAGGGTCTGTTCCGTGACGGCCATCACAGGGGTGAGGAGGAATTTTCCACACAGCGCAAGTAGCCCGATTTCAGCATCCGGCCCTCCCATTTGTCCGGTCAATCCTGATCATTCTCCACTCGCCTTGCTTACGTTTGACAAACGCCGCCGCGCCCCCGAAAATCGAAGATTCAGCTCCACCGAGGAAGACCTTCTGTGACATCACTCCTGACAACCGATCTGGGCAGCATTCCTCTTCTCGGGCGGGGCAAAGTCCGCGATCTCTATGCAGTCGGCGACGCGCTGCTGCTGGTGGCCACTGACCGCATCTCCGCGTTTGACCATGTGCTCGCCACCGGCATCGCCGGCAAGGGCAAGATCCTCACGCAGATTTCGCTGTTCTGGTTCGATCTGCTCAAGAACATCGTTCCCAATCACATCCTCACCGCGGACGTGCACGAATTTCCGGCAGTCTTGAGGCCCTATGCGGCGCAGCTGGAAGGCCGTTCGATGCTGGTGAAGCGCGCGGCCATGTTCCCCGTGGAGTGCGTGGCGCGCGGCTACCTGGCCGGCAGCGGCTGGAAGGAGTATCAGGCAACGAGTGCGGTCTGCCGCATCCAGCTTCCCGCCGGGCTGCTGGATGGCTCGCGGCTGCCCAAGCCGCTCTTCACGCCGGCCACCAAGAGCCAGGACGGCGCGCACGACGAGAATATTTCCTTTGAGGCAACAGAGAACGTGCTGGGCCCCGCGGATGCCGCCGAACTCCGCCGGCTGACGCTTGCGATCTATAGCCGCGCGTCTGAACACGCTGAATCCTGCGGTCTGATTCTGGCCGACACAAAATTTGAGTTTGGCAGAACAGCCGAAGGGATTATTCTTGCCGATGAGGTTCTCACGCCCGACTCCTCGCGCTTCTGGGAGGGGTCGGCTTGGAAGCCCGGCGGCCCCCAGCCCTCGTTCGACAAGCAGTTTGTGCGCGACTACCTGGAATCGATTCATTGGAACAAGCAGGCGCCCGCGCCGGCGCTGCCAGAGGATGTGGTGGTGCGCACGCAGGCCAAGTATCTTGAAGCGTTTCGCCGCCTTACTGGGCGCGATCTTACACTCTAGAGGAAGCCGGAGAGCATTATGGCATGGATCGATTGGGTCATCGTGTTCATCATGGCAGCGTCCATGATCGGCGGTATGTCCCAGGGATTCTTCCGTTCTGCCTGCGGTCTGGCCGGCCTGCTTATCGGGCTGGCTGTCGCCTCGTGGAACTACGGCCGCCTGGCGAAGATCGTTCTGCCGCTGGTCCGGCTACATGCCGTGGCCGACACCATCGGGTTCCTGCTCATAGCGCTCCTGGTGATGGTGCTTTTTGCCATTCTGGGAGCAATTCTTGCCAAAGCTTTCCGTCTAATCGGACTGGGATGCCTGGATTCTCTGGCCGGCGCAATTTTTGGATTTTTTCAGGGCGTAATTCTGGTAACGTTAGGAATCCTCGCACTCGCGGCTTTCTTTCCGGATACACAATGGCTTGAGAATGCACGGCTCCCCAAATTGTTTTTCGGCGCCTGCCATCTAAGCACGCACATAAGCCCCGGGGAGTTGGCGCACCGCGTGCGCGATGGATTGAAGATTCTGGAACACGATACCCATGAGTTGGTGAACCCCAAGCCCATGGGATCATGAAATGCACTACGCGGCAGCGCGATAGAAAAATAGCCCGCAATAGGGCAAACTAAGTAGAACCGCAAGAGGTGAACGTGAGAAGAGAACTGGATATCCTGGTGTCGCAAATGCACTCCAACGGCATTCGTTATGAAGATGCCGTGCGCGATTTCAAAAGGCAGTATCTGCGCGAAGTTTTGGTGGCACACCGGGGGAACCAGTGTAAGGCGGCTGAAGAGTTGGGCATCCATCGCAACACGCTGAGCCGCGCCATGGCGGAGTTGGACCTGGATCTGGCCGAAGTGCGGGCCGGGCTCAAGCGCCCGCCGCGCAGCGAACGTCCCCAACTGAGCGCGGTGCGGCCCACCTATCGCCAGGGCTGATTGTCTTGAGTGGATGGGGAGGATACGTTCGTGCGATTCAAAACGAAAGTCGACCGCACTCTTCAGCGACCCCAGGTTTCCTGATGCAGCCCAGAGCGCTTATCCTGTATGAGTACCAGGTGCGAGCTTGAAGGGTTTTTGCGCATCCTTCAGCCGCTGAGGGAGAATGCCCCCTGGGCTCAAGCGTCTGCGCCGAAGCGAACGTCCTGTATGCAGCGCAGTACGCCAAATCTTCCGCCAAGGCTGACAGTTCCATCCAACACATGCTGACTTTTGAACCTACTTCCGAAGCGCGCATCGTCATTGAGCAGGACTTTGTCTGGGATGCGCAGGATGCTTATCTCTTTGATATCGACGGCACCCTTTTGCGCAGCCGCGACCGGGTCCACGTGGACTCGTTTACTTCGAGCGTTCACCGCGTCACCGGCTTTGAAGTTACGCTGGCCGGCATTCTGCTCCACGGCAGCACGGATACGGCCATCCTGCGCGAAGCCTGCAAGCAGGCCGGCGTCCCCGCTGAAGTGCTCGAATCGCGTACGGAAGCCATTCTTGAAGCCATGCGCAACTCGGTTGCCGAGCGGCGGCATGAGCTTGACCTGATACGGATGCCCGGCGTGGAGCAGACGCTGGCCCACCTGGCGCACCGCGGAGCCCTGCTGGGCGTGGCCACCGGCAACCTCGAGATGATCGGCTGGATCAAGGTGGAGCAGGCCGGCTTGCGCGAGTGGTTTCGCTTCGGTGGATTCAGCGACCACTTTCCCATCCGCTCGGAGTTGATCGGCCAAGCCGCACACAAGGCCCGCGAACTGGCCGGCCGCGGTGCCAGCATCTGCGTGGTGGGCGACACGCCGCGCGACATTGAAGCGGCTCGCGCCAACTTCCTTTCGGTCATCGCCGTGGCCACCGGCAAGTACACCTTCGATGAGCTTCTCGCGTATCAGCCCGAAGTGTGCGCCTCGTCGCTGGCCGACCTGCTTGCCTTTACACGGAACGCGCAGTGAGCTCGCTTCGGTCGTCGCGCGCAACACAGCGTAGTGCCGCTCGGCGCAGCCCGAGCTGCTGCACCGCCGCATTGCTGTTGGCGCTCTATCCTGCGCTAAGCCAGGCACAGGCGCCTGCAGCACCGGCGCCGAATCAAACAGCACCTGCATCGACCCAGGCCGCGCCTGCAATAAATCAAACCCCACCTGCAACTAACCAAGCTGCACCCGCAACTAACCAGGCCGCGCCCGCGACCCCGCCGAAAGCCCAGCCGGCTGCCGCTTCTGAAGATGCCGCCAAGGATTCCAGGCAGCCCACGCGTAGCGAACGCCGCCGTGCCGCAAAGCTTTTTCTTGAGGCCAGCAAGCTCTTTGAGAAGTCGCAGTTTGAAGAGGCGATGGACGAGTACAATCAGGCCGCTGCACTTGACCCCACCAACAGCGATTACAAGCTGGCCGCCGATCTCGCTCGCAGCCACGCCGTCACCGCGCTGATTCAAACTGCGGTCAAAGACAGGATTCGCGGCGACACGGCCGGCGAGCGCGCCGCACTGGCGCGCGGTCTGGAACTCGATCCACGCAACATCGAGGTTTCCGAGCATCTGTACGAATTGGCCGACGACTCCATTCGCAGCGAATCAAAGCCGCTTTACGAGCAGGCCGCCAGCAGGATTGGCGGACCGGTAGAGCTTCTTCCCGCGACCGGTTTGCACAGCTTTCACGTGCACTCGAGCGCGCGCCAGGTGATCCCGCAGGTCTTCAAAGCCTATGGCCTCGATTGCACCCTCGACGACAGCGTTCACTCCGGGAATTTGCGGCTCGACGTGGACGACGCCAGCTTCGACCAGGCAATGAGGGTGCTCAGCCTCCTCACCAACACTTTCTACGTCCCCCTCGACCCGCATCGTGCCGTGGTTGCCAGCGATACCACCGACAATCGCAAGCGCTTCATGCGCCAGGTTCTGGAAACCCTCTACCTGCCCGGCATGAATAAGGACGACATGGGAGAAGTCGGCAATCTGGCCAAGAACGTATTTGAAATTTCGAGCGCGACGCTCGATCAAGACAGCGGAACCATCACCATTCGCGCCCCTGAAACCACGGTGAACGCCTTCAACGCCACATTGCGCGACCTGGTAGACGGCCACAATCAGGTCATGCTTGAGGTGCGCATCATTCAGTTGGCGCACACCAGCCAGCGCCAGACGGGCGTTACGCCGCCCCAGTCCGTTTCTGCCTACAACATCTACGCCGAAGAGCAGTCCATCCTGAACGCGAATCAGAGCCTGGTGCAGCAGATCATCTCGTCCGGTCTCGCTTCGCCCGGCGACACCCTCGCGATCCTCGGTATTCTCCTTGCATCCGGCCAGGTTTCCAGCTCCCTGTTCTCCAACGGCATTGCGGTGTTCGGCGGCGGTATCACGCAATCGGCATTTTCTCCCGGCGGATTCACAGGCAACCTCGCTCTCAACTCGGCTGACACGCGCGAGCTTGACCGGTTGGAGTTGCGGCTGGGCGACGGCGAGGCGGGCACGGTGCGTTCCGGAACCAAATACCCCATTCAGACATCCTCGTTCTCCAGCCTGTCGCCCACTGTTCCCAGCATCCCCGGCCTTACCGGCGCGGGCAGTTCCAGTGCGCTGTCCTCGCTGCTCTCCGGGTTGAGTTCCGCCGTGCCCAACATTCCGCAGGTCCAGTATCAGGACCTCGGCATGACTCTCAAGGTGACCCCAAAAGTAATGCGCGACAACGATGTCGCTCTCACGGTCGACCTGAAGATCGATGCGCTCTCCGGCAGTTCCATCAACGACAACCCCATCCTCGACAGCCGTACCTACTCGGGCGTTGTAACCCTCCCCGAGGGGCAAGGCGCGGTGATCGCCAGCGAACTTGACAGCCAGCAATCGAAGGCCATCAGCGGCACGCCGGGCCTGAGTGAGATTCCGGGGCTCAGCAATCTCACCTCAAACAATGTGCAGAACACCGGTTCAACGCTGCTGATCGTGATTACGCCGCACGTGATTCGCGGCACCCAGGACGCCGGCCACACGCCCATGCTGCGTATCGATAAGAGCACGAACGTTCACTAAATTTCTTTTGCGAATTTGGCGCGAACGGTACGCGGGTGGGTGGCCCAGCTCCCGACCTTGGGGCCTGGGATTGCAATAACCCAACGCATAGAGCAGCGCGTTCACAGAGACAAATAAAACCGCCCCCTTGTGCTGCGATCCCTGCTTCAAAATCGCAACGCAAGCGGACGGTTCATCTGTGCTCGAGTGTTACCGCTTAGCGCGCTTCCACACCATCCAACTTCGCCTGGTACTCGATGATCTGCTTGAGCGTATCGTACGGAATGTTGGCGGAGACGGTGCGGCCATTGATCACCAGCGTAGGAGTCTGATTGATCTCCAGATCCTTGGCCAGCTTCACGGATGCTTCCACCGTCGCCTTGGTTGCGGGCAGGTCGGCACAGGCTGCGATCTTCGCCGGATCAAGCCCGGCCTTGGTCACTGCGCTGTTCAGCGTCAACGTGGCGCCGTCCGGCGTCGCCAATCCGTCCTGACCTTCAAATACGGCGGAGGCAAATGTGAAGAAGGCATTGCTGCCGCCCTCCTTGGCTACGCATACTCCATGGGCTGCCGCCCCGGCTGCCGCGGGATGCTGCGGCAGCGGGTAGTTCTCGTAGACAATGCGCGCCTTGGGGAAGTCCGCAACGAGCTTGTCCATGTTGGCCTGCGCTTCTTTGCAATGCGGGCATTGGAAGTCGGCGAACTCCACAATCTCCAGATCCTTGGTGGCCGCATTGCGATAAGGCCCATCGGCTCTCGCCTGAATGGTTGCGCGGCCCTCGGTGTAAGGATGCGCGCCAAACGGAATCACGTCTTCGCCGGCGATGATGTGCTTGCCGTCGGGCAGCGTGAAGAACTCGATCCCGCCCGGCTTCTGCTTGCCGGCCTTGTCTCCCACGTAGACGATGACCTTGCTCACTCCCTCGGCCTGGGTCTTCAGGATGGCCTGAATCTGCCAGACGCGCGTGTCGTCATAACCCCAGCTGGTTTGAAGAAACGCGTTGACCGTGTCCTTGGTAGGCGTGGTGGCGGTGAAGTTGGCTGGATCGGGCTTGGGAAACGCCGGAGCCTGCGCGGGTGCCGGCGCCGAGGGTTCCTGGGTTGCAGGCGCTGGCGGAACGGTTGCGGGCGCGGAAGGAACCTGTTGCTGCGCGGCAGCACTGAAAACGGGCAATGAAAGCAACGCCAGAACGGCAATTTGCGCAACCGGTGCGCCGGCAAAACGGTTTGACAGACGGATCAAGCGAATTCTCCTTGTTTCACGGGAAATCTCCCGAACTTCTAGCTTATACCCCTGGATTGGACTGCTACACCTGGACCTTGACGGCCACTGGGAATCTGCGCCCCAGGCCGAAGGATTTTGACGTAACTTTCAAGACCGGCGCAGCCTGCTGGCGCTTGTATTCGGAGCGCTCCACAAGGCGCACCACCTGTTTGACGAGATCGAGAGGGAATCCGTGTGCGGCGGCAATCTGCTCCGGCGTTTCGTACCGCTCTACGTAGGCTTCAAGAATCGGATCGAGCACCTCGTACGGCGGCAGCGAGTCGGTGTCCTTCTGGTCGGGACGCAGTTCGGCAGACGGCGCCTTTTCGAGAATCGCTTTCGGAATCACCTCGCCATCGCGGTTGAGCCAGCGGCACACGGCATACACGCGGGTCTTCACCAGGTCGCCGATAACCGCCAGGGCGCCCACCATGTCGCCGTAAAGTGTGCAGTAGCCCACCGCCATCTCCGATTTGTTGCCCGTGGTGAGCACCAGCGCGGAGAACTTGTTGGACAGCGCCATCAGCAGGCAGCCGCGAATGCGCGATTGAATGTTCTCTTCAGTGATGTCCGCCTTGGTGCCGGCAAACAGCGGCTCCAGCGCGCGCGTGTACTCGCCGAACAGCTCGCTGATCCCGATCACCTCGTAGCGAATCCCCAGGTTCGCGGCCAGCTTGCGGCTGTCATCGATCGAGCCCTGCGAGGAATACGGACTGGGCATGCCGATCCCGAGCACATTTTCGGCGCCCATCGCCTCTTTCGCGATGGCCGCAACCAGCGCCGAATCCACTCCGCCGCTCAACCCCACCAGCACCTTGCTGAATCCGCACTTGCGCACGTAATCGCGCGTGCCCAGCACCAGCGCCTGGTAGGCTGCCGCGTCCTCGTCCACTTCATCGATTGGAATGGCCGGCGCATCGAACGGGTCAACTACAACCAGGTCCTCTTCAAACGACTTCGCCTGCGCGATCAACTCTCCGTGCGCACTCAGGGCCAGCGACGAGCCGTCAAAGATCAGGCTGTCGTTGCCGCCCACCTGGTTCGACATCAGCACCGGCACGCCGTCCCGCCGCGCAATGGCCGCCAGCATTTCGCGGCGGATGGCGCGCTTGGCATGCCAGAACGGCGAAGAGGAGAGATTGATGTGAATGGCCGGCTGCTGATGCATCAGCTCTTCCATCGGATCAACCTTGTAGAGCCGCCGCGGCCAGTAGTTCTTGTCGTTCCACGCGTCTTCGCAGATGGTGATGGCCAGGCGATGATCGTCCAGTTCCACCACGCGCTGCGCCAGGGCCGGCGCAAAGTAGCGCTGCTCGTCGAATACGTCATAGAAGGGCAGCAGCCGCTTGTGCTGTTCCAGAAGCAGTTGTCCCTGGTCCAGCAGGACCGCGGCATTCACCGCCGGCTTGCCCGTCGTACCTGTCGCCGGCAGCGCCACGCCCGCGAGCACCGCGGTGGGCAACGCGCGCGTGGCCTTGGCAAGTTCATTGACGGCCGTGCGGCAGCGAGCCAGAAAGCTTGGTTTTTCAAGAAAATCGGCAGGAGGATAGCCGCAGATGACCAGCTCGGAGAAGACCGTCAGGCGCGCGCCCAGTGCAGCCGCACGATGGCTGGCGGCAATGATCTTTTCAAGATTTCCGCTGAAGTCTCCAACTGTGGGGTTGATCTGCGCCAGTGCGATCTTCACAGAAACAGTTTAAAGCATGGAGAGGGGGCCCTTGGCTCTCAGCTATCCGCCTTCAGTTGTTGACCGCTGCACTCAGGAGTGAAGCAAGGGGCCGAGAGATAG
>JBEKDE010000025.1:0-53724 GCA_050014515.1 Occallatibacter sp.
GCCAGCGGGGCGCAAACGAGCCGAGTTTCCTGATGAAGTGGCAGGATGCGGACCTGACGCATCTGCCGCAGGCGCTGGTGGAACGGCTTGCCTCAGGGAGATATCGACAGGCGGCCGTGGGGAGCTGCCCGGCGGAAAATGTCGAGGGATCGTTCTCGGCGTATCGCGTGGCGGTGCTGCTTTACTGACGGTGGTGCCTGATCCGGTTGATCAATTTCTGTGCAGGATGAACGGAACCATCACCGAGGCCATGCCGGCGGCGGTGGCGGCCTGGATGCCGAGCAGGGTGTCTTCGAAGACAAGACAGTCCTTGGGAGCGATGCCTAGTTTCTCGGCAGCGAGCAGAAAACAGTCGGGCGCGGGCTTGGGGTTCTTGTAATCACCGGCCGAAACGAAGACGTTGAACTTGTCGAGCAGGCCGACGGCGGTGAGCGAGCCGACTACGGAGTCGCTGCGGCTGCCGGAGGCGACGGCGAGTGGAATGCGGCCGTATTGCGCGTTGATGTGCTCGACAACTTCAGGGATGGCTTTGAGGCTGGGAAGCTGCTCGAGATAGAGCGCTTCCTTGCGTATGGCTAGGGAATCGATGGGCATATTGAGGCCGTGCATCGTATTCAGGTCGGCGATGATGTTGCGGACTGGCTTGCCGCCCCAGGAGTAGAAGATGTCCTCAGGAAAATCGCAGTTCCATTCGGCGAGCGCGGCCTTCCAGGCGCGGTAATGAAGAGGCATGGAGTCGACGATGGTGCCGTCGCAATCGAAGATGTAGGCGCGGAAGTCGCCGGTGGGAATTGCAAGCTGCATTGGGATAGGAGTCTCCTGGATTGACGACGAACGATCACTTTGTGTTTTCGGCTGCGCCCATGATGAGATGGGGTAGGGAACTGCCCGCGTGGAATTGGCGGCCCACCAGAACTGCCCTGCTTGTCAGATGTCCGAGGCTAGCAGGCGGGTGCAGCTTCGGCGGTGGGGACAACGCACCCACCTTCGCCGGGCTTGGTTGGCTCCATATTGAGGGCATTGTTGAAGCGGTTGAAATAGTTGAACAGACCGATGGCACAGAGCAGTTCGACGATTTCACCTTCGGAATAAAAGCTGCACAGTTCGGTAAACTGCTCGTCGCTGACGGCGTGCGCGTCGCGGGTGACGGTCTCGGCCAGGCGCAGAGCGGCTTTTTCAGCGGGGGTGAAGTCTTCACGGTTGGGCCATTCAGCGAGGTGGGCCAGCTGGTCGTCGCTCCAGCCGAGGCCACGGGCAAGGATGGTGTGGCTGGCCAGGCAGTAAGGGGTCACATTCACCTGGCTGGTGCGGACGATGATCAGCTCCTTCAATTTTGTAGAAACGGTACCCGTATTGAGAACTGCGCCAAAATGGGCCTGCATGGTGGCAAAGATTTCAGGCCGATGGGCCATCACGCGAAACATATTTGGCACGTTGCCGCGTTGGGCAAAGGCCTTGTCGTAGAGCGCGGCCATTTCAGGCGTCACTTCGCTGCGGTCGAGCCGGGAGATTCTGGACATTCGTCCTCCTGAGGGGTCTACCTTATGGTACTGCTCAAGGGGGCATCTGGCACGGCGAAGGATTTTGACGCGATCCGCTCTCTCTGCTACCTTTGTAGAGGACAATTTAGAGAAATCACTCCTCAGTAGCTCAATGGCAGAGCATTCGGCTGTTAACCGAAGGGTTGTAGGTTCGAGTCCTACCTGAGGAGCCAAATTATGTCCGCTCTCGTCCGGTAACATAAGAAATCGATAATAAAATCAGTAACTTAACAAAGATAGTGTCCGATACCGTTCGCTCTCGCATGCCAATATCCGTGTATATTGTAGGTACGAGGCGTAGGTACAGTTTGTGCCATATGCGAATCAGTGCCTAAACCAACTGAATCCGAATTCCGAGCAATACTCAGGTTCTGCGCAGGCGACGTTATCCAATGTCGGACCTGTTACTCGTTCCGAAACTTCCCAACTCTTCGCTCCTGTTCCGGTGAATCTCGCTGCCCTGTACTATATCTCGTACATTTACACTGGCAACATGCAGGAGCAATCGCGCTTCGCGGACCAAACTGTAGGGAAAACAAGAACGGACTCTACTTAACCGGGACGGTGTGCCTTAGGCAAGCCTATCGGGCATACCGAGCGTGCTTCTCAGAGGTGAAAAAGACCGGATTTGCCAAAGCGCGATAGACCGGATTGCAACCTCTGAAAAGCACCCAATTGCGATGGTGCTGAGTTCCCGCCGCCACTGCAAAATCGTGTGCGTCGGTACGGCCTTGCCGCATTTACATCTGTAATCAGAAGTGGCGCGGTCCGCCGAAGAGCACGCTGTCTACGGCATCGGTATTAGGGTGGGGCGCTGCGCTCACTTTGGCAGAGATAGAACCGGATCGCGCACAGGCGATTCTGGACCGCGGGCGCGAATTTGACGAAAGCTGGGAGTATGACTGACCAACGATACCGTGACCGCATTTCAGTGAAATCGGCCTGCCTGCCTCTCCAACGAGCAACTTGGCGACACTCTTTCAACTGCAAGAGCTAACCCTCACCTTCAGGGCTGTACGACGTGGTCAGTATAATTTCCAACGCGGGAATTCGAACTGAAGAGTTGAGAAATTTGCGTTGGACTGATGTCGATATTATCAATGGCCCGGTCTTTGTTCGCTCCAACAAGGCCCGCGATCACTACGTGCCGTTTGGAAAATGACTCGCCAGATCCTCCAGCCGCGCAGTACCTGTGAACCGGAAACAGAACAGGTGTTCGGAATGTGTGCAAGCCAGCTTGTCACTCGGACTTCCCGGCAGCTTTATGTCCACGGCCAGTCGATAAATGGCAAGTCGATTACGTTCAATTGTCTGCGCCACACATTCGCGATGCGGCTCATGCAATCGGGGGCGAACTCGTTGTTCCTAACCACAATCCTTGACCGCAGCTTCGACGAACGTGGGTAACATACGTTCAAAGGCGTCAACCGGCAACGGAGGGCTAATCAAATATCCTTGAATTGAATGACAACCCATAGCGGCCAAGAAACCACGCTGCTTCTCGTTTTCCACCCCCTCCGCGATCACCGACAGGCCCATAGCATGCCCTAGAGAGATGATGGTTTGTGCAATCGCGCCGCTGTTGACATCCACTAGGAGATCCCGAATGAAGGACTGATCGATCTTCAGCTGGTCGAGTGGCAAGCGCTTGAGGTAGGAGAGGGACGAATAACCAGTGCCGAAATCGTCCAATGCAAAACGAACGCCCAGAGATTTGAGCGCGGTCATCTTCGTGATTACATCTTCGAAGTTGGAGACAAGCGTATTTTCGGTGAGCTCAATTTCTAGATTTGCCGGATTTGCGCCGAACGTATTCAGCGCGTCTAATACAGAATCAACGAAGTCTGGCTGAACCGCTTGGTAGGCGCTAATATTTACGGCGATTTTGATTTCTTCATAATAATTCTTGCCTGCCCACGCTGCTAGTTGAGCGCAGGCGGCTTGTAAGACCCAGATCCCCAGTGGCAGAATCAGACCCGTCTCCTCAGCTAGCGGTATGAATTCAGCGGGAGATAGAACTCCCCGTATTGGGTGCCTCCATCGGACCAGAGCCTCAACACCAACCACTCGCCCTCGATCGATCTGAGGCTGGTAGTAAAGCAGCAATTCATTGCTGGCGATTGCACGGCTGAGTTCGGCTTCCATTGCACACGTTTCTGCGAATGGGACTTGGGCTGTCCCGTCGACCTGGACAATTGGCCACGCTGAAGTACTCCGCACCAAAAGCTGCGGCGTATTTTCAGTACGCCCGAATCTTCCGACGACGGAAATTCCCTCAATCTCTCCGTTAATCACGATTCGATTGAAGCTTAGCTCGAGAACTCGACCGTCAGTGAGCGAGTGGCTGGCATGGAAAGGGCCATCGGAGAATGCTCTCTTGAAGAAGGCTGACCAGATTGAAGCTCTTTCCGGGGGGAGCAAATCGGCCAGAGCCACACCTGGATTGATTCCGACGACTCCGTGAATCGCTTGCAGGGTTCCGCGAAATGCGCGATTGAAAGCGAGGAGATTGTGGGCGCGATCGACCGACAAAAGGAGTTCTTCCGCACTGTCGAAGAGACTGGTAAGTGCTTCGACAGAGGATTCCCGCTGAGCAAGTTGGTCAAACATATCCAATGGCACCCCGAGGGCCTGCTGGCACTCACTTAAAGTCGCTGAGATTAGGGTCCCTTCAGGAAAGACTTTGCAAGGACGCCACGGCACAGCTCAGAGCAGTTAAAACACTACTACGTGATATCGGCAGATTAGGGGACAAGTTTCAGGCTGGAACCTGCGGGCAGGATGAAGTTAAACGACGCAATGTAACCTGGACGGATCAGGCTACATCGGCTTCCGGTACCAAAACGGTGACTCTGCGCCCGATCACTCCCAGTTTCGAAAGTCCTTTGAGCCGCTCGATCCATTGATAGGTCAATTCTTGACCTTTGGCGACGATCAGCAGGCCAACACTGTTGCACAAGTCCTGTTGAAGCGTCATCCCCACGGCAAGATCCGAGACGGAGCATTCCCGCGCGTGCATCGGCATTGACGGAGCCAGTTCGTCTAGGCATTGCAGAATGGCGCTGTCGCAACTCTTAAAGTCGACGTGAACCCTTCTGGCTGCCTCGGTTGGGCTGAGACCAGAGCCCATATATCGCTCAAATGCGACACCCGCCTGCAGGAGCTGTATTCCAAACTCAATGTCGTGCTTTTCGCCAGGAGTCCGTGCTTCGATTTGATAACGGGATTTATGTTGATTGACGATCATTTGCGTGACCGCTTCCATCCGCGGGATTCGCGACAACATCTCCCACGCCACCGCGGGATGTTCGTCGAATTTCCGCTGGTCGTCTGGACTAAGCCGATCGCCGGCATAGGCCGCATTCATAAGCTCCGGAGCAAGCGTCACGCAGCCCAGTTGCGAAAGCATGGCAGCGATCTCAAACTGCCAAGTGGAATTCAGCATCAGTTTCTCCGCGACATGCTGCACAAAACGACGAAGCCTCATTGCACGACCGAACGCAGCGGGATTGCTAAAACTCAAGACTTCTGTCAGCACACTTACTGATCCACGAAGAGTCTGCTCCAGCAACTCTCTTTCTGATCGCAGGAGATTGTGCTGAACAAGCGCCGCTTCAATCGCCTTAAGCAGAGTCTCCTTAGAGCATGGTTTGGTGAGAAAGCGAAAAATGTTGCCATCATTTACGGCGGCCATCGCGGTGTCGATGTCCACGTATCCAGTCAAGGCGAGCCGGACAGTATTTGGGGCGATCTTGTGGACCTTTGCAAGGAATTGCGCTCCGTCCATCTGCGGCATACGCATATCGGAAATGACTACCGCATATGGTCCGGTTTCGGCGATACTTGCAAGTCCGAGTGATCCGCCAACTGCGGTATCAACCCGGACCTCGCGTCCCAACAGGCGCTTATAACCCTCGAGCACCGAAGGTTCATCGTCAACGAAAAGTATCTTGTCAGTCATTAAGTCAATCCTTCCGAAGCTTGCTCGACGCAGCATTGCGCCCAATAGTCCTGCCTCCTGGCTAGCCCAATTCGATCAAGAAACGCCTCGTCGACGGGCGATTCCATGTACTTAAGTTCGGAGTGCAGTTTCGCATCGAATGCGCTCGCAAAGTGCACGGCTGCGAGAGGTGTGAATTCCGTAATCGAGCTGTCCGAGGGGCGATGATTCCAAGCCACGGCTTCTACAATCGCGGAAGGCAATCCCCAAACTCCAAGAAGATAGGCGCCAACCTCCGCATGAGTGCAGCCGAACTCCTGAATCTCCATGACATCCAAGTGGGTTTCGGTGGAATTCGCGATCTCGACGATCCGGCGATATTGTTCCGGGTTCGCCGACGCCATGATAAGTTTGCCAATATCGTGCAATAGTCCAGCGCTGTTGTAGAGGTCCAAATCACACCCGCGAATGCCCTGACTGCTGGCGATCACTTTTGAAAACTTGCTGACCGAGACGGTATGCTTCCACAGGCGTTCTGCTTGGCCCGGCCCGAGCAGATGCTGATCGAAAGCCGAGAAAATGCTAAGCGAAAGTACCAAGGCCTGGATTGTGTCCAAGCCCAGATGCAGAACGGCCTGTCTCGGTTCCGATATTTGGGCACGCGCACCGTATGCGGCGGAGTTGACGATCTGAAGGAGTTTTGCTGTCATTGCCATATCCTGCGCGATGATCTCACCAAGCCGAGACGCGGAGGGGTCTGTTGAGTGGAGTTCGCTGGTGACCTGTTGATAGAGCAACGGCAAGCTGGGAACACACTTGAGACGGGAGACAAAACACTTGAGCGAGGCGTTCTGAAGCAGGTCAGAGAGCGCGAGAGTTTTCTGCAATACTGACCGGAGTTGCTCCGGGTCGCACGGTTTTGAAATGAACTGATGCGCTGGGGCAATCGCCCTGAGGACTGAATTCCGGTCCGCCTGACCGGAGAGAACAAGGCGCACGGTCCGCGGGTATTGCTGTTGAATCTTGTCAAGGAGGTCAGCTCCCGACATGCCGGGCATCCGCATATCCGTAACAACTGCGTCAAACTCTCGGAGCAACATCAGGCGCAATGCCTCTTCGGCGCTGGAAGCGAACTCCATCTCCCAAACTGACCGCATTGGCCGCAACGACCGCTTCAGTCCCATGAGCAAGTTCGGTTCATCATCGACAAAGAGGATACGTCTCTGCACGCTAGTCCTCCGCACCTAATGAGAGTGGCAGGCGAACGTAAAATGTGGTGCCTTTCCCTACCTCAGAGTCAAACCAAATCTTACCCCCATGCTTTTTTACAACCACTGTATGTGCCAACATGAGTCCCTGACCCGTACCTTTGCCGACCTCTTTGGTAGTGAAGAACGGATCGAACACCCGATCCCTTACGTTCTCTGGGATTCCCGTTCCTGAATCTGCAACGCTGATCTCCACCCAATCGCCATCCAGGCGCGTCGAAACGGTAATCGTGCCCATGCTGTCTCCGTCGTGCGGCACGACGTCGGCGATCGCGTGTGCACTGTTGACCACCAGATTCAGCAAAACCTGGTTGATCTCTGCAGCGAGGCAAGGCACAGGAGGTAAGCCGGGGTCTAGATGAGTTTCCATTCTCGCAACATACTTCCACTCGCTGCGGGAGATCGTGATTGTGGTTTCAATTGCCTTGTTCAGGTCAACTACTCGCTTTTCCTGCGAACCCGGGTGGGAGAACTCTTTCATCGCACGGACAATCCGGGAGATCCGTTCCACGCCTTCCAGGGTTTGATCAATCGCTTGGGGAATGTCCCGCGAGAGAAACTCAACGTCGGCGTTACGGCTGCACCTGTCGAAATTCTCGATTGTAGACTCTGATACAGCCTGAGGCGGCACTTCGTCTCGAAGCTTCTGTGCCGCTGCGAGCAGGCAAGAGAGAAGATTCCACGAGTCTTTGAAGCAGTTGGTATTGTCTCCAACGTACTGGATGGGAGTGTTGATTTCATGCGCGATTCCTGCGGCGAGCTGCCCAATCGCTTCCAGTTTTTGAGATTGGCGCAGCTGGCCTTCTAATGCGAGCTTCTCAGTTATGTCTTCCTTGAGAGCGAGAAAATGGGTGATGGTTCCGTCGTGATCCTCGAGTGCTCTGATGACTGCGGATTCCCAGTACAGATCTCCATTCTTCTTGCGATTGTGAAATATCCCACGCCATTCCTTTCCCGCGGTAATTGTTTCCCACAGATTGTGGTACTCCGCCTGAGATGAGGCTCCCGACCTCAAGATCCTGGAGTTTTTCCCCAATACCTCTCCAGCCTCGTAACCACTTGTTTTCGTGAACATACGATTCACATAAGTAATGTCACCCTGGAGATCGGCAATAATCACCGACACAGGGCTTTGTTCCACCACTGAAGACAACCGGCGCAAAATGTCTTCAGTGCGCTTGCGCTCCGTGACGTCACGAAAGTACCAAATTCTTCCGCGATAGCGCTCGCTTGAGTCGACCAGGGGAGCGGAGTACCGCTCAAAGATCTGACCATTCTTGAATCGGATTTCATCTACGCTCTTTTCACTTCGATGACTATTGAGATAGTTGACCTTTTCAATGAAAGCCCTGGGATCCTCGATCTTGTGAGTCACGAACTCGCGAAGCGCCCGATCGTCTCCCGCACTAAGCAAATCATCTGGCACACCAAAGTTGAGCCCAAATTGTTTATTCGCGAGGATGACCCGGTCTGCTTCATCTACTGCGAGAATCCCATCAATCGTCGCTTCAGTCTGTGCTTCGAGCAATGCATTTTTCAGCGAAAGTCCTTCCTCAGCCCGCTTTTGTTCAGTAATGTCTCGGATAATAGCGAGCAACGCGGGCTGGCTGTTCAATGTGACTGCCGTTAGATGTACATCTGCCGGAAACAGGCTGCCATCCGCCCTCTTATGCAACCACTCAAATCGTTCGCTACCGTTCTCGAATGCCAGGGAAATCCTGCGATTTGCCGCTTCGTTGGAGGGCATACCATCGGGCTGGATTGGCGGTGACATTTCTGCTGGGTGATTGGGAATGACTCCGGCGGTGTAGCCGAACATCTTCAGCGCAGCAGAATTGCAATCGAAAAACCGGCTCCCATCCATCAACCACGCAGCATCGGCTGATTCTTCGAACAGCGCGCGATACTTGCTCTCACTTTCCTGCAGCTTCTGCTCGGCCAGCTTGCGCTCGGTAATATCTTCCACCGTACCTTCGCAATATACGACGTTGCCGCTCGCGTCTCGAATGGAACGGAGGTTCTTTCTAACCCACTTTTTGCTGCGATCTTTCCTGTATATCGCCAGCTCGGCGCTATGAACCTTGTCGTCGGCCACCACACTCTGAATCAGCTCAAACAGCTGGATGGGATCGACGAGCGATAGAGGCTCCGCGTTTGAGGTCGCTTCCAACATCTCTTCCGGCGAACTATAACCATGCATGTCGGAAAGGGCTTTATTGATCTTAAGTAGCCGACCCGAAGGTGTGAACCGAATGATTCCAATCGCCGCTTCTTCAAAGATGTGTTTGTAGGCATCTTCAGCTACTTTCCTCGGAGTGATATCGCGCGAGATGCCGAACGTTCCTATGCACTTGCCAGCCGTATCGAAGAGCGGCATTTTGCTGCTGGATGACCAGGTGATTCGTCCATCAGGCCACTCCTCACGCTCCTCCATGTTGATTAGTGGCTCACCAGAATGAATAATCTTCAACTCATCTTGTAGTGTCTTGTCGGCGTGTTCCGATCCAAAGAAGTCCCGGTCACTTTTCCCTACAGCATCACCTGAAGCGTCGAGATTCAGCAACTCTGCCTGAGCGCGGCTGATTTTGATGAATCGGCTCTCCATATCTTTGAAATAAACTCTGTCAGTCGAATGCTCCATGAGCGCTTCCAGTAGATTGCGATCATCCACAAGCTTTAAATGCGCTTTGGCGGGCAGGAGATCCTCTATGCCGATTTGGCGTCGTGATTTCATCTTGGTTTCTGATCCCTCTACCTAAAGAAAGCGATGGCAAGAGGCTCATACTATCGGCATCCTGGAAAAAGTATTGAGCCACTTCGCAAATGAATCGTGCCTATCCTCACAAGCCAGGAGTATATTGAGGATTCCGCTCTTTCGCGTTTCAAATGCCGATGAGCTTCATAGCCCGCAATGTTTTGGGACAGAGTCACGAATCATGCTCGAGCGCTTGTCTTCTGTGGATTCATTCGAGGGTGGGCTTGTCCGATTCTGGGTGAACTCTAAGCCGGCTTCATCGTAATGGACCTCAATTGTCCAGCGACTTGGCTGACCGCTACAGGCTTGCTGAAGTAGAATCCCTGAACCTCGTAACAATGCTGTGCCCGGAAGAAATTAAGTTGCTCTACGGTCTCCACACCCTCGGCCAGAACTTCCAGGTTCAGCGCTTTCGCCATGTTGATAATTGCTGTTGCGATAGCCGCGTCATCGGGATTGATTGCGACGTCGCGGACAAAGGATCGGTCGATTTTCAGCCTGTTGACTTGGAATTGCCTCAGATAACTCAGGCTGGAATAACCTGTACCGAAATCATCAATAGCCAGCTTCACTTCCATATCTCGCAATTCCTGAAGAATTGAGAACATCACGTCCGCATTGGTCAGCAAGAGGCTTTCAGTCAACTCCAATTCGAGGTACTTTGGCGCAAGACCCGTCTCGTCAAGAATGCGGCGGATGACTTCAGCAAACCCCTGCTGGCGGAATTGAATTGCTGAGACATTCACCGCTACAGGTACTGCGACGAGTCCGGCATCTTGCCACTCCTTGACCTGGGCGCAAGCGGTTCTCAAGACCCAATCACCGATTGGCACTATTAATCCGCTGCGCTCAGCGACTCCGATGAATTGAGCCGGTGGAACAAGCCCCAGCTGCGGATGCTGCCAACGGAGGAGGGCTTCCAGTCCCGTGATATTCCCAGTTTGAATGTTTACCTGCGGCTGGTAAACGAGAAAAAATTCGCCTCTGTCTAAAGCAATCCGCAGTCCGTTCGCCAACGCTAGCTGGCTTGTGATCTGGGCGTTCATCTCTTCACTGAAGACGCGTGCCTTATTTGGTCCGTCCTCTTTGGCGGAGTACAGAGCTACATCCGCATTCTGAAGCAGCGACTCGCCCTCGGCGCCATGGTCGGGAAATATGCTGATGCCGAAATTGAAGGAGACATTGAGGGATTCGCCCATGATGTAAAATTCAGAAGCCAGCTTGCCTACCACTTCATGAGCAGTTGTCACTGCATCGGGCGAATCCTTCATGTTGCCGAGCGCGATGGCAAACTCTCCGCCGCCGATCCGTGCGACAACACATTCCTTTCCAACACTCCGTCTGATCCGTTCGGCAGTTTGCTGCAAGAGTCTGTCGCCGAAGGCATGCCCGAGGGCGTCATTGATGATCTTGAATCGAGCAAGATCGAGCACAAGCAGAGCAATTGTTCCTTTCCTTGAGCGTGCGGACTCAATCAATTCACTCAGCTGCATTCGAAAGAGGGTCTGGTTCGGCAACTCTGTAAGGGCGTCGTAATAGGCCAGGAAGCGGAGTTGATCCATTGCGTGCTTGCGGTCTGTGACGTCTTCTAAGGTGCCTTCGAAATACAGTACTTTCGAGTCGTCGTCCCGCACGCCACACATATTGAGTCTCACCCATTTTCTTTCACCATCCCTGCACCGGGCTTCTGCTTCAATACCAACAGCCACATTACCGGCCTCAACTGATCTCCGCCACTCCCAGAGTTGGCCTGAGTCGAAGAGAGACTCTAACCGACTGTCCACAGTCTCCGCCAGCAGTTGTTCCGGAGAATCGTAGCCGTAGATTCGTGCCATCATGCGGTTCACGCTAAGTAAACGGCCACTGAAACTCATCTGGAACATTCCCACTAGTGCTTCCTGAAACAGAGTGCGGTACCTGCCCTCTTCTGCCGTCAGATTTGCGATCGCTATCTCGTGATGGATGAGGAGCTGATCAACGGAGTCGAGGACTTCGTGGCGGGAGGTTTCCAAAGAGTGCGTGCGCCTGCGCTCGCGGAATAGTCGTGGGCGGGCTGCAACGCAATGCTCGCCTGCCTCATCCTTAGTGCTGGTGATCGGTTCGATTTCCGTTTCCGGTCCAACACCTGTTTGAGGTCGCATGACGGACCTGTCAGAAAGCATGAACTCCTATCGGCAAATTGCGAACAGAATTTCAAGGAGCCACGAAAAGTCTCTTCGTGCGTTATCTCAAAAAGATCAATATCGGCTAAAGACCCTACCATCTTGTTGCTCTCTTCAACCCGATGACGCTCTCCCCGACGGAAATTCAGGTAGTCCGAGAATGGCTGACCGCGAAGGAACATGGTCATTTATCAGCTCCCCGTCCTTCTAGTTGCCCAAAGCAGGGACCGGCCCTTGTTCTCCGCCGCTCATTATTTACACGATTGGGCCGCTGGCTGGAATGTGGAAATCCACATGCCGATATTGAGTACGCCGATGATTGAACACAAGATCGCAGCGCGGGCTAAGTCTGAAAGACAGAATTCTCCCATCGGAACTAAAGTGCGGTTTAAAGCCTGCGGCAATTTGCGCTTCGATCCAGGTTTGCGACTCCTGGGCAGATGAAGGGAAATGATGGCGATGAGCCTAGACAAGAGTACCGTTGGCGGCATAGCCCTTGCACTCTCCGGAATTGGGATCGGCCTGGCGCTGGACGGGGGAAAGCTGGCGCAGGTTATTCAGCCGACCGCAGCCTTGATCGTCTTTGGGGGCACGCTCGGCGCGGTCATGGTCCAATTTCCCATCAAGATTGTGCTTCAGGCGCTGGTGCAGCTACGGTATGTGTTTTTCAATGGGGAGCCGGAGCCGGACTCCCTGGTGCAAAACCTGTTGCAGTATGCATACAAGGCTCGCCGGGAAGGGATCCTGTCGTTGGACGAGGAGTTGGCGAAGATCCAAGACCCGTTCCTCAGAGACAGTCTCATGCTTGCGATTGACGGAGTCAGTGCGGCTGAGCTTCGCAAGATGATGGAACTGCAACTCGATTACGAAAGCGAAAAGGAGGCGCGCATTCCGAAGGTATTCGACGCAGCCGGTGGATTTGCCCCCACCATTGGGATCCTCGGCGCGGTACTTGGCTTAATCCAGGTAATGCAACACTTGCAGGATATCAATGAAGTCGGCAAGGGAATCGCTGTGGCATTTGTGGCGACCATTTATGGCGTCGCTTCGGCTAATCTGCTGTTTCTGCCGTGGGCCGGCAAGCTAAGGATCCGTTTACGCGAAAGACAAGTCATTCAGGAAATGACACTGGAAGCGGTTCTTTCGATTACGGAGGGAGTGAACCCCAGAGCTTTGCAGTTGCAGTTGAACAGCTTTCTAGCAACTCCCGACCGGCGTGGTCCCGACAAGGTCACGGTCCAATGAGACGGAGAATCCGACAGACCGCAGAGCCCGAGAATCACGACCGCTGGCTGGTTTCGTATTCGGATTTCATCACTGTGCTTTTTTCGTTTTTCGTGGTTCTGTTTGCCACCTCCTATAGAGACAATCAGACAATCAAGAAACTCTCGCAAGCCATCCACATCGGGTTCCAGGAGTTGGGAGCGTTTTCTGGCGGACAAAGCAGTTACGGAGTTGCGTATCGCGATCTTAAGTTGAATGGGGTCGCCGGCCCAATACCTGTTCAGCCCCCGCCTCTGCCGGTGAATCACAGCCCTCAGAAACCGCGAGACGAAAATAAATCGGTAGCGACCGGGGTTGATATCGGAGAACTGCAACGCCAGCTCGAGTTGGCGATCGGTAAGGAAATCCGGAATCACGAGGTGATCATGCGTGTCACCCCGGAGGGGTTCGTGATCAGCTTGAAGGATATGGGCTTCTTCAACAGCGGAGAGGCCAGGTTGCTGCCTGGCGCCGCCGATAAGATCGAAAGAATTGCGAAGGTTCTGTCGCAGCATGGGTTGGAGCTGCGCGTTGAAGGGCACTCCGACGACCAGCCAATTCATACCCCCGAATTCCGCTCGAATTGGGAGTTGTCCACGGCACGTGCTATGGCTGTTCTGATGATGTTGATCGATGATTCGGGAATTGATCCCAAGAAAGTTTCGGTCGCCGGATATGGGCAATTCAGGCCCATTGCCGATAACGCGACATCGGATGGCCGGCAAATGAATCGGCGCGTTGATCTTGTGGTTGTCGCAACGACAAACCAAAGCCGTGTGGCTCAATAGTTCTTCGAAGAGCACGCGATGGTCCTCTGGCACAGATCGAACGGTATGCGCATGCAGCTTAATGGCTACTGGCTAGCCGGCCAACCGCTTTTTCGGAGCGTTTTCGCTGCTGGAAATTGCCAACCAAATTGCCGATAGATAATCGACGATTCAAGCGCTTTGCGGGAACTTGGCGCGGGTGCTTCGATCAGATTACTTTTACTCTCCTGCCAGAGGTTGCCAGGGAAACGAGGCACATGCTTTCGATCATTGGAATTGTCATCGTCTTCGGCGCGGTACTTGCCGGCTTCCTTATGGAAAAGGGACCCTTGCTGGTCCTCTTACAGCCGTCTGAGTTCATCATCATTGGCGGCGCGGCCATCGGAACCATGCTGACAGCAAATCCAATTTACGTGTTAAAGAAGATTGCCAAGGGCCTGAGCGGCGTTCTCGGGGGATCCAAGTACTCCAAGAGCCGCTACATTGAAACGCTAAAGATGATGTTTGCTCTCTTCAACAAGGCGCGTAAAGAAGGATTGGTAGGAATCGAGTCAGATATAGAGGAGGCGGAGAAGAGCCCGGTATTCTCCAGGTATCCGGCCTTCCTGAAGAACCATCATGTTCGGGATTTCGTTTGCGACACGATGCGCATGGCGATTACCGGGGGAGCCACTCCCTTTGACGTCGACCAGATGATGGAACTTGATATGGAGGTCCATCATGCTGGAGCCACCAGTCCCGCCACCGCGTTAACCACAGTTGCCGATGCGCTGCCTGGCCTGGGAATTGTTGCCGCCGTCCTGGGCGTTGTGGTTACCATGAGTTCTCTTGGTGGGCCTCCGGAAGAAATTGGGCACAAGGTTGCCTCCGCATTGGTGGGAACGTTTCTTGGAATCCTGCTTTGCTACGGAATGGTCGGCCCGCTGGCGACGAATTTGTCAAAGCTAGTGGACGACGAGCATGCGTATTACCATATTTTACGGATTGTCATGCTCTCCTTTATTAAGGGGATGTCCCCAATACTGGCGGTGGAAATGGCACGGCGCGCAATTCCTGAGCACGTTCGTCCAAGCTTTCAAGAGGTAGAAAAGGCCTGCCGTCAGAAGGACGACGCAGTCGAGCCTGCTGTCGCAGCATAAGCGCTCGAAGAGGATGGATGCAGTGTCGGAAGCACAAGAGATCATTATCGTCAAGAAAAAGTCTGGTCATGGCGGCCACCATGGCGGCGCGTGGAAGGTCGCCTACGCTGATTTTGTGACCGCCATGATGGCGTTGTTCATCGTGCTTTGGATGATGAACGCAAGCAAGGAAGTTCAAGAGGCGGTCGGCGGCTACTTCAAGGACCCGCGGGGCAACTCCAAGATGGTCGGGAGCAACAAGAATGGCGGCGGGGTGTACGTGGCGTTAAAGAAAGAAGATCTTGCGAAACTCAAGGAACAGCTGGAGAAATCAATTCATCGCCTCGATCCAAACAACAAACTGAAGGGTCAGATTGAGATCACCATCACAGACGAAGGTCTGAGAATTGAACTGATGGAGTCGGAAAAAGGCACTTTCTTTGAGTTGGGCAGCCCCAAGCCGACCCTGGCACTCACAGAACTTCTTCAACTGCTGTCCTCAGAACTCAGCAAGCTTCCGAACAGGATCTCAATTGAGGGGCATACTGATTCCACACCTTATTCGCAGGTTAAAACCTACGACAATTGGGATCTATCGTCCGACCGGGCGAATGCGGCTAGGCGCCTGATGCAGGAAGAGGGAATTCGACGGGATCAGATATCGCAAGTGCGCGGCTTCGCAGACCAGCGCCTCCGCGTGCCCCAGAACCCGCAGGACCCTTCCAATCGCAGGATCTCGTTGATTGTCCAGTACGCATCGCAAAATGGAACGGAAATGGCACCTACAAGCGCGGAGCTGCAATCGAAAATTGTGGCAGTCCCAAAGTAGCAAATCAGCCCTGAACCAGAGGCGAATCGGCAGCTTAGATCAGGCAGTCCGGACTCTTCCACCCCGAGCCACAATTACGGAGTCTAAAAGGTCCGCCATTGCTTTTCGATCAGTGTCGGAGTTGCAGATCAAATCAAGTCCCGCTTGCGTCTTTTCAACATGGGCAAAACGTGCCCGAAATTCATGGATGTGTCCCTGGCGGCTCACGGACACCTTTCCAAATGAATTGACCTGTTGCGGCTGCGCAATCTCCAATTTCATACCCGCTGAACTGATTTCCGTGCAACGCACGGTCAACATCGAGTCGTTGACGGTGAGCTGAACAGGGAGATCACAGGAAAATCGCGGACTTCGATACTCGAATCTTTGCATCCTTGCTCCCGGGGCTATATTGACATCAATTCTAAAACAATTGCGAAGGAATAAGTGAAAAACCAAACCATTTCTTGTAGATGGTAACCATGAACCATCCCACCAATTGATTACATAAGTAACCTAACTCTATTTTCTCCAGCCTCTAAGCAGCTTCCGCGATATTTCTCCCTTCGAAGAAAAGCTTATTTTTTTGCCCGAGTTGGTGTCAATCTCCGCAATTTGAGATTTCGGGGAAGGGCGACATTGTGTGATCTGGATCACTAGGCAAGTTACCATTGGTAAATAGAATCGCTTTCGTGATGGACTCCACAACCACAATTGGCGCAAATTTCCCAAGGCTGAATACGTCAACGGGACGGAGCATTCTTATTGCTGAAGAAGATCCCTCGCTGGCCGCATTTCTCTGCCGTGAACTTCAGGCTGCTTCCCATGACGTGGACTTGACCCACGACGGTGAAACAGCTTTCAGGGCACTGCAGGAGAAAAAGCGATACGATCTGCTCGTCCTCGACTTGAATCTCCCGAAGCTAGACGGCGCGACCCTGATGCAGCGGGTGAAGCCAGAAAAGCCTCGATTGGCAATGATTGTCTTGTCAGCTCGGAGCTCGATCCAGGACAAACTTTTAGCGTTCCACAGTGGAGCAGATGATTTCCTCGCGAAGCCGCTCTCCATCCTGGAGTTGAAGGCGCGCGTTCAGGCGCTACTTCGCCGGCACTCTGGTTTAGTCCCGAATTCGTCCCAGGTTGCCGATTTGATCCTGCATCGGGACGAACATCGCGTTGAACGGAACGGTCGAAGGATTGACCTGACACCGCGTGAGTTTGCGATCCTGGAATATCTGATGCGTAATGCCGGGCGCCCAGTTTCGCGGACCAGCATTTTCGAAGAGGTGTGGAAGGCACCGTGCGATCCTTCAACCAATATTGTTGACGTCTACATGAAATATGTACGCGATAAGGTGGATGGTCCTGGGGATCGCAAGCTGACACATACGATTCGTGGAGTCGGATATGAGCTTAGCGATGGGTGGGGAGAGAAAAGCATCACAAACGGAGCAACGGCGGCATAGCCGCGGATCTCGGATTTCAACAAAGAAGCACGAACATTGGACTAGAGAGCGAACCCAGACGTGGCACTACCGGGAAAGAATGCCTGGGTTGCTTGAAAGCGGCTTAGATCATTGGTGACGCTGTTCACCTGCGATTGGAACCATTGCAATCTCCAGGTGGACTGCTTCTGATCAATTCGGATTTTGATACTTGCCTGAGGTTAGCAGTATGGGATATCAGTCTATTGAATTCGCGAAGGTCGGGACCCGACAGACGCCCTCATTTGTTTCTGATCGATCCATTGCTTCATCGGTGCGGGGCTCCAAGGTCTGATTGAATCTTCATTCGACTAGTTAGCGAAGGGCGGAGACATATCCCATGGGTGTCCCAGTTACTCAATTTGTGCGCCAGGAAGATCGCATCCCGATCGACGTTTATATCGTCAGTCCAAACCCCAGAATCCGCCAGGCCCTCCAGGAAAAGCTAAGCCTCCCCCGCTGGAACGTAATTCAGTCGGGCAGTGGCGCCAAAGCGCTGGAATTACTCGAGAATCGCTGCACCGACGACGGTGTGTTGTTGCTGGATCCGATGTTGCCCGACCTTGAGCCGAATGAATTCCACGGAATTGTCAGGCTGCGCTTTCCGAATACCCAGATACTGGCTTTAAATTCACAAACCGGTCAGTTGCTGATTGGATCATCTTCGCCGACACCAATCTCAACGCACATTGTGGATCTGATCAATCGCAGTGGAGCCGTCCAAGCTAACATTGTTCCTGAAGTCGGGGTCCAGACTCTTCGTCACATATCGGATGGCAAACCCAATCTCCGCGGCATGGTTGGAGATTCGGAAGTAATGCAACGCGTCTATTCGTTGACGCGCATGGTCGCAGTTCGGGACACAACTGTCCTCGTGACAGGTGAAAGCGGCACCGGCAAGGATTTGGTGGCCCAGGAAATCCATCAGATCAGTCAACGCAGAAGACAGCCATTTGTCGTAGTCAACTGCTCCGCAATTCCTGAGGCACTGCTTGAAGCAGAACTCTTCGGCTACGTGAAAGGCTCCTTCACCGGAGCGGTCCAATCGCGGATTGGACGCATCCATTCGGCTCACGGAGGCACACTCTTCCTCGACGAAATCGGGGATATGCCGGTCTCCCTGCAGAGCAAGTTGTTGCGATTCCTAGAGCAGGGAGAAGTCCAACGCCTGGGCGGCAACGACAACCTCAAGGTGGATGTGCGCGTGGTGGCCGCTACCAACGCCGACCTGAAGAAAAGGATCAGCGAACAGCAATTCCGCGACGATCTTTATTATCGACTCTCGGTCTTCCCTATCCACCTCCCCGGCTTGCGCGAGCGCATGAACGATTTGGAAGCCCTTGCCGTGGCGTTCACCGCAAGGTTCCATCCCGGGGTATCGCTGAGTCAGGAAGCCTTGCAGATTCTCAAACATCACGCATGGCCTGGAAATGTGCGCGAACTGCGCAATGCCATTGAGCGAGCCACAATCCTTGTGGGCTCTGGCCACGAAATCAAGCCCGAACATATATTTCTTTAGTTATTTGTCCTGATCTGGGCAGGAACTTCCCAGTTTGGCACGCATCGTGCATCTTGAATAGGCAAATGTTGCCCTATTCTCATGTCGTTCCAATAAACGGTGCCCTCAACGCCTCTCTGCACAGCACTGGGCTTTTGGCCGACGCGTTCTCGGAATTCATCGCCGCCTCTTCGCAGCTTGAGGCTTCTTACCGGGATTTGCAGCGGGAGGTCGCTCATCTTGGATTCGAACTGGCAGAGCGCAATGCTGCACTGACAAACAGCCTGGCGGAAAACAACAGAATCCGCAAAGCTCTTCAGCAAATCATTGATTCGATGCCCAGCGGCGTGCTGGTCCTGAACTCCGACGACACCATTGTCACCATCAACCCCGAAGGGCGCAGGTTGCTGGATCTTGGGAATGTGCAGATTGAGAGCCTGCAGGAGCTTTCTGCCAACAGTCAAGTTGACTTCGCATCACTCGCGGCGGGTTCTGAAAGTGAAGTGAACAGCGAGGTATGTATTTCAAATAGCGGAGGTAAACGCTGGATCGCGCTCGGCAATCGGCAGCTGACCTGTGAAGTATCGGGGAAGGAATCAGAAGACAGTGCGCCGCAGCTAAAGAGCATTTGGATTCTTCGGGATATCACCGCAAACAAGATGGCTGAGCGGGAGCGCGAGGCGGCGCGGAACGCGATGGCATTGGCGGAGGTTTCCACCATACTGGCTCACGAGATTAGAAATCCGTTAGCGTGCATGGAATTGTTTGCGGGTTTAATCGCGGAAGACCGCGGCAACGATGCGCCGTGGGTTTCCCCGCTTCGCGCAGGAATTCGCCAGATCTCCGCAACGGTCAACAATGTCCTCAATTTTCACTGCGGCGGCAATCTCCATCTGGGACCAGTCGATCTGGTCGCATCGATGCAAAGCGGCGTGGAGTTTGTCAGGCCGATTGCGGACCAGGCAGGTGTCAACCTTTCCTTTGATGGCCGAGACGACAGCCTCAAAGTTCTGGGGAATGAAAATCTCCTCCGTCAGATCATCTTGAACCTGGTTTGCAACGCAATCCGTCACACAGCTGCCGGCGGAAAGATCGAAGTCTCGACGCGGGGAGAATCGCGCCAGGGAATAACGCGGGTCCTGGTAGAAGTGACCGACACCGGTTGCGGGATCGAGCCGAAGAATCTTGAGCGGATCTTTGAAGCGGGATTCAGCGCAAGCGGTGACACGCCGGGCCTGGGCCTCGCGGTTTGCAAGCGCCTCATGAATTTGCATGGCGGGGACATCCGTGTTTCCAGCCAGATAAACCAGGGCACCACGTTTCGACTGGAGTTTCCAACAATATGACAAGCGATGTGGCATCCACTGTATTGGTGGTCGATGATGAACCCGGCATCCGCACTGCTCTGCGCGCGAATTTTCTTCGCCACGGATGGCAAGTGGAAACGGCGTCCGGCGTTCGCGAAGCAACACGCACCCTTGAAGGCAACGATTTCGACCTCGTGGTAAGCGATGTCCGCATGCCGGATGGAACAGGCATGGATGTGATGCGCTCGGCATCCCGGCTGTGCCCGGGAGTTGCCGTCATCCTGCTGACCGCATATGGCTCGGTTCCCGACGCGGTCACGGCCATGCGTGATGGCGCACTCGACTACCTCACCAAGCCCGTTTCGTTTGATCAGTTGCAGACAATTGCCGCACAAGTTATGCATCGCGCAAAACTGATCGCTGCGGGCGATCCTGCACCGAACGGCGCGATTGTCGGCCGCTCCCCTTCTCTTCTTGGAGCAATCCAGCGCGCGCGCGCGGCGGCGAGCACGGGTGCTGACGTACTCATTGAGGCGGAAAGCGGCACGGGAAAAGAGCTGCTCGCACGGTTCATCCACGATGCAAGCGATCGAAATCGCAAGCCCTTTGTCGCATTGAACTGCGCCGCCGTCCCCGAATCCCTTCTAGAGAGTGAATTGTTTGGTCACTCCCGGGGTGCATTCACGGGCGCATTCGCTTCCAAGCCAGGCAAGTTCGAACTTGCGGATGGCGGGACAATCCTGTTGGACGAGATTGGCGAGATGCCGCTTCACCTGCAGCCTAAACTCCTCAGGGCCCTCCAGGAACGGGAGTTTGAAAGACTTGGAGACTCGCACCCGGTTCGCGTGGATATTCGCGTCATTGCAACCACCAACGTTTCGCTCGCGGCCATGGTAGAGCGCGGACAATTCCGCAGCGACCTCTATTACCGTCTGAACGTAATTCCCTTGTCGCTGCCGCCATTGCGCGACCGCAAGGAGGACATTCCGGTTCTTGCCCACCATTTTGCCGAGAAGTTCGCCACCCAGATGCGCCTGGCGACGCCCCGCCTGCATCCTGAGTTCCTGGAGCGTCTCATGTCTCACACCTGGCCGGGGAACGTGAGAGAGCTGGCGAATTTCATGCGCCGGGTGCTCACCCTGAGCGGAACGGTTGACCTCGATGCAGGGTGCTTCGAAATGGAATTCCAGGGCAATCCAAAATCGCTCGGAGCATCTCAATCCCAGCCGCAGGCACCGGCCCCGACTGCCGGAACTCCGATCCGCCAGGTCGAGCGGCTACATTTGGAAAGCACTCTTGCCCTCACAGATGGAAACCGAACTCATGCGGCAGAAATGCTTGGCATCAGCTTGCGGACGTTGCGCAACAAAATTCGGGAGTATGGTCTTCCGCCAAGGAGGTACGCATAATATGGCTACCCCGCCAAGCCTCGACGCGTTGCAAGGCTATTTAAGGGTCGTCACGGACCGTCAGCAGATGATCGTTTCCAACATGGCCAATGTGGACACGCCCGGATACCACACCAAGGATATTGACTTCCAGAGCGCCATGCGGCAAGTCATGAACGGCAACGAGAACGTACAACTGGAACCGGCTTCCCTTGAGCTGCAGGGTTTGCCGGAGCGTCCTGATGGAAACAATGTGAATATCGACCGCGAGAGCCTACTGCTTTCACAAACGCAGCTTCAGTTCCAGCTCGGCGTTCAGTTGATCAAGGGGCAGTTCAGCCACCTCTTAATGGCGATCAAGGAAGGAAGCTAATAATGGGCATCTTTGACATGATGAGCATCAGCGCATCCGCACTCAATGCACAGAGACAGCGCGCGGAAGTCATCTCGGCGAACATGGCAAACGCCGAAACCACTCACACCGACTCCGGTGGACCCTACGTGCGCAAAGAAGTTGTCTTCAGTGCATCGCACGGTTCATTCTTCCACTCGGTCATGAACGGTCTCGGACGGTTCTCTGAGGCCCCCGCAGGCGCCGTCCAACTCACGCAGGTGGTTGATGACCCCACTCCGCCGGTAATGCACTATGAGCCCGGCAATCCGGATGCGGATGAAAAGGGCTTTGTGGCTTATCCGGCTATCAATCCGGTGAAAGAGATGACAGATCTGATGGGGTCTGTCCGCTCGTATCAGTTGAATGCATCCGCTATTTCCGCGGAGAAACAAATGGTTCAGGAATCGATCGGAATCCTGAAGACTTCGTAGTACGGAGTAGACCGATGAGCAATGTCACACTTGGTGCAATTCCTAATTCGTATCTGCCGCAACCGTCGAACTTCGGCGCAGGGGAGGGCAGTGAAGGGCTCGATTTTGGCGCCGTGCTCAAGAACGCTGTTCAGAGCGTAGATCAAATGAACAGTAATGCGGGAGCACAAGTAAGCAACCTGTTGCAAGGGGGAAACGGCGATATGACGGGCGTCATGATCGCAGTCGAAAAAGCGGACGTTTCATTCCAGCTCATGATGCAGGTGCGCAACAAGATCGTCAACGCATATCAGGATATCGAGAAGATGCAGTTCTAGAATTGAGGCGCCATGGCTGGGTTAAACGACGCAATTGGGCAGGGTAAGCAGTTCTGGGGGAGCCGAACTGTTCTCCAGAAAAGATATCTCTTGATAGGTGCTGCCGTCACAGTCGGTGTGCTCGCGCTTTTCGTCAGGCTCATTGGCTCCCCCGACTACAAACCGCTCCAGACTGGCCTGGACGCCGCAGCCGTACAGAAAATGACCGAGCAGCTCGATACCCAGGGGATTCCCCATCAAACGAGCTCGGATGGCACGTCCATCAGCGTCCCTGCCGCAAAGCTGGCAGCGGCTCACATGGCCACGGCTTCTCTTGGCCCGGCGCAAAGCGCACGGACAGGGTTTGAATTATTCGACAAAATGTCCTGGGGACAAACGGAATTCGATCAGAAAGTCACATATCAACGTGCGCTTGAAGGCGAACTTGAACGGACTATTGAGACACTGAGCGACGTGTCGAGTGCCCGTGTGCACCTGGTCATGCCCACCGATTCAGTTTTTCTTGATCGCCAGCACTCCGCCAAGGCATCGGTCATTCTGAAGCTCCGCAGCAATGGGCTTCCCAAAGAAGCGGTTCTTGCCATTTCGCGGTTGGTCTCCGGGGCTGTGGATCAGTTGAAGCCGGAAGACGTGGCGATCGTGGATGCCGATTCGGCCCGCTCGCTCGGACTCGGTCACGATGCCCAATCTGGCAGCGACGGAATGGAGTCAACCCTGACACAGCAGCTGATCACCACTCTCGAGCCAGTAGTCGGATTCGATAAGATCCGCGCCAGTGTCAACGTCGATCACGACGAAGGCACAACAGAAGAGAGTCAGGAAAAATACGACCCTTCGGTGAGTGCCCTGCTCAGTGATCAAAAATCGGAGGATCATGCGGGCGGTGCAGCGGTACCCTCGGGAGTTCCGGGAACCACCAGCAACATACCCACAGGCAAGGCGAAGACAGCCTCACCTTCCACACCGGAAGCATCCCAGTCGTCTATCACCGAGAGCGCCCAGTATGGCGTGAACAAAGTAATGATACACACCATGATGCCGGCAGGCCGGATTCAAAGGGTCACGGCGGCCATCCTGGTGGATGATGCGGTGACCAGAACCGTTCAAGGGGGCAAGGTCTCCTACGTGCGGCGCAAGCGATCACCGGATGAACTGAACAAGATTCAACAAATCGCAGAGGCGGTCATCGGTTTCGATTCCAAACGAGGCGACTCCATCAGTGTTCAGAATATGTCGTTTGATGCGAATGGCGCTGACGCAGATCTCCCCGGGCCTACCTGGATTGAAAAGTCAGGAAAAGCCTTGACAGACTATTCGCCGGCGCTCCGGCCGATCTCGCTTCTGGTCCTCTTCCTGCTGGCTTATCTCTTTGTCCTGCGCCCGATCCAGAAACAGGCATTAACACCCGGTCTTTCCGCAGGGGCTGCGCAGCCGACACTGGCAGCGCGGCAGGGAACCGAACAGCTGCCCGCCGGTTCGTCGGATCCCGTTGATGGAACATTGCGAGCGATCCAGTTGAAGCAACAGGCGATCGAGATCACCAAACAAAAGCCGGTGAACTCTGCACGCGCTATCCAGACCTGGTTGCGGGAGGAGCCATCATGAGCGTCGCAGAAAGTATGCAGATGAGCGGCACGCGCAAGGCGGCAATCCTGATCTCACTGCTCGGGGACGAGTCGGCTGCCATCATTCTTCGCGGCCTTCCAGAACATGATCTACAACGGGTTGCCGATGAAGTTGCATCCTTGCCGGCTGTTCCATTTGAAATATCCATCGAAGTTCTTGAAGAATTCCAACGGCTGATGGCCGCTCAGGACTTCATTGCGGTGGGAGGCCAGGATGTCGCCGCTCGCCTATTGAACAAGGCGTTTGGAGAGAATGGCGCAAGGAGCATGGTGGAGCGCCTGACGCAAGCTGATGAGATGAACTTGCTCAGGGTTGATTCACTGAGCAAGGCCGATCCGAACAAGTTGGCCCGGTTCCTGATTGGCGAGCACTCCCAGACCAAGGCCTTGATCCTTGGACACCTGGATGCAAAACAGGCTTCAGCCCTTCTCATGAAGCTGGAACCGGAGGTCCGGGCAGATTGTGTGCGGCGCCTCGCGAACTTGGGACAATTCTCTCCGGAGGTCGCGGCGAAAGTCTCATCCGTGCTCAACCGTCGATTGAGATCAGTAGGAAATCAAACCAGGCGGGCTGATTCCGGATTCAGAGATGTCGCCGAGTTGATGAACCGGCTCGATCCAGGTGCGGCTCGCGAGATACTCGACAGCATTGAGAGAGACGAGCCGAAACTTGCAATCAGCATCCGCGATCTCATGTTCACCTTCGATGATCTTCTTGAAGTCCCTGAGCAGGAACTGCGCGATCTGATGAGTGCGATCGACAAAAAGACCTTGATGGTCGCGCTTAAGGGGGCAAGTGAAGAATTGCGGAGCCACTTCTATCGCACCATGTCTTCACGGGCTGTCGACATGATGAAGGAGGACTCCGAAGTAATGGGACCAGTCCGTAACAAGGATGTCGTCAAGGCACAGACTGAGATCGTCGCGATCGCGCGCAAACTCGAGTCGGAAGGAAAGATTGCGTTGAAAAGTGAGGGAGACGATGAGTACGTACTCTAGCATGGAATTTGAGAGCTTGCTCCCGATCCCAATCAGGACACTTGAGTACCGGGATATGGGGACGCATCCATTACTGAATGGATCCGCGAAACAGTCAACAGAAACGAGGAACCCTCGCGAGGGCGGTCAACGCGTTGCGGAAGTCGAGCTCTCCGAGGCTGAATTTGCAGAACGGATCATGCTGGAGCGGGCCGACGCGATAGCGCAAACTGAGCAGAAACTGCGGCAGGATTACGAAGAAAAGCTCCAACTCGCACGCGCCACGCTCGGCTCCGCAATCTCGGGATTCGATGCACAGCGAGCGGAGTATTTTGCGCGCGTCGAGGCAGAAGTCGTTCAGCTTGCGCTGGCAATTGCTGCCAAAATTCTGCATCGAGAATCGCAAGTCGACCCGATGCTTGTGGCAACCCTGGTTAGAATGGCAGTGGACAAAATGCGCGAAGGATCGAAGGTGACGGTTCGCGTCAGCCCCAAGCACCTGGCAGCGTGGAAGACCTACTTCGCAAGCAGAGCGACCGTTGCCCTGATTGAAGTAGTCGAGAGCGCGGGACTCAGTGAACACGACTGCCTCTTGGAGACTGAGCTTGGAACCACCAACCTTGGGTTGGATGCTCAATTGAAGGAAGTGGAACAGGGGTTCTTCGATCTACTCGCGTTAAGGCCAAGCACACGATGAAGATTTCTCTGCTGGCGCCGTATCTGCATGCCCTGCAAGCAGGCTCTACGCTCCGATGGAAGGGGCGAGTGAATCAGGTGGTCGGCAACCTGATTGAGTCGGAAGGGCCATTCGGCTTTGTCGGTGAGTCATGCGAGATCCTGGGCACGGGCGACAAGAGCTACGCGGCCGAAATCGTTGGCTTTCGGGGAACGACCATCCTGTCGATGACAGCCGATCAACCGCAGGGTATTCGCCTAGGCGATCAAATTGTAGCCTGGGGAGCACGTCCTTCCATTCGCGTCGGTGCGGGCTTGCTGGGCCGCGTGATTGACCCCGCGGGAAATCCTTTGGATGGAAAAGGAGATTATCGCGCCACGCACGCGGTGACTATCGATGGGTCGGCCCCATTGCCGCTTGAGCGGGTCCCCATTCGTGAACCCCTCGGCTGCGGCATCAAGGCGATTGATGGTTTCCTCACTTGCGGGCGGGGGCAACGCGTCGGCATCCTCGGCGGAAGCGGCGTTGGAAAGAGCACGCTGATTGGCATGATGGCGCGCGGAACAGCTGCCGACATGACGGTACTGGCGCTTGTAGGGGAGCGTGGACGCGAAGTTGGCGAGTTTCTTGAGGTTCTTGGAGAGGAGGGCCTGCGACGCTCGGTTGTGATCGTCTCTACATCTGATCAATCGCCGCTGCTGCGCATCAGAGCTGCGCTGGCTGCAACTGCGGTTTCTGAGTATTTTGCCAGCCTCGGCAAGAACGTTCTTCTCATCGCCGATTCACTCACGCGTTTTGCGATGGCGCAACGGGAAATCGGCTTGGCGGCAGGTGAACCGCCGACAGCAAAGGGGTACACACCTTCCGTACTGAACATGCTGGCTCGACTAGTGGAGCGGGCAGGTAACTTCTCCCAAGGCAGCATTACAGCATTCTATACAGTCTTGATGGAGGGTGATGACCAGCTGGACCCGGTTGTGGATACGGTTCGATCGCTCCTTGATGGGCACATCGTCCTGGATCGCGACCTTGCGATGCGCAGCCACTACCCCCCCATTTCAATTATCGAAAGCCTGAGCCGGTTGATGTCGAGCATGGTCTCGAAGGAACATCTCGCAAAAGCCAGTGCACTGCGGTTATCGCTGGCCGCGTATGCACGCTCAGAAGATTTGATCCGCATCGGAGCCTACCAAAAGAACAATGATCCCATTCTTGACAGCGCGATTCAGAACCTGCCAGCGCTGAACCAATTTCTGCAGCAGAAGCCTGATGATCTAAGTAAATTTGAGCAGGTGGTTGAGCAGCTCATGGCTCTTCCGGGGTAGATATGGGATTCCGGTTTTCACTCGCTTCGGTGCTGTTGGTTCGTGCGAACGCTAAGAAGCGCGAAGAACTAGCTCTTCAGACGATTCAGCTCGAAATCGCCCGCTTCTCGCGCCAGATCAAAGATCTCGATGCAGACGCCGCAAGCATAAACAATGCACAAGAACTCGCGTTGCGTCATCCGATTCCAGCCGCGCACCTTCATTCATTTCGGCACCGGCTTGAAAGCATCCTAGAAGCAAGAAAAGCTCTTCTCCAGCGGATTCAAACCATGGAAGTCGAGCGGGGACGTCAGATGAAGGTTTACCAGGAAGCCTATCGTGACCACGAGACTATTATCGGAATGTTCAATGACCATCGCGACGCTTACGAGCAGGAGAGAGATCGGTCTGAACAGAAAACCCTCGACGACATCTTTGCAGCACGCATTCAAAGAAGCTGAGGACAACCTCACGCTTTTAACGCGAAGAGACTCTTAGCGATCCCGCGTTCTTTCGTGCCGTGTGTGATCATCTCCATCGCTTCGTAATCACCACAAGTAGGCAGGCATTGCCCAGCACGTAGGGCAAGGAATGCCGGTTTGACGAGCACCTATTTGTGTCGCCCTGGAGTTCAACTTGCAATACCTTTATATTCAGTTATTTACAGCTATCAAAGAAATCCCAGGCGGAAAGAGCAATGGCGACGGTCGTGCATGATGATGGTCGTGCGTATTCCATCGGCATCGACGACCGCCTATCTGGCTCCCCAGGGCCTGGCACAGAATGTGCCGGCTGGCAGCAGCTTTTCGGTGATACTTGCTGCTGCAACGGAGAGGCCGTTATATGTCCAGTCCGTAGTCGGATTTACGGCGAAGGGGCAACGCGGACAGAGTTTGCCGAATCGTGGAGCAGCGAAACAAGCAGAAGTGCAAGCGCTACCGGTCGCAAGCAAAGCAGCTTCACGGGGAAGAGCAGTTCCCTCGGACAATGATCGAGCGGGATCTGACCGGGACAATACGACCGAGGATCATGAAGATGTCAGTCAGACGATCAAAGGCTCGACGCCGATTGCGGCGGAATCCAGTTGGTCTGCAACATCAAATGAAGTGAGGCCCCAGTCTCCAGCGGCCTCCGCAGTCCTATTCCCGGCCACTTCTACCCCAGAGCTGTCCGGGCCGATCACATGGTTCGGGAATACTTTTGAAACCATGATTGCTGGTTCGTCTCTGCCGCAGGTGAATGATGAGAGACTCATTCAATCAGCCGCGCGGACCGAGATCGATAAGTCCGTCGTGAGCCGCAAAGCAAGTGGTCAAGTTGGTGATCAGCCTTCCGCCCTTCAGTTAAAGGGAAATGCCTGCGGAACCCCGGCGATTCCACGTCCAATTCAGATGAATGCGTCGGAAGCGGAGGGAGCGCCTGTACATGAGAATGGACTATCGGCCGGTGAGGGAACTCTTTCTGCAAAAGAGAAAGCCGCGAGCGCGAAGACCGACGGACTTGGCCCTGATGTGAATGAGTCTGAGGCTTTGCACCCAGCGTCTGACGTCACCGCGAGAGAGCGGGGCACGGCCTCTCAAAGCCTCCCGACATCGGCCACACCTCAAGAAACCTCCGCTCCGGATGATTCGGCCTCACTCGTCGCACCAAATGGATCGGTGGGCATAGCTGGGGGATCTCTGGAATCCGCTATTGGGCCGACGCTCCAGCAACCAATACCGCTTCCAATACCTACCGTATTTCCTGCCAAAGATGGCGGGATTGAGTTGGCGGCCAGCCCCGCACAAAGGGCGGACTCTGGCCGAACCCGGTCAAAGAACCCAGACTTTGCCAACGCAGGGAACTCAGACGATGCTTCGGCCCACAGTTTTCAAGGCACGCAGGCAGATGGTTCGCAGAGTTTTGCCACAACATCAAGGGTTGCGGACGGCGCTTCGACGCATCCGCAGGTGCAGGCCGTAGTTGACTCATTAGTCCCCAACGAAGCCCCTGCAGCGCTTCGCTCTGCGGATACCACAGTCGAGGCGTCTCGCCCCAATTCGACCCGGCATGCCGAGGCTCCAGCGGATGCGGACAGCGCCAGCGCAATGGCAACGTCAGCCATCGGCGCCGCTAGCCTGATGCAGACTACGGCCAGGTCGGAGATGCGTATCGGGTTGAACTCGAACGGCTTCGGCGACATCTCGATCAATACCTCTATCTCGGATCACCAACTGGTAGCGAAGATATCGCTCGATCATAGCGAATTGAGCCAGACCATCTCGGCGCATCTTCAATCTGCGCAGGCGAAACTGGGCGACGAGCTTGGTCTTCGCGTGTCGATCGAACTCAGCAATGTCGGATCCCCTCATATGAGTGATACCGGGCATTCTTCGCAAAAAGAAAGAAACTCTTCGGCTGGGTTGTTGTCGGCAGAAACCGCTTTGGCTCCGGGAGATGAAACCATTGGCGCGACGCAGGAGATAGTTGGAATCTCATCCAATGAGGCCAGGTTAGACATCAGAGCATAGAACAGAAATCGAGTAAGAAAGGAAGGAAATATGAACGTTCAAGGAATCAGTCCGATGATCACAGCTCCGTTGCAGGCACGGACAGCGCAGTCCGCTGCATCAACGAGTGGTGCTTCAAGCAGCAGCAGTTCGAGTGGCACAGGAGGGCTCTCGGCAACCGATCTTGAAGGCACCTTCCTGAATTTGCTGGCGACCGAGTTGCAAAACCAGGATCCGACGTCCCCTGTGGATCCGACCGAGATGGTCGGTCAGCTGGTGTCATTAAACCAGTTGGATCAGCTCATCTCCATCAACCAGACCCTTTCCAATCTGGGCAGTTCGAGCACGGGCTCAACTACATCGAACATTTCGGCCGAGAACGCGGTCAGCTCACCTATTACAAACTACGGAGGCATTTCGGAAACCAGATCCTCAGGCCCCACTTCGCAGATATCTCCGCCGCTCACTCAGATCCCGTCGGAATATGCGGCAACCGCGGGGTCAAACGCGCTCATGAACCTGTATGGCAATTTCACGGTTCCAACCCAAAACCATAAAACAACATCCACAGGAGGTAGGTAAATGGCAGCCTTTGCAATTCCGCTTTCAGGGCTCGAAGCAAACTCTCAATCGCTGAGCGTTATCGCGAATAACCTGGCGAACCTCAACACAGACGGGTACAAGGATCAGACCCTCAATTTTGGCGACCTGCTTTCTCAGATGCAAGGGACATCAGGAAACGGAGATCCAATTCAGATTGGAACGGGCGTGGGGGTTGAAAGCACGACTTCGAACTTTACAAACGGAACCGTCACTTCAACAGGCGTGGCTTCGAACATGGCCCTGCAGGGCAATGGATTCTTCGTTGTCGACAACAATGGTTCGATGGAATATACCCGTGCAGGCGACTTCACAGTCAATTCTTCAGGACAACTTGTCGACCCAAGCGGCGACCTGGTAATGGGTTACCCTGCAACCGATGGGGTAGTCTCGACAAGTTCCGCGCTGAGCCCAATCACGGTGAATCAGGCGGCAACCATACCAGCTGTTCCGACCACGAGCTTTGACACGACCACGAATCTTCAGGCTGGATCAGCAGTCGGGACCACGTTCAGCACGCCCATCAGCGTGGTGGACTCGCTCGGCGTGTCGCAGACATTGAGCATCCAGTACACAAATACGGGAACAAATGCTTGGAGTTACAGCATTACCTTGCCGGCATCCGCGACGGGCGGCACTGGGAGTCCGACTACGGTCGCGTCAGGAACGCTGACCTTCAATTCCTCCGGCGCGCTCACTTCGCCGTCCGGGTCGATTACGGGAATCAATGTCACGGGCCTCTCCGACGGCGCGGCTCCCATGAAACTGACCTGGAATCTCGATGACGCAGCGGGGAATCCAACGCTCACGCAGCAGGACTCAGCGAGCGCAACTACGGCCACCGATCAGAATGGCTACGGAGTGGGCACTCTTACAGGCTACTCGGTACTGTCAGACGGAACTGTTCAGGGACAATTCAGCAACAATCAGACCCTCGCGCTCGGACAGGTCGCAGTTGCGGGCTTCGCGAACGTACAAGGGTTGACGCAGCTGAGCAATGGTGATTTTCAATCAACAGTGGGCTCAGGAGCGGCGGTTGTTGGAGAGGCCGGCGTTGGTGGCAACGGTACAATCACCGGGGGAGCCGTGGAGGCATCGAACGTTGATTTGTCCACTGAGTTTTCCAACATGATCATCGCACAACAGGGATACGAGGCCAATGCCAAGGTTCTCACGGCATTTGACCAGGTCTCCCAGGCCACAATCCAGTTGGTCAGTTAGCGTCGAGTGAAGTGGAGGAGTTGTTAATTTCCGATTAGAATCTCCCGCTGGGTAGAATCAATACCTGGCGGGAGACACCACGATATTGCCGGTTCTCATGGCGATCTCACCAGGAGGCCAGGCTCTCCGCTCAGGCCTTTTTCATCTGCAACTCATTGCGCAAGAACAACCTGCCTACTCTCCAGGCCTGCGGCCTCTGAGGCTTGGCTCCACTCCTCATTCCGGCCCTCGGATTGCTTTACCTACTCCTAGAAGCTCCATTCATTGCTTTCATGAACCGCCTGCCCCAATTGGTGGTCAGATTATGGTGGCCTGACTGGACTGCAATCCGATGAGAGGCCCCATGGCTACCACAGTCCAGAGTCTTGAGCAGAGTGCTACCGATCCACTCAAACAGGTTTCGTCAGCAAGTGGCGATTTGCTTGACAGCATGCCATGGCTACCATGCCTCCTCAGCCTTGAAGTACCAGTCGTGCGATTCACGATTGGCGACCTTCTAAAACTTGGCAAAGGTTCCATTGTCGAAAGCTCCTGCCACCACACCAGCGATGTTCCGCTGCGGGTAAATCATTTGCTGATTGGCTGGACTGAATTTGAAGTGATCGGCGACCGCCTCGCAGTGCGCATCACGGATCAGGTATGACAATGGCTAATCCAGCACTCGCCCCTGCAAGCCTTGCCGCTTCGCGGCAACCGTCTTCCTCTGCGTCCGGTCCGGTTACCGCACCTGCAAGGTTTCATGAAGTCCTGCAGGAGTGCAACAGTGCGCCCGGGTTGTCCTGGCCTCAAGACGCCGCGGCGCGGAAGCACTCTCCACTCATAGCCACCGTGCTGGCGCCGGCGTGGTCCTGGCTGAAAAGAAAGTACCCGGTCGCCGCGGAGAAACGCATGCGTCTCGCAGAGAATATTCCCCTGGGCGAGAAACGATTCGTGGCACTGGTCACCGTCGGCAACCGTGAGTTTCTGATTGGAGGAGCCGCATCGAATGTGTCTCTGTTGTCGCAGTGGGAGTCAACCGCGAATTCTCCGGCTTCGGGTAAACAGACTTTGGTTATGCGGGAGTCGTTTGAATGACACACCGAGAGACAGGCTGGCGAGCAGCAATCCATCTGGCCATTTTTCTCGCTTGCACGGCGCCCATCGCTGCTTGGGGAGGACAGGCGTCTTCGTCTGTTCCAGCTCTGAAGGCAGATAGCGGAGAGGTTGAATCTTTCCTCACACCATCCGGCCTGAGCGGCAGAGGTTCGACGACCGCCGGGAAAATGGGCAAACTGGGAACCTTGCCTGCTTCACCTGCACCGCAAGGTGGCGCGGGCATCAAGCTTCCAGGAAGCAATGGGCAAGTGCCGTGGTCAATCATCGTCCTTCTCACCGCGCTCACGCTGATCCCATCAATCCTTTTGTGCATGACGCCTTTCGCGCGTCTGTTGATCGTCTTTCACTTCCTGCGGCAGGCCCTGGGGCTTCAGACTACGCCTTCGAACCAGACACTCATCGGCCTTTCGCTGATCCTTACCTTCTTTCTCATGCAACCTGTGGCGACGAACATCTATCAGGTCGCCATTGTACCGATGCAGTCAGGACAAATTACGGCGATGGAAGCCGTGACTCAAGCGGAAGGCCCGATTCACGAATTCATGGCTCACTACGTCCGCGAAAAGGATGTGGCACTCTTTATTGAACTGGCGCATGAGCCCCAGCCGGCGTCAGTGAAGGACGTTTCCATGAGGGTGATGCTGCCCGCCTATATCTTGTCTGAATTGAAGGCTGGATTTCAGATCGGCACCGTGCTGTTTCTTCCTTTCCTGATCGTGGATATGGTCGTAGCCTCGATCACGACCTCAGTAGGCATGCTGCAATTGCCGCCGGTCGTCATTTCTACGCCGCTCAAACTGCTCCTCTTCCTTATGGTCGACGGCTGGCATCTTTTAATCGGATCTTTGATGAGGAGTTTTTACTAACGCCATGAACGTGGACCAAGTTGTCTTGCTCGGGCGGCTGATGCTTCAGGAGGTAATGATCCTGGTTGGCCCGGTATTGGCTGTCGCCATCACTGTCAGCTTGATCGTCAACATCATTCAAACTCTAACCTCTCTGCAAGACAACACCATATCGACTGTGACGCGCCTTCTCTTCACAGGAACAGCATTGTTCTTCATGATGCCTTGGATGTGGCGCCATCTTGCAAACTACACACTGACCACACTTTCCGATTTTCACCAGTACCTGAAATGACCGATATTCAACTGCTTCCAATCATCACCGGCCTCTTGACCATCGGCGTGCGCCTCTCCGGCCTCATGCTGTTCGCGCCGTTCTTTGGAAGCTCTGCGATCCCAGCACGCATCAAAGCGGGTCTAGTTTTGGCCCTTACCCTCCTGTTATTGCCGACCGTTGGGAAGGGAATCGGAACGTATGCTCTCGTCGATTGGCCAATCCTTATTATCACGGAGTTTGCGATTGGCGTCGGGATGGGCATTGCCACCAACCTGGTATTCGAGGCATGTCAGTTAGCTGGCCAGGTACTTGGCATCCAAATGGGCTACTCGCTGGTGAACATCCTTGATCCGCAAACCCAGGTCGACACAACGGTCATCCCGGTCTTTTACCAGTCAATGATCATGCTCCTATTTCTCAGCATGGATGTGCACTATTGGCTCCTGCGCGGGATTGGCAACAGTTTCCTTTACCTGCCGCCAGGCACCATGCACCTCAGCGGTCTATTTACCCTGTCGGTTATTACAACAGCGGGCCTCGTATTTGGATTGGGCGTGCAGATCGCCGCGCCTGTTCTCGCGGCCACGCTTGTGGCGGATATCCTGCTCGGGCTACTGGGGAAGGCCTCGACGCAAATGCCGCTCATGTTGCTTGGTCCGGCAATCAAAAGCCTGCTTGGCATTTTTATCCTGATCGCGACCTTGAAGTATTGGCCGGATCTCTTCCACCACTTGTTCGAGAACTCATTCGCAAACAGTGAACACATCCTTCAGGTTGCACGGTAGGACACAATGGCTGACTCAAGCAAGACCGAAAAAGCGACACCGCGGCGACGAGAGAAGGCGCGGGAACGGGGCCAAGTCACGCGATCACGTGAACTGACTGGCGCCCTTTCGATGTTTGTCGTCGCGGGCGTGCTCGCACTGACCGGCCGGCAAGGGGCGAGTCATTGGACAGATTTCTTCCGCAATACGCTCGATTCCGCACGTTCTGACACAATCGGCACAAACGGCCCCCTCCTGTTTTGGACCAGTGTCGAGGCAATGCGCTGGATTTTCCCGATGCAACTTGCCGCACTTACCGTGTCCCTCCTCTTTGGATTCGGGCAGGGAGGTTTTGTCTTTGCGCCGGAAGCGCTGTCACTCAAGTTCGACCGTCTTAACCCGGTGAACCGGCTCCAGCAGTTGCTTTCCCCCGTGGGGCTCAGTTCAATCCTCAAGTCGCTTCTCCCCTTCTCCGCCATCATTTGGGTTGGATGGGCTTGCATTCACAGCCACTGGGGACAAATCCTTTCCTGTTCTTATGCGGAGCCGCGCGACTTTGTGAGCCTGGTGGGAAACCTTCTGCTCGAGGTTCTGTGGAAGTCTGGCATGGTGCTCCTGGCGTGGGCCGGCGTGGACTATCTTCTGCTTTGGCTCAAGAGTGAAGGCGACTTGAAGATGAGCCGCCAGGATGTGCTCGATGAAATGAAAAGCGTCGAAGGCAATCCGGCAAGCAAGGGCAGAATCAGAAAAATGCAGCGCCAAGCCCGGCGCAGGCACATGATCAAGGCCACGGAGACCGCGTCGGTGGTGATCACAAACCCAACCCACTATGCCGTTGCATTGAAATTCGAAATGAGTATGCCGGCACCGTTGGTTGTATCGAAAGGTCTGGATCTGCTGGCAGCAAAGATCAAGGAAATCGCCCGCGACCACGACATTCCAGTGATGGAAAACCGGCCGCTGGCTCAGGCTTTGTACAAAACAGTTGAGGTTGGGGACGCAATCCCTGCACCTCTTTATCACGCCGTTGCCGAGATTCTTGTACTTGTCTACAAGGCTCAACAGGAAGTTCAACGGAGAGAGGCTCAAAGAAGAGCCGCCACAAACGCGTCGAGAGGAGTGACACGTCAGTGAACAAGAAGCCTGGATTCATGGCCGCATTGCGCGCATCGTCTGATTGGGTGATTCCAACCGGTGCTGTCGCGCTCGTGTTTGTCATGCTTGTCCCATTGCCCAGTTTTGTCCTCGACCTGCTGCTCACGTTGAGCATCACGGCGTCAGTGCTCGTTCTGCTGACTGCGATTCAGATACTCCGCCCGGTTCAGTTTTCCGTGTTCCCCAGCCTGATTCTCCTGCTCACGCTGATGCGCCTGTCGCTTGACCTGGCCAGCACGCGACGCATCCTACTGCATGGCAGCGAAGGCACTTCTGCGGCGGGAAAAGTGATTGAGGCGTTCGGCCAATTCGTGGTTGGCGGCAACTACATTGTCGGCTTCGTCATCTTCGTCGCGCTGATCGCCATCCAGTACCTGGTGGTTAGTCACGGCGCGGTACGAACCGCCGAAGTAACCGCGCGCTTCACGCTCGACGCCATGCCTGGAAAGCAGATGGCGATCGACTCGGACCTGAACACAGGCATCATCACGGCAGATCAGGCCCGTCTACGCCGCGAGAATGTCGCGCGGGAAGCGGAATTCTGCGGTTCAATGGATGGTGCCGCGCGTTTCAGCCAAAGGGATTCGCTGGCTACTATTTTGATCCTGGTGATCAACATTGTCGCGGGATTCCTGATTGGCGTGTTTCAGCACGGAGTTCCGCTGCAGCAGGCCCTCAAGACCTATACCATCCTCACGGTTGGCAACGGGTTGGTTGCCATTATTCCCTCCCTGCTGGTTTCTGTTGCAGGTGGCATCGTCGTCACGCGCGCGGGCTCCGATCACTCTCTCGGCGTCGACATTCAGAAGCAGATCTTCTCAACATCGCGCCCGCTATGGATCGTCAGCGGCGTTCTGTTGGCGCTGGCGCTGATCCCCGGGATGCCAAAGTTCTCGTTTGTCGCTCTGGGCGGTTTAACCATGTTCGGGGCATGGAAGATGCATCCCGGCGTCAGTGAGCCTGCACCTGGGACCAAGGCCGCGGTGGGCAAGGGCGGAGTCGCAGGCGCGCCGGCAATCGATCCCATGGATGCGATTCTGAAACTGGACGACCTGATGCTGGAGGTGGGCGTTGGTCTTGTGCCGCTGGTGGACGTGAAAAAGGGAGGTCAACTGCTGGCACGGGTGAAATCGCTTCGCAAGAATCTGGCGCAGCAACTGGGATTTCTCGTGCCCTCCATACATATCACGGACAACCTGTCGCTCAAGGAGCGGGAATACGTGATCTACCTTCGAGGCGTGGAGGTTGCACGATGGGAGATGCGGCGTGACCGCTTGCTCGCTGTGTGCTCTAATCCAAAACCTGGAGACATCCCTGGGCAGGAGACGCGCGAGCCTGCCTTCGACTCTCCAGCAAAATGGATTGCGGCGGAACATCAGGCACAGGCCATCTCTCTCGGATACGCCGTTGTCGACCATACGTCAGTACTCGCTGCACATTTAGCTGAAGTCATCAAGCTGAATGCACACGATCTGCTTACGCGCCACGAAACCAAACGACTGATCGACAAGCTCTCCGACTCGCATCCGAAACTAGTAGATGAACTAATGCCCAAACTGATGAGCCTCGGCGAGATTCAGAAAGTGCTTCAACAGTTGCTCCGCGAGCAGGTGTCAATCCGCGACCTGGGCACGATTCTTGAAGCGATGGTGGAAACTGCCAATACCAACAAGAATCCCGTCGTGCTTGTTGAAGCAGTCAGACACTCCCTTGGACGCGCACTCATTCGCCCGCTCCTCAACGATCGCGGACAGCTCAAGGTAGTTACCTTGGATAGCGCAATAGAGGAAGAGTGTATGCGTAACTCGACACAGAATTCGAGCCTGGCAGGCGGTGGAGCTCTGCAGATATCAGTAGCCCAAAAGGTTTTGGCTGGTCTCCGAGCCATGCTCGGCGATCAGGTTGTCATTGCCCCGCCCGTTTTGCTTTGTGCATCTCCAGGCAGGTTCTATCTAAAGCGTCTCCTGGAACCGTTCATTCCCAAAATTTCTGTGATCTCCCCTTCCGAGATTCCGCCAACAACCCAAGTACAGTCGCTGGGAGCCGTACGATGAGGGATTTTATTTCTCCATGTAATGAGGTAAACCAATGACATCAGCAGAACTCGCCTACAAATCGAGTGCAGGGGAATTCGAAGATCGCAATAACCTGGTGATGCAGGAAATCTCACAGGTCTACTACATCGCATCGCGAATCAGGGAGCGGCTGCCCCAGCATGTCGAGTTGGAAGATCTCGTCAATGCCGGCGTGATCGGACTGTTAGAGGCCAGCCGCAACTTCGACAGCTCAAAAAACTCCCAGTTCAAGACCTTCGCGAAGTTCCGTATCCGGGGGGCAATTCTGGATAGCCTGCGTGAATCCGATTGGGGATCCCGTTCTCTGCGTAGACGAGGACGGGAAATAACCGACGCCACAGCGCGCCTCGAAGGCAGGCTGGGACGCCATCCGATCGAGTCTGAGATTGCCGCTGAGTTGAATCTGGAAACTGACCACTTGCGACGAATCATCGCGCAGATTGACGGGCTTTATGTCGCAGGCCAACACGCAACTGTTTCTGGCGATCGTTCTGATCCGATGGATGTAATTGAATCGGCGCCCAACCTTGACGATCCTGATCCATTCGATCTTTGCCTGCAGGGCGAGGTCAAGGCTCACCTGGCCGAGGCTATATCACAGCTGAGCGAGAGGGAACAGCTGATCCTCTCTCTCTACTACCGCGAAGAACTCACGATGAAGGAAATCTCAGAAGTTGTTGGTGTGGCTCTTTCCCGGGTTTCGCAAATCCGTCAGGGATCCATGAAGAAGCTCAAAGTGTTGCTTGCACATCTCAACGATCGGCCGGCAGCAACAGATGCACGGGAAGAGAGGGTCGCATGAGCATGCGCAATCGCGAGGAGTTTAATGGCAACGTTCCGGATCAGAAGAGGCCGGCCGCGCAGAAACCCGGAGAGAATCCGCGGTCAGTCCACGCATGCGATTTCAGATCTGCTGGGCGGCTGTCCAATGAGAATGCGCGCGCGCTGACGGCGATGAACGAAACATTTGCGCGAGGCCTTGCCAACGCTCTGGACGCCTACCTGGGAACAGGCATTGAGCTGAAAGTGAAAACTTTGGATCAGCTCCCGATCAAGGAGCACGTGGCAGCCATTCCTCCCCTGAGCTACATCGTGCCGTTCTCAATCAGCTCAATTCCATGCACAATGATCATGGAATGCGACATCGATCTCGTATTTCCATTCATCGAGTTCCTTCTTGGCGGAACGGAGATTTCCGATCCCGGCGCCCGCGACCTCTCCGAGATAGAAGAAGAGATCATGCAGGACGTAACCTCGCTGTTCGCCCGCCAGGCCGAAATCGCCTGGCACATGCCGCAATTGTCACTGGCGCCAAAGCGTCGCATTAAAGCCTCTCAATTGAATCACTATTGCCCGCCAAATGAGAAAGTCACATCGGTTCGATTCGAACTGGAGATTGCCGGCATAACAGGATCGTTTCAGTTGGTCTTTCCCAGCGCGCTAGTAAACGCGCTCATCAAGCAGCTGAAGCTGGAAGAACCGCAGAGGAACGGCGGCTTACGTTTCTTCCCTGCGCCGAGCATTCGCGAACGCATGCTCGATTGCGATGTGGTACTTGAGTCCGGCGTACCGCGCGTGAAGGTTGCCGTACGCGACATGATTGCCTTGCAGCCAGGATGTGTTCTAAAACTCGGGGCGCCGGTCCGCAATCCCGGAATGTTGACAGTAGAAGGCATAGAGATGTTTGAAGCTGCTCCTGTCAGGAACGGCACACTCAAGGCAGCACAACTTGGCCGTCGCGTTCAGCCGGCGAATTGGGGGAGAGGGTAAACATGATGACCAATAACGACAACAACACGGTGACGCGGCGATTTGTCCAGCGACTCGGTGAGGCGCTTGCGGAAGCATTGACCGGCGCTGCCGGCATTCCCTGGAAACTAGCAATCCTGGAAAGTTTCGATGCTGCCGCTCAATCCGGCTCACCGGTGATCTTCAGCCTGACATTTGAAGGGATGCTGCGCGGCGTATTCTTTATCGAGTTCCGCGATCCACAAGTCAAGGTGCTAGCTGATGCGATTCGCGGTCATGGCTTGCAGAGCTTTGACGACGAAGACGGGGAGCCACTGCGGACCGCCATATCGACTGCAATGACCAGGTTCTGCGCATCCCTTTTCGCGGAATATGGCACTGTCACTGGCAAAGTCGAGCGGGTAGCGAATCCTGCAATCAAAGACCTGCTTGCGATCCCTTTGGCCGCTCAAGGAGGCAATTCCTCCCCTATGCCATTGATGCTTTACCTCGACAGCAAACTGATCGAGTCAATCTCCTCATGGCCGGTTACAAAAGCTGCAGCGGAGCCAGAAGGAGTTCAATTCGATCCGGTGAATCTCAACCTGGTGCTGGATGTCGAACTTAGCATGTCGCTTCGATTCGGCGTGCGCCGGCTCCCCTTGCGAGAGGTTCTTGAATTGGCGAGCGGATCCGTTGTCGAATTGGATCGCCAGGTCGACGACCCTGTGGAGTTGTTGCTCGATGGCAGGGTAATCGCTCGTGGTGAAGCCGTTATTGTGGATGGCAATTACGGATTGCGCGTTACCGAAATCACTGAACCCATTGCTTCAAACTTTGTCCGTTAAGCTTGCGAGGAGCGAAATCCCGTGAAATTGAATCTTCAATACATACAGTCGGCCGTGGACCGCAGTTGGAAAAACATGCACGCAGTGTGCGCGCACAGGAAGTGCCGCAACACGATGCTGATGCGGAGTGTACCTCAGAGCCGCGTCGGAATTCGTATAGGGGATCTTTGGTATTGCGGCGTCGATTGTTTCGCTGAGGCCGCATGCGTCCGATTTTCAGTTTTTCGCGAGGGGCGAGTGATCGAGATGCCGCACAATCCGCGACTTTCCATCGGACTCGTGCTTTTGTCTAAAGGCTTTCTGACCAATGATCAGCTCCGATTCGCTGCGGCAGAGGGCCAGCTGCGCGGAGAAGAGCTTGAACTGACTCTGGCTCGATTGGGCCTGGCCACCGAAAAGCAGATTGCCACCGCGAGAGCGGCTCAATGGGGTTGCCCCGTGCTTGGACAGGATGGTGTACGCGAGCCGATTGAGGCAGATATTCCCGCAATTCTGTTGCGCACGTGCAGCGCCGCCCCGCTGCGATACTCCCAAAACGGCAAGAGGCTTTTGATGGGGTTCGTCTATCGTGTGGAACATAGACTACTTCTGGCGCTGGAGCAGATTACTGGCTGCAGGGCAGAGCCATGCTTCATCACCCGAACGGAGTTTGAAGAGCAAATGGGACGTCTCTCGGTAATTCCTGATCGCGAAGTAGTCGTTGAGGAGGAACCCCAGTCTCCCAGGCAGATGGCGAATACTGTCGCGCAGTTTGCAATAGAAGCTGCCGCCAGAAAAGCCACTTTCGTCGAGTGCCGGGATTTTCTCTGGACCAGGCTCCTTGGCAGCCGGCGGACGGTTGACGTGCTGTTTCGAAACCCCAAACGCTGCGGCTGATGCCGAAAGTAACAGGTTCTCCACATTTGTTTTAGAAGAACTTCGCTTGCAAGATAGAACAATCGGGGTGAGTTGCCGATATCTGTGTCGAGAGGCACACTGTCTTGAACATCACCGCCCGTCAGGCCGAATCAAGCTACACTCCGTTTGCGGAATTCCAAACTTGGCCGGTTGATTCAACCGACGATTTGCCGAGTATTCCTGTGCTCCCGGAGACCCTCCTCCTTCTTGACCTTCAAGTCCAGGAGCGCTCCATCGATCTTCGGGAAGTTTCTGAGCTGATTCTGAGCGACCTGGGCGCTACTCTTCAGGTAATGCGCTTGGCGGGCCGGGAACACGCTTGTACGGAATTTCGTCCAACACGCATTGAGGACTGCATCGCGGATCTTGGCATCGATGCGTGCCTGGAGGCAATCTCGGCCCAGAGCGTTACCCGCAACTCCGGGCAAAGCGCGATTATTGAAACCTGGTCGCATTCGCGCGAGATAGCGGACCACTCAAAGCAGATTGCAGAAGATTCGCAGGAAGTGGATCCCAGGGAAGCTTATCTGGTGGGGCTGCTCCATGCTATCGGGCTGCTCCCTGCCGTACTCGGGTGGGCCGCAAGCAAGCGCGGCGTGTCTGATTTTGCACTGGCGGGTTTCAAACTGGCAAAGAAGTGGTCGCTTGCTCCCTTCATTGTGAAATTCCTCGGTGAAATGAACGAGGACCACTATGTGACCGCATTGCCGGCGATTGTCCGGGAGGCTCATCAGCGGGCTGTCAGGTCAAAGATTCATTGCCCCTTGGAACAAAGCATGGGCCCTCGGCTCTACAAGACTTTCTAGGCACCGGGAATCCTCCCATATTGCCTTGCGCGCCAGAGCTCGCATGGAAGTCGCAGATTGTCTTCAGATGAGAGACGCGGCGCCCGTGTGTCGCGCAATGCGCGGCAAATACACTGTTCTCATCCTTCCCTCATCAATTCCCCTGTTTTGGGGCCTCAAGGACCCATTTTTAGGCAAAGATTGCCTAGCAGAATGGCCACCGCGGTGCATTGTCTTATGGCGAGAGGTCCAAATGGACAGTGGATACTATGCCGCCTGTACAGCACTCGCTGCCCGTACGCAGGCGCTCGATACAATAGCCAACAACCTGGCCAACACAAATACCGCGGGATACCGTGCAGAGCACAACATATTCAGTGCCGTGCTCGCTTCTAGTCAGAGTGGTGCCGGCTCAAACCTTAACAACGCGATCAACAACTACGGGATCGTCAGTGGAACATCCCTTGACCTGAGCCAGGGCGCTCTGCAAAAAACGGGCAATCCCCTCGATCTCGCGATCCAAGGGTCAGCATTCTTTGCCGTCCAGACTGCGAATGGCACCATGTACACACGCAACGGAAGCTTCCAGGTATCTCCCGCCGGGCAATTGATCACCCAGGCGGGAGACCCGGTAATGGGCGACAAGGGTCCGATTGTGATGCTCCCCGGCCCCGCTTCAATCAGCGCGGACGGAACCATCTCTTCCAATGGCGCGATTGCCGGCAAGATTCAACTTGTGAAGTTCCCGGAAGGCACTGATCTCACTAGTGAGGGCAACTCCTACTATTCAGCGCCCCCAAAGACCGCTGCGCCCGCAAGCGACTCCAGCGTACAGCAGGGAGCGCTCGAAAACTCAAACGTGAACCCCATCGTCACCATGGTGGAACTCATCACCGCGCAGAGATCCGCCGAATCGATGCAGCACGTCCTTTCGATGTTCAGCACGGAGATGGATAAGACTGCAGCCCAGGAGCTGCCCAAAATCTCAGCCTAAGGAGTTCGACCAATGTTTCATGCACTGTACACGGCCGCCAGCGGAATGACCGCCCAGCAGATCAACTTGGATAATATCGCCAATAATCTGGCCAACTCCAGCACCAGCGGTTTTCAAGCTCGCCGAGTGCAGTTCACTGATCTCCTCTATCAGAATGAGAAGATGCCCGGGGCCGCGGCAACCCAGTCGACAACAGTCGCGTCCGGATTGCAGATCGGCCTTGGCACGACCGCCGGAAATACGGAGATTATCCAGTTGCAGGGCGATCTCAGCAGTACCGGTAACCCTTTGGATTTCGCAATCCAAGGTTCCGGCTTTTTCCAGGTCCTGCTGCCCAACAATCAAATCGGTTACACCCGCGCCGGGTCCTTTCAGCCTGACGCTCAGGGTGTCCTGGTCACCGCCAACGGAAATGCGCTTCAGCCGGCGATTACCATTCCGGCCAATGCGACCAACGTCACCGTAGGCAGCGATGGCACCGTCAGCGTCACCCTTCCCGGCCAGACACAGGCCCAGCAGGTGGGGGTCATCCAGCTGGCAAGTTTCACCAACCCGGGCGGGCTCAACAGTATCGGCAACAACGTTTATCTGCAAACCACAGCTTCCGGTAATCCGGTCGTCGGAGCGCCCGGCGGACCAGACGGCCTGGGCACCATTCAGCAGGGAATGCTCGAGCAGGCGAATGTCAACATCGTCGATGAATTTGTGAACATGATCATGGCCCAGCGGTCTTATGAGTCGAATTCGCGAGTCGTCAAGGCAGCTGATGAAATGCTGCAAGGTCTCAACCAACTAGCTCAATAAGTGCATTAAACCATGACCAGACATCAACTCATTTCCGCTGTTAGTTTACTCGCCGTAATGGCGTCAACCGCCACGGCCGCCACCGGCCGTGCAGTCATCACGCCGGAACAGGTCGCAGCCGCGATCAGCGGAGCGGCCATGAAGGTTTTGCCTGAACAAGTCACGCTCCTTAGCGAAGTGATAGCCAAATCCAATTCGCCCACGCTCAATGTTGAATCCATCGAGCCGTGGGGCAGCCATCGCATGAAGGTCCGCCTCGGCTGTGCGAACCAAGAGCAATGCCTGCCGTTCTATGTTTCGGTCCGCTTCGACCAGGAAAGTGGCGCAAAGCCTTCGGTCGCACTCGTGGATCAAGCCTCCGCAATGAGTCTCAGGCTGAACCATGAGCCAAAGGAGTTTGTTGTGCGCGCAGGGTCGAAGGCAACCCTTCTGCTCGACGGCGGTCATGTGCACATCCGGCTCTCCGTCGTTTGTCTTGAGAATGGCGCTGCCGGCCAAAAGATCCGGGTCGAATGCAAAGATCCCAAACAAACCTACGTAGCCGAAGTAGTCGAAGGCGGAATCTTGAGAGGCAGCCTTTGAGGAAGACGAAGATGAAAAAACGTGGCTTGCAACTCATGGCGATGGGAACCGTGATCTTGCTGATGGCCGGGCCGTCTGCTTCAGCTGGAAAATCCAAGAAATCGAAGAATTCTCCTGAACAGCTGCGCTCGGAATATATCGCCAGTCTTCAGGAGCACAGCGCCAGCCTCCCTCCTGACAAGACGGTGGGCAGCCTTTGGTCCCCTTCCGGGAACTCACTGGGCGACATTTCAGTCGACTCCAAAGCGCACAAGCTATTTGACACCATTGTGATCCTGGTTGCGGTCCAAACCACCGCTGCGCAAAGCGGCGACTCCAGCTACCAGCGAGCCTTCCAGACCTCGTCCGCAATCACCGGCCTAGCCGGGCAGATTAATACCAACGGTCTCAATCCGCTCTTCAATGCCAACTCCTCAACCCAGCTTGCCGGTAAGGGCGCGACCGATTCGAATACCACCTTTCAAACCAGTCTCACGGGGCAGGTTGTCGCCGTTCTGCCTAGTGGGAACTTGGTAGTGGAGGCCCAACGCAAGATCTTCATGAACAACCAGCACGAGGACGTGACCGTCCGCGGAGTTGTGCGCCCCGTCGATATCAGCCCGAACAACACAGTCGCCTCAGCCGCTCTCAGCAATCTTGAAATAGAGATGAAGGGCAAGGGCATCATTTCTGACAGCACGCGTCCCCTTAACCCGATTACCAAGGCAATTCTGTGGCTCTTTGGATTTTGATGCCGATGAAGCGTGAAATGACAAATTCGAAGCGCAGACGCAGAACCTCAGCATTGTGCGCCGCCGCGTTTGCGGCATCGATGCCTGCTTTAGCGTTGTCTGGCCCCTCAGTCGATTCAAGCCGTGAAGTCATGGTGCGCGATGTGACCACCATTGAAGGTGTCAGAGACAACATGTTGGTGGGCTACGGCCTCGTAGTCGGACTGCACGGGACCGGCGATACTCAGCAAACCATCTTCACTGTTCAGACATTGGCCAATGCCATGCAGAAGATGGGCGTCTTGATTTCTCCCAGCAGCGCGGTCGTCAAGAATGTAGCGGCAGTCTTCGTCACGGCATCGCTCCCACCCTTCGCTCGCCCGGGTGCAAGACTCGATGTCACAGTGGCATCGGTGGGCGATGCGCACAGCCTGGACGGGGGCGTCTTGCTGATGAGTGCGCTGCGCGGGCCAGATGGGCAGATTTACGCGGAGGCTCAAGGATCGCTTCTTCTGGGTGGATATTCTGCGGGAAACGGTACCAATCGCAAAGAAGTGAACGCCTCCAACGTAGGCACAATCCCGGAAGGCGCCATTATCGAGCGCGATACCGCGGTCGACCTCAGTGGATTCAAGACGGTTTCCCTGCTGCTCCACAATCCTGACTTCGCGACTGCAACCGCGATCGCGGACGCAATAAACCTTGAGTTTCACAGGACAGTCGCCTCCGCCATTGACAGCAGGCGTGTCGACATCAGCGTTGCCGGAGCCTCAGAACAATCCGTGCCTCAACTGATTGCCCGCGTTCAGCAACTCGTGCTTAGGGTACATACGCCGGCCAAGATCATCATCAATGAGCGCACAGGAACCATTGTCCTGGGGGGCAGTGTGAAGCTATCGCCCGTTTCCGTGATTCACGGCAGCCTGTCGATCCAGGTAGTTACTGATTACGCACTTGCGCAGCCTCTGGGTCCTGCGAATGCGACTTCCGCCGTTGGACGGGGAGCACCGGGTAACCAGAACAACACCGCCCAGCCTGTCCTTGTGCCCGAAACGACTTTAAACGCCGAAGAGGGCCCGGCTCAATCGATGCGGCTCGATGAAGGCGCCAACGTGGATGAACTGGTATCCGGGCTGCACGCCATCGGTGCGACTGCGCGGGATGTGGTTGCAATCCTCCAGGCCATCAAGACTGAGGGCGGATTGCAGGCCGAATTGGAGGTACAGTAAATGGCTACGAGTCCAGCATTCAGCCTGGCCAACGCGCAAACTACCGCCCTGCAATCGCGGGAGGACCGAATGATTCAGCTCGCAAAGGCCCCCGCGAGTTCGAAAGATGACGCAAAGATCCAAAAAGGTGCGCAGGAATTCGAGTCCATACTGGTCGGCAGTTGGCTGCAACAGGCAGAACAATCGTTCGCCACACTTCCAGGAGCTGACGATGATCAGGATCCCGGACGCGACCAGATGATGAGCCTCGGAGTCGAGACCCTTTCGAAGTCAATGGCGGCATCGGGCGGCATCGGGATTGCAAGAATGATAGCCAAAGCCATGCACGCGGCAGCGGACAAGGCGGAAGCCCAGCCTTCGGCACAGGCTGGTCCGACGGCAATTCCGGACAAGAAAAGTGAATCGGACTAGAATCTGGCTTGACGAATGCCGATATTGACAGCGCAACAGACCAAGGAGACGCGATGAGAATCGATCCACTCAATACAACAGCGAGCCAACTTTCAAGCGAACTGAGCTCGCAGCAGGCTGGAACGAAGAAGGCGGGGCAGCCGTCCGCGGCTGACGCCGGAGACCGCGCAACCCTCACATCCGATTCGACTTCCGTTGAGTCGCTCGTCAGCACGGCTCTGAGTTCCCCTGAAGTACGGCAGGACACGGTGGATAGCCTCCGCCTGTCGGTAAGCAGCGGACAATATGAGATCGACCCGGCCAAAATCGCCTCGTCGATGCTCGATGAGCACGCCTGAGGACGCTGTCCCTAAGAGCGTTCAGGTCAGGAGAAAGCCCGGAGCATGACTGCTGTTGTCGCCCCCGATCGGAATCTCAACGCGACGGAATATCTCCGCCTGTTGGGATCGTTGCGCGATGAGCTTGAAAAGGCGATGCGCGCGATCGCGGACGACGCGCTTCCGAAGTTCGAAGAGAGCATTGCCGCCCAGCAACTCTATAGTGCCAGACTCCTGGTCCTTGCAAACGAACTCGCCCTTCCACTTGAGGCGGACCGCGCAGCGTCGACGATTCCCATTGACGACAACCTGATGCATCAGATCCTCATCGCGGGCAATTCCCTTCAGAAGCTAAATCGGGTCTATGCAGCTCTCCTTCATCACTCCAGCAAATCAACAGCCTTGATGGTGTCGCTCATCGCTTCAGCTCGAGGACAGTTTCAGGAGGCTTCTGGCCCCAGGTTGAAACATCAGACCTGGTCCTGCCAGATGTAACGTCTATGGGCGGATTAAATACATCGCTTCTGATCGGAGTGCAGGCGCTGGACGCGACCCAGGGTGCGCTTGATGCCACTAGCAACAACATTGCCAACGTGAACACGCCTGGCTACACCCGGGAAGTTGCCCAATTCGCCGAGAACGGAGAGAGCCAGTCTGGTGACGAAGTATCAGGCGGCGGTGTCACCCTCACCGCGCTCCAAAGCGTCCGCGATGAACTGCTCAACATACAGATTCAGCAGCAGACATCGCAGCAAAGCAGCGTTAATACTCAATCTTCAAGCCTGCAACAGGTGCAAACCTTTTTCACCACCAGCGGCGACGACATTGCAAGTGAACTCACCGCATTTTCCAGTAGCCTGGCGGCCTTGTCTGCGAACCCCAGCAATTCGGCCACCCAGCAGGGCGTGCTCTCAAGCGGCCAGAACCTCGCCGATGCCTTCAATACAACTGCGCAAGGGCTGTCCACTGCGCAATCGGACGCGGATCAGCTGGTACCGCAGACTGTATCCCAGATCAACTCGCTGACCCAGCAAATCGCCCTGCTGAATACCCAGGTCTCCCAGGTACCAGCCAGTGAGGATGGCGGCACAACCCAGGATCAGCTTGATCAGTTGGTGCAACAATTGTCCGGGTTGACGGGAATTTCCGTCACGCAGGGGACCGATGGAGAAACCATCACAACCGGCAGTGGCACCCCACTCGTAATCGGCGGACAGAGTTTCAGTTTGCAAACCACCGCGGGCACAAACGGCTTTCAGCAGGTGCTAGATTCAAACGGGACGAATATTACATCGTCGATCCAGGGCGGAACGCTGGGGGGGGCGATCGAGATTCGCGACCAGGTGATTCCAGGACTCCAGTCACAGCTCAACACGCTTGCCAGCCAGTTCGGCACAGCCTTCAACTCCGCACAGGCGCAGGGCTACGATTCAAACGGGGACGTCGGCGGGGATTTTTTCTCTGTTCCGTCGAATGAGAACGATGCCGCCTCTGGAATCAGCGTTGCCATCTCGAATCCCTCGCAGATCGCCATCAGTTCCGACGGCTCAGCCGGCAGTAATGGCAATGTTGCAAATCTCTCCGCGGCATTGACCAAGGCCCTTCCTTCCGGCCAGACCCCTGCGGAAGCATACGCGAGCCTTGTTTTCCAAGTTGGCAGCGCGGCTTCAAATGCGAGCGCGCAATCGACCGCCATCGGGGATAACCTGACCCAACTCACCAATCAGCAGGGCGCAGTTTCCGCTGTCGATATCAACGAGGAAACGACCAATTTAATGCGATATCAGGCAGCTTATGAAGCCGCTTCCCGCATCGTGAGCACCGTCCAGGTGCTCGATAACGCAGCACTCAACATGGGCTCTAGTACGAGTTTCTGACTGACATGCGCATTGACCCAAATATGGTTCCAGACATTCTCTCCGACCTGCAGCAGAGCCAGGTGTCGCTCAACACTGCGTTGCAGGAAGTGTCCACTGGCAAAAGCGTAAATGTGCCATCGGACAATCCAGCGGCCGCCGCTGGCATGGTTCAGAACACCATCGAAACCGGAGACGTCGACCAATACACACAGAATGTCAGCAGTGTGCTCTCCACGGTGCAGACGGCAAGTTCGGTCCTGAGTTCGGTGGTCACTTCCCTCACTCAGGCCGTGACGCTGGGCACCGAAGGCGCCAACGGCACCAGTTCGACTGCAGATCGGCAGACGCTTGCGACGCAGATCCAAGGCATTTTGTCCAGCGTCGTTTCCTTCGCCAACACCTCGGTAGCGGGAACCTATCTCTTCGGTGGAACCAGCACTTCAACACCCTACACCGCTGACTCATCGTCTACAACCGGTTACACCTATAACGGAAATAATGACTCAAACTCTGTGGCCGTTGGCGATAATCTCAGCGTTCAGATGAATGTTCCCGGCAGTCAAGTCTTCTCCAACGCCAGCAACAATGTACTTGGATCGTTGAGCTCCCTGGTCGCCGCGCTCCAAGGTGGAAACGCGTCTGACATCGCGACCGCAACCAGCGGCGTTGATTCTGCTCTCGGCTTCGTGGGACAGCAGCAAGCCGTCTATGGCAATGCCGAGACGCAGCTGAATTCGCAGCAGACATTCCTGCAGCAGGACACGGTAACTCTGTCTACGCAGGAAAACAATCTGATCGGGGTAAACGAAGCAGTGGCTGCGACTGATTTGACCCAGGCTGAGACCGACAATAGCGCAGCTCTTGCCGCAGCTGCAAAGGTCCTTCCGAATTCGCTGCTCAATTACCTGGAACCTCCAAGCTAGAGCAAATCCTGAGAAAGTTTGTCCTTTGGGGCGTTGTGCAAGGTTGCCTGTCCCTGATGGTCGCGTCAACTTCAGTATTGTGATTTCTGGTCACAGAATCTCAGGATTTGCTGTAGATCGGAAACCAGCGTTCAATTTCCATTCAGCAGCACCGCATGCTGCGCGACGTCGAAGCAATTCCCGCACAATGACGGCATGCTCCGTTGCCCCTTTTCCGATTCCGCGAAAAATGGGCATCGAGAGACCATCTCGATGCCCATGAGCTGCTAGTGAATTTGAAAATGAATTCAACCCGGGCCATAAAACAAACTCATCTCGGATTGCACCAAGGGGAAATAGCCGAAGAAAGTCTACGCCGACCACCTGGAACTGCTCGCTTCATACATGGAAGATGATCCACCTGGATAGTTCGACCCGGACATGAATCCAAGTCCCGCCGAGGTCGCTGAAATGCGTGGCTGTTCCATAGCCTGCCAAATTGCCCTCAGATCAAGGACCTCCTTCATCTGCTCTTCCAGGATCGTGGCCGACCGCTTCGCTTGCGCCTCAATCATCTTGCGGCGCAGCAACGTATAGAACGCTTTCATGTTCTGCGCCATTTCCCCGCCCGGTCCCCGATCAATCCTGTCTTCCAGGTGCGCAATCACCAGTAGTGCGTGATTCACTTCTCTGCACCGCTTCTCGATGTCGTTGGCGCGCTCAGCTTCAGCGGCCCGCCTAAGATCGCCGGCCAGCGTGTCGTATAAGGCGATCAACAAACCAAAACCACTGGCGCCGCTAACTGCCGTTTTCCGATATGCCATTTCTGTTGGACTCATGTTCGTCTCCGGTTAACTGCTTGAGGAGTTGTTGTTTTCGCCCAGTTCCGCATCGACATCCTTCAACTCGGCGGGCAGCTGCTGCAAGGCGATCTCGGCGCTGCTGTATTCGGCTGTCAATTGCGTCTTGAGAGGCGCAATGACGTTAGTCTGGAAATTTGTGATGTCGGTCTGCAGCGTCGTATTCTCTGTGCTGATACTTTGCAGGTCCACCGTGAATGCGCCATCCGAGGGGCTGGTGAAATTCGTCAGTTGCTGATCCATTGAATTGGCGAACCCGTTCAACGCGCTGCCCTGAAAGAAGTTCTGTACGTCGCTGAAGTTGTTCTGAAGCGCGCTGCTAAGGGTGGCGTTGTCGAGGCTCAAAGTCCCATCCGTGTTCATCGTAACCCCCAGGGCGGACAGGTTCGGCACCGTTGTGGAAGTGTTGCCGGATGCCGGAGATGCCGTGTAATCCAGGGCCTGAAGGAGCGTGTTCTGCAGGTTTTCCAGTGTAGGATCATCTGCCAGGACTCCCTGGCCTGATCCGCTGTCGGAATACTGCGAATTGACCGCTCCAATGAGGGTGTTGTAGTCGGACACGAACTGATTGATCGCCGACGACGCCTGGGAAGTATCCGGCGCAACGTCGACGCTGATGTCCGTCCCGGGTTCCGTGCCCACCAAATTGAGTGTCACACCAGGTATCGCGCCCGTGACTGTGTTCGTCGCACTCTGAATGACAATGCCGTTCACGGTAATCGAGGAATTAGTGCCGCTGCCACCTGTAACGAAACCGAACGTTCCCGCGGTTCCCCCACCGGTAACTGTAGCTGTAAAACTTCCTGCGCTGCCTGAGGTGTTGCTTATAATTGCCAGCCGCGACCCGGTCGCGTCCGTAATGATGCTTGCGGTTACGCCAAGCCCTCCTGTGTTGATCGCATTCTCCAGATCCGTCAAAGTGTTAATGCCATTGCTTCCTGTTGTGTAGGTCGCGGGGGTGCCGGTCGGAGACGTCACAGTAATGGTCTCGCCTGTTGGCAAATCTGTTGTGGCGCTGGTCACCGCAGTCGATGAAAACGACGCCGTACTCGCCAGGCTGTTGACAACAACCACGTTGTTTCCCGCCGCACTGCCTGCAACCGCCGAGCCTGTAACCACGCTGGTGTTCGACGAAGTCACGGTTGCTGCTGAAAGGGGGCCCGTCAAGCTGTTCAGCGACTGCATGTCGTTGTCAAGGTTGGTTGCATCAGTCTGGAGACTTGTCAGTGCCGAAGTCTGGTCCTGCAAAGTCGTTTGCTCATTCTCCCAATTGGTCTCAGGTGCCTCCGCCGCTGTAATGGATGCGCTGACAGCAGACGATACGTCGATGCCCGGTGACGATGCTCCAGTCGCGGCCTCCAGAATCTGGCTAAGATCAGTCGCGCCGGATGAGCCAAGAAGCGAATTCAGTGCGGAGAGTGAGCTCATAAGCTTTGCCTGTTCCTCTCAGTGGACCGCGATACAATCTCGCATGTCCAGGTTAGTTCCATACTAACCGCAGCTTTATATCGGCATATTCATGTCTGGCGTTCAGCCGAAGCCATAAAAAAACGGTGGCGCTTTCTGGGCGCCACCGTTGGTAGATCTGGGGTAAAGGTTACTGCAGCAGTTTGAGCACGTTCTGCTCTGCTTGCTGCGACTGGGACATGGCGGCGAAGCCGGTCTGTTCCAGGATGTTGTCCTGCGCCAGGTTGGAGGTTGTGCTCGCAATGTCAGCATTCTGAATGTTGTTCTGCGAGCTTGTCAGGTTCTGAACTTCGGTGTTTTCGACGTTGGTGTCGGCCGTCAGCTGGTTGACTGAGGCGCCGATGCCGCCGCGCTCCGCTGCCACCGTGTTGATCGCTGCAGTAATCAGAGTCAATGCGCTCTTGGCGTCTGCCGAAGTGCTCAGGTCCGACGTGGCCAAGCCCAGATTGCCGGACGACAGTGCTGTGATTGCCGTGGTGAGACTGGCAGCGCCACCGCTGGTTCCGTCGCTGGTGAAGACGGTCGCCCCGGTGCCGCCAACTACGCCCGAGGAGTTGAAACCTCCGAGGACGCTATCGGTGGTCGTGGCCGTCAAGACGTCGCCGGCATTGGCGTTTGAGATAACCGCCTGTCCGCTGGCGTTGAGGGTCAACGCAGTTCCAGCGCTTAGCTGACCAGCGGTCACTGCCGCTGCAATCGCGGTCTGCAGAGTAGTTACCGTGGAAGTGGCGCCTGCCTTGTATACAAAGGTGCCGCCCGTCTGGCTGTCGCTGATGGTTGTCACTGAGCCCGCCGTCAATGCTGTAGTAGCCAAAAGGTTACCCTGAGTCGAGGATGTCGAGTTGCCCGCGGCTCCGAATACGGAGGCTCCGTTGAAGTTGGTGGTTGAACCAATCTGATCGATCTCGCTCAGTATCGATTGGAATTGCGTGTTCAGGGCGGCTGACTGGCTGGTCGAGAGGCCGCCGTTGGAGGCTTCTGTCGCAATCGTAACTGCCTGGTTAAGGACAGTCACAACCTGGGAGAGAGCGCCGTCGGCGGTCTGCAGAAGACCAATTCCGTTCGAAGCGTTCTGGCTGGACTGGTTGAGTGCGGCGATGTTGGCTCCCAAACCGTCTGCAATCGACAGACCGGCGGGATCTTCTGCTCCGGAGTTGATGCGGAGACCAGTGGCAAGTTGTTGGAGGGTGGATTGCAGGTTTGCCTGCGTGTTGGAAACTGCATTCTCCGATACCAGCGAAGAAATGTTGTTCAGGACGCTAATGCTCATTGTGTTTGCTCCTCGTATCGAATTCCGCCTGCACCGAACCCGTTCTGTCTACTGCACAGTCCAGAATCGTTACTTGGAGCAGGTGGTTATTGTTACGGGCAATCTATCGGCACCTCCATTTTAATTTTCTAGTCGGAAGGAGAAAACTTTTTGCGAGAATCAACGCGAGCGTCCGGAGGACCTTCCGCATCGCTTTCCCATCCATCCGTTGTCGGCGTTTGAACCTGAGCCGCCCACTTTGCCGCAAGCAGGGACAAAGTCGCTTCCCATGCGGCAAGCGCCACGCCTCCAAACGCCGCTGCGAATACACTTGTGGCGAAGGCAATGATGGTGCGACAGATGGTTCCGCGAGCCGTTCCCGCAGTGGACATGGAGAATGCAGCACAAAGTATCCGTCGGAGTTCACAGGAGGTCTCTTCTAAGGAAACAGTTCTGCAAGTTCTCTCGGATGTCATAGTAGTCAGAATTTGTAACCTACCCAGAAGGATTTGCAGTTGAGGTTTTGCTTTCTTGTGC
>JBEKDE010000026.1:0-52444 GCA_050014515.1 Occallatibacter sp.
ATCCTCTTTCGTGTCGAAGCCTTCAACGTCTTCAACCACGCGCAGTTCAACGGCCCCAGCTCAGTCGATGGCAACATCGGCAGCTCGACATTCGGCAACGTAGTCAGCGCAGCGCCTCCGCGGATCCTGCAAGGAGCACTGAAGTTCAACTTCTAGCAGTGGTGGGTAGAACATCGCTCCCGTCTCCCAGGCCAAAACGGAGGAAGCAGAAGCCTTCAGGCTCCTGAATCACGCAATCCCGCCGGCTTATAGGATCGCCATGATTCATGCCCAAAAAATCTTCGCCAGTTTTGCATATAATTACCCTCATCAAGCGCACAATAAAATCATGGCGCCTGGAAAGGGCGCAAAGAACCGGTCCGGCGCGAGCGCACCGCGAGCGTTTGCTCCATCCAATGGTCACTGCAACCGGCTGATTCCAAGTACTTTGACTTTAACGCCAGCGAAATGTAGAAGATAGGGCGAACTCGACCCTTATCCCCTTTAAAATAAGATACTTGCCCAAAAAGTATGGGGGGGGTGGGCGAGGGTAGACTCAGCCAGCCCAATCGCGCCCACCGAGGACTGGCCGGCGGCTCGGTCGGCCAGGGTCTCCTAAGCGTCCGTTGCCTCGTCGTTCAGCACAACGCCGCTCACCGGGCACACTAAGAATGAAAAGCCCTTATACCCAACGGCAATGAAGTCATTGGGGAGCTGTCTCTTCTCGAGCGGTACATTGTGAACGCCGCACACGGGAGGGTTCGATTCCTTCGTCCTGAAGCACTCTTTCGGCATGAGCGGGTCTCGACTGGATATGTCCGATACCGAACATAGTAGCGCGGCCCACTCCAGGCACGCCACGTAACCACCGTACCCCCCCACCCCCAAAGAACCCGCCTCTTTGGGCCGTGATACGGTGGAGAAGTTCCGATCCACTGTTGTTTCAATAGACTATGGCTCGGAAGCTCACAGCTTCACGCACTCACAGCATCCGTGAGATCGGAACCTTTATCCAGGCTGAAAAAGCATGTCTTTGGAAGTATTGAGGCAAGGAAACTGGTGGGCAGTGAGGGACTCGAACCCCCGACATCCTGCTTGTAAGGCAGGCGCTCTAACCAACTGAGCTAACCGCCCACAGCGGCGGATGGGCCGTTTTGGGCCCTGCCTCCATGATACCAGCGAAAGAAGATAGCCGCGACAGAAGCATCGCAGCCCTCCGCTTCACCCCGCGCCAACAATCCTTCCACCCATTAAGATTGTTCTCAGGGACCTCCGGCCAACCTCTCAGCCGTCGGAATCCCGAACGGGGGCAAGTCATCCAATTGAATGTGCAAGCACAAGGATCTCGGCCGCGCATCGGCGTTCTGGCTATCCAAGGCGACTACGCGGCCCACGCCGAAGCGCTCGCCGAGTCGGGTGCCGAACCGGTTGAAGTCCGCAAGCCGGACGAACTGGCTACCCTGGACGGCCTGATTCTCCCCGGCGGAGAGTCCACCACCATCCTGCGCTTTCTTGAGCAACACAATTTCTTCACGATCCTCAAGGACTTTTGCGGCAGCAAGCCCGTCTTCGGCACCTGTGCCGGCGCAATCCTGCTGGCGCGCGAGGTCCGCAACCCCGCTCAGCTCAGCCTCGGCGCGCTCGATGCGGTCGTCGAGCGCAACGCATACGGCCGCCAGATCGACTCAACCATCCTCACTGCTGAAACCGACCTCCCCGGCGGACCGCTGGAGATGGTTTTTATTCGCGCTCCGCGAATCATTGAGACCGGCTCCGGCGTCAAAGTGCTGTCGCGCCGTGATGGCTCCCCCACGCTGGTGAAACAGGGTCCGGTCATGGCAGCAACGTTTCACCCCGAGCTTTCACCAGACCGGCGAGTCCACCAGCTCTTCGTCCAGACGGTGAAAGAAGCACGCAAACAGTAAGGCGCGGCCAAGTTCGTTTTGACTGAATTTCAACGGGCTCGAAGACACGGCCCAAACTGCGTCCATCCTCTTGGAATTTGAGCGCGTCCAAGAGAAAGTGGAGTAATCTCATTTCCACAGGGGCTCTCGATGCCGTCCATTTTTACTCCCACCTCCCCAGAAACGGAACGGAAAGAGCCGGGAATCGGCGGAAAACCGCCCGTGGACCGTCGCCCAACCGGCGGCGGCGGCGGTGGTGGAGACGACGATTGGAGAAATGACCGCCGGGGTCCGCGTGAACTCCTTCACCGCATTCGTTTTTTCGTCTTTCTCTTCCTGGCCACCGACATGGTCTTCTTCGCCGTTCTTGTGGTCGCCTTCTATGCGCGCCAGGCAGGCTTTCACCTCGACCCGCGCACCACGCAGCCCATCGGCGACTGGCATCCCGTGCTGATGCCACCGATTCTCTATCTCAATACTGCAGTCCTGCTCCTGAGCAGCCTGACCATGGAATGCGGCCGGCACAGCATCTTCCGCGAGATCGATGTCCTGGAGGAATGGCTCGGAATGGGACAGCCCGCACTTCGCCGTACCCTGCCCTGGGTAGCCGCAACGCTGGCCCTCGGTTCCCTGTTCTTGATCGGACAAGCGGTCGCGTGGAAGCAGTTGACGGCGCAGGGATTCGCCTTCGATGACCACTCAACTCCAGCCAGCTATTTCTTCTACATGATTACCGGCCTGCACGCAGCCCATCTCGCGATAGGCGTCCTTGCGCTGATCTTCTGCCTTTGTGCTTTGAAGGTGTTTAAGCGTATTCAGTTTCGTCAGGTCGCGGTGGACGCGACGGCATGGTGGTGGCACACCATGGGTCTGGCCTGGCTGATTCTCTTCGCCGTCCTTGCCCTGGGGCAGTAGCGGCAACGGCTTTCATAGGTGCAGGAACGAACGGCAACGCTCGCGGAAAGTCGGCGCTTCAGGACACTCGAAGTACACCTGCCGATTCAGCGCCATCAGCAATTGCACTGCCGTCACTCGCCCATTTTCCGCCGAAAGAGAGAGGCCATCGTGGACAATCTCGTCGGCGAGATACTCGATCGCGTGGCCCAGGATTTCGAGAGCGTGCCCGGCGCGTGGAGTGATCCGCCGGGGGCGCGGAGTGCTGGTGTATACAGCCGGAAAGGTGGCCGAAGAAGCGGGAATGCTGAAGCCGGTCGTTGTTGAAGCTGCCATGGTGTCCATCCTCACCTTGTTCTTCGGCCACAGCCCTTACATTTTCAGATGACAAACGTACTGTGTCCCAACCTTGAACACTCGAATTATGGGGTTCTGATTCGGGAGATGGCTGTGATCTGGCTCACTCAGATTTGCGCGAGCTAATTCCCGCCTGTGACGGTCGCCACATCGCCGTCCTCCGCGACCCGCCTACACTTCATAGATTCCGTCCAAAGCGAGGAGTTTCAACGTTGATCGAAATAATCTGCGCATGAGCGCAGCTTCAGCAAAATCAGATTATTTTTCGGCTCTCTCGCGATAGATTTCGCACCTCTTCAGGCCGTCTGCCTTGACGGGATGAGCCTGAAAACCTAAGCTCAAACCAGCGGCATCTTTTGATCGAAGCCGTTCGCGGCCGCGGTCAAGCGAGGCCAATCCAACGGGATTTTTTCCGGACAGGGCGACGATGAACCCCTACTACTGGCAGTACCTCCCGCTACTCATGCAGATTCTTGCTGCATTCGGCCTCGGCGCTGGGATGGTCTCCGCCTCCTGGTTCATCGGACGCCACCGCAATTCCAAAACCAAACTGGCCGCCTACGAGTGCGGAATCGAGGCGGTGGGCGATGCGCGCGGCCGCTTCAGCGTGCGCTTTTACATGGTCGCGGTGTTGTTCATCCTGTTCGACGTGGAAGCGGTTTTCATGATGCCCTGGGCGGTGATTTACCGCCAGCTTTACCACATCACGGGAGTCAGGCTGTTCGGCTTCTGGGAGATGGTGGTCTATCTCGGCTTTGTCGCCGTGGGGCTTTACTACATCGTGCGCAAGGGCATCCTCAACTGGAGCAATGACAGGGCGGACCTCTAGAAAATGAGCGAGACAACAAACAACTCATTCATCGGCAAGGCAGCTGTGCTCGCAGGGCTTCCTGATCACAAAGCGCTTAAAGCTATTCTGGCCTGGAACGAGCAGGCGCTCACCGACGCTACGTTCGACCGCAATGAGTTGACGCTGACAGTAGCCGCCGACCAGATCCGCGCAGCACTCCAAACCGTTCAGGCCGCGGGCTACAACTTCTTTGAGGATATGACCGCGGTTGACTGGTTCCCTTCCTCGCCGCGTTTTCAGTTGAGCTACCACATTCTGTCGCACTCCTACAAAGAGCGGATTCGCCTGCGCGCATTCGTGCATGAAGACGTCTCGTCTGTGGAATCCACCACATCCGTCTGGCCGGCGGCCAACTACTATGAACGTGAGGTCTTCGATCTGTTCGGTATTCGCTTCGAGGGACATCCAAATCTGCGCAGAATCATGATGCCGGATGACTGGGTTGGGCATCCACTACGCAAGGACTATCCTGTGGAGGGGTACCGCTGATGACCGACACGATTGGTACTCCCATCCTTGAAGCCCCACGTGCCGAAGGCGCAAAAGATCAGCACATGGTCCTCAACATGGGACCGCAGCATCCCTCCACGCACGGCGTTTTGCGCCTGGTGCTGGAGATCGACGGCGAGATCATCGTCCGGCTCTATCCTGAAATTGGCTATCTGCACACCGGCATTGAAAAGACCTGCGAGGCGAAGTTTTATCAGCAGGTAGTTCCCATGACCGATCGCGTGGACTACCTGGGCCCCATGGCCAACAATCTTTGTTACTGCCTGGCGGTCGAAAAGCTACTTCAGTTGGAAATTCCTGAAAAGGGTCAGTGGATCCGTGTGCTGCTGACCGAACTGACCCGCTTGAATTCGCACCTGATCTGGCTCGGCACCCACGCCATGGACATCGGCGCGCTTACCGTGTTCCTTTACACATTCCGCGAGCGCGAAGAAATCCTCCGCATCTTCGAGATGGTCTCCGGCCAGCGGATGATGACCAGCTACTTCCGCATCGGCGGCCTGTCGATGGAACCGCCGCTGGACATGTTCGCCCGCATCCAGGCCTTTATCTCGACATTTCCGGAAAAAATTGACGAGTACTCCAATCTCCTTACCGGCAATCCAATCTTCATGAACCGGCTCAAAGGTGTGGGCTACCTCTCGAAAGAAGACGCCATCGCTCTCGGAGTCACCGGCCCCGTGATGCGCGCGTCGGGCATCGACTTCGACCTGCGCCGCGACATGCCGTATTCGAGCTACGAGAAATTCCAGTTCAAGGTGCCCACTTCGACGGCCGGAGATGTCTGGGCGCGTTACCTGCTGCGGCTTGAAGAGATGCGCGAGAGCACAAAGATCATTCAACAGGCGCTGGACGGAATGCCTGAAGGGCCGATCAAGGCGCATGCGCCCAAAATCGTGCTGCCCGACCGCGAGAAGATGAAGACGCAGATGGAGTCGCTGATCCATCACTTCAAAATTGTGACAGAAGGCTTTGCAGTGCCCGCCGGCGAAGTCTACCAGGGCATTGAATCGGGCCACGGACAGATGGGTTACTACGTGGTTTCTGACGGCACGGCCAAGCCTTATCGCGTGCACATGCGCTATCCGTCGTTTGCCACGTTGCAGGCGCTTGAAACCATGTGCCAGGGACGCATGCTGGCCGACGTGGTTGCAGTGATTGGTTCGATTGACATTGTGCTGGGGGAGATTGACCGGTAAGAGCAGCGGCCAGTTGTCAGTGGTCGGTGAATAGTTGTCAGTGAGCAGCGGTCAGCCAGGGTTCAGTGACCAGGCAAATGGCTTTGTAACAGGGCACGACTTTAGTCGTGCCGAAAAGGCAGCAAGAGACATTGGGGCTTTAGCCCCTGAGGGAATGCGGGTTGGAACAGAATGAACGGATCGGGAACCAACCCTCCGCAAACCCGGATCAGTTGTACGTCGAGCTTTGGGTATCGCTGGCCTCCCTGCTCCGCAGCTACACCGCGGCGCACGGATTAAACGGCAATCGCCAGGCAACGGTGGAGCTTGGCGAAGAAAGAATTCTGGTGCGGCACGGCGATCAGTGGCTCCATCTTGAGCGCGAAGGCGCAAGAGTGAGCTGGGAGCGCGAAGATGGCCGCAGTGAGATTTTGGAATTGACGGAGGCCGGCCATTTGCGTGGCCCGGTAGACGAGGAAGCGATGGATATGGCAGCCGAACGTTGGGCGCGGGACTTGATGCTGGAGTTGGAAGCATGAGCCCAGAAACGATGAGCCTGTTTTCCCCCGAAGTAGCGGCGCGCTTTGATGCGCTGGTGCTGAAGTATCCCGTCCGCCGTTCTGCCCTCGTCCCCATGCTGCTCTACGCGCAGGATGAGATCGGTTATCTCTCTGACGCGGTCATTGCAGAAGTTGCCGCGCGTATCGGCATCACTGAACTCGATGTGCGCAACGTCGCTACCTACTATTCCATGCTGCGCTTCAAGCCTGCCGGCAAATTCAATGTACAGGTCTGCACGAACATCAGCTGCATGCTGCGCGGCGGCTACGAAGTATACGAGCGCTTCCAGGAAGAGCTCGGCATCGGCCACAAGGGCGTGACCGCCGACGGCATTTTCTCGCTTGAGGAAGTCGAGTGCATCGGCGCCTGTTGCTGGGCGCCCGCTATTCAAGTCAACTACGACTTCCTCGACGATCTAAGTCCCGACCACGTGCCCGGCATAATTGCCGGCTATCGTGGCAAGGTAAAAGCAGAAGGGATGGGAAAGAATGCCTAGGCTAGTCTCCCATCCCGATGAAGTGAAGATCGTCACGAGCCGCTTCGGCAAGGGCGCGGCCAACATCGATCGCTATCTTGAACTCGGCGGCTATGAGGCCGCAAAGAAGTGCCTGGCGCAGGGCCCGGAGTGGATCATCACCGAGATGAAGGCCTCGAACCTGCGTGGCCGCGGCGGCGCGGGCTTCCCGACGGGGCTCAAGTGGTCGTTCGTGCCCAAGCAGATTACCAAGCCAAAGTATGTGCTCGTCAACGGCGACGAGAGCGAGCCTGGAACCTGCAAGGATCACCTGATCTTCCTCCACGATCCCCACGCCGTCATTGAAGGCACCATCATCGCCGGCCTCGCCATCGGCGCCAAGATCGGCTTCATCTATCTGCGAGGCGAGTATCGCTACCTTCTCGAAATCATGGAGAAAGCCGTTGCCGACGCCTATGCCAAGGGCTTTCTTGGCAAGAACATCTTCGGTTCCGACACTGAGTTCGAAATCATCACGCAGACTGGCGCAGGCGCCTATGAAGTGGGCGAAGAATCCGCGTTGATGGAATCGCTCGAAGGCAAGCGCGGTGTTCCGCGCATCAAGCCTCCCTTCCCTGCCGTCGTTGGCCTCTACGGTGGGCCCACGGTCATCAACAATGCAGAAACCATCGCCAGCGTGCCGCACGTGATTGAGATGGGCGCGGCGGCCTACGCGGCTGTTGGCTCGGAGCGCAACGGGGGTACGCGCCTCTTTGGCCTGAGCGGCCATGTGGAGCGGCCCGGCGTCTACGAGCTGCCGATGGGTTACAACCTGAAAAAGATGATCTACGAGGTGGGCGGCGGTGTGCGCGGTGGACGCAAATTGAAAGCCGTCGTCCCTGGCGGATCGTCAACCCCGGTATTGTTGCCGGAAGAGATTGAGAACCTGGGCATGGACTTCGACCAGGTAGGCAAAGCGGGCTCGATGCTCGGCTCAGGCGGCGTGGTGGTCATCGACGACCAGACCTGCATTGTTGAATTCGCGCTGCGCACCATCAGCTTCTATGCGCATGAAAGCTGCGGCTGGTGCATTCCCTGCCGCGAAGGAACGGACTGGCTGAAGAAGTCGCTGACGCGCTTCCATGCGGGCTTTGGCGTAGCCAAGGACATCGACAATATCCAATACCTGGCAGAGAACATGATGGGCCGGACGTTTTGTCCGCTGGGCGATGCGGCGGCCATGCCCACACTGGGTTTCGTGAAAAAGTTCCGCAAAGAGTTTGAAGACCACCTGAACGGCAAGCCCTGCCCGTTCGCAAAGCATGTTGAACTGGCCGTGATTTAAGGGCGCTGGAGACGAATGGCAGACGTAACCTTCACAGTCGATGGAAAAAAGCTGACGGCTCCCGCAGGGACGCTGCTGATTGACGCTTGTCGCAAGGCGGGCATAGAGATTCCCGCGTTTTGTTACTACCCCGGCCTCAGCCTGCAGGCAGCCTGCCGCATGTGTGTCGTTCGCCAGGAGAAAGTGCCCAAGCTGCAAACCGCCTGCACCACCACGGTTGCGGAGGGACAGGTCTTCATTACCGAATCCGCAGAGATTGCGCAGGCCCGCAAGGCAACCATTGAACTCCTGCTTGGCAATCACCCGCTCGACTGCCCGGTCTGCGACGCCGGCGGCGAGTGCGAGTTGCAGGACATGACCTTCAAGTACGGTGCGGGAGAAAGCCTTTACACCGAGGCCAAGCATCATCGCGACGAACAGCAGTGGTCACCTGCCGTCTATTACGATCGTCCGCGCTGCATTCTCTGCTACCGCTGTATCCGCATGTGCGGCGAGGGCATGGATGTGTGGGCGCTCGGCGTGCAGAACCGCGGCGCAAGTTCCGTGATTGCTCCCAACTCCGTTTCCGCCGACGGCCAGACCGGCCAGCTTGACTGCGAACAATGTGGCATGTGTATTGACGTTTGCCCGGTAGGCGCCCTCACCAGCGGCAGCTATCGCTACAAGACGCGCCCCTGGGAGATGAACCACGTCTCGACTGTGTGCACCCATTGCGCGGACGGCTGCAAGGTCACCCTCGGCGTGCGCCAATCAAACGACGGCTCGGAGATTATCCGCGCCGACAATCGCGACAAGAGCGGCATCAACAACGATTTTCTCTGCGCCAAAGGCCGTTTCGGATTCGATTTCGTCGAGAGCCCCGACCGTCTTTCAAAGCCGCTGGTACGCAACGCCGCCGGCAAACTGGAACCAGCCACATGGGAGCGTGCGCTGCGCACCGCTGCCGCTGGATTCAAGAAAGCCCTTGAAGCGAAGGGAGGCTCTTCGATTGCCGTAGTCGGCTCCAACCAAACCACCAACGAAGAGAACTACCTGCTGCAGAAGTTTGCGCGCACGGTTCTTCAGACCAACAACATTGACCACGAACGCACTACGGACTACGCGGCATTTGCTCATGCACTCGCCGGGCACAAGGAGAAGGCTGCAAGCCTGCGCGACATCGCTGCGGCTCCCGCAATCCTGCTCATCGGCGGCGATCCCACGGAAGAACATCCCCTGCTGGCCTGGGAGTTGCGCACCAACGTCCGCCTGAACCACGCGCGGCTTTACATCGCGAACACAAAAAAGATCAAGCTTGAGCGCCAGGCCAAGGCCACTTTGAAACTTGAATCTTACGACAAGCTCGCATCGCTGCTTGACTCGGCCGATTCGGATTTCGCCAAGGCCGTGCAGGCTGAAGAATCGCTGGTCGTAATCTTCGGAGCGGAGTATCGCGGCAAGGCCATAGACTCTCTCGTCGCATGGGGCCTGAAACGCGCCAATGTTCGCTTCGCGTATCTCGGCGATCACGCCAACTCGCGCGGCGCTGCCGATATGGGCCTCTTCCCTGACCTGCTGCCAGGCTACGTTCCGGTCACCGCTCCCGGCGCATTCGCTGAATACCCGGCCCTGCCCAGTGCCCCCGGCAAGACTCTGCCGAAGATGTTTGAAGCAGCAGGAAAAGGCGAGCTCGGCGCATTGCTCGTCGTCGGCTCAAATCCCGTGCAGAGTCTGGGCCTCAATCCTGCCACGTTAGAGAACACCTTCGTCGTCGTGCAGGACATCTTTCTTACTGAGACCGCTGCGCTGGCCGATGTAGTCTTTCCAGCAGCAAGTCTTTATGAGAAATCCGGCACAGTCACCAACACTTTTGGCGATGTGCAACTCGTGAAGAAGGCCTCCGATCGCGCCGGTGTCAAACCCGATTTCGAGATCCTCGTTCGTCTTGCCGGCGGTATGGGCGTTGACGTAAAGACGCTGGTCCCCTTCGGCAAAGGCAGTGTCACCGCCGACCTGGGCCAGTCGCGCGGAGCGCATTCCGGCGAGGCAGACCGTCACGCCGTCTGGCTCGCAGCCCACGATCTTGAGCCGAAGATGAGTCCTTTCGATCCTCTTGCCCTGCTGGACGAGATCGAGCGACTAGTACCCGGCTATACACTCGACAGAACCAATCTCTTTGGCGGCAACGATGTGCGCACAGAACCCGGCATGGCACCCGGCTTCGTTCCGGTTTCGGCTTTGGCCGCGGCTGGAGGGGACACCATCACGCCTGCGCACGACACACTCTTTACCTCCGCAACGCTGGGCCGTTACAGCCCCGCACTCAACGAACTCGAACGGCACCAGGCGCACGAACTCGCAGAATCCGCTGCGGATTAGCAGTTTTGCAAGGCTGTTTTACCTAGATGAGCGACAGTAACTGCGGGTCTTTCGACTCCGCCGCGCTTCGCTCAGGAGATGGCAAGTGACGATTCTCGCGTTTTTCCTGTGGAGCCTGCTGAAGGTGGCAGTGGTGACGGTGGTGATGCTGATGGGCGTCGCCTACACCGTGCTGCTGGAACGCAAGCTGGTGGGGCGCATTCAGAACCGCTGGGGACCCAGCCGCGTGGGCCCATTCGGAATGTTGCAACCGCTCGTGGATGGCGCCAAGTTGTTCATCAAGGAAGACCTGATTCCCACCGGCGTTTATCGTCCTCTCTATCTGATCGCGCCTGTCATCGCGCTCGGTTGCGCGCTCATCTCCATTGGAGTTGTACCCTTCGGCGACCCCAGCATCGGTACGAAGGGAATGCGCTTCTTTCAGCTTGCCGACGTCAACATCGGCCTGCTCGTCATTCTTGGTATTACCTCCATTGGTGTCTACGGCATCGCGCTGGCCGGCTGGTCTTCGAACAACAAGTACTCGCTCCTCGGTTCGCTGCGCTCTTCGGCTCAGCTCATCAGTTATGAGCTTGCGCTTGGCCTTTCGCTGGTCGGAGTAGTGATGCGCGCCGGATCGTTGAATCTGCGAGTAATTGTCGAAAGCCAAGCACGGCACGGTCTGCCATCCTGGAACATCTTCGGCGGATGCCAGTTCTTCGCATTCTTCATCTACCTGATGGCGGCTTATGCAGAAACAAATCGCTCGCCTTTCGATCTTCCTGAAGCGGAAAGCGAGCTGACCGCCGGCTATCACACCGAGTACAGCTCCATGAAGTTCGCCATGTTCTTCATGGCCGAGTACGCCAACATGATCACCGTCGGCTGCGTGGCCACGCTGCTCTTTCTCGGCGGCTGGACCAGTCCCTTCGGCAACCTGCTTGGACCCTTTGAAAACCAGTTTGTAAATGCGTTTCTGTCGATCTTCTGGTTCGTGCTCAAGGTATTCAGTTTTCTGTTTCTCTTTGTCTGGGTGCGCGGCACGCTGCCTCGCTTCCGCTATGACCAGTTGATGAACTTCGGATGGCGCGTGCTGATGCCGCTGGCCATTCTCAACATCGTGGGAACAAGCCTCTGGCTTGCGTATCGATGAGTGCGCGTGAACACAGAAATTTGAACGCGCTCGTTTACAATCGGGAAGGGTTTTCTGGAGCCGGAGCGGTATGCTCTCAACTCCTTTCCCTCAACCGGCCGGCACATTTTCACTGGCCGCAGACCGCACGTTAGGGAACAATGCACCTGATCCTGTTTGTCGTATTTGCCGGATTTTGCCTGGCTGGGGCCATCAACCTCCTGCTCCAGAGCCATCCCATCAACAGCGCTCTGTCGCTGATTGTGGTGATGACCTCACTGGCGGTGCTTTACCTGCTGCTGGGCGCGGAGTTCCTGGCCGCTGCGCAGGTGATCGTGTATGCCGGTGCCATCATGGTGCTGTTCACTTTTGTGGTCATGCTGCTCAACGCCGGACGCGAAGAGCGCACACTGGGCAGCCGCAGCTGGCGCGTTGTAGGGTTTCCGGCCGTGGTCGCCATTCTCGCGACCATCTCCACCGTGATCTTGAAGGCGCAGGGCCTGGGAGGGGCCAGGCTGGGCGACGGACTCCTCGCAAAAAACGGCGCCTCCAACATTGAAACCCTGAGCACAGTGCTCTTCACCGAGTTGTTGCTGCCTTTTGAAGTCACCTCGGTTCTGATCCTCATCGCAATCCTCGGCGCCGTTGCGCTGGCCCGTCACGGCGATGGAGAGCCGGCCAGCGGCTCCGCAGAAAGGACGGCCGGCAAATGAATTCCCTGCTGACAAACGAAGTTCCGCTGTCCTGGTATCTGCTGTTGAGCGCGATCCTCTTTTCGCTCGGCGTGCTCGGCTTTCTCGTCAAGCGCAATCTCATCACCGTCTTCATGTCCATTGAGCTCATGCTCAACGCCGTGAATCTCTCCTTTGTCACCTTCGCCCACCAGTGGCACGCAGTGAAGGGCCAGATCTTTGTCTTCTTTGTGATGATGGTGGCCGCGGCCGAAGCTGCCGTGGGCCTGGCGATCATCATTGCCGTCTTCCGCACCCGTGCAACCCTGGCCGTCGACCGTATCGACCTGATGAAACTATGACCAGCCCTATGAATGGATCTCTTCATCTCTGGCTGATTCCGCTCTTGCCCTTCGCGGGATTCCTGATCAATGGGCTGCTTGGCAGGCATTTGCCAAAGCCGCTCGTGACCACCGTTGCACTGCTTGCGCCGCTGGCGGCATTCGGCGTGGTTTTAAATGCAGGCTTTCTGAACTATGTTCATGTGAATCCTGGATTCGGCGATCCGTCTCCTTACATCGAGACCTGTCCGTTCGGTTGGCTCAACGTCGGCGCTCTCCATATCGACTTCAGCTTCGTCCTTGACCAACTTTCGATGGTCATGCTGCTCGTCGTCACCGGCGTCGGCTTCCTCATCCACATCTACTCCGTCGGCTACATGAAGGAAGACGAAGGCTACGCGCGCTATTTTTCGTACCTGAATCTCTTCCTCTTTTTCATGACCACACTGGTGCTGGCCGACAATGCCCTGCTCATGTTTGTTGGGTGGGAAGGTGTCGGTCTCGCGTCGTACCTGCTGGTCGGCTTCTGGTTCCAGAAGAAGTCCGCGGCCGACGCCGGCAAGAAGGCCTTCGTCGTCAACCGCATCGGCGACTTCGGCTTCCTCATCGGCATGTTTCTGCTGCTGGCCAACTTCGGCACTCTCACCTTCACGGACATTGCCGCGAAGCTCACGCAGAATCCCGGCTGGACCGGCGGCGTGCTCACCGTAACTGCTCTCTGCCTGCTTCTTGGCGCCACCGGCAAGTCCGCGCAGCTTCCGCTCTACATCTGGCTGCCCGACGCAATGGAAGGCCCCACGCCGGTCTCCGCACTGATCCACGCGGCCACCATGGTCACCGCCGGCGTCTACATGATCGCGCGCACCCATGTTCTCTTCGATCATTCGCTTTTCGCGCTCTCGGTAGTGGCCATCGTCGGCGCGGCTACTGCGTTTTTTGCAGCCACCATCGCCCTCGTGCAGAACGACATCAAGCGCGTACTGGCGTACTCCACCATCTCGCAACTCGGCTACATGTTCCTGGGCTGCGGCGTTGCAGCTTATTCGGCGGCGATCTTCCACCTGATGACCCACGCCTTTTTCAAAGCGCTGCTCTTCCTCGCGGCCGGCTCGGTGATTCACGGCCTTGGCGGCGAGCAGGATATGCGCAAAATGGGCGGCCTGCGCAAGAAGATGCCGGTCACGTTCTGGAGCATGACCGCAGCCGTCTTGGCGATCAGTGGTTTCTTCCCATTTGCCGGCTTCTTCTCAAAAGACGCTATCCTCTACTCGGCATTCCAGCAGGGCTCGCTCGGCAAAGCTCTTTACTTCGTGGGACTGGTTACCGCAGCGCTCACCGCCTTCTACATGTTCCGCCTCTGGTACCTCACTTTCATGGGTGAAAACCGCGATCCCCACTTTCACCCGCATGAGAGCCCCTGGTCGATGCTCGGCCCGTTGGTCATCCTCGCTGCGCTCTCCATCTGCGGCGGTTGGATCGGCATAGATCGCTTCGGCAGCTTCCTCTCTTCTGTGACCGGCTCGACAATCGACCCGGCTACCGCGCCAGGTGGAAAATCGCTAGACTTCGCACTCAGCGGTGTCGCCGTCCTCGTCGCTTTCATCGGGTGGTTTGTCGCGCACCTCTTCTACAAGCAGAAGCCCAAGCAGCCTGCGGAACTAGCTGCAGCGCTCCCATCGGGCTACAAAGTTCTCACCAACAAGTACTACGTCGACGAGTTTTACGGCGCCACGGTCGTCAAGCCGCTGCTGGCCTTCTCCACCTACGTGCTCGGCTGGGTGGTCGACAAGGCCATCCTCGGCGGCGCTGCCTGGCTCCTGGGCGCCATCGCAACATTTTCCGGAGCGATATTGCAGCGCTGGCAATCCGGCAACATTCGCTCCTACGCCGCGTGGCTCGCTGCGGGAGCGGCAGCCGTGCTGCTGTTCCTGGTGGTGCAATGGCCCGCGGTGCTGGCTAACTTTGGGATTCATCTCGGAATGATGGGGCACTGAGAATGATGAGCACGATCGACAATTCGATTCTCACGCTGCTTCTCCTCGTACCTTTGGCCGGCGCGCTATTGGTTGCGCTCGTCCCAGATCGTGCCAAGCTGCCCAACTGGATCGCGCTGATCACTTCGCTGGTGACCTTTGGTCTGGCGCTGCATCTTCCCGCTCACTATGACCTCGGCCAGGGCGGCTTCCAGTTTGTCGTCAAGACTCTTCAGCCCTGGATATCCCTTGGCGGCACCGGTGACGGAATCTACTACCACCTCGGCGTCGACGGCCTGAGCCTCTGGCTCGTGGTCCTCACCGGACTGCTCGCGCCCATAGGCGTCATCGCCAGCTGGAACGCAATCAAGGAGCGTCGCAAGGTCTACTTTGCGCTTTTCCTGGTGCAGCAGACAGCCATGTTCGGCGTCTTCGTCTCGCTGGACCTGATGCTCTACTACGGCTTCTGGGAACTGTCGCTCGTTCCCATGGCCATCCTCATCGCCATGTATGGGCGCAAAGATGGACCGAAGGCCGCGATGAAGTTTTTCCTGTTCACCTTCATCCCCTCGGCTCCGCTGCTGGTAGCAATCCTGTGGCTCTATGCAAAGACCAACACGTTCGACTTCTCCACGATGCAAGTACTCATTGCCAACGGCAGCATCCCCGCCGGACCGCTCTGCTGGGCAGCATTTGCGTTTCTCTTCGCATTCGCCGTCAAGGTTCCCGTCTTCCCGCTTCACGGCTGGCTGGCCGACAGCTACAGCGAGGCGCCCGTCGCTCTCGCAATGGTTATCGCCGGCAAGCTGGGCCTCTACTCCATGCTTCGCTTCCACATCGGCCTCTTTCCCGCGCAGGCAAAGGAGCTGGCTCCATATCTGATTGCCCTCGCGGTCATCGGTATCCTCTACGGCGCATGCCTGGCCCTGGTCCAGAAAGACTTTTGGCGCCTGCTCGCCTTCGCCTCGCTCGGTCACCTGAGCCTGATCGTTCTCGGCATCTACGGATTTACGCTCACAGGCTCGGCCGGAGCGGTCTACCAGATCCTCAATCACGGCGTCATCGACGGCGCGATGTTCGTGCTCCTGGGCTATCTCTACGATCGCTACTCGACCAGCGAGATCGGCCTATATGGCGGACTTGCGGCCAGGCTCCCGCGCACCGCAACGCTGTTTGTGATCACCTCTCTCGCCATGATCGGCCTGCCAATGTTGAATAATTTTGTCGGCGAATTCCTGGTCCTCTCCAGCACCTTTGCCGGCGTAAGTCGCAGTTGGACGGTTGCCGCCGCACTGGGCGTGATTCTCGGCGCCGCCTACATGCTGTGGCTGATCCAGCGCATCTTTTACGGAACCGAGAGCGCACTCGTCACCTCGAAGCCGGCCAACGATCTGCACTTCAGCGAACTCATCGTTCTGTGGCCGCTGGCTGTGCTGATGCTGGTCATGGGCGTGGCTCCGTCGCTGTGGTTTCCCACCATCGAACAAGGCGTGCGCCCGCACCCTCACCATGTGCAATTCAGTGATTTGGTCAAGACTCCGAGCACGCCTGAAATGGAGGGCCTGCGGTGAATTCCGTTCCCGATATCTTCCGCATCCTTCCCGAGGTCGTCCTCACGCTCACCGGCGCAATAATCATGCTGATCGACGCGTCCTTGCCGCCGGGATTGCCACGCCGCTCCCTGGGCTGGGTGGCCGCGATTGGAACCACAATCGCGATATGGGCCAGCGTCTGGCAGCTTTCGTTGCCTCAGGGGACGGGCTTCTACAATACCGTCGAAACCAGCGCCTTCACCATCTTCTTTCACGTGCTCATCTGCGGCATCGTTCTGGTGGCGCTGCTTCTCTCGCTTGACACCCTGCCTGAAGACAGCCATCACCAGGGCGAGTATTACGCTCTGATCGTCTTCGGCGCAGTCGGCATGTGCCTGATGACCGGCGCGGTTGAACTCCTCGTCGTCTTCATCGCTCTTGAAATCTCTTCCATCTCTACTTACGTTCTTGCCGGCTATCGCAAGAACACCGCGCGCAGCCCGGAAGCCGCCATCAAATACTTCCTGCTTGGCTCCTTCGCCACCGCGTTCCTCCTCTATGGAATAGCGCTCACGTTTGGCGCAACCGGCACCACGCAGATTTACGAGATCGCTCGTTTTGCTCCGACCGCGCAGAACCATTCCTTCATTCTGGCCGGCGCGGCGCTGATGCTGGTCGGCATCCTGTTCAAAGTCTCCGCCGCACCGTTCCACGTGTGGACGCCCGATGTCTACGAAGGCTCTCCATCTCCGGTTGTAGCGCTATTGTCCACCGCGCCCAAAGCCGCTGCCTTTGCCGTGCTGCTACGCGTGGTCTACGAGATATTTCCCTCGTTGCACACCCTGTGGACACCGCTTCTGTGGGTCGTTGCCGTGCTCTCAATGACCGTAGGCAACCTGGCCGCGCTACGCCAGGAGAGCGTGAAGCGCATGCTCGCCTACTCCTCCATCGCCCACGCCGGCTACCTGCTCGCCGCCTTCGCCGGCGCTGGCACCAGCGGTATCGCGGCAGCCAGTTTCTACATCGCTGCTTATGCCTCCATGAACGTCGGCATTTTTGCCGTAGTATCGGTAGTGAGCGGCTACGAAGAGAAGCTTCCCCTTGTGCAGGATTTTCGAGGACTGCTCTATCGCTCGCCGCTGCTTGGCAGCCTGCTCATCTTCTTTCTTGTATCGCTGGTTGGAATCCCCTTCACCGGCGGATTCTTCGGCAAGTTCTATTCGTTCACCGCGGCTGTCGGCGGGGGCGCGGTGTGGCTGGCCATCATCGGCCTGCTCAACTCCGGCCTGGCTGCTGCCTACTATTTGCGTCTGGCCCTGGTCACAGCGCAGCGGCCGCTGGATGAGGAGCGCCAGAGTCAGATCGCCAATCTGCATGTTGGCCTGGCGGTAGCGGCTGCGCTGATGTTTGCCGCCGTCGCCACCTTGGTCCTTGGCATCGCGCCGGGTGATGTGCTCCATGCTGCGGACAATGGCGCGCATACGCTGCAAGCGCCGCCTCAGCCCGACTCATCCGCGCTTACTGCCGATCCCCCGCCAGCACAGTAACCGGGCTGAACTCCTGAAGCTCCGCCGCCGGCTCCAATAGGCTTTTGTAATAATCCAGCGTCAGGCCCAAAACGTGCCGGTCCTGAAAACGCTCCAGGATCCAGGTACGCGCTGCCACGCCCATCCTCCGTCTGCGCTCTGGATTGCGCAGTAATGCCAGCACCGCCTCGGCAATTGCCTCCGCGTAGCCTGGCGGAATCAGCAAGCCCGTCACTTCCGGAACCACGGAGTCGCGCGAACCGGTCGAGAGCGTGGTAATCACTGATATCCCCGTAGAAGCGGCCTCCAACACGGCGTTGGGAAACCCCTCACGCTTTGAAGGCAACACCATGACATCCATCACCCGGTAATAAGGCGCGGTGTCCTGCACGTAGTCCGTAAAGATAATCTGCGGATGGTTTTGAATGCGTGCGCACACGTCGGCGCCCAAAGCGTCGTCTGCCCGGTCAAACCAGCCCACAAGCAACAAATGCGCGCTTGGCGACGACTTCAGGATCGTCTCAAATGCGTCAAGCAACTCAAGCACTCCCTTGTCGCGCGTGAGTCTTCCCACGAAGCCTACGACGGGAGCACCTTCTGGAATGCCGAGGCTCTCTCTCATTTCATTCGACCCCGGGGAGAATCGCTTTGCATCCACTCCGTTGCTGCTGCCGTCGCCCAGGAAATGAAGCTTTCTTTCTGACGCGACATGCAGCGCAAGCGCTTGAGCGTACATGCTTGGACTGGTACACAACACCGCGTGTGCACACGCTGACGCTACCCTCTCGGCCAATAACAACACTGCGCGCTTCAGCCCCACGCAGGTTTCAAACCTGAACCCGCGCAGCATGTAGATGCGCCGGGGAACACCACAAAGCATGGCCGCCACTGTTCCCAGAAGCCCCGCTTTGGGAGTGCTGAACTCGGTCATATCCGGCCTGAGACGCCGCAAGAGCGACCAGAGCCGAACCAGCGAAATCAAGTCGGCAACAGGCGCAATTCCGCGCTCCATGGGCAAAGCAACGCACTGGACCCCTTCACTCGCGGCCGTTTCATCCAGCCATTCCCCGGGGCTCGCTACCAGCGTCACACGAAAACCCGCCTCGCGCATAGCGCGCAGGCGGCCGGTCAGATTCCTGCATGTCTGTGAATCGGTGATGCCCACAACGATGTGTGGCGTGGAGGAAGATGAGCAAGAGTTCGGCTCTGGACCCCATAAAGAAGTGTGAAATAACCGCATGACCCTGATTGGTCTCCCCGCAACTTCCTTGCTTGGAAATTGACAGCAACGCTGGGGTGAAGCCTGGTCATGGTTAGAGCAGGACCAAAGCAAAAGCAATTCAACAGGGCAAACGGCCCTAATCTTGCTCAAAACGGAATCTTCTAAAGCCGCTCGACGGATTCCTATTGGAAGCAACCGAGACTGTATCAGTCTTGAACAGCAAGAGAATGTGACGGCGACGACATGATGTGATCCACTTTTTGCCCTATACTCATTCGCTTGTGGAAAACTTCATGCCTCAGCGCCTCAAAGTTCTCCTCCTCATTCCGCACCTCGGAGGTGGCGGCGCGGAGCATGTTACGGCCCTCCTAGCCCAAAACCTATCCCGCGAAAGGTATGATCTGCACCTGGGACTGGTCACGCGGCCCGCCCTTGGCGCGGATGCATTCCCTCCATGGGTCAGCGTTCACGCGCTTGGAGCGTCCAGAGTCCGTACTGCAACGATTCCTCTCCTGTGGCTCATCCTGCATCTTCGACCCGATGTGATTCTCTCCGGAATGGCCCACCTGAACTTTCTGGTGCTCATCCTGCGCCCCTTCCTGCCCCGAGCCACCTGCGTGTTGGCGCGCCAGAACGCAACCATCTCCAGTGCGCTGGCCTCCGGTGATCTTCCCACAGGCACTCGTTGGTTGTATCGCACCTGTTATCCCCGTGCAGACCGGGTAATCTGCCAAACTCATGCGATGGCTATGGATTTGATGAATGAGCTCGATATGTCAGAAAGACACGTCGCCGTACTCTCCAACCCTGTCGATGTAGAGCGCCTCAGGGGGGCGATCCCAAAGGCTCGCACGCACTGGTCCGGTCCAGGCCCGCATCTGCTGGCGGTTGGCAGGCTCTCCCGCGAAAAGGGCTTTGATCTGCTCCTGAAGGCGCTGTCGATAGTGCGTCTGCGTTTCCCCCAGACCGACCTGGTGATTGCCGGCGCGGGCCCGCAGCATACAGCTCTTAAAGCGCAGAGCGAGGCTCTGGGACTGACCGCAGCTGTGCGTTTCGCCGGCAATGTTGACCGGCCAGAGATATTCTTTCCCGGCGCTTCGGCGTTTGTTCTCTCATCACGGCACGAAGGTCTTCCCAATGCGCTGCTGGAAGCGGCCGCATGCGGACTTCCCATTGTTGCTGTGCCTTCTTCCGGCGGCGTCAGCGACCTGCTCGAGCATCAGTGCGGCACATGGCTGGCGAAGCAGATCACCGCCGATGCGCTCTCCGCAACCCTGCAATCGGCGCTGGAGGAATTGCGTCCAAACCAGCGTTTTGAACACGCATTTGTCGAGCAATTCAGGATCGAGCCCGCAATCCGAGCCTATGAGGGACTGATTGACTCGGTTCGCAAAGAGCGCATCCGTTGAATCACGTTGCTCTTGTCATCCCTGGCCTTGACCGCATCGGCGGTGCAGAGCGGCAGACGATCCTGCTGGCGAAGGGTCTCTGCAGGCACGGCTGGCAGGTAAGCGTAGTAGTGCTGACAGGAACTGGAGGCGATGCCGCGGCTGAGCTCACGGCGGCGGGAGTCGCGTTCACAAGTCTCAATATGCGCAAGGGTCTCACCGATCCGCGCGGATGGGCACGCTTTCATCGCTGGCTGAAACAGGAGAAACCAGGCGTCGTCCACGCTCACCTCCCTCACGCCGCCTGGATGGCGCGCTCGTCGCGATTGGCGGCTCCCATGCGCGTGGTGGTAGACACGTTGCACAGCTCTTCGACTGGGACGTTTGGACGGCGCTTGGGCTATCGCTTCAGTGGATGGCTTGCGGATGAGGTGACCGCCGTCAGCCACGCTGTTGCCGCTGCGCACCTGGCTGCCAAGATTGCGCCGAATATCACAGTGATTCCGAACGGAGTCGACGTGAACCAGTGGCAGCCCTATGCGGCCATGCGCGGAGCGGTCCGCCGCGAGTTGATGATCGGAGACGAGTTCCTTTGGATCGCAGCAGGCCGGCTGGATGCGGTCAAAGACTATCCAGCGACGCTTGCGGCCATGTCTCAACTCCCGTGCAACACACAACTCGTCATCGCCGGAAGCGGCCCGCTTGAAGAACAACTGCGCAGGCTTTCACGTGAGCTTGGCCTTGAGTCGCGCGTACACTTTCTCGGCTTCGAAGTAAACGTGAAGCGCTGGATGCAGGCTGCGGATGGGTTCGTGCTAACCTCGCGCTGGGAAGGTCTGCCCGTCGCACTGCTTGAGGCCGCGTCCTGCGCCCTGCCTGCCGTTGCAACCGACGTGCCCGGCACCCGCGAGGCGATTGCCCACGGCGAGTCGGGCTGGCTCGTACCACTGGGCGACACAAGTGCGCTCGCAGAATGCATGGCTCGCCTGATGAACGCTTCACGCAACGATCGCCGGGCAATGGGCGAGCGTGCACGTTTGCGTGTGATCGAGTCCTTCAGCCTGGAGTCGACGTTGAACCGCTGGGAGGCCCTCTACGCCGATCTGCTCCAACGCAATCGAAGCCCACGCCGCTGCGCGCAGAAACTCTAGAAAGTTCTATGTGCCCCGATTCGAAATGGAGCTATCCAGTTGCCGTTTGAATCGTAACAACTGAATGCGGCCCGACATCAGCGCACCGTCGAGACGCTCCCTCCAATCAAGCTTCGCAGGATTCGACTCGGCGAGCACTCTGCCGACAGAAGTGAATTGTCCGGCGTGGCGTTCTAAGAAACTGCGCAGATCATCCACCTGCACTTGGGTCGCCGTATTGCTATGCATGCAGATGGTCCAGAGGCCATGCTTCTTTTCAACCGGGGCCCAAAGCTGCTGCGGAATCCACATCATGCCGCCGCGTGTGAAGGGTCTTCGCGCGAAGCCATCAGAGATGAGACCAATTTCCTCTGAGCGCAAGGCCAGCAGCGTGAAGTGATCCAAGCCGTGCCGCGGTGCGACAAATATCCCGGGATTGAGACCGTAGCTGCGCAGTATTTCGAGACCCGCATGAATCCAAGTGCGCTGCATCTCTTCTGCCACTCCGGCAAATTCTGAATTCGAATGGAGCTGCACCAGACTCTTGCCCTGACTGATGCAGACATGACGATATCCGTGCAACCCAATCGTTGCGCCCGCGGCCTGCATTGCGCACATGCGCTCCCAGAATGCAGGGTCGGGACTTTCAAGCATCAGTTCCCCATCCCGGTTGTCAGGAACGACAGCCAGAATGGGCCGAATTCCGAACTCCGAGATCAGTCGTTCAAAGCGCTGCCAGCCGCTCCGGGAAAGCGTCGGGCAGAGATCGTCAAAGCGAAGCAGATATTGCGCTTGCGCGGGCATCATGGCGTTACCTCGCACGGCAGCAGCTTCCACGTCCAATACCAGAGAAAGAAGAACGTGCTCACGGTCCAGAGAGAAGTCGCCAGCGCAATGCCGGCCACACCGAACCAGCGCATCAGAATCAGGTTCAGCACAATATCAAGCGCGAGGTTGATCACGCCGCAATAAAGAATCAGATCGGTGCGACGCATCGCAACCAGGAAGCGGTAGAAAACCCGGCTCGAAACGAAGAACGGGATTTGAATTGCATACATCGCCAAAACCGGAGCAACAACAGATGCGTCGTGCGGCCCAAATGCGCCGCGCTGAAAAGCAATGCGAATGAGCCAGTGCGAGCCGGCAATCAGAGCCACTGCGATTGGCGCCGACACCAAAGCTGCGTGCCGTACCCACGTGCGCAACGTGTGCCGGCAGCCGCTCCAGTCGCGCACTGCAATCATGCCGGAGAAGTACGGCGTAATTGCAGTTGAAATCGCCCCAGCCAGCAGCGTGAGCACCACGCTGACAAAGCGATTCGCATAGACCAGAGCCGAGACGCTGCCGGCGGGCAGCATGGCCGCCATCGACTGATCCACCAGCAAGCCGCCCGAGGCCACCACGCCGCTCAGCAGCACCGGGCCGTACTGATGCGCTACTTCGCGCGTGGCCTCGGTCATCCCGTACCAGTGCAGCCGGAACCGATAGCCGTGCACGTTCATCATGCCCGCCACCATCACTGCATGAATGAATGCGCCGGCAAGCGATGCGTACACCAGCGCCCAGATACCCAAACGGCTGCCCAGTGAGAACACGCCAACAACGATCGTCACCGAGATGGTTACCGGCGTCAACGCAGGCCAGGCGAAGCGCTCGAATGTGTTCAGCACTGCGGTGCAGTTGGTTGCGATTCCGGTGAGCAGAACAACCGGCAGCAGCGCATAGAAGATGCGCACGGAAAGATCGAGCTTGTCTGCGGTAAAATGCGAAGCGATCAAGGGAAAGAAAGCACGAGCTGTCAGAGCCATTGCTGCAGATGCCGCGACAAGCAATGCGCACATCCACAACGTGGCGCTTGAAAGCAGCCGCTGCGCGCTTTCGTGTCCTTCTTGCTCTTGCACACGAATCAGCGTGGGCACCAGCGCCTGGTTCATCGCTTCGGAGATAAGGTTGATGAGCAACCCCGGAATCAGTGCGGCAGTCAGAAATGCATCCATCGCGTCCGAACGTCCATAGACGCCGGCGACGGAAACCTCTTTCAGCATCGCGACAGCCTTTACCACGATTCCGGCTGCGGTTATCGAGGCTGCAGCACGAAAGATGCGGCGATTAACGCTGGTGCCTTTCAAAGGCGGTCCGACTTTGGCAAGCGTGGACATGAGCCGCTCGAATTAACAATCTACAGCGCCGGCTGTGCAGTGAATGTTGGATTCAAAGGTCGGGAACGATTCGCAAAACACGCATCCATTCCCAGAGGGTCTTCAATCGCCAGCCGTCCGGCCACGGCGATCAAGCCCAAAAGCAGCCAGGTGGTGCGGCTTTCCTCGACAGTGGCCACCAGCGAAGTGATCATCCACACAACGAACACTGTTGTCAGAGCCAGCAGCAACGTTCCGCGGGTCCTGACCAACGACCGCACGGTTGCAGCCACAATGCAAGCCGCGAAGAACAGGGCAAATAACCCTCCGCCTGCGAGGATCGAGAGCGCCGTGTTGTGCGCTGTATCCTGCGGATCCATTCCCGCGGCACTCACAAATGTCCCCGCACCCGTGCCCAGCCACGGAGCCCGCACAAACGCATGCCAGCCCGCGCTCCAGATGTTCATTCTCTGGTTCAGGTCGCCGCCGGCAAGCTGCGCGGGGATGGTTGCAAGACGTTCAAATGTCTCATGCGGCACGCCGAACCAAAGACCAAATGCGACCAACGGCGATGCAAATGCAGCCGCCGTTTTGATCCCCCCGCGGCCACGCTGCAACAGCAGCGCGCATCCCGCCAGCGCTACAACAGCCGCCAGAAATCCCTCACGCGATGCAGTGAGCAGCACTGCAACCAGTCCGAGCGGCAGATAGCCCATCGCCAGCAAACGGCCCGGCCAGCGCGGTTCGCAGCTCGCCAGCAGCGCAGCCAGCGGAAATCCAAGATCAAGAAAACGTGCCACGTCATTCGGGTCCTGGCCCATCGCGACAAAGCGAATTTGACCCGAAGCCAGCGCCTCAGCTGATGCGAGATTGACCACCGTCAACACGGCCAGCACCCACGATCCAGCCACATAGACGCGCAACAACGCGCGTAGGTCGTGCGGTCTCTCTGCAAACTCCCAGATCAGCCAGACGATCATCATCTCCTGGAAGTAGCCGCGCATCTTTTCGAGCGTCGCCTGCTGATCAATGGTCCAGGAATACGAGCAGCAAAACCAAAGATAAAAGCCAAGAACGACCCATTGCACGACTCCAGGAGTGCGTAGCCTTCCGGCATGCAGCACCGCCGGGATCGCAACCATAAGCAGCAGGATTCCAATGACGCGGGCTACATTGCCGTACGGTTCGCCAATGTCGAGCGAGAACTCCCACGGAATCGCGAAGGTGAAAAGTATCAACAGCACCCACGCAAGCCTTCGCATCCCTAAAACCTCTGCGAGTATACAAGTCCCGCGTAGATCGTCACACCGATCGCCGATTGAATAGCAGACTCCATCGTCCGGTTCATCAGGTTCTTGGCCATCGAGTCGGGCACGTAAAGAATGTCGCGATCGTGAATCGGCTGATCTGGGTCCTGCCCATGCAACATCCGCCGCAGGTTCAGCGTCGTCAGTGTGCGTCCGCCCTTCTGTTCGCGAATCAGCAGCGCCTTGCCGGAAGCGGCGTTCTGCGTCGGGCCCCATGCTAGAGAAAGCGCCTGCACCACCGTCAGCCCCTGCGCCGGATCGACTGCAAACCCACCCGGCCGGATCACATCCCCTACGACATACACCAGCCCAGCACGGCTTACCTGCACCGTATCCCCAGGTGCAAGTTCCGGATTGTGGTCGGCTGCGGTGTCCGTTCCGCTGGGGTCCAGCACCACCGTGCGCGGCGTGTTCGGCTCGCTGCGATGGAAGATGTTCACCAGCGTTCCCGCGCTGGGCGCCACGCCTGAAGCGGCCGAAATCAGGTCCAGCAAACGATGATGCAGCGTGTAAGGATAGACCCCCGGCCGTGTCACTTCGCCCAGCACGCTCACGTCCTGGCCGGCGTAAGCCTTCACCAGCACAGACACCTGCGGATGCAGCAGCATGCCCTTTGCCGCCAACGCTGCTTCGACAGCATGCGCCGCGCCCTGCTCGTCCATCCCGCCCACTTGCACCTCATTGATCATGGGTAGGGTAACGGTCCCGGTCGCGGAGACCCGCACCGCGGAATGAAACTCCGGCGTGTGGTACTCGCTCACGTCAAGAAAATCTCCCGGACCAATAGGAGCCGGCATCGGTGATGCGGACTGCGCAGTGCCTGACGAAACACCGGCCGGATTCGCTTCATTCCAAATCTGGGGAGCGTCCTTCGGCTTCGGAAGAACCTGCATCTGCTGCGTCTCAGGAATCTTGACCACGCCCGACGGCAGCCCGGAAGTGTTCGGCGTCGGCGCCTGCCCGTGTGCGCCAACACCCGCCAAAACCAGAAGCAGCGAAACCACAATCCCGCCGGTTCCCTGCTTTCCAAAAGACTCCATCACCAAGGCAGCCCCCAGTGCCAGCCACAGGCTGACGAACAGCGTGATCGCCATATAGAGCGGCAGGTCAGGCGCAACCGGCTTCACCGGCTGCCGCGCCGGGTCGACCACCGAAATGCTGGAGCCTTGGACGCCGGCCGCCAACCCTGCCTCTTCCACCTTTTCCAGCACCCGCATGTAGACTGCGTGGCTTGCGTCGGCCTCGCGTCGCATCACCTCGTATTCGGTGGAGGCCTCGTTCAGCTTCATGCCTTCAGCAGTGTGCTCTTCCAGGCTCTTTCGCACCAGTTGCTCGCGATCGACCGCAGTCTTCCAGGCGCTCTTGAAGCGATCAACAAGCTTTGCGTCTTCTCCCTCCTTCTGCCGGTCAAGATCCTGCAATTCTCCGCGAATCTCCACCACTCGCGGAAAGTTCGGCCCGTGTTCGGCGGCAAGCTGCGCGGCTTCGAGCTCCAGTTCGCTGTGCCGCGCATGAATCTGTTGCAGAAGTGCGGTCGCAAAGCCGCCGCTCTCTTCTTGCAACCTGGGGTCGGAGGCGATCACCAGTTCCGGGTCGCCCTGCGCTGCCGATCGGTACTCTGCCTCATGCAGGATTCGATCGGTGGTGGCAGCAACCAACTGCCGCCCCAGTTCGTCGACCTCCAGCAGCGCGGATGTATGCTGGCTTTCGCCGGGTTCCCCGTTGGCCAGCGTCTCCGGCGTGCTCAAAATGCCGTGTTCCTTCTGAAAGTCCGTCAGCCGCCGCTGATCCAGCTCCACCTGCGCCTTCAGGCCCTTCAGCTGGCTCTCCAGCCAGCCCGAAGCCTGGCTCGTCGCCTCCAGATGCAGTTCGGTCTCCTGCTCACCGTAGGCGCGAATCAACTCATTCACCACGGCAGCCGAAAGCGCTGCATCTTTTGATCGGAATCGAATCTGAATGATCAGCGTGCGAGGCAAACTCTGCACATGCAACCGGCGCTGGAAGCGGTCCAGCAGCCAGGCCTGTGCGGCCGAATTGGCCGCATCGTCCACCGGCGCATCGGGGCGAAACTGCGGGAAGCGGCTGGCAAAGTTCCCCATGAATCCCGGCGCCTGGTAAAGCTTGAGCCCGCGAATCACCCGCAAGGCGAGCTGGTCGCTGCGAAAGACATTGGCCAGGGTCTCAAGCTGCATCGGCGCCGAGAGAATCGACGCTGAAACCAGCGGCTCAGCCGTGTCCAGGCTGAGCGAAGACGCCGGCGAGGTGCGCAGCTCTACGCGTGCGGTGGCTTCATATTGATCGGGCGCGATCAAGCAGTAGAGCAGGCAGGCCAACAGCAGACCGCCAACCACGCACAAAACCAACCTTCGCCGGCGCACCAGCACCTGCCAAACCTCACGCAATGAAGTGGAGGATTCCTTCAGGTTGAGCACCGGTGCGGAGTGCACCTCAGGCCTCTGCGGCAGATCGTTCTGTCGAGCGGGAGTTTCCGACACGGGCCCGGGACCTCAATTCCTTGATCCCGCGCAGGAGTACCCACTGTTAACACACCAAACTATCGCCGCACAGGAAATCCCGAGCAGTCTTACAGAGTTGCAGTAGAAAGTTAGTGTTTCTCATCACATATCCGACGGTACGAAAGGACTATGTTCCTTTCGCCTTGTTCAATACGTTCCGTCGCCGGCGCGGTACCACTCCACCGTCCGCCGCAATCCCTCGCGAAAGTCGACGATCGGTTCGTAACCGAGCAACTCTCCAGCCAGTCGAATGTCCGCCAGCGAGTCGCGAATGTCGCCCGCGCGCTCTGGCGCATAGATGGGTTCCCCTTTATGCCCAGTCAGTTCGCAAAGCAGTTCGAAGGTCTCCTTCAGAGTGATCCGCGTGCCCGTCGCCGTGTTCATCATCTGGCCGGATACCTTCTCGGCCGGCGCGCCTGCAGCAAGCAGGTTGGCGTGGACTACGTTGTCAATGTAGGTGAAATCACGGCTTTGATTCCCGTCCCCGTAGATGGTTGGCTGTTCGCCAGCCAACATTTTCCGGCAGAAGACCGCCAACACACCGGAGTACTGCGACGTGGGGTCCTGGAACGGCCCAAAGACATTGAAGTAGCGCAGCACGACCGTTTCCAGGCCGTACACCCGCGCAAAAGCTCGCATGTAAAGCTCACCGGCCAGCTTGGCCACGGCATACGGGGAGATGGGGTTGGGCAACATTCCCTCATGCTTGGGCAGCGTTGGAGTGTCCCCGTACGCCGAGGATGACCCGGCATAAATCACGCGGCGCACTCCAGCAGCGCGCGCCGCGACCAGCAGATTCAGCGTGGCATCCACGCAATGAACATTCGTCGACACCGGGTCAGCAACAGACCGTGGAACCGAAGCCAGCGCCGCCTCGTGGAATACGATCTCCACTCCCGCGCAGGCACGCGCGCATGCCGCTGGATCAGAGAGGTCCCCTTCGATGAATTCCATCGCTTCCAGGCCCGCCAGGTTCGCGCGTTTGCCGGTAATGAAACTGTCAATGCCGCGCACCAATTCACCGCGCGCCAGAAGCGCAGCGGCGATGGATCGTCCAATAAACCCGGCCGCGCCTGTCACAAGAGAACGTGCCAATCCAAACCCCTCGGCGGTCACATTGCGAGACGGAATCGCCCAGCAGTTGCCAGGCCAAGAATACTACCGCACCCCATACCGCTCATTCCGCACTGAACCACATTCTGGCTCTACAATCGAATCCATGACAATTGCAACCGGGGCCCGGCTGGCTGAACTGAAACACAAAATGGAGACACGCGAGGCCCGCATCGGGATTATCGGGATGGGCTACGTCGGCCTCCCGCTGGCGCTGCTCTTCAGTGATGAGCGCTTCCGCGTCACCGGCTTCGATACTGCACAAGATAAGGTCAGCACCCTCAACGCCGGCGGATCGTACATCGTTCGCATCCTTCCGGCATCCATTCAGCAGGCTCATCAGGCAGGCTTCCGCGCAACTTCTGATTATTCCCAGATCGCAGAGATGGACGCGGTGATTATCTGCGTTCCCACGCCTCTGAACGAGCACCACGAGCCTGACCTGAGTTACGTCACCGGCACAGTTCAATCCATTGCGCCCCACCTCCATGAGGGCCAGCTGATTGTGCTCGAAAGCACCACCTATCCGGGAACAACAGAAGAGATCGTCGTCCCACTACTCGAAGCCGGCAATTCGCACGGCCTGAAAGTCGCCCGCGAACCAGACTCGACCGGCGTCTACGTCGCATTCTCACCCGAACGCGAAGACCCCGGCAACGACACCGTCGCCCGCCACGATATCCCCAAGGTAGTGGGCGGTTGCAGCCCGCAAGCCACTGAGCTCGCTTCCGCTCTCTATAGCGCCATCTTCCGCCAGGTAGTCCAGGTGAGCAGCCCCTCGGTCGCGGAGATGACCAAGCTGCTTGAGAACATCTATCGCTGCGTCAACATCGCCCTGGTCAACGAGCTCAAGCAGCTCTGCATGCGCATGGGCATCGACATTCACGAGGTCATCGACGCGGCAAAGACCAAGCCCTTTGGCTTTCAGGCGTTCTATCCCGGCCCCGGCCTGGGCGGCCATTGCATTCCCATCGATCCGTTTTATCTTTCCTGGAAGGCCAGGGAATTTGACTTTCGCACGCGCTTCATCGAGCTGGCCGGCGCTGTGAATGCCGACATGCCGCGCTTTGTCCTCGACCAGATCGCCGCAGGCCTCAATGAACACTCCAAGGCGCTCAAGGGATCAAAAGTGCTGGTGCTCGGTCTCGCCTACAAGCGCGACATCGACGACCTGCGTGAGTCCCCTTCTCTCACCATCATCGAGTTATTGCGCGAGAAGGGCGCAATTGTCGCCTACAACGATCCCTATTTCCCAAAAGTTGGCCATGGCCGCCACTACGACTTGAACATGACCAATACGCCGCTCGACAACCTGAACCAGTACGACGCCGTGGTCATCGTGACCGACCACTCCAGCTACGACTACCCAGCTATCGTCGAGCAGTCGCAGTTGGTAGTTGATACCCGCAACGCGACCAAAGCCATTCAAAGTCCCAAGATCGTGCGCTGTTAGGTTTGTGCGCACCCGAGTCAAGCTGGGAAGTTCAAGCCCGGCCTGCTATTCCGCAACCGCATGCTCCAGGGCTGCGATCTCCAGCTTCATCATCGGCATCATGGCCCGCATCCCAGCCGCCTGGCTCACGTATTCGAGAAGCCTGCGCGGTATGATCTGCCAGCACACGCCAAATTTGTCCCGAATCCATCCGCAGCCCAGCTCCTTGCCGCCCTCACCAAGCTTCGCCCAATAGTTGTCAATCTCCGCCTGGTCTTCGCAGCGCACCGTAAATGAGAATGCCTCACTTAGCTTGTGCGCCGGCCCTCCATTCAGAAACGACACCTGCTCACCCTCAATCTCAAGATCGACAACCAGCAGTGATCCAACCGGTCCCGGTCCAGCCTCCGTAACCCGCAGTTCGCCCAGCTTCTTGCTATTCGGAAAAATGGACAGATAAAACTCCGCCACTTCCTCCGCGTTGGCGTCAAACCACAAAAATGGCGTGATCTTGTTCATCTTCAATTCAACCTCCATTTCGAAATGCCCGCCAACATCCTAATTCGTTCCGGACACAATCGCCAATTGCACTCATTCCCTTCGCACGCTATCCTCAAATCGCCGCACGCGGAGACCTCCCCATGCCCATTGACATGCAAAGCCTTTGTCCCTTGCTGGCTGTCTACGATATGGCAACCTCGCTTCGCTTTTACCGCGACTTGCTCGGACTCGAAATCCACGCGAGCTCCAACCCCGAACCCGACGGGCACATCGACTGGGCCTGGCTCCGCCGCAACGACGCCAACCTCATGCTCAACACTATGTTCGAGCGCAGCCACCGCCCATCGGAGATCGATCCCATCCGCGTCGCCGCCCATGGGGATACGCAGCTCTACATCGCTTGCCAGGACCTCGACACCGCCGCGCAACACCTTCAGGTCGCCGGCATCACGTCCAAAGGCCCCATGGTCCGCGCCTTGGCATGAAGCAGCTTTTCTTCCGCGATCCTGACAACTACGAACTCTGCTTCCAGTGGCGCGTCTGAACCCCGCCCCTTTCCGCGACAACCCATCGTCCCATCCTGTATTGTTGCCCTGTAATCGTACCGCTCGTCTATGCCATTTCCTCTCCCAACCCTGGCTGAGCCCCAGCACTTCTCGCTCATCGAGAAGCTGCTCATCGTCGCGCTGGTCATCGCCTCCGCGTACGGCTTCTGGCGCCGCTTCAGTGTCGTTCTCCACAAAATCCTGCAATCGAAAAAAGACCCCGGCTTCCACCTCTTCCCCATCGGCAAGCGCGTATGGGATTTCTTCTGGGAGGTTCTCTGTCAGGCCAAAGTCATCCGCGAACGTCCTCTTCCAGGCCTCGCCCACGCCTTCGTCTTCTGGGGATTCTGCGCCTTCGCCCTGGTTACGCTGAATCACTTCGCCGTCGGCTTCGGCATCGGATTTCTTTCGCCCACCGGCTTCTTTGGCCAGTTCTACTTCTACTTTGCCGCCGCCTTCGCCATTACCTGCGCACTCGGAATTCTTGCCCTCTTCGTGCGCCGCTTCCTGGTCCGTCCCAAATGGCTGGGTGAAAAACTCTCCTGGGAATCCGGCTTCATCGCCCTGCTCATCTTCGCCCTTATGGCCACCTACCTGGCCGCCTTCTTCGTGGATGACTCGAGCACTGCCGCCCGCATCCTCTGGTGGACTCACTCGCTGTCCATCCTCATCTTCCTGCCGCTGATCCCGCACACCAAGCACCTGCATCTTGTGCTCAGCCCGGTGACGATTTTTCTCTCCCGAGGCAGCTTCAGCCAGATTCCGCCTCTTTCCGGTGACGAGGACTTCGGACTGGTTGCCGGAACCGACCTGACGCAACTCGTCAGCCTGCAAGCCTACTCCTGCGTGGAATGTGGCCGCTGCACCGAGCACTGCCCCGCGGCCAATACCGGCAAGCTGCTCAACCCCAAGGAAATCATCCTCGGCGTCCGCGCCTACCTCAACGACCTCGGCCCCGCCTCCGACCAGCCGCTGCTGGGCAAATACAACTCGCAGGATGCCGTCTTCCAATGCACCACCTGTGGTGCATGCGAGTTTCAATGCCCGGTCGGCATCGAACACGTCCCCATCATCACCGGCCTGCGCCGCGGCGCGGTCAATACCGGCGCGTGGGAAGACGATCACGGAGGAAAGCTCTTCCTGGCCCTCGAACGCGGAAGCAACGCCCTTGGCATAAGCCCCGCCGAACGCGACAAGTTTATCCAGAAACAGGCCCTGCCTATCTTCGACGGCACGCAGGAGTACTGTCTCTGGCTGGGCTGCATGGGCGGATACGACCCCAAAGGCCGCGAGATCGTGGCCGACTTCGCCCGCGTAATGAACCATCTCGGAACCAGTTACGGCGTCCTGCGCAAGGAGAAATGCACCGGCGACCCGGTCCGCCGCCTGGGCAACGATCTCGTCTTCCAACAGCTTGCCGAGGCCAACCTGGAGGCCTTCGCGCAAAACAAGGTCAAGAAGATCGTCTCCATCTGCCCGCACTGCGTCCGCACCATCCAGGAAGACTGGAAGGAGTACGGCACACCCCCGGAAATCGAGCACCACAGCGAATTCCTCGCCCGCTACACCACCCAATTGCAGCCTGCCGCCAGCGGAGAGAAGATCGCATACCACGACCCCTGCTACCTCGGCCGCTATCGCAATGTATACGACGAACCGCGCGCCGTCGCGTCTCTTGCCGGTGAATTGGTGGAGGCCCCGCGCAACCGCGAGCGCAGTTTCTGCTGCGGCGCCGGTGGCGGCCTGGCCTTCCTGGGTGAAGAGACCGGCGAGCGCGTCAGCCACGTCCGCGCCGCTGAGCTCGTCGCCACCGGAGCCACAACGGTTGCCGCCGCCTGTCCTTTCTGCAACACTATGTTCCGCGACGCTCTCGCCGCCACCGGCGAAGGCGCGCCGCAGTTGCTCGACATCGCCCAGATCGCCGCCCGAAGCTTGCCCACAGCCAAACCCTAACCAACTGCGCAGCTCGCAGTGGAGTCCAAGGTGCCTGTATCCGAGCCCCGGCTCACCCGGCCGCCAGGAGCACATTGCTCCTACAGCGGAGTCATTCACACAACGGCCCTTTCGCATGACGCGATCGAGACCATCCAGAAGTCGGCCGACGCCAGCGGATTGTCTGTAGAAATCGGCAATAACTACATCGAGTTCGACTTTGAAGGCCGCGACTCGAACCAGTTTGTCGTTGATTTTCTGAGAACGATGGCACAGGCTGTGAAGACTGCTACAGGCGAATTCCGCTGTGAGGTCAGCGTGGAAAAGGCAGACCCGCTCTTCGAGTTCTTTTCCATTCGCGATGGCCGCCTGATCCGCCAGCGCGGTGTCATCGTGCGCCAGCAGGAAGAAGACATCACTTCCGGAGAACCCGCTTCGTAGACAACTGCGATTGCGCGCCGCAACTATCCTGCTCGCGCGGCTGGAGGAAACGAAGATTGAGTCCAATGAAACCTGCGCCCATCCTTGCTCTACTTCTAAGGGGCCTCTCGCAAGTCCTGTTTATCGCAGGAGGTTTCTCATTTCTCATCGGTGGGCGCCTAATAGCCACCTTTACCACAATGAACCGATTCTCAGCCGAAATCGTGGGCATCGCTATATGCGCGCTCTTCGTGCTCTTTGGTCTCTTAGTGCGCTCACTTTCTGGCAAGCTGGCCTACAAAAGCGAGACCCTCTCAGTCACAGGCCCCGACTGACCTTAATGGTAGCTTCAGCCGAAACGCCGCAAACGGCTCAATCGAGTTAAGATGAACGAGGTCCGAAAATCATGAAGATCATAGTAGCCATCAAACAAGTTCCCGACCGCGACGCCCAGGTTCGCATCGACGCCGCGGGCAAGTGGATTGACGAAACCGACCTTCAATACGCTCTCAACGAGTCCGACGCTTATGCCCTCGAAGAAGCATTGCAGCTTAAGGAGAAGCATGGCGGTGAAGTAATTGTCGTCAGCGCCGGCCCGGAGCGCGTCGGCCAGACCATCCGCGAAGCCCTCGCCAAAGGCGCGGACCGCGGCATTCACATTGAAGCGGACGACCTGGGCCAGCGTGATGCCCTCGGCGTAGCGCGTCTCCTGGCAACCGCCGTCAGACCCGAAAGCCCCGACCTGTTGCTGACCGGCCTGCAGTCTGAAGACCTCGGCCTCGGCCAGACCGGGGTCATCGTCGCTGAATTGCTCAATCTGCCCCATTCAACGCTGATCTTGCACGTAGAAGTTGAGGGAGCCGACGGCCCTCAAGCTCAAATCAAGGTCAAGCGCGAATTGGAAGAAGGCTGGTTCCAGACCATCGAACTGCCCGCCCCCGCCGTTCTCACCATCCAGTCCGGCGGCAACAAGCTCCGTTACGCCACCCTGATGGGCATCAAGCGCGCCAAGATGAAAGAAGTCCGTCGCGTCACGGCCGCAGAGCTAGCAGTCGACAGTGCACCCGTAGTTCAATTGGACCGCGTGACCTTGCCGCAGAAACAAAAATCAACGCAGATCCTGTCCGGCACGGCAAAAGAAGCTGCTGCAGCCCTGGTTGAAAAACTCAAGTTCGAGGTGCGCGTAATATGAGCGGCGTCCTGGTTGTCATTGAAGATCGTGCCGGCAAAATCAGCCGCATCAGTTGGGAAGCCGTCGCCGCCGGGCAAAAGTTGGCTACATCCCTCGGCTTGCCCCTCAGCGCCGCCGTGATCGGCCCGCAAACTGAATCGCTTGCCGCAGAAACCTCAACCAAATTCTCAGGCCGAGTTCTTCGCGTGGAGCATCCGTTACTCGCCCACTACACGGCAGACGGATTCACCCTGGCTCTTTTCCAGCTGATCCAGTCCAAAGCTCCGACGTACGTAGTACTCCCACACACCTACCAGGTGCGCGACTACGCGCCGGCACTCGCCGCGCGCCTCAATGAAGTCCTCGTCAGCGACGTTGTTGCAATCTCTGACGGTCCTGTATTCACCCGCCAGCTGCTGCAGGGCCGCCTCAGCGGCAACTACCGGCACACCGGCAGCGGACCATGCCTCGTCTCTGTGCAGGCCGGAGCCTTTCGCGCCGACGCTGCAGCATCAGGCTCAGCCGAAGTCACCGTCTTCACGCCAACGATTGAAGCCGCGCAGATTCGCACCAAACCCGGGGAGCCATTCCGCGGAAGCTCGCAGACCGTCGATCTAGGGTCCGCGCAGCTCATCGTGAGCGTCGGCCGCGGCATCAAAGAGGCGGAAAACCTGCCCCTCGTGCAGGAGCTGGCTACGGCTCTCGGCGCAGAGTTAGCCGCCTCGCGCCCCATCTGCGACAACGGCTGGTTGCCCATGGAACGCCAGGTCGGCAGCTCCGGCCAATCGGTGGCGCCCAAGCTCTACCTGGCCGTCGGCATCAGCGGCGCCATCCAGCACCTGGTCGGCATGAAGGCCTCGCAGTGCGTCGTCGCCATCAACAAAGACCCCGACGCCCCCATCTTCGAAATCGCCGACTACGGCATCATAGGCGACCTCTTCGAAGTCGTCCCCGCTCTAACGGAGGCAATCAAGGCGGCAAAGGGGTAGCAGGCTGAAAAAGGCCGCTGCCCCCTACGCCCATTTGCGCCCACCCACCCCCAGGCGCTATCGTTCGTTGTTTGTGGCATCTGCGCCGTTGAACGAGGCTAACCACCCATGCTGCTCCCCGCAACCTACGAGACCGCTCTTTTTCTCATGATCCTCAGCATGTCCTGCTGGGGGTCGTGGGCCAATACGCTCAAGCTCTGCCCCGGCTACCGCTTCCAGCTCTTCTACTGGGATTACGCCATCGGCCTCCTGCTCGCCACACTCGTCTAGGGATTCACCGCCGGAAGCCTCGGCCCCACCGGCCCAACCTTCCTTGACGCCGTAGCCCACACCTCCTCCCACACAATTCTTTTTGCCATTGCCGGTGGAGTAGTCTTCAACATCGCCAATCTGCTCCTTGTTGCCGCCATCGACGTCGCCGGCCTCGCTGTAGCCTTCCCTGTCGGCATCGGACTGGCGCTGGTCATCGGCGCAGTCTCCAGCTATCTGCTCAACCCCGCCGCGAATCCCCTGTTCCTGTTTGGTGGAGTTGCGCTTGTCACTCTCGCCATCGTCCTTGATGCCGCGGCCTACCGCAAACGTGAATCCACCGCTAAAGCCGCAACCACCCGCGGCATCGTGCTTTCGCTCGTCGCCGGCGTGCTCATGGGCGGCTGGTATCCCATCGCTACCCACGACCTCGCTCGCGACGCCGGCCCGGGCCCCTATGCCATCGCCTTCTTCTTCGCCATCGGTGTCTTCCTCTCCACCATTCCCGCCAACCTTTTGCTGATGGCCAAACCTCTCGACGGCAAGCCTCCCGTGGACGGCTCCGGCTACTGGCGCGCCCCTTTCGGCTGGCACCTGGCGGGAATCTTTGGCGGCGCAGTCTGGTGCGTCGGCGCAGTCGCCAACTTTATCGCCTCGGTTGCGCACCTGGCCAAACCCATCGGCCCAGCCGTCTCCTACTCCATCGGCCAGGGGGCCACCATGATCTCGGCCTGTTGGGGCGTCTTTGTCTGGCATGAATTCGCGGGAGCGCCCAAGGCCGCACGCCTGCTGCTCTTCTTCATGTTTATTTGCTTTCTGGCAGGACTCAGCGCCATCGCGCTTGCTCCGCTCTACTAAACTGAGACCTGGTACATGAGTATTTCGCGAAAGCCCATCGTCGTTGTCGGCAGCGTCACCATGGACATGGTGACCCGCACGCCGCAGATCCCCAAAATCGGCCAGACCATCATCGGCACCGGCTTTGAAACCACCCCCGGCGGCAAGGGCGCCAACCAGGCCGTCGCCGCCGCGCGACTCGGCTACCCGGTCTGCATGGTCGGCAAAGTGGGTGAAGATGCCTATGGCCCAGCCCTGCTCGCCAATCTTGCAGACGCGGGCGTTGACACCTCCGCCATGGAGAAAACAGCCGGACCCTCCGGTCTTGCGCCTATCTTTCTCTCAGAAGCCGGCGAGAATAGCATTGTCGTTGTGCCCGGCGCCAACGGCAAAGTCGACTGCGCCACGGTCGATCGCCATGCCGCACTCATTCGCTCCGCCGGTATGGTTCTCTGCCAGCTTGAAATTCCCATGGCCACCATCAGCCACACCTTCGCCCTCTGCGCCGAGGCAGGCGTCCCCGTGATGCTCGACCCCGCTCCTGCTGCACCACTCCCCGACGCAATCTGGAGCCAGGTCGCATGGTTCACACCCAACGAAACCGAAGCCGCCTTCTACCTCGGCGAGTCCCTCAAGGTTGAAGACGGCGCGAATCACCTGCTCGCCAAAGGCTTGCGCGGCGTCGTTCTCAAACGCGGAGCAGAAGGATCGTATGTGGCCGTCGCAGACGGCAAGGCAGCCTGGGTCCCTCCTTTTCACGTCGAGGCCGTCAATACCGTCGGCGCAGGAGACTGCTTCAACGGCGCCTTTGCCGTTGCGCTTCTCGAAAACGAAGACCCCTGGCAGGCGGCCCGGTTTGCCTCAGCGGCCGCGGCCATCTCCGTCACCCGCCCCGGCGCGCAGCAATCCATGCCCACGCGAGACCAAGTGGAGTCCTTTCTCATCAAACATTCGTAAAGCTCTTGTTGAATCATTCGCACCGGATCCACACAGAGGGAGAATCGGGCACCATGCTTCGTAAACTTTGCCTTGGATTTCTAGCAGGGACCATCGTCCTTGCCGCAGCAGCGCAGGACTCGCTCTATTCGCCACGTGGCCAGCAGATTCCACCACCGGACTGCCTCAATCTGCACTACGCGTGGGAAGGCGTGCTCCAGGCCGGTTGCCAGCCCTTCACCCATGAGCGTTGGCTACTCGATATTCAACATTGGCGCACCGAGCGCCACATCCGCACCACCTACGACTCGTCTCGTTATCAGCTCCCCGCGCTCCAGTGGACCCAGTCCAGCTTCATCCAGCCGCAGATGATGGTTCAGGACCGGTACTTCTACGATCCCGTCTCCGGCCGCTACACAGTCGACCGCTATCTCGACGACCTCGGCAAGCGCTATGGCGGCATCGATGCCGTACTGGTCTGGTCCACTTATCCCAACATGGGCATCGATGATCGCAACCAGTTGCAGATGGTGGAGTCCATGCCCGGCGGTGTTGAAGGCGTCCGCCAAATGGTCGCCGACTTCCATCGCCGCGGCGTCCGTGTCCTCTTTCCCATGATGATGTGGGACGAAGGCACGCGCCCGCCGTCCTCTGAAACAGGGGACGACGCGTGGCCCGACGCCATCGCCAGCCTGATGAAAGAAATCAATGCCGACGGAGTCAACGGCGACACCCAGGACGGCGTTCCGCTGGGCTTTTCGCTTGCTGCGGAAAAGATCAACCATCCACTGGCCTTTGAACCGGAAGGCAGCCCCAGCGACGAGGCCCTCGCCTGGAATGTGATGACCTGGGGTCAGTACAGCTTTCCCTTCATCCCCATGGTCGACCGGTTCAAATGGCTTGAAACCCGTCACATGGTCAACATCAGCGACCGCTGGAATCCCGACAAAACCAGCGATCTTCAATTCGCCTTTTTCAATGGCGTGGGATGGGAGAGTTGGGAAAACGTGTGGGGCATCTGGGTCGGCATTACCCCGCGCGATGCCGAAGCCACCCGCCGCGTAGCAACCATCGAACGCGGTGTGGCGCCCTTCCTGGTCAGCCCGGACTGGGAGCCCCTCTATCCCATGCACAACTACGGCGTGTACGCCAGCCGCTGGCCGCTCGGAAAAGATACCGTCTGGACCATCGTTAACCGCACCGGCTACGACATCCCCGGACGCCAGATGAGCGTGCCCGTCACCCCCGGCATGCGCTACTTTGACCTCTATCACGGCACGGAATTGAAGGCCGAGGTAAGGGACGCTGACGCAGTACTCAGCTTCCCCATTGAAGCCAACGGTTATGGCGCCATCCTGGCCACCCCCGGCGAACCCGGTGACGCGATCAAGACACTGATGAAGCGCATGGCCGAAATGACGAAGGAGCCGCTCGAAAGCTTCTCGCACCAGCCCGAGATATTGCCGCAGAAGATCGTCGAAATCCCGCCCACGCAACCGGCAGCCGAAGCACCATCAGGCATGGTCAAAGTTCCCGGCGGATCGTTCATCTTCAGAGTCAGTGGCACAGAGATTGAAGGCGGCGGAAATGTCGGCGTTGATGTGCAGTATCCCTGGGAAGACTCCCCGCGTCGTTTCCATGAGCACTCCATGGAGATCAAGCCCTTCTTCATGGACAAGTTTCCCGTCACAAACTCCCAGTTCAAGCAGTTCCTCGACGCCACGCACTACGCGCCGAAGGATTCCATCAACTTTCTCCGCGACTGGAAGAACGGCAGCTTTCCGCAGGGATGGGAAAACCGGCCCGTGACCTGGGTCTCGCTTGAAGATGCGCGAGCTTACGCGAAGTGGGCCGGCAAGCGGCTACCGCATGAGTGGGAGTGGCAGTTTGCCTCGCAAGGCGCCGACGGCCGCGTCTTTCCCTGGGGCAACCAGTGGCAGCCAACCTACGTGCCTACGCCGGCAACCAGCCGTATCATGCCCGGGCCGGACCTGGTGGACGCACACCCCGCGGCTGCAAGCCCGTACGGAGTCATGGATCTTGTCGGCAACGTCTGGCAATGGACCGACGAATACGCCGACGAGCACACCCGCGCTGCGATTCTGCGTGGCGGCGAATATTACCAGCCGCAAGGCTCAATCTGGTATTTTCCCCAGGCCTATCGCAACGACGAGCACAGCAAGCTGTTGCTGATGGCCCCCGGCTATGACCGCTCCGGCGGCGTAGGCTTCCGCTGCGTCAAAGACACGCAATAGGCGCGTTGGCCGGAAGCAAGAAGTAGTAACTCTCTCCGGACAGAACGAAGGCGAACGGCTGACCACCGTTCGCCTTGTCCCAAATCCCTATTCCAGTTTTCTACCACCATTCCATCAGGCGGCCCGAGGTGATCTTCACGCTGCTGGCCGGCTTCTGGGTGCGAACCAGGAGCAGCGGAATCTGCACCAGCTTCACCAGCCTCTCTGCAATCGACCCAAACACCAGCGGATGCCAGCCAGTGGTTCCATGCGTCGAGACCACAAGCAGGTCGATGTGCTCGCGATCGATCACATCCAGGATCTTCCCGGCGATGTCGTCGTCCACTTCAACCGCAGCCGTCGCTTTGATTCCCTTGGTTTTGAGGCCGGCTACAGAGGTGGCAAAGTGCTTCTCAGCCTCTTTCTTCGCCTCTTCCAGGCCGGGGCCATCGGAAAGAACGTATACGAGATAAACCTCAGCGTGAAAATGCTGGGCCAGGGTTGTGGCCTGCTCCAGGGCTGCATGAGAGGACGGGCTGAAATCGATGGGCAACAGGATCTTCGCGGGTATGGTGCTGAACGAGTACGCTTCGGGCATTCCACTCTCCTTGAGACACCGCACACCGGCGAGGCCTCTGATCTTCCGCTGGTAATTTTAACAAGCCAATCCTTCCGCCAAAGCGTGACAGACAGCACACCTAAGTGAGAGATCAGGGGACCAACGGCGTTCGGCCAGTTCGATTCGCAGTTTTGCCAGATGCTTGGAGAACACCTGGAGATGGGACAAGGTGCCCGAATCGGTCGCGGCGCGGCAACTCCAGCGGGTACTCAAATGGCGTCTCCAAGCTCACTTTCTCCGTCCTCGGTCTGGTCCGGACGGCCGGCACCGGCGTTGGAAAGGCAAGCACGGGCGCGTGGCTTCTCTCAGGGAGCACTAACCGTGTGCGTTCATTGGGAAGAAGCAGGGCGCAAGCGGTAGCCGCAAGCACGCAGACATCTGTCAGCACCGTAGCGCGCTCCTGGTAAAGCTGCGAAATGAAGAGCTTGTCCGGCGTCACCACGGTCTTGAAGTAAAGTAACGGATCGGGCGCCACGGCCAGCATCTCCGCCTCGCGGCAATACTTCAATGTGGCCGGGTCGGTAAGACCCGGGCGGGCCGCCAGCAGGCGCTCATAAGACCGCTGAAATTCACGCGCAAGCTCTGGAATCACCGGCCGCGGGCCCACCAGGCTCATGTCGCCCCGCAGCACATTCCACAGCTGCGGCAGCTCGTCGATCTTGAACCAGCGCAGCCAGCGTCCGACTCGGGTAATCCTTGGATCAGCACCCAGCGTATAAGCAGACCCGTCCGACGAAACAGTCATGGTGCGTAACTTGAATAGCCGGAATATCTTGAAGTTTCGCCCCATCCGCTCCTGCAGAAACAGGACAGGGCCATCGGAATCCAACTTGATGAGAATTGCGGCAATGGCCAGAACCGGCATCGCCAAAACCAGCAGACACACTGCCAGCACAACATCCAGACTGCGCTTAGTCACGAGCCCTCCAAGGCAAAAGGACTTGCACGTTCTGCGCCGAAGCCGGCAACAGAAACGCTGCAGAGAGCCGTGCCGGGCGATACTGTGGGTCCCGGACCAGCGCATTCCAGGCAAGTCTTCGCCAGGAAAATCCGCGCCCACATTTACGCCCTGCATGCTTCCTGCGTGACAACGCAGTTGGAAAGCCAGAAAAAGATGCTTTCCATTAGAGAGAATTAAGTTCAGTGCTCTTAAGAGAACATCCCGTCATCGGTGAGTCTGTGCTCAAAATCACAATTGGCACAGATTCAGAGTGGTTTGAAGCGAACATCCGAACGCGGCTCTAATCAAGAGAGATCGCCGCCGCCCCCGTCGAATCCGCCCCCGTCATCAAATCCACCACCGCCGTCGTCGAAACCGCCGCCATCATCCTGGCCTCCGTCGTCTTGAGCCAGATCATTCTGTGCGCCGTCGTCATAGCCGGCATTGTCGTCCTGCCCGCCGTTGTCGAAGCTGCCCTGGTCGTCGTCTCCGCTGTTGTTGTAGCTGGCGTCGGAAAGCCGGGCGCCACCCTGGTCGTTCTGGTCAAATGGCCGCGCCGATTCCTGAAACTGCCGCGGTTCGGCGCCGCCGCCCTGCTCAAATCCGCCGTGTTCCCCGTGCTCCTGGCCGCCCGGCTGATCGTAGTAGTTGTTGATGACCGTCTCTTCAACAGGCCGTTCAAAGCCGCCGCCCATCATGCCCACACCGGAGCCCATCCCAAAACCGCCCATACCCATTCCGGGCCCGCCCCATCCAAATCCAGGATGGCCAAAGCCGCCCATTCCGTGCAGGACTGCCTCCACGCCTTCAAATGCCAGCGCACCCGCGGCCACCCCCGCCGCGGTCTGCATGGCCCCGCGCAGAAAGCTGGGCTGCCCTGCCGGGATGTATTGCGGCTGGTACTGCGGGTCCACATATCCCGGCGGAGGAGGCGGTGGCGGCACGTAACCCTGCTGCTGTGGCGGCAGATAGGCCGGTTGCGGCGGTGGTGGCGGAGCCGGGTCGCGATGCCCCAGCAGGTTGCCCAGAAAGCTGGTCGCGTGCGCCGGTTGCTGTTTCGCCTGCTGCAACTGCGCTACCTGTTGTTGCAACTGCGAAACTTGCGCCTTGGCCTGTTCCAAGGCGATGTTCTGCACCAGGACGGTTTGCGCCATGATGTACAGCGCGTCCGGGTTCGACCCCAGTTCGCGGTTCAACAGCGCCTCGGCGTCGGGGTCTTTTTCCCGTAATTGTGTCTGATTTACGCGTTCAACGAGGGAGTTTAAAAGCTCTTCTTCCTGGGGAGTCACCTGATCAACCTCCGGCAGCATGCAACGGTCAGCGTCGGCCGCCTCAAGATTAAGACGTAATCCCGCCGTCAAAGTTGCCCTGCCGGAAGCTAGTACGCGGGAAACCCGCGCGCGGTTCCCGCCTCGACGTTAGAACACCAACGCGAATTCCTTGATCGTCTCCTGGCGCACCGTCAGCCGCTCCACCATCTCCGTCTTCACCTCGTAGCCGCGTCCGGGCGTCGACGGAATCGGAATCTCCCCGGTCGGCAGAACCGTGATCTCCGGCTCCACAATGTCTTCCTTCCAGTAGCGCTTTGAAGCCGACACATCCCCCGGCAGCGAGAAGTTCTCCAAGGTCGAGAGCGCAATATTATGCGACCGTCCGATGCCCGACTCCAGCATCCCGCCGCACCACACCGGAATTCCCCGCTCCTGCGCCGCGTTATGCACCGCAATCGCTTCGGAGAATCCGCCCACACGTCCCAGCTTGATGTTGATGATCTTGCAGCTCTCCATCTCAATCGCCGCCAGCGCGTCGCGCCGGTTGCGGATGGATTCATCCAGGCAAATCGGAGTCTGCAGCCGTTTCTGCAGCATGGAGTGGTAGTAGAAATCGTCGTGCCATAGCGGCTGCTCAATCATCAGCAGATCAAACGCGTCAAAAGTCACCAGGTGGTCGGCATCCTTGAGCTTGTAGGCGGAGTTGGCGTCACAGCTCAGCGTGATTCCCGGCCAGCGGTTCCGCACCTTCTCAAACACCTCTACGTCCCATCCCGGCTTGCACTTGAGCTTGATCCGCTGGTAGCCGGCGGCCAGTTCCTTCTCAATAATCGCCAGCAATTCTGGAATCGTTTTCTGAATCCCCAGCGACACGCCGCAGGGAATGATCTCGCGCACGCCGCCCAGCAGCCGCGACAGCGAAATCCCTTCGCGCTGCGCCTCCAGGTCCCAGATCGCGTTTTCAAGCGTGGCCTTGGCCATGCGATTGCCGCGCACCTGCTTGAAGATCCGCGGGCAATCTCCACCGTGGTGGGGCGTCTCTGCGGCCAGCATGGGCCCCAGTTCGTTCAGAATCACCTGCCACGCGGTGTCGGTTGATTCGCCAGAGAAGAACGGCCGCTCGCCCACCGTACACTCGCCCCACCCGGTCAACCCCTCAGACCGTATCTCGGCCAGCAGGATCCTGCGGTTGCTGGTGACGCCGAAGCTGGTTTCAAAAGGACGCACCAGGGGTAGGTGCAGTTCACGAAGGATAATTGCGTCGATTCTCATAGGTTTTCGCGTTCCTTGAATTCCTTGGAAGTGTGAGATCCCAGTTCAAAGACTCCATTACCTTCCGCATCTCGGACAAATCCGACTACGGCCAAACCCCGGGAAAATGCACTGAGAAACTTGCCGCGGTTCTCCAACTGAACAGCAAGCGCCCGATCCCGGTCCGTTTCAGACGCCTTCCATTCATAAATGGCGGCTGGAACCAGGATCCGTTCTTCGATGACCTCGCTGACTACCGGCCGTCCATCCAGAATCGCCTCTACGCGCGGCGAATCAAGCTCCCATTCCGCTACCAAACGATCCGTCGGAAGCCCAGCTTGCAGTCGAGATGAGGATACACCATAGAAATTAACCCGATAGTCACAAACCGTGGCTCCCAGCTTGTGGATATTCAAAAAAGCGTTTTTGATTTCCAGCGGATCGAAGGTCCATTCCATGTGCCGAATCCCGCGCGAAAGCGCCTCCAACCTCTGCTCCCGCTTCAACTTCGCGCCCAAACCGCGATTCCGGTAACCCTCTTTCACGGCCAGCATATGCGAGTGCAGATAGGGTCTCGGCTCACCTTTTCCAGATTTGAATCCCGGCCAAGCAAACGCGAATGCCACCAGCGACTCCGGACCACCCTCTGCCTGCGTTCCCGGAATCTCGGTATCAAAGGCTCCAATCACTTGTCCGCCAATCTTCTGCGCCACCAGAAATGCCCTGCTGGGAATGACATCCGTCTCGTCATATCCCCAAGTCTCAACTTGAATATCAACGCACGCCTGAAGTTCTTCAATCCCTGAGCAGGGGCGGATCAAAATCATCTCCGCTCCCCCGTTTTAGATGCAGACCCCAGCTCGTCCGCTCCCGCCAGCCTCTGCTTCGCACAAACCCATAGCGCCTCCAACTCCGGAGCGGAAAGATCTTCAAGCGGCTTCTCCGAAAGAACCTCCATCTGCCGGAATCGATCCCGAAACCTCCTGTTGCACCCGCGCAGCGCCATCTCTGCGTCCACGCCTAAATGCCGGCCCAGGTTGACCACGGTGAACAGAAGATCCCCCAGCTCCGCCTCAACCGCCGGCTTTCGTGCTGGATCGCCCGATGCAGCTTCGGCCTCCAGTTCCGCTGTCTCCTCGGCCAGCTTGGGCAGCAGATCGCGCCAATCCGGCCAATCAAATCCCGACTTCGCCGCCTTTGATCCCAGCTTTGCCGCCTCGGCCAAGGCCGGCATCGCCCGCTGCACTGAATCCAATCTCGACGCCAACGGCTCTTGCGCCGAAGGCGTCCCTGTCGCATGCAATGCTTCGGCCTGCTTGATCTCTTCCCAGTTGCGCAGCACCGCTGCCGAAGAACCCTTCACTGCCGCGTCCACATCCGCTCGGTTTCCCGCGGCCCGCGAAGCCTCGTCGCCAAACACATGCGGATGCCGCCGAATCAGCTTGTTGTTCAGATGGGTGAGCACATCCGCAATCGTGAAGTGGCCCTCGTTGGCCGCCATCTCCGCATAAAAAAGTACCTGCAGCAGTAGATCGCCGAGTTCCTCCGCAAGATGCGGAAAATCCCGGCGCTCAATCGCGTCGAAGACTTCGTAAGTCTCTTCCAGTGTGTATTTGCGGATCGTATCGAAGGATTGTTCGCGGTCCCAGGGACATCCATCGGGAGCGCGCAGCCGCGCCATGATGCTCACCGACTGTTCAAACAGCAAGGCAGCCTGCGCCGGGTCGGTCGCGGTGGGCAAAACAGCAGCATGTTCGTGGCAGCTTTCAGACGGAACGTCCATGCATTTTCAGTCTACTCCACCCATTCGCGCTCTCCCGTGCGGCATTGCGCCCAACTCAATAAAACTTTTTCTTGACAGAAACAAACAGCGGTAGTAGTAAATATGACATATGTAGGAGAGAGACGTGACAGAACCCAGGTTGTCGAAACTGGAATTTGAAATCATGGACGCACTTTGGACCAACGGCGAGGCATCCATCCGCGAACTCCAGGAAGCCTTCCCTGCCAAAAAGCGGCCCGCCTACACCACCATCCAGACCACCGTTTACCGGCTCGAAGCTAAAAACATCGTTCGCCGGGTCAGGAAAGTTGGCAACTTCCACATCTTCGCGGCCGCGGTCTCGCGAGGCGCAGCACAGCGCAGGTTAATCGACGATCTGCTGGCCCTCTTCGGCGGCAGCTCTCAGCCCGTAATGTCGCATCTCATCGAATCAGGCAAGCTCACGCTTGAAGATGTGAAGGAAGCAGAGAAGATGCTGCGCGCCATGGAAAGGAAGGGCAAGCCATGATCTCCGCATCCATCCACGCCTCTTTGCAGCTCATCGCTAATCACCTCTGGCAATCGTCGTGGTTTGCCCTCGTCGTCGCGGCACTCACTCTCTTGTTCCGTAATAACCAGGCACGCATCCGCTTTGGCCTCTGGCTGGCTGCGTCCATCAAATTCCTGGTTCCCTTTTCGCTGCTGGTTGCGCTGGGCAGTTTCGTCGGCAGGCCGCAGGTTTCCGTCTCTGCGCCCCCGGCCATTTACATCGCCATTCAACAGGCTGGTCAGCCATTCGTCGACACGGCTTCCGTCGTCCGTCCCTTCGCGCACAACAGCCACTACACGGCGTTTATCCCCGCCACTCTGCTCGCTATCTGGCTCATGGGATTTACAACCGCGATCGCAATCTGGTGGATTCGCTGGCGGCGTCTCGCCGCTTTGGTGCGCCACGCAAACCCTTTGACTGAGGGCCGCGAGCTAGCAGCGTTGCGTGAGCTGGAACTGGATGCCGGAGTCACAAAGCCAATCCCGTTTCTTGTGACGAGCGGTTCAATGGAGCCTGGAATCTTCGGCATCCTGCGGCCTGTTCTGCTTTGGCCGGAAGGAATCTCCGACCGCCTTTCAGATCCCCAATTGCGCAGCATTCTGGCCCACGAGCTCTGGCATGTGCGTCGCCATGACAATCTCGCCGCTGCCCTGCACATGCTGGTGGAAGCCGTCTTCTGGTTTCATCCCGTCGTCTGGTGGGTTGGCGCGCAACTGGTCGATGAGCGCGAACGCGCCTGCGATGAGCAGGTCTTGCAGTCCGGCAATCAACCCGACGTCTACGCGGAGAGCATCCTCCAAGCCTGCAAGTTCTGCGTGGAAGCTCCACTGTCCTGCGTCTCCGGCGTGGCCGGCTCAAATCTCAACAGCTCAAGTCTCCAAAGGAGGATCGTGCGCATCATGAACTGCCAACTTGGAAGCAACCTCAAGCTGCGCGGCAAGCTCACCCTGGCTGCACTCGCCATCGGCGCCGTTGCCGCTCCCATCGCACTCGGCATATACAACTCCCCATACGTCAGCGCCCAGGTTGAGCGAACCCAGGCCGCGCCTGCCGCCGCGTTCGATCATGTGACCATCCAGCCTAGCAACCCATCCAACACCAACTCCAGCATGCAGATCGAGCCGGGAGCGTTCACCGAAAAGAACACCTCCCTGACCTCGCTCATTGCGTTTGCCTATGGTGTGCACGAGTACCAGGTCACCGGGATGCCCAGCTGGGCCGACACAGAAAAGTTCGATATCGACGCAACCTGGAAGGAAACTCCGGGCACTCCCAACGTAACTTTCGGAGCCACATCTTCCAGTGCAATCTCCTCGGCTGGAGTGCCGCCACCGCCGCCACCACCGCCTCCGTCGGCTGTGGTGCCAGATCATCTTGGACCTGGGCAACTTCAGGCAATGCTCAAGACTTTGCTCGCAGAGCGTTTCAACCTCAGGCTCACTCCCCAATCGGAGAACCTGCCGATCTTTGAACTCGTTGTCGCAAGCGGCGGCTCGAAACTCACCGCAAGTTCCTTGTCCCCCGCGACCACCGACGCTGGGAAAAGCCTTACCATCGTCCGCGAGAAGTCGTCCTTCAGCAGCGGCAACCACGAACTCATGATCAGCAACGCTTCGCCTGGGGTGCTGGCCGACATGCTCTCCCAGCAACTCAATTATCAGGTCGTAGACAAGACCGGACTAACCGGCCGCTACGATATCACCATTCACTGGCCGCAAGGCCAATCGTCAGAGGAAACAAGCGCGACGCTTGAAGATCAGCTCGGATTGCGGCTCGAGCCGAACCAGGGCCCGGTCAAAGTACTGGCCATCGACCAGATCGAGAGGCCATCTGCCGATTGAATCTGCCTCTCTTGACACTGAATCGTCAACGGCCTTCGCACCGAGGCGAAGGCCGTTGTTTGCTGCACCGACGAAGGGCGGATGCATTAAACTTGCCGCTGAATACCCGGCACTCATCTCGCATCCGTCTTGTTATTTGCATTTGAAGGAGAATCCAGTGACCGATCTGCGTGTTTGCCCAGGCTCCGCAGCTTTTCCCGCGGCGCGTACCCTGCAAAAAACTGCGAAGCAAGTCCAGGCTTCCATGCTCCGCAAACTGTTTCTCCTCTTGCTTGTATTCGTCGGCGGCCGAGTTGCATTCGCGCAGGTGCCAATTCCCGACACCCCCGCCGGCCACGCGCTCACCGCATGGTTTGACGCCTTCAACAGCGGCGATCAGGCCAGGATCGACGCCTATATCAAGAACTATGACCCCAGGGCCACGTCGGACTTCTTCCATAACTTCCGCGCCCAGACCGGCGGCTTCGATCTACTCTCCATCGACAAGAGCGAGCCTCTGCAGATCAAGTTCCGTGTCAAGGAGAAGGCCAGCACCACCGTCGCCATCGGCAACCTCATCCTCACATCCGCCGAACCTCACAAAGTTGAAAACTTCGGCCTGCGCGCCATTCCTCCCGGCGGCGTGGTCGAAGACGTCAAGCTCGACGCCGCTGCCCGCAAGCGCGTGATTGACGGCATCGCCGACGACATCACCGAATATTACGTCTACCCTGAAATCGGCCAGAAGATGATCGACGCCGTCCGCGCCCATCTCAAGGCGGGCGACTACGACAACATCATCGACGGCGACTCCTTCGCTTCAAAACTCACCACCGACCTGCTCGATGTAAGCCACGACAAGCATCTGCACGTCAACTTCAGCCCGGTCAAGCTGCCCCCTGATCCACCCGACGGCGGCGGCCCCACGCCCGCGCAGATCGCCGATTTCCGCAAAGACATGGAGCACGACAACTGCGGATTCCGCAAAGTTGAAATCCTTCCCGGCAACATCGGCTATCTCAAGTTCGACATGTTCGCCGACGCCGACATCTGCGGGCCCACGCTCGTCTCAGCCATGGCCTTCCTCGCTCATGTCGACGCCATCATCTACGACATGCGCGAAAACGGCGGCGGCGATCCCAAGATGGTTGCGCTGGCCTGCACGTACCTCTTCGACAAGCCCACCCACCTGAACGATCTCTACAACCGCAAGGAAGACAAGACCGAGCAGTACTGGACGCTGCCCTACGTTCCCGGCAACCGCCTGCCGAATATTCCCGCTTACGTGCTCACCGCCTCGCGCACATTCTCCGGCGCGGAGGAGTTCACCAACGACCTGAAAACCCAGAAGCGAGCCACCATCGTGGGCGAAGTCACCGGTGGCGGCGCTCACCCCGTCAGCGGCCATCGCATCGACGACCACTTCACCATCGGTGTCCCGTTCGCCCGCGCCATCAACCCCATCACCAAAACCGATTGGGAAGGCACCGGCGTCACGCCGGATGTACCGGTAAAAGCGGCGGACGCATTGGACACCGCCGAAAAACTAGCCACCGAAAGAATCCAATCCGCCAACGGATCGAAACCAAAAATGGAGTTGAAGTAGCCGAGCTGTCCGGTCACCCGATGTCTCGATTCTGAAACGTGGGAAGGCATTCGTTGAGGAATCCGCGCCTGAGCTTGGCCGTATACTCAACTTCGCGCATGATTCGCATTCTTGGAACTGTTTTCGCGGGCCTGTTCGGACTCGCCTTCGGCAGCTTTCTGAACGTGTGCCTGAGCCGCTGGCCCGAGGGCGAGAGCGTCGTTCATCCGCACTCTCACTGCCGCAACTGCGATCACACGCTGAGCTGGTGGGAGAATATTCCGCTGGTCAGTTGGATCGCGCTGCGGGGGCGCTGCCGCAACTGCTACGACCTGATCGGTTGGCGCTATCCGATGGTGGAACTGGCGGTCGCAGCGCTTTGGGGCTCAGTGGCCTGGAGTTTCCCTGTCAATGTGCTTGACCCAAGCCTCCCTCGAGTCGCACTCTACGACTCTTTACTGACATCGCTTGGGCTCTTGGTCTTCTATTGGCTGCTCATCGCTCTTGCCGTTCTGGACGCCGAGTATCTTTGGCTACCTAATCGGCTCACCTTGCCTGGAGTTGCTGCGGGTTTTCTGATTTCGGTTTTCAGTTTCATTGTCGCAGTAAAACTAGACTCGATCGGCCGTTCGCCCTTGCACCCTGGCTTTCAATACATGCGGGGAGAGCTGTGGGATGTTGCCTGGTCCCGTTTCATCGCCATCTTCGTCGCCGCCGTCCTGATCCTTCTCATACGCTGGCTCTACAAGCTTGTCCGTCACCAAGAAGGCATCGGCTTGGGTGACGCCAAGCTAATGGCCATGCTGGCCGCGTGGCTCGGCCTGCCCGGCGCATTGCTCGCCTTTGCGATGGCCCTGCTCATTGGCTGCTTCGCCGCCTTGATCCTGCTTTTCTTCCCATCAACCCGCCAAGACTCCACCCGTTGGGCAGGCAACAAGCTTCCACTGGGCACATTTCTCTGTATCGGTGGAATCGTCAGCAGCCTGTGGGGTCAGCCGATGATTAATGCGTACCTGCGCTGGTCGGGCTTGTGAGCGAAGGCTCGGGTTCGCGACTCAATTTCTGCCCACATCCCCCAACTGGCAAATAGAAAGCGAAACCACGCGGTTCTATCTATATGGTTACTGCTGTGTAACTTAGCTCATAGTTCAGCGAATATCAGGCGAAATCAAACTTGAGGCTTTTTTATCCGAACCGCCCACATCATTTCGTTGCGCAGGTTTCTATTCCTTCGCAGGACTGATCGGATGGCATTTTTGATCAACTTCCAGTATGCGCCGCGTCGAGAAATAACAGGCAAACCTGGAAGAAATCTACCGCAATGGAATGAGATAGTTGGAAGAGTGTTTGCGAATGTCCTCTTGACAATCGATGAGGTGCTGCGGAGCGAACGGAGAACCGATGTAAGAAATCCGGGCGATCATCCTTCCGGGCCTACTTCACTACAGGCGCTTCGGCTTTCGCATTCGCAATCTCCGGATCCTTCAGCGCCTTGCGCGCTTCTTTGCCGTGCTTGCTGTCCGGATCGTAGTCCACCACTGTCTGATAATTCTTGCGCGCCTCGGCAAAGTTGCCCAGGTGCCGCTGCGCCTCCGCCAATCCCCAGAACACCTCGGGGTTGTCCGGCGCCAGCACCATGGCTGACTCGAAGCGCGACAGCGCAGCCTTCCAGTTCTTGGTCTGCAAGTAATAATCGCCTACGCTGATGTCCTCTGGAGCACCCGCCTCGTGCGCCGGCTCGTCAACAGTGAGCCTCTTGTGCTTGTTGGGAACATCGTCGCCCGAGGCCGGCAACAGCTTGTCCATCCCAGCCGTGCTCGAACTGGAACTGCTTCCAACCAGCTCGTCCGCTGCAGCCGCGTCGTCCGGGCTGCGCACCGGATCAGAGTCCGCGCTCGGCGCCGGCAGGTGGCTGCCCTCTTCACCGCCCGCACTTCCCTCTGCCATGCTTTTAGCCGAGACCACCGGCACGTTACTCGTATCCTCAGGAAACGCGTTGGATGATGCCGGAGCCGGCTGATTCACAGCAGGGGGCTGGGTTGCGGCAGGCTTTTGCGGCGTCGCGGCCGGCTTTGCCTGCCCATCTGCGGGAGCCGGGGCCGGCGTTTGCTGCGGAGCCTGCGCGCCTGCCGCCAGGCAGCCCGCAAAAACCATCGCAATTGGAAAGCCCCATCTCATGTTCTTTATCCCTTCAATGGTACGATGCGTTGCATACAACATTTTCCGCCTCAAAGGAAAGCATCGCATATTCGCATGGGCCTGATCATCCGCTCTTCCGCCATCCACGCCGCCGGCTGCTACACCACCACGCCCATCCGCAGGGGCGAACACGTTGCCGAATACACCGGCCGCCGCATCTCCAAAGACCAGGCCGACGAAGCGTATGAGGAATCGCCCATCACCTACCTGTTTGGACTGGGAAGCGGCGAGATCGTCATCGACGGCCACTGCGCCGCCATGTTCATCAACCACAGCTGCGCCGCCAACTGCGAAACCAGCGAAGAGGGTGGCCGCGTCTGGGTGAAAGCCATCAAGCACATCGCCGCAGGCGAGGAAATCACCTACGACTACTGCCTCTACGACGGTGGCGATGACGAAGCCACATGCAACTGCGGCGCAAAAAGCTGCCGCGGCACAATGTATTCGAGAGAAGAGATTCGCAGGCGCAAAGTTGTCGCAAAAAGAGCCCGCGCGCGAGCAGCAAAGAAGAAGCAAGCAAAACGAAAGCCTGGCAAAGTTGCCGTTTAGACGCAGGCCTGAACTCGGGATCGTGGCCGCGAAAACTTGCGCACAACGAATCCGTTTTCCACCTCCGCGCCCTCCCAGCCGATAACGATACAATCCACCTTAGGCCGATGCTTTCCCCAACCGGCCTAAGGAGCGCGTTCCCATGGGTTACCAGGTTCTGGCCCGCAAATACCGTCCGCAGCGTTTCGCCGACGTGGCCGGTCAGGACCACGTCACGCGCACCCTGATGAACGCCCTGTCGCAGAACCGGATCGCCCACGGCTACATTTTTTCCGGCCATCGCGGCATCGGCAA
>JBEKDE010000027.1:0-51565 GCA_050014515.1 Occallatibacter sp.
ATGCGAGTTGGATTTCTGAGGCCACTCAGGCTATCGCGGAATTTGAAATAGTCCTGGAGCTTACCCTCATCCCCGCCAAAGAAATCGGGGACAGCTGAATGGAGATCCAGTTGCGGCGTGTTGCCCCTGGGGTTGGAGAAAGTGATCTCGTAGCCTTCCTGCATGAGGGCGCGGACCGGAACTGTCAACTCGTTCAGATAATAGCCGGCACCGTGATAACACCCGCCACTTTTCAGCGGTAAGCCATGTCCGCTCGAAACCAGCACTAAGACTTTTCCTTTTGATGCCATTTCATTCTCCTCTCAAATCGAATGGGCGCAGTCACGCGTGTGTTCTCAATCGGTCTTCTTGTGCCATCCACCTGGTAGTCATTTCCATGTCAGGGCGAGCCACCGTTCAATGCAAGAGTGCCAGAAGTGCGACGACGGGTCTATTGGACGAAGGTATCGTCCAAGACCACAGTATGAATTGGATAAGTCCGCCAAAAGTGTCGCGTACTCTTTTGGAAGAATCCGAATACCAAGGTATCGCCAGTGCCGCGGTCTAATTGATTTGCAAGAGCACCTGGAACCTAATCTCTTCTTCGCTGGGTGCAACGTTTTGTGGTGGATGCAGCGGTGAAGCGTGATGAAACATGCCGCCGCATCACGGCGCATGTGAGCATCATTTACATCTTTTTAGCGCCGCTCGTTTGCGAAAGCACTGTGCATCTGCTTCAGGATAAAGTCAGCCGCGACGGCGCATATCTGCCGAGAGCAATCTTCGAAGGGCAGGCAGTTTTGAAGCGCCGACAACCGGATCTCGGCAACCCGAAACTGTGTCAGCCTGACCGCGCACAACCATAGCTGTCACGGCAGAGGTCAACATTCAGATGGATGTGTAGTCTGCATTCGAGCCCGCTGTTTCAAGAAGGCCCGCTGGAGCTTGTGCCAAGAAAGTGCGCGACCTTTTTGCCCGCTTTCCCGAAATAGAAGACGGTGACCTCCGAACCTTTTCCAATGCCCGCTCCCGTCTCTTTGACGGCATTTCCGGTCAGCCGAAAGGTCGCCTCCGTTCCATCGCCTGAAGCAACCACTAGCTTCTTGCCGCCGCGATCAATTTCCTTGACGGTGCCTTCTGTCGTGGTCAAACCGCCGGCGCCCACTTTGTCAATCTCAACCGCGGTTTCTTCAGTTCCGCTTTTCGTGTAATGGACGACGACTTCGCTTCCTTCTTTCAAGCCATGCCAGGAGTCCTTGGCAGCGGCGCCCGCATCATCGCCAGCATGAACAGCCGTGCTGCCGAGAAAGTGTAGTGAGTGATCAACGCCATCGTCTGTTTTCACCACGATGATTTTTCCAGCCGAGTCAATTTTTTGAATGGTTGCGTGTACCGCGCTTACCGCGTCCTCCTGGCCGAATGCAATCGAAATAATCGAGAAGGCGAGGATTGTTGCGGCGATAAGACCTAACGTTTTATGACGTGAAATGATCTTTTTGCCGCGTTCATTCGTGTCATCCTGACCGGCATCGTCGACAGTCTCGACGAGCTCCCGTGCGAATCCGGCGGATGTGTCGTGCACTGGCGCACGCGAGTACGAACTCTTCACTTCTGCAGGGTTGTTTCTGCTGTCCATTGTTCCTCCCCTTTGCATCCATGCATGGAATTGCCGGTTCTTCCCGGGCCCATCCACGGATCAGATCAAAAAACAACGGAAGAAACAATTGCACCATGGTATTGAGACTTTGGTATCGATTCCTTCTACTCAACCTTCAAGGCCGCGTGCTTCGGCTGCAAGCCGATACCAAAGGGTCGACCGATACCTTCGTCTAATGGCAGGCTCGCCGACTTCGCGGGACACTAGCAAACAGACGATGATCCACGACACAGTCGCCGCAATGAGCCTGAGTTCCCGCAAGACCACGAGCACTTCCAACCTGGATTGCAGTTGCTTGTCGTTTTTCAAGCACACGCGAGCATGGCGAATCCCAGCCTCTCATTTGCGGAGGACGAATTGTAGAGACAGAGACTCAAGGAGATAACTTCACCAATCTCGGCGCGACGTAAATAAACGCAAAAAAGGGGAGTCAACATGCGGTTTCGAATCGGGGCGAATGCGATGCTGTTCGGTGTCTCGCTGTGCTGCGGACTAACCGCATCCGCGCAGTACAGCACACCCGCAACGCCCGCGCCCTACAACCCGATTGCTCTTGCCGATGTGACGGGTACGCCGCGAACAGCCGTCCAGGCGGGGCAGAAGAACATTCAAACGCTTTCGCAGAATCCATACCTGGGGGGAATTCCATCGAGTAAACCCGGCGCAGCTCCAAGTGCGCTTTCCCTCGAAGACGCCGTCACCCTCGGGCTAAAACAAAACCTTGGTGGGGTGCTGGCCACGGACGCGGTCATTGATGCGCGCGGAGAAAAATGGCAGGCGCTGAGTGCCTTGCTCCCAAACGTTGTGACCGACACTGGGTTCGGGCTGCATCAGGTCAATATCAAGGCGGCCTTTGGTCTATCCATTCATGGAGTGCCCCCGATCGTCGGACCGTTTGGCTATTTCGACTCGCGGGCATACCTCACGCAGTCGGTGTTTGATTGGGCATCGATAGAGCGGGCGCGGTCGTCGGCGGCGCAGCAGAAGTCGGCGGAGTTCAGCTCCAAAGACGCACGCGAGCTTGTGGTGCTGGTGATTGTCGCGAACTATCTGCTGGTCGATGCTGACCAATCGGAGGTTGAGTCAGCCACATCGCAAAGGGACACGGCCAAGGCGCTTCTTCAACAGGCGCGGGACCAGCAGACAGCCGGCTTGGCTGCGGCCGTGGATGTTCTGCGCTCGCAGGTGCAATTGCAATCGCGGGAGCAAAAGCTGATCACAGCGCAAAATGATTTTGCGAAGCAGAAGCTGGTTTTGGCGCGAGCCATCGGACTTCCGCTGGGCCAGCAGTTTGAAACGACAACCCGTCTGCCGTACTCAGAGCTGCCTGCTTCCGGGCTCGATGATGCGATTCAGAGTGCTTACAAGGCGCGCGCCGATCTGCAAAGCCAGGTGAATCGAGTCCGGTCCGCCGAGCTTGAGCGAAAGGCCGCCGCAGCGGAGCGCTATCCATCCTTAGGCGCGGAGACCGACTACGGTCTCTCCGGAGTGAATCCCGGTTCATCGCATGGCACTGTCGATGCGGCAGCTACGCTGCGCATTCCGGTGTTTCAGGGAGGCAAAGTGCACGGCGATGTTCTGCGGGCGGATGCGTCGCTGACAGAGGAGAGACAAAGGCTGGAGGACCTGCGGGTCAAGATCGACCAGGAGGTTCGCGACGTGTATCTCGATCTGGAATCGGCTGCGCAGGAAGTTGATGTCGAGAAAAGCGCGGTAACTCTGGCCACTGAAACTCTGGCGCAATCGCGCGATCGATTTAGCTCGGGAGTCACAGACAACGTGGAAGTGGTTCAGGCGCAAGATGCGCTGGCAACCGCGAATGACGCCTATATTGCGAGTCTCTACAGCTACAACCTGGCCAAGATTTCACTGGCGCGAGCGACTGGAGTCGCGGAGTCCCGATACGCAGAGTATTTGAGAGGAAATTGAACATGCCGGAAGAACTTCAATCAACAAATCCGCCGCAAGAATCTCCGTCAGCGCCGGGCAAGCCTCAAGAAAACACAGATGCCGATGACCCGTTGAAGTCGGCGTATCCGAGACGGCGCTCTCGCAAGCGTTGGATCATTCTCGTTGCGCTCATTGTTCTGTTGGTCAGTGGCGCCTGGCTTTGGCACTATTTCTCCGGCTTTGAATCGACCGATGACGCGCAGGTGGACGTTCATCTCTATCCTGTGAGCGCTCGTATATCCGGCTATATCGAGAAGGTCAACGTCGGGGACAACCAGTGGGTCAATGAAGGATTTCCGCTCGTGGAAATCGATCCGAAGGACTACGAAGTGGCATTGGCAAGAGCCCAGGCGACGCTCGACACTTCAGAGGCTTCTGCGAAAAGTTCAGATATCGATGTGCCGGTGTCGTCCGTCGCTACCTCAAGCCAATTGAAGTTCACGTTCTCTGATATCAAGAACGCAGAAGCAGCGATCAACGCGGCGGAAAAGCAGGCCGCCGCCGCTCATGCGCATGTGCTGGAGGCGCAGGCGGAAAATGTGAAGGCTCAGGACGACGTTACCCGCTATCACTTGCTGCTTGCAAAGCAGGAAATCGCTAAACAGATTTACGACCATGCCTTTGCTGCCGCAACAACGGACGTGGCCGCCATTGCCGCGGCCCAGGCAGACGAGGCAGCGGCGCAACAGGCCGTGCAGGAAGCGCGCAGCCGGCTGATTGAGGCGGAAGCCCGCTATGAAGACGCCCAGGCCGGCCCGCAGCGCGTTGACGCAACGCGCGCCAAAGCACTCTCAGCCGAGGCGGATGTCAATCAGAAAGTGGCTTCTGTGAAACAGGCGCAGCTAAATCTCGGATACACCACAATCTATGCACCCGTAGCTGGCGAAGTTACCAAGAAAGTTGTCGTTGGACTGAATGTCGACCCAGGGGAACAGTTGCTCACTGTGGTTCCCCTCGATCAGGTGTGGATTACAGCCAATTTTAAAGAGACGCAGCTCAAGCACATGCGCGTGGGCCAGAAAGCGAGTATTGAACTTGACTCGAACGGGCGTACATACAACGGGCATGTCGACAGCATTGCCGGTGCAACAGGCCCCATCTTCAGCTTGCTTCCGCCTGAAAATGCGACCGGCAATTACGTGAAAATTGTCCAGCGCGTGCCGGTGAAGATTGTTCTTGAACCCGGCGAGAATACGGATCACCAGCTTCGTCCCGGCATGAACGTCGAAGCGAAAGTGTACCTGCGATGAGTGCCGCAACACTGGCTCTTCCATCGGAGAAGGCTATCTGGCGCCCCAAGGTAAATCCATGGGCGATTGCCGCCACGGTGTCGCTGGCGGCCTTTATCGAGGTGCTGGACACGAGCGTTGCCAACGTCGCATTGCCCTACATCGCTGGCGGCCTGGGAGCCAGCTACGACGACAGCACCTGGGTGCTCACTTCCTACCTTGCTGCGAACGCAATTGTGCTACCCATCAGCGGATGGCTCGCGGAATTGATTGGACGCAAGCGGTACTTCATGATGTCGCTTACCGTTTTCACGGTGAGTTCGCTGCTTTGCGGGTTAGCGCCCAGCCTGCCGCTGTTGCTGTTGTTTCGAGCTGTTCAAGGCGTTGGTGGCGGTGGATTGCAACCGATGGCGCAGGCGATTCTCAACGACACGTTTCCTCCTGAACAGCGCGGCTCCGCATTTGCTGTCTATGGCATTACCGCGGTTCTCGCTCCTACCGTCGGGCCCATGCTGGGAGGCTGGATTACCGACGACTATTCCTGGCGCTGGATATTCTTTATTACCCTGCCACCGGTTTTGCTGGCCCTTTTTTTGACCCACAAGCTGGTTGAAGATCCGCCGTTCCTGCCTCGCTTAAAGCGAGGAGGCATCCGCGTCGATTACATCGGAATATCGATGTTGACGCTTGGCGTGGGCTCGCTTCAGGTGGTCTTGGACAAGGGGCAGGAAGACGACTGGTTCGGCTCGCATTTCATCACCACCCTGGCGATCACCGCAACGGTTTGCCTTATCTCGCTGGCCATATGGGAGTGGTACCGTAAAGAGCCCATCATCGATGTCCGCATGTTCAAGAGCTTCAACTTTGCGGCGGCGAACCTGATGATGTTCATGATGGGCTTCATGCTTTTCGGCACGCTGGTTTTGATTCCGGAATTCCTGCAGACGCTGATGGGTTACACGGCAGAGCTTGCAGGCCTGGTCCTGTCCGGCGGCGGTGTCGTCTTGCTGGTAATGATGCCTATTGTCGGGCGGCTTACATCAAAGATTCAGGCTAGGTGGCTGATCGCGACGGGATGGCTGTGCATGGCAATCGGGCTGTTCTATTGTGCGAACCAGATCGATTTGTCTGTCAGTTTCAATTTTGCGATGTGGCTGCGGGTTGCTCAGGTGGTCGGAATCGGATTTCTATTCGTACCGATTACTGCGGCAGGTTACATTGGAATTCCTCCGGAAAAAGGCAATAGCGTATCCGGCATGATCAATTTCATGCGCAATATTGGCGGCAGTATCGGAACTTCAGTCGTGACCACGGTGATTGTGCGGCGGGCTCAATATCATCAGCAAATCCTGGTTGGCCACATCACTCCCGATACGACCGCCTATCGCTCGGCGCTTCGTGCGCTTGGCTCAAAGATTGGCCACTCCGGCCTGCGCGCCGGGGACGCGCGCGACCAGGCGATTGCGAGGTTCTACGAACTGGTGCATCAACAAGGCGGTGCGCTCTCGTATATGGACATTTTCTGGGTCCTGGGCGTGCTTTGTGCCATCATGTTCGTTCTTGCGTTTTTCCTGAAGAAGAACGATCCGGGGGCGGGTGGAGATATCGCGGTCGGGTGAGGGTAAACGCAATGGTTCACGCTATAACAATTGAGCGCGAGTTCGGCTGCGGAGCATCCGAAGTTGCAAGTCTGGTTGCGAGTCGCCTCGGCTGGGGCCTATGGGATCAGCGGTTGACGCATGAAATTGCGCGGCTTACCGAGAGCACACCGGAGGCAGTGGAGCAAAGAGAATGGCGAACCGATCCAGTTGTCTACAGGGTTTTCCAGAACTTCCTCCGTGGCGCATTCGAGGGAGGATTGCCGCCTACGAGCCGGCTGCAGACGCTCGACGCGCGCCGCATCGCCGCAGTTTCAGAGACAGCGGTTAAGTGGGCGTTTTCCAGCGGCCCATCTGTCATTGTCGGCCGAGGTTCGCAATATTTCCTGCGCAATAGCCAGGATGTCTTCCGTGTGTTTCTCTATGCATCCCGTGATCATAAAATCCGAAGACTCATCTCGAAGGGCACATCGCAGGACGAGGCAATTGAACAGGTCGACTCGACGGACAAATCGCGAGCTGCGTTCGTTCGACAATATCTCGGATTGAAATGGCCAGAGCACCATCTCTATCACGCAATGTTCAATACCGAGGCCGGGGAGTCCGCTACGGCTGCAATGATTCTTCACTGTGTGAAGCAGTGTGAAGGCGAGAGGTGAAGTTTCTCCGTGGCGACGGCCTCCAGGACTGCAGTTCGGACGTCCTGACGTCGCACTCAGTCGGCGCGACCACAATGAATCGAGCGGAACAGTCCGACCTGGTCCCTGCAAAAATTCAGGTTCGGATTCTACTGGTCGACGTAGCGCAAACGCTCGAGGATTCGCATCTGTTACTTCTGCGTTCTATTCCGGCCATGGTGGAGCGCCTAGCTTGCTGCGCCGATATGTATGTCCACAAGGGATGCGGTTACGCGCTTGTGATTCTCGCGCTCCATCCCGGATCGAGAGAAACATCCGACGTGGCAAATTATGTCCGGCACCGGTGGAGAAGCGCAAGAATCCTTCTGCTCCAGGGCGAATCCACAACGATCGACGATTGGCTCTACGATGAACGGATCGATCCACAACTGCATCCTGCCATCGTATGCGAAACGGCAATTCGACTTATCACTGAAGAGCGATTCTCGGCTTCAGCATAAATACTGAAACCGTCGATGACCTCTGCGAGACTACCATTCGTCGGATGTTTTCGCGATATCCGCGTAGGGACGGGCCCAAAGTGCAATCTGCAGTTGGAGCGATCGGCACCAGGCGCGATGCATTCCCTCTACCTCTTCGGCCAAGTTTCCTTTACTCGCGAGATAGGGCTTGATTGTGTCGTTCAAGACTGCGACAAACGCGACGATATCGCGGAAGGGAACATGCGTTGTTGACCGGACCCCATCGGCCTGGTTCTTTTTCAGGCTGGTGTGCCTGAGCGCAATCTCCTGCTGATAGTTGAGCCAGTCCTGATCATAGGGCCGAAGACACGTGTCGAGGATCCATTGCTCAAAGCGAAGATTGCTTTGAGAAAGATAGTGCGGAATCGGATCTCCCTCCGGCGTGCGCGAGTGGCGCGCAAGATTGGGGATCCCAGCAATGATCCCGCTGCGCCAATGCGCAACGATGCGCGTGGTCTGATCGGTGAGCACATCTCCCGCCATGCGAAGAAAGCTCTCGTCTTCCGCTGTGAATCCCGCTGCGATTTTAAGATCTTCCAATTCCTCAAGCGTGACGTTTGACTGCGGCACATTTGCGCTTCCGTATGTGTAGGCGGGAATGTTATCGGCAACTGTTTTCACGCGGCCTCCTCGACAACTGTATTTGAGAGTGTTGCTAACTTTTCTGAGCCAGTGCTCTCTCTACGTGGAGTTGTGAGTCCTGCCTCAACGGGCGAACCGTGACAAAAACCGCGAGGATCAGAAAGACCAACGACCCGAGGACCCACATGATGACTGCTCCGGTAACCTGGTTAGCCAGCAAAGATACATGAAAGGTGATTGGCTGTTCGGCGTAGTACCGATAAACCGGGGTGCCGCAGAAAGCGACGAATGCCTAGAGAACACGGAGTCGAGTGCCGCCTACGCATGCCGCCCGTGCCTCCAATGGAGTGACAGTTGCGACACTGCTTGTTTTGCAGAACGAGCGCGCCCTCCCGTTCAAGCGGCGTTCGATCTTTTGGATCGGCGGTGAGAATTGGGTTGCTCGTCCACGCGTTCATGATGGGGCTCGAGAGCGAGCAGAGTTCCAGTGACCATCTGAAGAACAAGTATCACCGTCGCAGCGCTGCCAAATACATACCACCAGTTCGATATCTTCGAAGGCACCTCATGTTCTGCAGCCTCTATCGCGGGAGCGCCAAGTCCATGCCGCTGCTCAAACCAGTTATAGACATCACGTCCATCTTTCCCGCCAGGCGCGGCACCCAGAAACTGTGCCGCACATCCGCCGACGACATGGTCAGGTAGGTCGGGGTTGGGTGCGCAGGATCGCTTGTCGGGATGTGCGGTTCATTGGCGGTAAAAACGCCCAGCGTGGGGTATCGATACTCCCACCAGAACTGGTGGCCAATCACTGTCACGTTCATCGCGGTGTCTGGCTTGGGGATTGCCTGCGTCCCCATAATCACCCGCGTGGTTGAAAGAAAAAGCACCGCCACAATCAGGATGGGAATCACCGTCCATGACAGCTCAATTTGATTGCTTCCGTAAATCTGCGCGGACTCTCGATCCGCGTCCTCCGGGCGATTCCGAAAACCCATCAGCGCATACAGCAGCAGGCCGGCAACCACCAGGAAGATGGCCAGCGTGACTGAAAGCACGAGCATCGAGAGGTCGAAGCTCGAGTGAGCGGGAGTCGCGGCAGGAGCAAAGATATTTGTAGGAGACTGCGCGCCGAGGGGCTTTACTGCAAGTGCGAACGACCTCGCCCAAACGCGAAATGCGCGACCGCTGCCAAGCCAGCCAACGCAATGAAATGGCCTCTTTGATCCTGGAAGAAGAGACACAGCGGTCCGACCTCAACGTCTTGGATGTAGGGAGGAGCGGAACGGCATCATATTCCTGCACAAAAATGTTTCAAGGTCGACAGGCCGCTACAATTTCTAATGCTTCTGTATTGGTTGATACCAACGGGCAATAGATTCCTCTCTACGCATCTGGCTTAATCGCGGAAACGATCTGCCGGCGCTCTTGTTGCGCAGACGAATCCAAATTGGAGCCCAAACGTGCGCAAAAACGTCGGCGAGACCAGCGCTCGCAACTGCATCGGTGCGTCGGAACTGGCTTGTTCCGCCGCGATCGCAATTCGCTCTGTCGTTTTCCTGATTCTCCTTTTTCCTGCCGCGAAAACTCATGCGGATGTGACACTGTTCATTGAGGCGCCGATTAATTTTCTGGGCCATGTCAGCTCTACAGGCCATGCGGCGCTCCTGGTCGGTAGCTTGTGCTCGGACGATCACATTCATATGCGCTGGTGCCATGCCGGCGAGAATGGGACCGTTGTTAGCCGATACAAAGGGATCAATGGATATGATTGGGTGGCGATGCCTCCGGGGCCTTACCTATTCGCCGTCGACTCCTCAGACAAGATTCCGGAAACGACCGACAGCGCTCAGATCAATCTTCTACGCGCGAGTTATCGAGCAAGCCATCCAGGAAGCTTTGCCGTCGATCCTCCGGATGACGGTTGGATTCAGCTTCTTGGCGCATCTTACCGCCGCCGCATTCTCTGCTTTCATGTACGTACCAACATCAACCAGGACGCCGCACTCATGCTTTGGTTGAACGGCCAGCCGGACCGAACGCACTTCAATTTCTTCTTCTCAAATTGCGCGGACTTCGCCCGGGAAATGTTGAATGTGCTATTTCCGGGAGCGGTCCATCGCAACATCCTCTTTGACCTCGGAATGACGACGCCCAAGCAGCTCGAATCAGGATTGCATCATTACGCGTTGCGGCATCCGGGGGTTGACTTTCAGGTTCGCGTGCTGCCGCAGGTTCTAGGGAGTATTCCACGCAGCGGCAGGGTCTATGGCGTCACGGAGTCGTTTGTGAAAACGAAGACTTATCTTCTGCCATTGGCGATTCTCGATCCAATCGGAGTCGGAGGCATTGCAGCGCTGGGAATGGCGGATCGGAGGTATGTGGTGCGAGCACCGGCGCCGATTGAAGACTCCTCCTTCTTTCAGCCTCAAAACACCGTCGCCGCAATGCGCTAGCAATTGCGGGCTAAGGTATCTTGACTTGCGCCAGACTAGGCGGCACGACGCGTCCGTTCAGTACCTTTAGAGTGATTTGGATCATTGGCGGTAACTCAAAACAGCAGATTTAGCCGAGATCTTCGCGTGAATCCCACCGTATCTCACCAATCAGGAGTGGTTTTCGCATTATGGAGTTCGACGGTTCGCGCCTGACGTGAATCTGCGTAAAATGAACTCCTGCACGATACCATTGGCCATCCTGCCGCCGGCTGAGATCAGCGCATTCTCAAACACAATTCCAACTCCGCGATTCGATTTGGGATAGTAGATATTTGAAATTGCGCCAGACAGGAGGTCGCCTCCGATGTTCGAGTAATTCGGCTGCAATTTTCCATTGTCCCCCTTAGAAATAAATGCGTTCGACAAGGCATGAAATGTGCGCGATCGCCTCGTCCCCGTTCCCTGGTAGAAATAGCGCGGATCCTGATGGAGAAGTGACGGCAAAATCGCTTCGCCGATCATGATGTCGGTAAACGCATTCGTGTAGAGGGCACCCATGCGCTGGCCGTATCCCTTTGCGCCTTGTCCGTAGTCAGGAGTATTGGCGGCCTGCTCCAGTCCCGCGGCAAATCCCACTGCGGCAAAGATTGTCGGATCGGTACTGGCCTTCAAAGCCAGCTTAAATTTCAACTTCTTTGTGAGCGGCGCGGCATCTCGATTGTAGACAACATAGAAATTTGGGAAAATGCCAAAAGCACGCTGACGTTCCTCAGTGCGCACTTGTTCTTCGGCGATCTCGTCGGATGACGCATAGACTGTCACCGAGGCTACGTCCGAGGCGAGCCGGAGTTTGCTCCCAGTTACAAAGTAACTCTGTCCCGGAGTTAAGGCTATAGCGCCCGAAGTCCAAAGAACGAATCCACCGGCATCGATCGTAACTCTATAGACTCCCGGCATCAGACGATCGAAGGCGTAGGAGCCGTCATTCCCCGACTCCGCTGAGCGCTCTCCCGGTGCTGAATCGTTCTTCAGAGTGACACTCGCGCCCGGCAGAGCATCGCCATTCAGATCGGTCACAGTACCGGTAATTATCGCGCCCTGAACCTTTGGTGCGGTCTCCTGCTGCGCATTCGCCGTCATGACGAGAGTGGCTGAAAGCATGATGGCGCATAGTGTTGATCGTTTGATCACGGTTCAAATCTCGCGCAAGCCGGTAGCGTACAAGGTGTAACTTGTTGCTTCTCGATGCTTGATAGCAAATGCGGATGCTGTTATCTCTCGAGGAAGTCACTGCAACGAATGTGAGCTTACGCGGGATAGTTCTCGAGTCCGAAGGTGTGGAATGAAGTCCTTACCTCGCGCCGCGCTTTGCGGCTCTCGCGTCTCGCGTGAATTTGTAAGTTGTCGTTGAGAGATGAGCTGGCGGCGCGCCCGATGAAGTCTTGATTTGACCGAAGCTACCGAGATACCGAGCCTCCGCGCGATTTCCTCCATCGAACATTCGCTTGCCATTCGAATCTGAATCGCCTGTTGCAGCTTGGGCTGAAGGCTCTCGATGGAGCGCAGAATCCCGTCGCATTGTTGCCTCTCACCGTAGATTTGCTCGGGATTTGGAGACGAGTCCCTGATATCGAGAGATGGGAAAATGCCTCCGGCTTCCGAAGGAAGACCGAACGGAACCTCGGGACGCGCATGGCGTCTGCGCAGAAGCATCAGTGCCGAGTTCATCGCAATGCGGGTCGCCCATGTGTAGAAACTGCATCGACCTTCGAAGCCATACAGTGCAAGATGGACCTGCAAGAAAGTATCCTGCAGCGTATCTTCGGCGTCTTCGTGGTTTCTGGTGATTCGGAAAATGGTGTTGTAAAGCCGTGGTGCGTAAATATTCTGCAACTCCGCAAATGCATCGGCCGATCCTGCCCTGGCGGCAGATACCAACTGTTCATCTCGCTGCGCGATTGTCTGGCTCAGCGCGAGATCAAGCGGCAAATTCCTGTTCGCATTGCTCATCGTCTCGGTCCTTGAATGAATGGGTAGCTTACTGGCAGACTTCCGATCGCATTGCCGATCGGTATAAAGCGGCTTACACATGCGATTAAGACAGAAGGACTGAGGCAAATCCATCAGACGAAGGTATTAATTAACACTTTCGTAGCAAGGCAATCGGGAACTGCGGTGCCCAGCCAATGCCGTTTCGAAACCGCACAGAAGGAAAAGCGCGAAAAATCGTTCACACCTGCGCATCCATAGGTATCGGGCGATACTTTCGTCCAATTGTTCAGGCTGCTTGCTTCTGTCCTAATCAAAAGAACGAGGTCTATCTAAAAGGCTGGTCCGATGATGAGAATTCAAATTGTTTCAGCAATCGCGCTGCTGCTGCTTGGTCCAGCGCCGTCAAAGGCTGATGAACCGAGGCAGGACACCATCGTTGCCTGGGATAGCTACGTAGCCGGCGTCAATGCGAACGTGACAGAACGCAACGATGGAAGCAAACCGTTTCTATGGGTAGATCAATCGCCAGGGGCGCAGCAGCGATTGCGCGATGGAGAGCTTCTGGTCGCCAACCGCTATCCGCGCAAGGTGCCTCAGGGGATAATTCACCATTGGGTCGGCGATATGTTCGTTCCCGATGTGTCACTCGATCAAGTCATGCAAGTCGTGGATAATTATGACCGCTATAGCGATATGTTCAAGCCGTTGATCAGAAAGAGCTCAGTAGTCGATCGAAATGGCGACACGGTCATGCTGAATGTAATCGCGGTGCAGAAAGCGTTTTCGGTGACAGCGGCGGTGGAAACAGTAGAGCAAATTCAGATTGCAAGGCCGAATTCGGAACGTGTTTGCATCACCGCCGATTCGGTTCACATTGATGAAATCGCCGATTATGGCCGTCCAGATGAGCATGTATTCTCAGAGGCACGAAGGCCTGGATTCGTTTGGCGCGCGCTGATCGTGCAGCGCCTGGAACAGCGCGACGGTGGAGTGTATGTCGAACTGGAAACGGTCTCGTTGAGCCGCGGCATTCCGTGGGAGGTGCGCTGGCTGATCAAGCCGCTGACAGACGACCTGCCGCGAAAGATGATGGCCGACTTGCTGGATGAAACGAGGACCGCGGTGCAGCGATCTGCCGCCGCCCAATAGCTGACGTCGAATCGATGTTCCTGGATTCGTTTATATCGATCAATGGCGAGACTCTTCCGCAAATCGGCAAGAACACCAGAGCTCGGCTAGAAAGCCGCGCTCAATATACGGAACGCGCGCAATGAAAGGCGGTCTAGAGTGGCAACGGAGTCCGTGCTGCCGATCCCTCGGCGGGAAGGAAGCGCTCGTACCGACGGTCGAGTGGCATTGCGCTTAGTTGCAAATCTGTGGGCGCTCACCAAGCCAGAAATCAACTTGTTGATTGCCATTACGGTCCTGGTCAGCTTCGTTGTAGCTCGTCATGGTTTGAGTGCCGCGTCGATTCCTCTCGCCATCAATGCGGTGATCGGGACATTGTTCGTTTCGTCAGGCGGAGGCGCGCTCAATCAGTTTATGGAGCGCAGGTTTGACAGCCGGATGCGTCGAACTGCGCGCCGCCCGCTGGTCATGGGGACAGTAACTCCGCGTTCCGCTGTTCTGTTTGGAATGGCGACATCAATCACCGGCCTCCTTTACCTCGGCCTGTGGGTCAACCTGCTATCGATGGTCATCGCGTGCCTTGCACTCGCTATCTATGGGGCAGCCTATACACCGCTCAAGCGAGTTACTCCGCTTTGCACCTTGGTAGGCGCTATCTCAGGTGCGGCGCCTCCTCTCATAGGTTGGGCTGGAGCTACTGGAACGTTGAATTGTGAAGTATGGCCGCTGTATTCGATGGTCCTTCTTTGGCAATTTCCACACTTTATGGCGATCGCGTGGATGTACCGCGACGACTACGCGCGGGCTGGATACCGGGTGCTTCCGGGATACAAAAGCAGACGGCGGTTCGCAGCGCTGCACGCCGCAATTCCGGCCGCCCTCCTGATGCCAGTTGCCCTCATTCCGTGGGTCGAAAAGCAAGCGGGTAGCCTCTACCTGATAGGCGTCACGCTTCTTGGATTGGGTTTTGTCTGGAGGTCGCTTCGGTTTTCTCTGAAGATGACGAACCAAGCGGCGCGTCAGTTACTAATCGCGTCAGTCATTTACCTTCCGATAACCTTCATTCTGTTGCTTCTAGACAAACAATGACCGTGCAAAGTTGTGGAGGAGTGAACATGCTGGATTGGATTGTGTTGTTGCTCGCATATTTGAATCTGTTGCTGCAAATCATCATAGTTCGAGCGAGGGTGCCTGCTGAACAGAAAAAAAGTAAAGTTGAAAACTGATTGGCGAGCAACAGATGACCAGCGGTTCGCTTCGCGAACGACAATTTGCTGCGGGAAGTTCATGCCGAAGCAAGTCAAGGTGATCGAGAAAAAATCCTTACGCAGATCGAAACTGCCAGCCCGTCGCATCATCCAAGGATCGTACGCATACTGCCGTCGCAAGTGAAGAGGAAAGCCAAGTCATTCACACCAGGCGATCGGTCATGAGTCGACACGCGTTCATCGTGTGCGTGATACGAGAGGAGCGGCAAAATGGCAGTACAGGTCAAGCCGTTGGCAAAGCCGGCAACTGGCCAATCGGCGTGGATTGGACTCGCGTCGCATTATAAAAAGGTTTCGAAGCTACACCTGCGCCAGCTTTTCGCGGACGATCCAAATCGTGGCCAGGGAATGGCTGTCGAGGCTGTTGGCCTCTATCTCGATTACTCCAAGAATCGGATTACCCATGAAACGCTCAGACTTCTCTTTCAGCTGGCCGAGAAATCGGGCCTGCGCTCGCGCATTGAAGCAATGTTCAACGGCGAGAAGATCAACATCACAGAGAAGCGCGCTGTCCTGCACACTGCATTGCGCGCTCCCAAGGACGCAACCATCCTGGTCGATGGAAAGAACGTTGTTCCCGAAGTTCACGCAGTGCTCGATCGCATGGGTGACTTTGCCAACCGAGTGCGCAGCGGAGAATGGAAAAGCCACACGGGAAAGAAGATTCGCAACGTCGTCAACATAGGAATCGGAGGATCAGACCTTGGCTCGGTGATGGCTTACGAAGCGCTTCGGCATTATAGCGACCGCTCAATCACGTTTCGATTTGTCTCGAATGTCGATGGCACTGACTTTGCCGAGGCCGTGCAGGATCTTGATCCTTCAGAAACTCTTTTCATCGTCTCGTCAAAAACGTTCACAACGCTGGAGACGATGACGAATGCGCACAGTGCTCGCGCCTGGTCTCTTGCAGGACTGGGCGGCGATGAAAAATCGGTGGCAAAGCATTTTGTCGCCGTTTCAACGAACGAGGCCGAGGTATCGAATTTCGGAATCGATACGGCCAATATGTTTGGCTTCTGGGACTGGGTGGGCGGACGCTACTCGATGGATTCAGCCATCGGGCTCTCAACCATGATCGCCATCGGACCGGACAACTTTCGCGCGATGCTGGATGGTTTTCACCAGATGGATAAGCATTTTCGTACGGCCCCGTTTGAGGTCAATCTCCCGGTGCTGATGGGTCTGCTTTCCATCTGGTACAACGACTTCTTCGGTGCGCAGACCGTGGCAGTGCTGCCGTATGAGCAATATCTAAAGCGCTTGCCTGCCTATCTGCAGCAACTGGTGATGGAGAGCAATGGAAAGCATGTCACTCTCAGCGGAGAAAGTGTTGGCCATGACACGGGTCCCATTTACTGGGGCGAACCGGGCACCAACGGACAGCACTCGTTTTACCAGTTGATTCACCAGGGAACGCGGCTCATTCCCTGCGACTTCATCGCATTCGCCAAGCCCTTGAATTCGCTCGGGGACCATCATGACATCCTGCTCGCAAATGTGTTTGCTCAATCAGAGGCGCTCGCTTTCGGCAAAACAGTGGAGCAAGTCAAGGCTGAGGGATCGCCCGATTGGCTTGTGCCGCACCGGGTGTTTGAAGGCAATCGGCCTTCAAATACGATTCTCGCCGACAGCCTTACACCCGAGGTGCTGGGCAAGCTGATTTCGCTCTATGAGCACTCCGTTTTCACTCAAGGCGTCATCTGGAATATCGACTCGTTCGACCAATGGGGCGTGGAGTTAGGTAAGGTTCTGGCGCAGCGCATCATACCCGAACTTGAAGCCCCTTCCGAGCCGGTGCTGAACCACGACAGTTCGACCAACACCCTGATTCGGCGATATCGCAAGGCCAAGGAGCAGCAATGAACACAGTGGGTATCGACGCGCCCGCAGTCGCGGATACGCTTCGCGGAGTCTTGACGCAATTGGAAAAGGAAGGTGCAGCGCTCGGTCATTTCAATGTTGCCGAACTCGTCCTGCTCAGGGCGGTGATTGCAGCCTCTGCTGAAACGAAACTTCCGGTGCTTGTTGGCGCATCCGAGGGAGAACGAGAGTTCTTTGGAACGCGCCAGCTTGCCGCTGTGGTGAAGAGTCTGCGCGATGAATCCGGCTTGCCGGTTTTCTTGAATGCTGACCATACACATTCTTTGAAGATGGCCGTGGAGGCCGCAAACGCAGGGTTTGATTCGGTGGTGATCGATTTTTCCGCGTTGCCGTTCGATCAAAATGTGACCCGCACAAGAGAAACCGTTCAGGCAATCAAGGCGGTGAATCCGGAAATTCTCGCAGAAGGCGAGATCGGCAACATAGGAACCGGTTCGGAGATCCACGAGAGCGCAGGCGGTGACGCGAGAACGCTTACCACGCCCGAAGAGGCGCGGCAATTCGTTGCGGAAACCGGGATCGACATCCTTGCTCCAGCTGTCGGCAACATGCACGGGATGCTCAAGAGCATGGTGCAGGGAAAATCAAAAAAGTACCTGGATATTGAGAGAATCGCCGAAATCAAGCACGCCGCGGGACTCTTCCTCACGTTGCACGGCGGATCAGGGACCGACGATCAGCACTTTCGCAAGGCAATCACCGCGGGAATCAATATCGTCCACATCAACACTGAATTGCGCGTTGCGTGGAGGCGATCGTTGGATGAAAGCCTAGCGCGCGACCCGAACGAAGTTGTGCCGTACAAAATTTTGCGGCCAGTCATTGATTCTGTAAAGCAGGTTGTCAGTTCGCGCTTACGACTGTTCCATGGTCATCCGGTCGACCCCGACGCAGTCGAAAAAGCAGCGTAAGCGGCTCTCACAAATGCTCGCCGGGTTTGTTTTCAATTTCGAGAGGGAGATTGTATGCAACTAGGAATGATAGGCCTCGGCCGCATGGGCGCCAACATGGTGCGCAGGCTGGTCAGGAATGGACATGACTGCGTGGTGTTTGACAGGGCGCCACAGGCAGTCGGCGCACTGGTGAAGGATAATGCGACTGGGGCAAAGTCTTTGGTCGACCTGGTTGGCAAACTCGAGAATCCGCGGGCAATCTGGTTGATGGTCCCCGCAGCAGTCGTCGATGAAACCATTGCCGAACTTTTGCCACATCTCGAACCAGGCAACATCCTCATTGACGGCGGTAATTCATATTATGTGGACGACATACGGCGCGCAAAAGAGTTGGCGCAAAGCAAGATCCACTATGTCGACGTGGGCACCAGCGGCGGCGTATGGGGCCTTGAGCGCGGCTACTGCATGATGATCGGCGGCGAGAAGGAGGTCGTGGAAAAGCTCGATCCGATTTTCTCCACGCTGGCTCCTGGCGCAGGCGATATACAACGCACGCCTGGACGCGAAAAGCTCGACGGCACTGCCGAGCAGGGCTATCTGCACTGCGGTCCGAACGGCGCGGGCCACTTTGTCAAGATGGTTCATAACGGAATTGAATATGGGATCATGGCGGCCTATGCGGAGGGGCTGTCGGTGCTGCGATCGGCAAACGTTGGCAAGCGCCAGCAGGGAATTGACGCCGAGACAACGCCGCTTCGCGATCCCGAGCACTATCGATACGAATTGGATCTCAAGAACATCGCCGAAGTCTGGCGCCGCGGCAGCGTGATTGCGTCGTGGCTGTTGGATCTCACGGCCACTGCTCTGGTTCAGGATGCCGGCCTTTCAAAGTTCACTGGGCGAGTATCGGACTCCGGTGAAGGCCGCTGGACGATCAAGGCCGCGATTGATGAAGCGGTACCAACCCCGGTGCTTACTGCGTCGCTCTATGAGCGTTTCAGCTCGCGTGGTGAAGCCGATTATGCCGACAAACTGTTGTCCGCGATGCGCTTTGAGTTTGGCGGACACTTGGAAAAGCCAGCGGAAAAATCCGAAGCTGCATGAAGGAGAGACGTTCATGACAAATTGTCCCGCGGATGCGTTCGTCTTTTTTGGCGCCACCGGCGATCTTGCGTACAAGAAGATCTTTCCCTCTCTGCAGGCGATGGTCAAGCGAGGACATCTCAATGTTCCCGTCGTCGGTGTCGCTAAAGCTGGGTGGACTCTCGATCAGCTTCGAGCACGCGCTAAAGACAGTTTGGAAAAACACGGTGAGCTCGATGCCACTGCTTTCGAAAAACTGATCGGTCTGCTGCGCTATGTTGACGGCGATTACGAAGATGTCGCAACCTTTGACGCGCTTCGTAATGAGCTCAAGAACGCACAGCGTCCAGCGCATTACCTTGCCATTCCGCCGGCGCTTTTTGAAACCGTCGTACAGCATCTGAATGCGACCAGGCGTGGAGGCGGCGCTCGCATCATTGTGGAGAAGCCCTTCGGACACGATCTCGCATCTGCTCAAAAGCTGAACAGGGTTCTGCTCAATGTCTTCGATGAGGCTGACATCTTTCGCATTGATCACTATCTCGGCAAGCGAGCAGTGAATAATGTGCTGGCGTTCCGCTTTGCCAATGCCTTTGTTGAGCCCTTCTGGAACCGCAACTATATCGAAAGCGTCCAGATTACGATGGCGGAAGAATTCGGTGTGCAGGGCCGGGGTGGTTTCTATGACCAGACCGGAGCGATTCGCGATGTGGTGCAGAACCATCTGTTTCAAGTGCTGTCGAACCTGGCAATGGAGCCGCCGGTTGCACTTGACAGCGATTCAGTTCGGGACGAAAAAGTGAAAGTGCTTCGTGCGATTCGTCCTATTGATGAAAAGAACCTGGTTCGAGGGCAGTTCCGAGGCTATCGCGAAGAAGACGGCGTCGCAACAGATTCGCAGACGGAAACCTTTGCTGCGCTGAAGCTCGAGGTAAATTCATGGCGCTGGAAAGGTGTGCCCTTTTACATTCGCGCCGGCAAGTGCCTGCCAACCACTTCAACGGAAATCGTCGCCAGGTTTCGCAATCCTCCTACGCTGATTCCGGATGGTGTCCTGGAAGAAAACCACCTTCGATTGCGCCTGAGTCCGGAGTTGACGATCGCAATGGGAATGATGACGCTGTCTCCGGGAGCGGAGGGATTCTCTTTTCAAGCCGGAGAAATGGTGGCGAGCCACTCGCCGCGCGCGGATGAGATGGATGCGTATGAACGAGTTCTCGGATCTGCATTGGCAGGCGACAATACTTTGTTTGCGCGCGAGGACTATGTCGAGCAGGCATGGCGGATTGTCGAGCCGGTGCTGAAGGAGAACTCGCCGGTTTATCAGTACGCACCCGACACCTGGGGCCCGAAGGAAGTCGAGCGCGTGACTCCGCCCGGAGGCTGGAATAATCCCAACCAAAAGCCGGCCGCTGTGGAGAGTGAAGCAGCCTGATGAAGATTGAGATTTTACGCAACGCCGAATCTGTCGCTCGCGTGGCTGCAAAGCTTATCGCCGAAGAAGCGAGACGAGCGGTCACGACTCGCGGCGGATTCGTGATGGCCGTGAGCGGCGGCAAGACCCCATGGAAGATGCTACGCGATCTGGCGCGTGAGAGCGTTCCCTGGAACGCTCTTCACCTCGTCCAGGTGGATGAAAGAATTGCGCCGACAGGAGATCCAGATAGAAATCTGACGCATCTGCGTGATAGCCTGCTTTCGCATGCGCCGCTGCGTGCTGAACAGATTCATGCGATGCCGGTGGAGTCGGAGAATCTCGAATCCGCGTGTGCATGTTATACCCAAACGTTAAGAGAAATCGCGGGTTCGCCGCCAGTAGTAGATCTCGTTCATCTTGGGTTAGGGCCCGACGGTCACACGGCTTCACTCATTCCGGGAGATCCGGTTCTTGATATCGTGGATGCGGACGTAGCGCTCACGGGAATATACCAGGGGCGGCGACGGATGACTCTGACTTATCCACTCATTGATCGATCTCGTCTCATCTTGTGGCTCGTCACTGGAAGCGAAAAAGCGGGAATGCTGGTCCGTCTTTGCGGTCAGGATAACTCGATTCCGGCGGGCCGGGTTCGCTCGGATCGTTCTCAAGCTCTCGCCGATCATGCCGCTGCGTCTCGATTGGAGGGGAATTCGCGGATCCTGTAAAGATAAGATTGGCAAGAGTGGTTATGCCGAGGCTATTAAAATGAATACGGAAAAGTCGGTTAACTCACCTCCGCCGTGGAATAAGACCCGGGTTGCTGCGACCCTGGGGATTGAGTACCCCATCATTCAAGGCCCGCTGGGTGGTCTGTCAACCCAGCGCTTGACCGCGACTGTCTCAAACTTCGGTGGCTTGGGCTCGTTTGGTGCCCACGGCCTAAGTCCGTCAGTAATTCGAGATGTCATTGCGGAAATTCGTGAACTGACAGCCAAACCTTTCGCCATCAATTTGTGGGTTTCGATGGAAGATGAGGGGGCGCCCTCCTCCGGGATAAAGGAGTTTCAGCGAAGTCTCGCCCATGTTGCCAAACATATCGAAGCCTTGGGCGGTAAGATCCCAGAGTACTCACCCTATATTTCAAACCGGTTTGAAGATCAGGCGCGCGTATTGCTCGATGCGAAGGTCCCGGTCTTTAGCTTTATCGTCGGCATTCCTCCGAAAGAAATCCTCGATGAATGCCGCACGCAAGGCATCGTTACAATCGGAACGGCCACTACGCCGGCCGAAGCAATCGCTCTGGAACAGGGAGGGGTCAATGTCATTGTTGCCTCCGGATTTGAAGCGGGCGGCCATCGCGGATCCTTTATTCTCCCCGCCGAGGAGTCGCTCACCGGAACCTTCTCGCTGACTCCGCAAGTCAAAGACGCAGTTTCCGTTCCGTTAGTTGCCGCCGGAGGCATTGCCGATGCTCGAGGAGTGCTTGCGGCCTTTGCCCTTGGCGCTGAAGGCGTGCAAATCGGCACGGCCTTTGTTGCAAGTGAGGAATCTGGTGCAAGCCCGATTCATCGCAATGCGCTGCTCAGCGAAAATGCGCGAAACACCGCGTTGACCAAGGGCTTTACAGGTCGCGTGGCCCGGGGAATTCGCAATCAGTTGGTAGATGAACTCAATCGGCCTGGAGTGGAGATTCTTCCGTATCCATTGCAGCGCTTCCTGGTGAGAAATCTCTCCATCCACGCCGAGAAGGCCGGAAAAGCAGAGTTGCTTCCATTGTGGGCCGGGCAGAGTGCAGGCCTATCTCGTGAGCCCGATGCAAAAGCATTTCTGCAAAAGCTGGTGTCGGAAATTGCAGATCTTGCCGGTCCAATTCTTGATTGGAATCGCGAACGCAGCTTCCAAAATTGATCCCATGAACCGGACTCGTCCTGTTCAACTGACACTGACAGCCTGCGCGCTGGTATTGCTCGACGATGACGGAAGCAACACCGGTTCAGAAAGGAGTTCATTCCCATGACTCTTCGTCCGCCACTCCCTCCGTTCACGCAAGAGACGGCAACTCTAAAGGTGCGCCTCGCCGAAGATGGCTGGAATTCGCGTGATCCTGAAAAGGTTTCGCTTGCTTACACCGTGGATTCGCACTGGCGCAATCGCGCTGAGTTTCCAATCGGCAGAGAACAGATTGTTGCGTTTCTCACGCGTAAGTGGACGAGAGAATTAGACTACCGGCTGATCAAAGAGCTGTGGGTGTTCCGTGGAAATCGCATCGCGGTGCGATTCGCATACGAATACCACGACGACTCAGGGAACTGGTTCCGTGCCTATGGAAATGAGAATTGGGAGTTCGATGAACACGGGCTCATGCATACACGCCACGCGAGCATCAATGAGTTAGCTATCAATGAAGCAGACCGCAAGTTTCATTGGCCTCTCGGAAGACGGCCCGATGATCATGCCGGATTGAGCGATCTTGGACTTTAGTTCTTCGTAGCTGCATTCGAAGTTATCGTGAACAGTTCTAAAGACCATCTCGCTTGATTCGACCCGTCAGGAGATATGTTCGGCTTCTCGCCCCAGCCGTCGAACAGGGACATGTCGACTACAATCCACGCATCGCGCAGAGCTGGAGTGCTCAAGTCCCAGTCTGGACGGCTCCAGAAGGATTACCACTTGCCGGAGTGCGACCCTCCGTCCACGTGCAGCACCTCGCCTGTCACCGTGCGAGCTTCAGTCAGATACACGATCGCGTCCGTGATCTCACCCACGTCGGAAATTGTGCCCATCGGCGAGAGCGACTTGAGATAGTCCTTTGGATGGGTTGCATGCATCGGCGTATCGACAATTCCAGGTGCGACAGCGTTGAAGCGAATGTGATCTTTTGCGTATTCGGTTGCCAGGGTGCGCGTCACCGTTTCCAGGCCGCCCTTGGTGATCATCGGAACCGAGCATGTCACACTCGCATTCGGATTGACCACCAGTGACGTAGTGATGGTTACAACGCTACCACCTGATTTCTGTGATAGCATTTGCTTCACCGCCTCCTGCGTGATGTAAAGAAAACCCTCAAGGTTCACTGAAGACAGCGCCTTAAAATCATCGGCGGTATATTCGGTGAACGGCTTCGCGACGAAAATGCCCGCGTTGTTCACGAGCCCGTCAATCGAGCCAAACTTCGCGATGGCCGTCTCCACAATCTGCGCGGCCACAGTGCTGTCGCCGATGTGCCCATCGACCAGGGCAAGCCGATCCGACGCTTTCAACGTTCCCGACTTGCTGATGGTGCGTGAGTTCGCGACCACGTTATATCCGCGATCGAGAAACGCCTGTGCCGCGTCCGCGCCAATGCCCTGCGAAGCGCCCGTTACGATGATTGTCTTCTGCTTGCTTCCCATTCAATACCTCCTCGTTGCGACTGCTCCAGCTGTATTACGCTACATGCGCCTCGGCAAAATATTGCGGCGCCTCGCGGCGATCGAACATTCCGTAATCGCGGACCACGCGGATGTTGCGCAGCCGCACACCGACCGGCAGCTTCGTATTCCGCTCGAAAGCTTCTGCGGATGTAAGGCTGTTCCACTTCACGAGCGCAATGACGCTGCCTGGCGTCGCGATCGCGTCGAACATGTCACTAGCAATAATGTCGGATGCTCCCGGACTGAATCCGAGCGACTTGGCAATTTCGTCGGAGCCAGCCTTCTTGACCCAGTCCGGGGCGAATGTCGAATCGAGCAGCGTGATGGCCTTTCCAATTCCTACCTCGGTTCCATCCAGGCGCTGCTGCCGCAGGTTCTGTCCCTCAGGCAATCGCGTGTCCGCCACAACCTCGCCAATGTGCATGCGGTAATCGGCAAAAACGTGATCGCGCGCAGCCTGCATTACCTTGTGGTGCTTCGCCTCAACACTCCAGCGCACCAGCGACTTCTCGTCTCGCCAGCTTGAAAGCGACAGCACCCATCCTGGCCGCGTCAAGCTTGAGTAGCGAGTATTGTCAACAAACCCATCCATCTTCTCGAGCCCCGGCCGCAGCATCTTTGCCATGCCGAAATAGGCGTCGAATTGGTCGAATTTCGGATTCACTTCAAGCATTGCACAAAACATTACACACCCCTCTCTGTGTCAGTGCCTGGGTCAAAGTGGCGAAGGCGCAACCGCTAGAATGCAATCGATAGTCGCGACGCGTGTCGCATGATCATTGGATAGGCGCAACCGGCAATGAGTCATTTCTTGGACTTCGGCGTGACTTCTCTTAACACTCCTGTGAGCAAATCAAATACAAAGCCACGAACGTCCACCTCTGGCGGAATCCACGGGTGTGACCTGAGTTTCAGCACCTGTTTCTGCGTCGCAAGATCCACATCGGAATAGCAGTGAAACTTATCGGGAGCAACCGCCCAGACCCCGCACTTTGCGTGGATGTGTTTTTCGAATCCTTCTTCGGTGAACATCTCCATCCCGCAGCCGGTGTGGCCGACGATCATAATCTCCCTCACGCCCAGCACGTGAATTGAAAACATGAGAGACCGTACAACATCTTCCGTTGCCGCTGTGCCGACGTTGCGTATGACATCCGCATCGGCTGGCTTGATGTCCAGCCATTCAAGCAGTTGGTTCAGGCGCGGGTCCATGCAAGTGAGGATTGCAATCTTCGGAGCTGGCTTGTTTGCCAGCGAAGGATCATGGTGCTCTGCCTTCTTCGGGTTTACCGCAATCGCACGATCGATCAAGCTCATTTCTGTGCTCCTAAGCCGCATTGCAGTTCAACGCTTGGCTAGCAACGCGTGCTGAATGTTGATTAGATCCATTCCTTCGAAAGCCGCAATGCTTTGCCGAGAATCCGGAGACAATCAAGCTTCGCAAATACCGCTCTGTTGTGATTAAGCTGGAGGAACAATCCTGCAGCAATTGGACCAAGGTATCGATCGATACCTTCGTCTGACTATTGAATGACAAGCGTCGCAGCCTGGAACAGCCGGCTGTAAGCATCCGTCAGCATGCCCAGGGTGAATCCTCGGTTCAAACCGCTTGGATTGGGCAATACCCAGACCGCGGACCCGCCGAACGTAGCTTCCTGCAGTCCCCACGAAATGTTTCGCTGATCGAGAAACACCGCACATGCCGGCTTCCCCAGGAACGCAACATACCTGGGCTTGTACTTCGCAATCTTGAGCTCGAATGCAGGACGCGCGGCGATGAAGTCGGCGCGCCTGAGGTCTGTTGCCATCGTTGTCGGCCGGTCAACAGCGGATGTGATTCCGTAACCATAATCGAGCAGAAGGCGTGCGTCCCTGGGCTCCAGTTGGCTGCTGGTGAAGCCCGCGAGATGCAGCACGCGCCAAAAGCGGTTGCTCCGATTTGCAAAGTGGAGTCCAACTCTAGCCGATCGCATCCCTGGATTGATTCCACAGAAAACGACGTTCAGGGAACTCGAAATCACATCTGGCAAGCTCATCCGATCCTCTCAGCCATTCTTCGTCAAATCTGCGCGTACCGTCCGCTGCTCTGCTTCCACCCGCTGAGTCCAAAGTACAAAATATACAAATAGCAGGCGACCGGTAGGACGAACGCATGGTGAATGCCCACTCGATCAGCGATCGCTCCCTGGATCAGCGGCAGGACCGCGCCTCCTACAATCGCCATGTTCAGCAGCCCCGAGCCGCTGCCCGTCAATGTGCCGAGCCCAGCCTCCCCCAGGCTGAAGATCGTCGGGAACATAACTGAGTTGAAGAATCCAACAGCGAGAATCGTCCACATCGCAGCCGGCCCACCCAATAACATGGAAGAAGTTACCAGCGCGCCCGCGGCAATCGCGGAGAGGGCAAGCACCGTTCCCGCCTGAAACCGGCGCAAAAGCGGTGCGCCGAGGAAGCGACCCACCATGGCTCCGCCCCAGTAGAACGTCACAAATCCTGCAGCGGTTTTTGCTGAGAGCCCCGTGATTTCAGGCAATTCAAAATAATTCACCAGAAAACTCCCAATCGACACCTCGGCGCCCACGTAAGCAAAAATTCCAATCGCAGCAAGAATGAGATTTGGATGCCTCCAGATGGAATCGCCGATTGTCTGGCCGCGATCGGCAACCGCCGTATCAATCTTTGGAAGTTTGGACATGCCGATCAGAATGGCAAGCAAGATCAGCGTCACGCCGATTACGGTGTAAGGCAAATTCACCGAGGCCGCCTGTTGAATGCGGTATGCACGCAGCGACTGTGGTGGCAGTTGCCGCAATGCTTCAACGGCGAGAGGCGTTGAGCTCAAAATCAGCACACCACCAATCTTCGGCGCGATGGTTGTACCCAACGAGTTGAATGCCTGGGTAAGATCGAGGCGGCTGGACGCCGTTGCGGGCTTGCCCAGCACAACCACGTACGGGTTGGCCGCAACCTGCAGCCCAGTAATTCCCGCCGCGAGAATTACCAGCGCCGACAGAAACAAGCTATACGAGGCGACTGCCGCCGCGGGCAGAAACAAAAAGGCTCCCAGAGCCATGGTGAGCAGTCCAACTACCATACTTTGCTGATAGCCAATTCGGTTCACAATCCTCGACCAGGGCACCGAGAAAATGAAGTAGGCCGAGAAGAACGCAAACTGGATGAGCATCGCTTGCGTATAACTCAGGTCGAAGATCGCCTTCAAATGCGGCACCAGGATGTCATTCAAGCAGGTCAAAAATCCCCACATGAAAAACAAAGTGGTGACCACGGCCAGAGGGCGCGTGTAATTGGGGGCTTCCAAATTGATAGGTCCAACCTGGGAGCGACTCGAATGAGCAACAAAATTGTGACTCGCCATTTTCCCTAGCCTCAATTGGACCCACCCTACTTGAGTCGACGGTCCATTTCCTGACGCATGATTGTTTCGTGTTCCGTGGTTTCTACCACCAATGCTCTGCTTGTACTCCAAAGGTCAATCCACTCGTTCTGTTCTGGAATGGAACCCCGCCCACCAAGCCGCGAAACCCTTTTGACCAGTTGGCATAAGTCACAAATGCGCGCAGTACCGGCCGGCCGAAAAACTTTCTGTCCGGCCCAATCTGCGGGGCAAATGTACATTTGCGCAGCCAGCCCTCGTATTGTCCGGGCAGATGCGTTTGATCGAAGCCGCAATCACCTGTCAGCGATAAATGCTGGGTAAGAAACACCTCTGGCCGCGCGCCAAACGAGACCCATTGCGCCCAGTCGTGCTGCGGATCGCCATCTTTCGTCCGCTGGTAAACGAAGATAGGCATAACGGCGAACTTGTCGTTGGGTTGAAAGACAACCTGCTCGGTAGCCAAAAATTGTCTTGTGTAATTGACATACGGTGTTGGGTTGGGAATCGTTGTGCCGTTTCCAGGATTGCTGAAGTTGCTTGCCGCTCCCGTTCCATACTGAATCATGAATGTGTTGTAACCGCCGTGCCACTCCAGCTTCTGATGGCGAAGTCCAAACGCGTAGCCATCTGATGTGGGAATCGTCGTCACAGAGGTCGTGCCCGGAACCGTGCCGGATGTAATCGTGCCACCTTTTGAAGTTGCGTAGTCAAACCATGCGCCCCACAGGCCGAAGGGCCCCTTCACGTCATAAAGGCGCGCGTCGATATTGCTCTTCGTCAGATTGCCGTTTACGGTCACAATATCAGGCCGGGACGTATTGATCAGGGCCAGCGCCAGTTTGCCGAATCCGACGTTGAGGTCTTCGACCCCACCACCGTAACCGCTCATGTCCAGCGGATAAAAATCGTCGCTGTCAATATGCTGCCGGCGATAATATCGTTCGCCTGCCCAGAACTTAGCGTCGGGCTGATTCGCGAAAACATTGCCCGCTTGAACAAACGCTTCTCTGAAGCGATATTGATCGGCGCCAGGAGCGTCCCCCACCGGTGCATAGTTCTCAGAGTTCGAGGTGTTGGCCTCGATCATGAACTCGCTTCTGAACCATGCCTTGTTGGTGTTGTGGTCCGGGTTGATCCAATTGTTCACGAGTATCAGTTCCGCATAAGTCTCGGCTTCGTTCCCAAGACGGTATTTGGCCTCGGCCCCCGGCGCCTCAAACGCTACCTGTTGTCCACCAACACTGTTTAGGCCAGAGCCGGAACGAACATAACCGTGAAACTCAAACAGGCCTTCCTGCTCCTGCAGCTTTTGTATTTTCTGGTCCGCTTCTTTGAGAAGGTCGTACGATGGTTCGGAAGGCACCTGGCCTTGAAACTTGGACCCGACCTGGTTTCCCCCAAACAGAGTCTTTTGTGTATCCTTCGCCGCGAGTTCCGCGGCCGATACAATATTCTGCTTTTCCTTTGCGCCTTCTTCCTTTTCCTTCGCAGCCTGCTGCGCCCTGGCTTCATTCTGCTTTTCGATTTGCTGTTGGAGCGCCGCGATCTTCTGTTCAAGGTCTTGCATGGTTGTCTGGTACTGCTGCTTCACCTGCTCGAGTTCCTTCTGCAGTTGCTCGACCGGCTCAGTCTGTTGGCCGCTGCACGCGGCGCTCGCTAAAGAGAGAGTTGCGATTACGATGCTCGTGATTCTCAGAGTGCCGTGACGTTTCGCTTTGGTGAGGATAAACATCTGTGACTTCCTGTCGTTGCTGCCCGCTTGCCTGGTCGAGTGGAACAATCTTGCTCGCCAGGTTTCTGTTACGCGCGCTCGGATGCGCCATCTTCCGGCACAACTGCGATTAAGCCTGAAGGCAACAAAGCAATCTATTGAACCAAGGTGTCGATTGATACCTAAGTAGCAGCCCGCTCAGGGCGCGTTCAAGTTATCGATCGATCCCATCACACGCAGGCGCTTCTCGTTTGCGTCGTCCACAGCAACACGCCTCCGATACCATCGTCTAATTGTTTTCTCAGCGTGCTTTGAAGCTAATGAAAGACGGGAGGAGGCACAGATGAAGAGCGCGCGAGGACAAGGCAATCTTGAACTGTTCCGGCATTCAGATGCGTACTGGAGGGTGACATTCAACATTCCGCCCTTGAATATCTTTGGGCCGTCGAATACTCCGCAACTCAAAGAAGCCGCGGCGGCGGTCGAATTGAATGCCTCACCGATGCGCAGCGCTCCTCCTCTGTCGAACCTGATTTCGGCGGGCTACGAAGCACTTGTTCCAAGCAGCGGTGAACCAGCTCGTGAATTGTTGGAGAACGAATTCACGCGACTCCTCACCGCAGATCCAGGTGTGGCAGCGGACTGGATTGCGATGGCAAGAGTCATCGCTGTGAGCCTTTGGTGCACGTTATGGTTGTTTGCCGGTGCGGTCCTTTTGGCATTGGCAGCGTTCTTGCTGCGATGGGTCAAGGACCTCCTCTGATCGGGCCGCACTCCCGTCATTAAAGCTGGACGCTAGCCTGACTCAAGACCGCACTGTCATCTCCTCTAAGTCTTAAGCTACCGTGTGAAGTCAGGCTGTTCGATTTCTCCGGATTGAGTTATGATTCAGGTTCGGCGAGCCGGAATGGAAATCCTTTCCCCAGATTTGTCCAGGCGCCTCGCATGAATCTTTACAGTCCGGTTCGTTTGGTTGCGGACGCTACGCCATTGGCGTTGAAGTCAGACCTTTGCAGCGTCAGTCAATGCGGTTGAGTCGTTCATAAGAGGATGGAAGATGACTTTCGGGGAGACCGCCAAGGTCTACATAGTCGACGACGATGTTAGCATTCGCGACTCAATTGAGGGCTTGCTGTTGTCCGTCGGCCTGCGATCCGAATGCTTTGAAGCGGCTGAGGAGTTTCTGCGAAGAGACACTTCAGAGGGCCCCAGTTGCCTGATCCTTGACGTGAGCCTGCCCGGGATAAGCGGCATTGAATTTCAGCAGAAGATGCGCAACGAGGGCCGCAGGACTCCCATCATCTTCATCACCGGTCATGGTGATATTCCGATGTCGGTAAAGGCGATGAAGTTGGGCGCTGTCGAGTTTCTAACCAAGCCATTCGGTGATCAGGAGCTGCTCGACGCCGTCCAGCAGGCGTTGGCGAGTGACGCGGCATTTCGCGAGGAGCAGGCTGAACTCGCCGTGCTGGAAGAGAGATACAATCTGCTTACCCCGCGTGAGCGTGAAGTGATGAAGCTGGTGGTTTCCGGCCTGCTCAATAAGGAGATTGCCGCGGAACTCGGGACGCGAGAGATTACGGTCAAAGTCCACCGAGGTCGGGTCATGCAGAAGATGCAATGTGGATCTCTCGCCGAACTTGTTAAGGTTTCCGGGAGACTCCAGAAGCTTCGTGTCGAATTATAGAGTCATCCAAAACCCGTCATCCTGCCCGGAGTTATACCAAAGCATAATTGCGGGCGTTTCCTGACTGAGTCTATCGTTAGGCAACATGACAGCCGCAAGGAGTCGAAAAGTGGTCGCTATTGTCGATGACGATGAGTCCGTACGAGAGGCCCTGGAAGCGCTGGTGAAGACCGCCGGGTTCGATGCCCTGGCGTTCGCATCGGCTGAGGGTTTTCTGGATTCCGGCCAGCAGGGAAACATAGGGTGTCTGATCTCCGATATCCGCATGCCGGGAATGTCCGGCCTGGAACTTCAGGCGAGGCTCAATGAAGACGGTTATAAAATCCCCATCATCTTCATTACGGCGCACGGCGAGGAGAAAGTACGCATGCAGGCGTTACGGGCGGGAACAGTGGAGTTTCTGATTAAGCCTTTCGATAACGAAGCGATGCTTGAAACAATTGCTTCAGCTCTCGAAGGATAAACTTTCCCAGTTATCGCAGAAATTCGCTGACGAGGTCATCTGTGGAAGGTCTCAACACATCTCAGTGTTGTCTTGAGGAAAGGCCTGAGCGGCGATTTGTACAGATCATTGGCAACAGTCCCCACCTGGAATACGCGCTCACGGAGGTGGAAAGGGTCGCGCCAACAGATACTACCGTATTGGTTCTGGGAGAGACCGGCACGGGTAAGGAACTTATTTCTCGTGCCGTTCACAATCTAAGCCCCCGCTGTGGGCGGCCGTTTGTGAAATTGAACTGCGCGGCAATCCCGTTTGATCTGCTGGAAAGCGAACTCTTCGGTCACGAGAAGGGAGCATTTACCGGAGCCATCGCGCAGAAGATCGGCCGTTTCGAAATGGCCGACAAGGGTACATTATTCCTCGACGAGATCGGCGATCTTCCGCTTGCATTGCAGCCGAAGCTGCTGCGTGTCTTGCAGGACCAGGAGTTTGAGCGCCTGGGCAGCGGCCTCACCCACCGCGTCAATGTCCGCCTGATTGCTGCTACCCATCGCGACCTTGCAAACATGGTCGAGCGAAACGAATTTCGCAATGACCTCTATTACCGGCTCAATGTCTTTCCAATTGTGGTCCCGCCCTTGCGTGAACGCCGCGATGACATTGCGCAGTTAGTAACTCACTTTGTGGATTTCTTTGGCCGCCGCATGGGCAAGCACATCGATTTCATCCCAAACGATACCATGGCCGCTTTCATCTCTTACTCATGGCCCGGAAACGTACGCGAATTGCAAAACCTGGTGGAACGAGCCGTGATCAGGTCCAATGACGGCATACTCTCGAATCCTCTTTCGCGAAGCAGCGATCCTGTTCCATCCGCGCTGGCGCGGGAGCCATTGAATGGAATCGAAATGAACGCGCTGCATGCGCCGCATACGCCGCCGACGACTGCCAGGAGCGAATCTCCGGCGCATACCACGCTTAAAGAGTCGGAACGATCCTTGATCTTGCGCACACTCGAGGCCACAGGCTGGGTGAATGGAGGAGCCGAGGGCGCTGCCGCCCGTCTGGGCCTTAAGCGTACAACGCTGATTGCGAAGATGAAGAAACTCGGAATCTCAAGACCTCCCAATGAGCTAGGCAATCATTGGGAGAAAGAACAGGTATTTCAAGCAGCATCCAAATGAAGCCTCGTCTCGCATAACCATACGATATTCTTCTGCACTCTCAGCTTTGAAAACTGTGCTCACTCCCTCTCAATCGGTGTTAACGATCGGGCACGCCGTCTAAATCGCGCGCACGGAGTCAAAGTTTTGACAGGGTCTGAGGCTCGCAGCCGGACAGTAGGGCGACGCCACAACTTTATTCTGTAGAAACCCCAATAAAATCAGCGCGAAGGGAGTTTGTTCGCATGCACTGCCAGGTTGGAACACCGATTGCATTGTAAGTGGGCATGAAAGCGCTGCATGCCAATGAAGTCTCGGAGAGCGTAGCAATGGCCGAAACCACACCGATCGTGTATATCGTTGACGACGACATTTCAGTGCGCGAATCAATGGAAATGCTCGTGCGCTGCGCCGGGTATCAACCTGAAACATTTGCGTCGGCGCAGGCATTCCTCAACCATCAGCGTGTCCACACTCCTGCTTGCCTGGTGCTAGATATTGGACTTCCAGGTCTGAACGGTCTTGGTTTGCAGCAGCACCTTGCCGCAACCCGGAATGAGATGCCGATCATTTTTGTGACTGGTTGCAACGATGTGCCTGTGACGGTTCAGGCCATGAAGGCTGGGGCCCAAGAGTTCCTAACCAAGCCATTCGACGATGAGGTGTTGCTCAGTGCGATCCGGCATGCGATTGAGCGCAGCCAGGCCGCTGTTGGACGCGATGCGCAACTCCAGGCGATCAAGGCGCGCTATGCATCTCTCACAATGCGCGAGCGGCAAGTAATGGCGCTGGTGGTTGCCGGCCTGTTGAATAAGCAGGTCGGAAGCCAGTTGGGAATAAGCGAGATTACCGTGAAGGCGCATCGGGGCAAGGTGATGCTGAAGATGCAGGCGGAGTCCCTCCCAGATCTGGTGAGAATAGCCGCCAAGCTTCGCATCGCTCCTGGGGCAGTAAATCAACCGCGCAATCCCTCGAGTCTCCCAACGCAGCAACCGATGGCGCTCTACCCACTCGCATTGCCAAGCGGACGTTACCTTCAATAGTCAACTCTGCAGTGCTTTGACACAGATCATGCGGCTAACTCGAGCGTTACGCAGCGAGTTACGGCAATCAAGAAACTGAAATCGAGGACAGAAAATGGCAAAGAAGCAGATCTCTTCAATCGACAAAAGTGCGGAGAAACGGCTTCAGGATCTTGAAATCGAACTTACATCCGCGCCAACGCCGTTCGGGTCCTACGCTGAAGCAGTGCTGAGCGGCAACCTGCTGTTCCTCACCGGGATGCTCCCGGTGGTGGATCACAAGCCAAAATATATCGGCCGGCTCGGAAAAGAACTCGATACTGAGGCTGGACGCGATGCCGCGTACACTGCCGGTCTAAGCGCGCTTGCTGCGGCCAAAGAGTATTTGGGATCGCTGGATAAAGTGACGCGGGTGGTGCGCCTCGGCGTGTTCATCGCGACGGCCGGCGACTCATCCGACCTACCAAAAATCGCCGACGGCGCCTCGGATCTGTTCGAGGATGTCTTCGGCGCCGACCAGCCTTCCGTCCGGTTGGTCATCGGAGTTGCGAGCCTTCCCTTGAACGTTCCGATTGAACTCGAAGTCATCCTCGAGGTCGCAGAATAGTGCAAACAAAAGTAGACGTTGAGTAATCCAATGATATCGAGGAGCAAACGACGCGCATGGGTCTGCAATGGTTCAGAAGTCTGCATTGTGTTGGCATCGAATTCGCAGCCGTTTGCATGCTCGCCCAATGTCAGGTTCATGCCCAACCAGCGAAAGGGGTCGTTCGTATGCAGCAACAGGTGTTTTATCGCACCGTTAAAGTTGATGGGCTCTCGATCTTCTACAGGGAAGCCGGCCCGAAAAATGCTCCCACGATTCTGCTGCTGCATGGTCTTCCGTCGTCGTCGCGAATGTTTCAGCCGCTGTTGACGCGCCTCGCGGATACGTACCACCTGGTCGCGCCGGATTACCCAGGCTTCGGACACAGCGATTGGCCTGACCCAAAACAGTTCAGCTACACCTTCGACCACATCGCCGCGGTGACGAATGATTTTACGCAAGCTCTGGGCCTGTCGCATTACATCCTGTACATGCAGGACTACGGCGGTCCTGTCGGCTTTCGCATGGCGCTGGCACATCCAGAGAGAGTGCGCGCTCTTATCGTCCAAGATGCCGTGGCTCACAACGAGGGGCTCGGCGCAAACTGGGCAACGCGACGGGCGTTTTGGGCTGACAGGGCAGACAATGAAGAAGCGCTGCGCAAGAACTTGCTCTCGCTCGCAACCACGAAAACGCGCCACGTAGGCGACGATCCAAACGTCGAACTTTATGATCCGGATATCTGGACAGACGAGTACGCGTTCCTGAATTCGCCAGGCCAGGCGCAGATTCAAAGCGATCTGTTCTTCGATTACCGCACCAATGTGGATGCCTATCCGAAGTGGCAGGCATGGATGCAAAAAACGCGTCCAAAGCTCCTTGTCCTTTGGGGAAAACACGATCTCTCTTTTGATTTAGGCGAACCGGGGCGCTACCGCAACGATGTTCCCGACGCTGAAGTCCATGTGTTGGATGCGGGTCATTTTGCACTGGATACAAATGCCGATGAAATCGCTGCCCTGGTGCGCCAATTCCTTCACGATCCGAAGAGATCGTTCTAGTTCATAATCTTTTGCAGGCTCAGGTTCTTGCAGCGCCGCAGAGCCCTTTGTCCTCGTGCCTGGCGCGGCCATGAGCGCCGATACCAATGTACACATCGACACCTTTGTCCAATTGATTCCAGTCCGCCACTGCGGCTTAATCAACTATGGGTCGCGAATCGCAGCGGATGATCTCCGGACCCTGATGGACAGGAGGCTGGCAATGACTTCTATCGATTCAAACGGGCTTTCGCGCCGCAGTCTTTTCGCATTGGCGGGACTTTCCGCCGGTGCAGCACTCCTCCCGCCTCGTGCGCTTGGTGCTGAAAGCCTGATGCGATCGGCCGCGGCCGCAGGGGCTGCCAAGCCCCGCTCAATCGACCGTGAGGTCAATACTTCATTTGCCTCACTCAAGCAGATCAACGCCGGGGTGCTCGACATTGGGTACGCTGAGACCGGCCCCGCCAATGGCCCGGCAGTCATCCTTCTCCACGGCTGGCCTTATGACGTTTATAGCTTCGTCGATGTCGCGCCTCTACTGGCCTCGGTTGGATACCGAGTGATCGTTCCGTATTTAAGGGGTTTCGGCACAACGCGTTTTCTTTCCAATCAAACCATGCGCAATGCGCAGCAATCGGCTGTCTCCGCCGACATAATCAACTTGATGGACGCATTGAAAATCGACACCGCCATCTTTGCGGGATTCGATTGGGGCGCACGCGCAGCCGACATCATCGCTGTGCTGTGGCCGGAGCGCTGCAAGGCGCTCGTCTCCGTAAGTGGGTATCTAATCGGCAGCCCTGCAGCCAACAAGAAGCCGCTGCCACCCAAGGCGGAGTATGCATGGTGGTATCAGTTCTACTTTGCCACGGAGCGGGGCGAGGCCGGCTACGCGGAATACCGCCGCGACTTTGCGAAGCTCATTTGGCAACTCGCCTCGCCAAGATGGAAGTTCGACGATGCAACCTTCAATCGCACCGCGGCGTCCTTCGACAATCCGGACCACGTCGCAATTGTTATCCATAACTACCGCTGGAGAATTGGCCTTGCAAATGGTGAGGCAAAATACGATGCATGGGAGAAGCGTCTTGCCGAAGCACCGGTCATAACCATTCCGACCATCACGCTGGAGGGAGATGCCAACGGCGCTCCGCATCCTGAACCAGATGCCTATCGCAAAAAATTCGCAGGCAATTATGAAAGCCGGATCATTGGCGGCGGCGTCGGACACAACCTACCTCAAGAGGCCCCGCATGCCTTCGCACAGGCCGTAATGGACGTAGACAGAATGTGATTGGCTGGCTCCAGGATGCGGACGCTCGACTTAAGCGGCTCCGGAAGCTTGCTAAACCAGGTATATCGTAGAACGATATAGCTATGGAAAATGAGTGTACCTCCGAGGAGTCCGGATCGTTGCTTCGAATTTTGGCGGACTTTCGCTTCGAACTCCGCCGCTTCCTGCATTGCAGCGAAGGTGCGGCGCTCCATGCGGACCTGCAACCGCAACAGCATCAGCTCCTTCTGCAGGTTGCCGGTGCTTCGCCCGATCTGCTGGTGACGATTGCGTACGTGGCTGCGCGGCTCGCGCTTAAGCACAACAGCACCGTGGGCTCGTGAACTGATCGGAGCGGGAAGGGCTGCTTGAGCGGGTGCCCGATGCAGCCGATGGACGGCTTGTCGTGCTGCACATGACCCGCAAGGGTAGGCAAATCATGCGCGGGCCGGGGGGTGACCACGCGCTTGAGTTGAGCGAGCTTGCGCCTCGGCTTGCGCGGACACTTCGGCAGCTGGGAAAAGATGCACGAACCAGGCTCGATGCGGAGGCTGAATGAGATTGCGGCCTTCCTGCCTGCGTGACTTCACGGTCGATATAGGAGTTTGGTTGCTGTCTGGCGTGGCCCTGTTGATTGGCACGGGAGCAGCAGCTCTCGCAGTCATTTTGCTGCGCGCAATCGCCTTCGCGACCAATGTCTTTTACTGCCACAGGCTGAGCTTTGCAGCCGCAGGCCCGGCAAATTCGGGACTTGGGCCTCGGCTCATGCCATTGGTTCCAGTAGTCGGCGGCCTGATTGTGGGGTTTCTGGTGCGTTATGGATCGGACAACAGTCGCGGCCACGGAATTCCGGAAGCGATTCAAGCCATCCTGTTGCGTGCCGCGCGTCGACGCGAAAGTGGCATTGCTCAAGCCCCTGTCCGCGGCAATCGCAATTGGATCGGGCGGCCCATTTGTCCCCGAGGGCCCGATCATTATGACCGGTGGCGCGTTTGGATCGCTGGGTTGAGCAGCGACTGAAACTCACGGATGCTGAGCGAACCACCCTGCTTGTGGCGGGTGCGGCAGCCGGCATGTCAGCAACATTTAGAGTGCGTGTCGCAGCAATCTTGTCGGCGGTTGAGTTGCTTTTGTTTGAGTGGCGGCCGCGATCGCTTGTACCCATTACGGTTGCCTAAGTTGTTGCCGGCGCTCTGCGCATTGCGTGGCCTGGTGCTGGGCCGCTCTTTCCCCTGGAACTGCATTCGCCGATTCATCTCCGAACATCGCCGCTAGTGTCCGCCCCGCTGGGGATGCTGGTGGGCATTGCTTCGGAAGGACTGAGCCGCTTGATGTACTTCCTTGAAGACGAATTCGAACACATCGGCGGAAAGCTTGGGCTGCACTGGATGTGGTGGCCACCAATCGGAGGCATGGGCATTGGAATTGGGGGAATCTTTTTCCGGCGCGGCCTGGGCGTCGGCTACAACAATATTGCGGAGGTGTTGCGCGGAAATGCTCCCGTGAACCTGCTCGTCGGCCCGCAATTGCAAAGTCCTTAATGTGGCATTTTCATTTAGCTTGGGAACATCGAGAGGAGTACTGGCTCCTTTTTGATGATTGGCACGGCGATAGAGGAAAGCGCCGCGCTACTAGCGCATATGCCTTCAGAAGTGCAGGCGATGTGGGCAATGATGGGAATGGGGCGATGCTGTCGGGGGCGTTAGGCGTTCCGCTCACTGCAATTCTCGATCGAGCTCACGCACGCGATGCTCGCACTGATGCCGTTGACGCTTGCATTTACGGCCTCTCACCTTGTTACCTCGCTTGTGATGCCCCGCTCCATTTTGACTGAGAAGCTCAGTCGTCGCGGCTACCACCCTTCGCGGGAGTACGGCGTCGATCCGCTTGAAGCGGTGAGTGTGGCGGAAGGGATGATCCAGACACACTTGGCAAACGTCGCCCTGACTGGAAGCAATCACCGAAGGGGGCCGATGCCTAAAATATTCGCACATACCGATGAGACCCTGCGATCTGTTGCCGAGGAAATGTGGACGACAGGAGTGGCGTCGATGCCCGTGTTCGATCCGGAAACCGGACGAGCCCGGGGAACAATCAATGTCGAGCAGTGATTGATTGGGTGCAAACGATCTGTGATGCGTGAGTCGGAGCGCGCGACATAGTCGAAGGAGCGACACTCCCTGTCGAATCGTGGCTTTCTTCGTCGACATATTGACCGCGAAATTGCGTCGGTGCCAGGAATAAGTCGCACTGTGACGGAACAAATGCCTCTGGATTCATCCGGATCGCCAAATGCGATTCCAGATGTTTCTTTGGCACTCTACATGCTCTTGAGAATACGTGTGCGGAGGGCGACCTTCATTCATCTCAGGAGAATCCTATGCGTTCCGATCTTGTGTTTGAAGCTGCGGCGCATGTTTCAAATCGCTACCAGCTTGCAAAAGTTCTCTCGCTGGCAACCCGCGCTCTCCATCGTCCTGGAACAAGGATCCAGGACACGATGAACGGCGCACTCGTTCAGCTAAGCCAGGCGAGGCCGACTGTCCATTCGCAGCCGAGCCGCGAACCTTCGTCCGCAGCGGATCACTCCGAAAACCCGCACTCAAGCATGACGACGCCAAAGGTGTTGGATATGGAGAGGAAGGCTGGCGTTGAGCCAATTCAATTCTTCCAGTGTGCCGCTGCTCCAGGAGTAGATCAATTCCCGGTTTCACTTGGTGTCCTGTTCACCGCAACCAGTCCAATGCAGCAGGCGCAGAACGCCAAGTGATCGCAATGAAGACAATGTTCAAGCCGAAAGGACTCAGGACGGGATACGCGACTGCGGCGGACTTTGCCGAGATTTTTTCCGCGGAGATGCATAGCCTCTTCTATCTCGCGCTCCTATTAACTGCGGATGTTGAGAAGGCAGAGCGATGCTTTGTTTGTGGGATCGAAGAATGTGTGGAAGGGATAAATTCTTTTAGGGGTTGGGCGCGCACGTGGGCGCGGCGAAGCATTGTCAAGCACGCAATCCGGATCGTCGCCCCTGCTCTCAAAACGGTTGAGATCCCTGGCGCCACCTGCCTCCCCTGGCTGGCAGGCGAGAAGACGATCAATTTGTTTCGACCCCTGCCGTCGCTCAATGCGTTTGAACGCTTTGCTTTTGTCCTGTCGTTTCTTGAAAAGCACGCTAGCCAGGACTCCAGCCTCATGCTGGGGTGTAGTCGTCGAGACTTCGATAACGCTCGCATTGCAGCGATCCGTAAATTGTGCTCTCGCGACTTCACTTGGACCGAGGCGATCGTCGAGCCTTTCGATATGCAGGACTCAAACACCAACTTCAGTTTTCAGAAAAGGAGACCGCGTTTTGAACCTGGCCGAGATTCCCCACCACACCAATGTGTTTCCGTTGTCTTTAACTGAAGACCCCGACGGATTGCTTGTGGCCGCAGCGCTGTCCGGAGACGCCTCCGCATTTGTCGAATTGAGCAGGCGTCATTCCAGAAAGTTGCTGCTCAAAATCTATCGCATGACAAACAACTGGCAGGATGCGGAGGACATTGTACAAGAGGCCTTGATGAAGGCCTTCACTCATCTCTACACCTTTGAATCGAGGGCAAGCTTCTCAACCTGGCTCACCAGGATCGCGATTAACCTGACCCTCATGTTGTTGCGAAAGAAGCGGAGGTCCCGCACTCTCTGCGATGACACCTTTGTTCTCGTTGAAAGTATCGATGACGTATTCGAACCACGCGATCACAGAGAAAATCCAGAGCAGACCTGCGCCCGGCGTCAGGTGGAAGATAAGCTGGAGCGGGCGATGCAGCGAATGCGCCCAAAGTATCGCGAGGTAATCGAACTCCGTGAGGGCGCGGATTTGCAGATGAGCGAGATCGCCGAGTCACTCTCGATTTCAGTGGCTGCGGTCAAGTCGAGGCTCCTTCGTGCAAGAAAAGAGCTCCGCCGCCACGTGCAATTACTTTCTCCGACATAGACAATGCGCACCTCGATGCCCCAAGTTCGCTGGAGCTAAAAATGACGGGAAGAACTCCCCGGGTCGTGATCGTCGGTGGTGGCTTCGGCGGATTAGCCGCGGCAAAGGCCCTTCGACGGGCGCCTGTCAACATAATCCTGATTGACAGGTCCAATCATCACGTTTTTCAACCCCTTCTCTATCAGGTGGCAACATCGGTGTTAGCGCCGGGACAAATCGCTTCACCAATCCGCGGCCTCTTGGCCGATCAGGAGAATACCTCCGTGATGCTGGGAAATGTTACAGGCATTGATTCAGCATCGCGGCATGTGATTGCGGACGCGGATGAAAAAAAGGGGCTGCGGATTGAGTATGACTACCTGGTGCTGGCGACAGGTGCTACGCACAGTTACTTCGGACATGATGAGTTCGCTCCCTTCGCACCGGTTTTGAAAAGCCTTGCGGATGCGGAGTTGTTGCGCAACCACATACTCAAAGCTTTTGAAAATGCGGAGATCGAGGATGATCCCGAGCGCCGCCAGGCTCTCATGACATTTGTCCTGGTGGGCGCGGGACCTACGGGCGTTGAGATGGCGAGCGCAATCGCCTTCATGGTTCAGACGACACTTCGGAAGAACTTTCGCCGCATCGATCCAAGGTCCGCGCGCATCATTCTGGTAGACATGGGAAAGCGTCCGCTTGGAACCTTCGCGGAAAGCCTCTCTGAAGCAGCGAAGCAGCGATTGTTGGAATTGGGCGTAGAGGTGCGTCTGGAAAAACCAGTTCATTCCATCGATGCGGAATGTGCGTTAGTAGGTGACGAGCGAATCCCAAGCAAGACCGTGATATGGACGGCAGGGGTTGCCCCATCACCCGCCGGCAAATGGCTTGATTGCGATGTCGATCGTGCGGGCCGGGTTCGCGTCAGGAACGATCTGACGATCCATCATCATCCCGAGATATTTGTCGTTGGTGACACCGCAACTCTCGATCAGGGCGGGCGGAGGCTGCCGGGAGTAGCACAAGTCGCCATTCAGCAAGGACAGTATGCGGGAAAATCGATCATTCGTCAGATAACTCGAAAGCCGCCGCTCCCTCCGTTCAGATACTTCGACAAAGGTGACCTGGCCGTGGTTGGCAAAGGCTTCGCCGTGTTACAGAGCGGGCCAATCAAAATGAGTGGTTATGTTGCCTGGCTGGTCTGGGCCCTGGTCCACATTCAGTTTCTGGCTGAAAGCAGTTTGCGAATCAGCGTCTTCTTTCAGTGGGTCCGGACATATTTCAGTGGGCACCGCGGCGACAGGCTCATCATTGAAAAGCAAGGGAATGGTTGACGACGCTCACAATCGATTGAAAGCCTGCGGCGAACCTGAATCAATCCTTCGTATCTAATCTCTTGATAATGAACACGGTCTCATCATCGATGAGATCGGCTTGGCCGGTTTCTCGCAAGAGCCCATCACTAATGAGCGCATAGGCCAAATTAACGTTGCAGATATCCTTGGCAGGCTTTCGATTGCAATCCCGGAAGATGCGTTCAATCTCTTCCTTATCCCGTTCACCGCTGCCGTCAAACACTCCGTCTGTGTAAAGAAAAATGATTTCGCCGCTACTCATCAGGGTGATTTCATCCAGATCGGCAGTCGTCATTTGCGTTGGACGAAGCATGAGCGGCACATACCGGCTGCGGTCCGCGTGATCTTCCGGGATCTCCAAACCCAGCGAGGGAAACTGCACCATGCGATCCCACTCAATGTCCATAAACCTGCCGTACTCCGCAGAGAACCCCGGCGGTGGTGGATGGCCAAAGTTTACAAGGCGAAACAGTCCGTCAGGCAGTATTTCTCCATAAACCATGGTCGCAATCTCTCGGCTGTTGTTTTCTGCGTCGAAACCCAGCGAGCCTCTGGCAGAGACAGAATGAGCGAGCCCGAGATTAATGATCTCGAAGACAGCTGCCGTGGCTTTGCCGTTGGCGTCGAGCTCGCACAGCATGGCCGTGTGAAAAGTGTCATGCACGGTCGATGCGATCCTCGCCGCAATGGTTCCGTGTCCCTGTGCATCTACCAGCAAAACCACGGCGGTCGTATAAAGCTCTTGCAGAGTTTCGGCAATTCTTGTCTGTTTTGAGCTCTTGGCCTGTCTATAGCGAGTAGCATCATGCTGCGTATAATCCGACTTCGCTTTTAGCCACTGCACATGAGCGTCGACGGTGTTTCGCGGCTCCAAGCCATCTGCAAGCGGCTCTAGGAATTGCACAGCCAATTTACTGGCGCGCTCAATGCGAGCGTCGATGTTATAGCGATGCTGGAAGTTGATGTACTCAAAGAGATCGCCATCGGCATTCGCGGCGGGAATCGAGTTGCCGAACATCTCGATCCCCGCAAATCGTGGAATCACTCCTTCCACCGGCTTCAATCTTTTGCCAAGGTACTCATCAATCGATGAAGACTCTGCAGCTCCGTCGTCATTCTGATTCATGGGAGTCTCCGCTCTGCAACGCAGCGCTGTGTTCCGTCGATTCAGAGCTATACCTGCAGTTGCATCCACGACATGACACATTCAATTAGGTCAAAAGCAACAGCACGCAATGGGTTGAAGGCATTGACGACAGAAACCACTCTACCCGCTCTTCCGGCAAGTCTGAGAATGCCGCGACATTCCGCACTCCCGCTGAAATAATCAACGATTAAGTCCTCCAGAAATGTGCTCCTTTTCACCATGGGTCCGGCGAAGGCGCCTCGGGTCGCGGCCCCGTCATGTTTATGTCGGGGGCCGCGAAAAGGAGATCACATCCACAAACATCATGGATGGCTAAACAGCCGTGAAATGTCACTTTCTTCCGGCTTTCTCATCTGTAACTTTGTAGGAACTCGCAAATACGTTGCTTGAACAGTTTGGTTGAACCGTGTCTGCGTTCGGTGCGATTGAAAAAGCACAACCGCGGATAGCATGTTACCGCCGCCGCAACACCGACGTTGTCGAGCCCCCAGCGCCGGCAGCCTGACTTCGCTCGGACCTTAACGGCCACTTCCCGATCAATCAACCTGGGAGAATCCTGTGGTGCTCTGGAATTCATTTCTCATTGCATTCACCGTTCTTTTACCGCTCATCAATCCTCTCGGATCAGCGTTGGTATTTCTCGGGCTGGTTGGTGACGCGCCTCCAGATCTAATTCGTTCGCTCGCGCGCAACATCGCAACAAGCAACATCATTTTCCTCACGGTTATCGAACTCCTCGGCTCCGCAATCCTCAATTTCTTTGGGATATCCCTGCCCATCGTCCAGCTCTCAGGCGGCATCGTCATTGCGGCCATGGGATGGGGCGTGCTCAAAGAAAGAAGCTCCGACGCCAATTCCAAAAAGAAGGAAGATGAATCTGGCTCGCACAGTGAATCCCATACGCGCCGCCTCGAAGAGCAGATATTCTATCCATTCACATTTCCAATCACTTCAGGGCCGGGCACGCTGGTTGGCGTGCTGACGCTTACCGCGCGCAGCTCGAACCGTGCCTTGACTGACAACATCCTTGATCACGCCGGAGTGTTTCTCGCTTTCGTCATCATCAGCTTGCTTTGTTATTTCTGCTACGCATACGCTCCCAAAATTACCAAGGCCATCCCGCCCAATACGGCTCACGGCATCTTGCGGGTGATCGCGTTCATCCTGCTCTGCATCGGCATCCAGATCGCATGGAACGGCCTATCCGCATTACTCGCCACAGTTATCCGGCGATAACTTCAACTCTCCATTGCAAAAATGAGAAAGACGCAGGATCCCGCGTCGGCGCTTCACTCGAAAACGCTATGAACATTGCACACGAATGCAAGACTGCAGGACAGTATCCCTCTCCCCCTAAAGAAAGTGGTTAGTTCAGCTAAGCGGTCCCGTGAAGTCCTTGGTTATATGGACTTGTTCAGGATATCGATGCGAAATCGTAGCCTTCCCTTGTAAGTGGCCTTGGTAGCTAATCCGTCCCCACCCAAACAAATCTCTATCTTTAAGCCCTCGCTTCCGCACAGGCCGTGACTAGATCGAAGCTCAGATTTCCGTGGCCTTTTCCTGCCCCGTGGCAACCGACTTGACCTGCGGTTTCAATCTTCCCGACATCGTCGCGCCTGGAAGGAATCGAAAATGAGAACGTAGCTCCAGGTCCATCGTTCGACGTCGCCCACAAGCGGCCGCTATGGCTCTCAATAATGGAGCGGCTCACTGACAATCCCATCCCCATTCCATCGCCCTTGGTCGTGAAGAAAGCCTCAAACAGCCTCTCCATGTCTTCCGGCTTGATGCCCATGCCAGTGTCCCGCACCGAAAGCCGCACGCCCTCGTCATCACCCTTTTCAGTCTTGATAACCAGCACTCTCTGCCGATCATCGACGCCGCTCATTGCGTCCGACGCATTCCGAATCAAATTGAAAATCACCTGCTGCAGCTGCACGCGATCCGCCATGATCCGCGGAAGACCATCCGCAAACTCCTGCCGCAGCATTACCCGGGTTCTCTGCATGTCATCTGCACACAGCGCAATTACCTCACGCACCGCATCATTCAAGTCAATGCATTCGGCTGCGGCTTCTTTCCTGGTAAAAAGAGTGCGCAACCGCGCAACAATCTCCGACGCCCGGTTGCCATCCCTCAGAATGCGCTGCGCAGCCTCGCGCGCATTCTGCACCCCTGGACATTCCGAAGCAAGCGTGCGCAAGCAAATCCCCGCGTTTGTAACCACCCCAGCCAGCGGCTGATTTACCTCGTGTGCAATCGACGCAGCCAGCGCCCCGAGGCTCGTCACCTTCGCCATGTGTGCAAGCTCTGACCTGAGTTTCCCAAGCGTCTCGTCCGCGAGCCGGCGTTCCGTCACATCCTGAATCGCGCCAATCCGCTCCAGCCGCCCATCCAGGTGCCGCACTCCGCGTGTCTTCGCGCGCAAATACTTCACCCTCCCATCAGCCATCAGCAGACGAATACTAAAATCATGGTCGTCAGTTTCCCTGCGTGACAGCGCCACCTTTTCCAGCAATACCGGCAGATCTTCCGGGTGCACCCGATTCTTAATCCGCCCAAGCGCTACCGGCACGCCCGGATCAAATTCGAATATGTTGTAAAGCGTCTCTGAAAACGTAATCTCGCCCGTTTCCACATCCCGCGAAAATGTGCCTGTCTGGCTCAGCCGCTGACCCTGCGCAAGAAATGCCTCGCTCCGCCGCAGCTTTTCTTCCGCCCTCTTCTGGTCGTCGATGTCCGTGGTCGTCCCAACAAATTTCACCACGTTGCCTTCTCCATCGCGCAACACCACGGCCTGCTGCAGATGCCAGCGATACGTTCCGTCCTTAGCCCGAAGAGACCGTGTTTCAAAACCAAACCCCTGCCCCTTGCGCACACCCTCCCAAAAAGCCTTCGCAGCTTTTTCCCGATCCTCAGGGTGCACCGCATTCATCCATGCCTCAGGATGCGACCGGACAAAATCCAGCGTCTGTCCCGCAAAATCAAGCCACACCTGGTTTACAAAATCTGGCGTCCCATCCGGCTTCAGCGTCCACGCGGAAACAGGAAGATGCTGCAGCAGCCCAGCCTGCAGTTGCAGTTCCTTGTTGGCTTCAGAAAGCTCCCTCGTTCGCTCTGCGACGCACCGTTCCACCTCATCGTTCACCCGCTCTTGCTCATCAAGCCGCAGTGCCTGTTCGAACTCCGTCGCAACAGGCTTTGCAATCGCTCCACGGTCCACCGTCTCATTCCTCACGCGGTCATTTGAGCGCTTCCCCCTGCCTTCATCGCGCTGATAGGCGCGAGGATTTCGGACCGGTCGTTGAGATTCGCACTGAATGTATGGAACCAATAAATCGAAGTTCGGTGGAATGGCTTGCTCGGATGGGCAGATCAGATTCGAATCAAGCATAGTGACCTCCGGTAGCTCGGAAACGTGTTCGTTGACTGGGGACTCGTCAATTCAACACTTTCTAAATCAACTTGTCAGAAGGGGAAACGGATCAACCTACGAGAATCACTATGCAACCAGCTCAACAGCGCTGACAACGCCCTATCGAGCGAATGTTATTCGTTCCATCGTGTGCGCGATTTTCCTACTTTTGGGGGTCGAGTGTGCGGTAGCCGGTCTTCAGCGATCAACCGATATACTTTCTTCCAAAAAGCCGTGCATCCATCGACCATGCTCCGGGCCCGATCATCGCCAGCGTTCCGCCTAGCGTCGCCAGAACAATTGCCACCGTCGCATCGCCCGCGCCCGTCACGGCTATCCACACCTCGACTACCGCGACAAGTGTTCCCACCGCTGGAGTCCACAGGCCTGTGAGGATAAACAATCCCAGCGCGCTTCCAATCAGTTCCGCCACCATCGGCTCAACCGCGTGCACGCCCATCAGCAGGGCCACCCCGTGGTAAAGCAGGGCACTACCCAAAACCAATCGTTGAATGAGCAGCCCGAGGCCAGGCCAGCCGCTCGCGAATGTTGAGAAGAGTCGCTGCAAGAAGACACCCTAACGGAACGTATCGCACTCGCAGCGGCTTGGGAACGCCTGAAGCTCTGAACCGCATTCATACTTTAAGGTGATTAAATCTCAATAATTCCGCGCTTCAGTCCAATCGTCACCGCATGCGCCCGATCGCTCGCGCTGAGCTTTGAAAGAATGTTCGTCACCCGGCTCTTCACCGTCGCCTCCGCAACGAAAAGCCGGTCGGCGATCTGCTTGTTTGAATTCCCGGCCGCAATCAGCTGCAGCACCTCAATCTCCCGCTCGCTCAGCTCATCGTCGGTAGCGTGCTCAGCCAGCTCCGCCGCAACCTCCGGCGGAATCCTCTTCCGCCCTTCCATCACCGTATGAATTGTCTCGATAAGTTCCCGGTCGTGCCCTTTCAATAGATAAGCTCGTGCGCCTGCGCGCAGCGCGCGAAGCACCTGCACATCTCCGCTATACGTCGTCAGCACGATGATGCGCGCGTCCGGAAATTCAGTCAGGATGCGGGTCATTGCCTCGATCCCATTCAGCCCCGGCATCTGAATATCCATCAGCGTGATGTCCGGACGATGCGCCTGGAACTTTTCAATCGCCTCCTCACCGCCTGAAGCCTCGGCAATCAGCTTCATGTCAAGCTCCGCATTGATCACCGCCGCAATCCCCTTGCGGAGCAGGGGATGGTCGTCCACCGAGAGAATCCGAATCATGCCGGAACCATTACTCATCGCCACCTGCCTTCCACAACCATCGCAATCGACGATCCTGCCTTTGTTTCCTATATGCGATGCCGCTGGGAACCGTAAGCTGCACCTCAGTCCCCGCGCCCGCTTCGCTCCAAAACGCCAGCTGCGCCCCAATGCGTTCAGCACGCTCGCGCATCCCTGAAATGCCCCAGTGTCCGGGCCGTCCGCCGTCCTCAAGGATCTTTGGCTCGATCCCCTTGCCATCGTCGCGAATGCGCACGCGAAGCTGATCCTGATCAAATCGAATTTCCACCTCGATCAGGCTCGCAGCGGCATGAGCAAACGCATTGCGGACGACCTCGCGCGCGATCCTGTAAACCTCATCCTGCAGCATCGGCTTCAGCTCCCGCTGCGCACCCTCAACAATCACGCGATAGTTCGGTGCAGCCCCATCCTGTTCGTGAGCCGCAGCCGCCTCACGGCCTGCGTCGTTCAATAACTCGGGCAGGTCGCGCTGCGCCGCCGGCTCCGGCCGCAAGTCGCGAATCGCAGCACGCCCCTCCGCAATCCCTTCCTCCGCCGCATGAATCGCCTCATCAACCACCGCCATCGCGTTCTCCGCATTCCGCAGCATCAGTTTGCGCGCAGCCTGAAATTGAAAAACTGCTCCTTGGAAAGATTGCAGCAGCGTATCGTGTAATTCGCGCGCGATGCGGGTGCGTTCGTTTACCCGTTGCTCCAATCCCGTCGCGAAATGCTGCCGTATTTGACGAAGGCGCAGTTGGTAAACCGTCCACAGCAAAGCCACAAAAGCCACTGCGCACGAAATGTAGAACCAATACGTCTGATACCACGCCGGCAAAATCGTGAAATCGACGTTTGCAACCTTGTCTGACCACACGCCGTTTGTATCCGAGACTCCGACGCTGAAGTGATACCGGCCGGGTCCAAGATTGCGGTAGGTCACAGGCTCTCCCGTCGTCACCTCATGCCAGTCGGCATCCGTCTCCCGCAATTTCACCCGCGACCGGACCGCCTCCGGATCAGTCAGGCTGATCGCCGAATACCGGATCGCCACGCTTGATGTGTGCGCCGGAAACACCATTGAAGAGTCCGCTGCGTAGCTCTTATCGTCGGCGGAAACCGATTGAATGGCCAGCGGAGGCACCATTGCTTCTAGCCGCGCATGGGCTGGATCCAGCCACACCACCCCCGATGACATCGAAAACCAGAGTCGCCCGTCGCTCCCCTCAATCGCCGTTGGCAGCGGCCGCAGCTGCGCCGCAAAACCAGGCAGCCCCTCCCGGGCTCCGATGTGCTCCCCTCGAACGCGATAGGAAGGATCGCTGAGAGCTTCGGCAATCTCAGCTCGGCTGATGTGAAAAATCCCGGTAAGACCGTTCAGCCACAGATCTCCATCCGCCGTCTCCACAATGCCCGAGATCCCGAGCAGCCAGTCCTCATCTGCCGCGTGGATGCTGCGAAACCGCCCGTTGTCAAACTTCTGCAATCCGAATTCGCCGCCGATCCAGACGTCCGAACCGCGCCCGTGGATTGCCGTGACATTGCCCACCTGAACGCCATCGCCCCGGCCAAACACCCTCACTTTCTCACCATCGAGCACCGCAACCTGGTTCTTGGTAAAGCCAAACCACACTCGCTCCAGACTATCTGTAAACTCAATGACCACGCCCGTCTTGGGCAAGTCCTTATGGCCGCCATAACTCGTCCACTCGCCGTCTGCCAGCCGATACAAGCCGTGCCGCCCAAACGAGATCCACAGCCCACCCGCCTGGTCCTCGGTGATGGTCTGCAGGAATTGCACCTGGTCAACCATCTCTTTAGGGAGTGCGACCGGCAAAGGCTTCCCATGTATGAAATGCCAGAGGCCACCACTCCCTCCAAACCAGAATGTCCTGTCCGTTGCGCGAAAGAAGAATGCCCACTGCATAGAATCACGAACTGTCAGATTTGTGACCTTGTCACCCGCCACTCGATAGAGTTCGTTTGTGCTCCTCGCACCCGAGCAACCGATCCATACCGCTCCTTCATCGTCAGTTGCGATTGCGGAATCTCCCTTATAAGCAATCTCCTGTTTCGAAAAAGGGGTGTAGAAAAATCGATGAACTTCGTTTCCATCGGCAATCCAGAAGTTCCCCTCGCGATCAACCAGGGTCCCGCCGAAATACGCATTCACGTCAAATGTTTCGGAGTTGTCGGCATTCGCCGAAGCCGCAGCGTCATTTAGACGGGGAGGACTTTGGATATGCAGCAAAACATGTGACTTGTCCGAGGTGAGAGTCCAGACGCCGTCGGCTCGATCAACCGTCTGACGGAACTGCCCAAAGATCGGATAGGCTTGCAGCCCGTTTGCCGCGCCAGGACCGGAATTCAATGCCGATTGCGGCACAGCCGGGCTGATCACTACCTTTCGATCTGCATCCAGTGTGAAGTCGCGGTTAGCGATATGCTCGTTCGCTACTCGAAATCGCTCACTGCCGGCAGGCAGGCAAAGCAGCTTGTTGTTACCAGTGAAGCTCGTGGTGCTGCTTATCGCCCAGAGCGTTCCAGCTCGATCAAACCCAATTCGGACGGACCCGGTCGGGGCATTCCATTGGGTCCCGAGATGCCGCCAGGTCGAGCCTTCAAATCTCCAAACGCCGCTGGTCGCCCCAGCCCATATCCCTCCGCTGGAATCCTCGGCAAAGCTGAGCACTGATCCAGTTGCGGAGGCGATCTCGCTGTAGTTTTTCACCTGTCCATTCCTGATGAAGCTGAAGCCGCCAAACGTATATCCCACCCAAAGGCCGCCCGCTGATGGCGCAAACAAGGAATAAACATTCGTTGAAGGCAACAGATCGCCCGACGCGTCGTGAAAGCGCTCGAAGCGTGTTCCGTCAAAACGAAACAGCCCGTCGGATCCTCCGAGCCAAAGGTAGCCATCCGTGGTTTGCGCCAAGCCGGTGATTTTTTCCGGGGCGCCCTGCTGCACGGTCCATGTCTGCTCCATGACTCGATGGTTTCCGGCTCGCCCCGATGAACTCACCGCCGCGGGAGCAGCTTTATCTGTTAGCGCAAAAGCCGTCCCGCCGGCGATCGGCACACAGACGCCGGCCAACGTCACCACGGCAACCATCCGAAGACATTGGCGCTCACGCCTCATAGCCCTGAAAAGTCACTCCGCACGAAAAGTGGGTACCAAGTCGTCCCCGCAGACCGGACCGACTGGCAGCAGGCTCCTGACCCTTCGCCTTCGCCTGGAACACTGTTTTCCCGTTCAGCCACTGACAATCCGAAGCGGCCGTTCGGGTTTTCATTTTCCGCGAACCCCACGAGTCTAGCGCCAGCGCCAAACCAAAGGCCATTGTCCTTTGGTATTGGGTCAACAGGAAGACAGCTTTATGGCCGCCCGAGAGCAGCGCAGGTCTCCCGACCCGGGCCCCTGCGGACAGGTTCTCGTCCGTGGGGTGGTTGACCCGCTGTATCGCGGACGTCAACGTCCGCCGGGTGCCCTTCGTCCCTCGCTTTCGCTGACCGGGGATTCGGCAAAATCGATCGCGGAGGAAACCAGGATCAATTCAACAATCGAAAACGGAGGGGACAGGGGGGCAACCCCCTGAAAGCAACCAAACCCACCCGGCCTTCAGACACGGGCCCTTCCCGTCCCAGCCACCCACAGCCCTCGAAATCCCGCGAGACGTTTATACAGACCGTATTACACCGACCCATTTTCGCCACAAAGTAATACAAAACGTATATACATTTCCGCCCCCGAAGAAACCGCCGCCGTTTTGCCGATAATTACCCCTCATTGGCGCACAATCAATCTATGCCGCAACCCAAAAAACCGGCCCAGCGACTCGCCCAACTCAGACACCCATGTGTGCCAAATCACCATCACCGAACTCGGATGGAATCAGGCACTTCCAAATCGGCCGAGCGTGTTTTAGGTCATAAGTCTATGGATAAACCAAACAAACTAAATAATTTAAGGAAGCGCTGTTTGGAAGTTAAAAGCGCACCCTCAGGAAAAAGCACGTTTTGGGCTGTGAAACTGTTGAAGTGACATAACAAATTCAGAATCAGCAGTATACAGACACAGGCTTCACAGCCACACAGTCCCTGTGAAACTGTGTTCCTGTGTCCCTGTTTGCCCTCCGGCCCTCCAATCCGGCTTAGCTTCGCGATCACCCGGATCGACCGTCCCAACGCCAATTTGCGACGAATCCCGAAGCAGAACCGAATGGCGATGCCTCCAGCGGTTACACTTTTCGTTTCTTCCCCAGCGTTCTGCGGAAGCAGCATGACTCAGCACCGGTCTCGATGATGTGGACCTGATCGGTGAACCGGCATCAGCCATCCGTTGCTAACGCTGAGGCACCTGGCGGGGCTCGGAGGGCACAAGCGTGCGGCGGATGTACCTCAACCAGAATTGAGAGATGCCAAATGGTGATAGCGAC
>JBEKDE010000028.1:0-51464 GCA_050014515.1 Occallatibacter sp.
GCGACGAAGATGCCCGGGCCTAAAGGCCATCGTAGCCTATTGCCGCATTCAGGGGCCTGAAGGCCCCTGCTCCCTCCGCCCGTTTCATCCAACCGTGGGTCGGCGAAAGCCGGTGGACGACTGATACAAAGCACGTTTAAAGCAGGGTTTGTCAGCACGCTGACGCGGACCTTGCGGTCCGCGTGCGCGTTTCATTTCAATTCTTCTGGCGTTTTCGGCACGACTGAAAGTGGCGCCCTGTTTCAAGGCGCCCCGATGGCAGTGTTCCGGCCGGCCTGTTGGGTGCATTTCTTGCTTTCCCAGGTCCCAAACGCGCGCACTGGGCCACCCATTGTTCTGCCTGCTTGAGGAAAGCCCGAGATACCTCAGTGGCGGAAGTGGCGGATGCCGGTGAAGACCATGGCAATGCCGAGCTTGTCGGCGGCGGCGATTACGTCTTGATCCTTTACGCTGCCGCCGGGCTGGATAACGGCGGTTGCGCCGGCGGCGGCTACGGTTTCAAGGCCGTCGGGGAAGGGGAAATAGGCGTCGGAGGCGGCGACGCATCCGGCGAGGGGCAGGACGGCTTTCATGGCGCCGAACTTTGCGGCGTCCACGCGGCTTGTCTGGCCGGCGCCGACTCCCAGGGTCTGGCCGTCTTTGGCGTAGACGATGGCGTTGGATTTGACGTGTTTGCAAATACGCCATGCGAAGAGCAGGCTGCGCAGCTCCTCGGCGGTGGGCGGACGCCAGGTGACGACGTCCAGCTCGGACTCGGCGACGCGGCCGGTGTCGGCGTCCTGGAGCAAGAGGCCGCCGGAGACGTTTTTGACGACTGGCTTGGGCGGGGCGGCCTTGATTTCGACGAGGCGGAGATTCCTTTTTGCCGAGAAGATTGCGCGGGCTTCCGCAGTGAAGGACGGGGCGGCGATGGCTTCTACGAAGAGCTTGGCGATTTCTGCCGCGGCGTCGGCATCCACGGGCCGGTTGATGCCGATAACTCCGCCGAATGCGGAGATGGGATCGGCGGCGAGGGCTTTCTGATAGGCCTCAAGGACGGTGGCGCCGGTAGCTGCGCCGCAGGGGTTGGTGTGCTTGACGATGATGACGGCGGGCTGGTCAAACTCCTGGGCAAGCTCCCAGCAGGCGTCGAGATCGACGAGGTTGTTGAAGCTTAATTCCTTGCCTTGAAGCTGGGTTGCGCCGGCTACGCCGAGGCCTGAGCCGTCAGAGTAGAGCGCGGCGCGCTGGTGGGGGTTTTCGCCGTAGCGGAGGGATTGGGCCAGCGGGAAGTTGATGCGGAGCGTGGTTGGCAGGGTGTTGGAGTCAGGTTCGGCCGGTGCGGTTGGATCGGGAGCTTCGGCGATCTGGTCGAGGGTGTTGGCGATGGCGGAGTCGTAGGCTGCGGTGGTGGCAAAGGCCTGCCTGGCGAGACGCCAGCGGGTTTCACGAGTAAGACCGCCGGAGTTGGATTGAAGCTCTTCGATGAGGGCGGGGTAGTCGGCAGCGCGGGTGACGATGGCGACGTCTTCAAAGTTTTTGGCAGCGGAGCGGACCATGGAGGGGCCGCCGATGTCGATGTTTTCAATGAGATGGCCGAAGGCGACGCCGGGCTGGGCAGCGGTTTTCTCAAATGCGTAGAGGTTGACGACCACCATGTCGATAGGCTGGATGCCGTGGGCGGCGACGGCGGCTTCGTGGGTGGCGTTGCCGCGGATGTAGAGCAGTCCGCCGTGGACCTTGGGGTGGAGGGTCTTGACGCGGCCGTCGAGCATCTCGGGGAAGCCGGTCAGGTCGCTGATGTCCTTGACTGTGAGGCCGGCTGCGCGGAGGGCATTGGCGGTGCCGCCGGTGGAGACGAGTTCGACCTGGAACGCGGCCAGGGCCTGGGCAAATTCAACCAGGCCAGTTTTGTCGGTGACGCTGAGCAGGGCGCGCTTGATTTTCTTCGACGAACTCACGGTTTGGGCTCCTTTTGGGTGGTGGGACTGCTTGTCCGGGCATTGATTCAATCCGGAATAGTCCCCGCTTCAGAGTACAACCCGGAGCGGGGTGAGGAGTGTGGAGGAAAAGTGGCTCAATTTGGGCGGGCGGGGGCAGAACTGGTTGCGGAAAAGGGAACATCGGTCGCACTCAATCTCCCGAAGACATCCCTCAGCGGCTGGGGCCGGTGCTGGTTCCGATTCGTAGATGGCACGATTAAAATCGTGCCCTTTCAAAACAGCGGCGCGAATATGGCCGAAACAGCGGAGAGTTTGAAAATGCATTAGAGTTAGAGCATGGGCAGCTACTCCCCGACTCCTCCAACGCCTCATGGACAAGGATCCTTGCGTGGGGAAAATGAAATACCGCGGCACGGCCAGGGACATGTGCTGGACGAGGCGGAGTTTGACCCGGAGATTTTGCCGCCCAGCGCGGGGACTGTGGGGCCGCAGGAACCTGCGCGCAGGGAGCGTCCGATGTGGGCTTCCGCTCCGGCTACCTATGTGCTGGTGGGGATCAACTGCGTGGTTTTTCTTTGGATGGTGTTCAACCACGTCAGCTATTGGAGTCCCTCGCCGGATGAGTTGATGCGCTTTGGCGCCAATAATGCAGGTGCGGTCCTGATTGATGGGGAGTGGTGGCGTATTGTCACCGCGATGTTTGTGCATGTGGGCATCATTCACCTGGCGACGAACATGTGGTGCCTGTGGAACCTGGGGCTGCTGGCGGAGCCGCTGATGGGATGGGCGGGGGTGCTGGCGGTTTACGTCCTGACAGGTGCGGCGGGCAATCTGCTTTCCACCTTGTATAACTGGGTGAACTATCACAGCCAGGGCGCGTTTTCAGTGGGCGCGGGCGCTTCAGGAGCGGTGTTCGGCATTGCGGGCGCGCTGATTGTGCTGCTCAAGTCAAACCGGCTGCCGGTGCCGCCGGATGAGTTGAAAAAGCTGCGCCGTTCGGTGATTTATTTTGCGGGGATCAACCTGGTGATCGGGTTCGCAACCATGATTCCGGGATCGATTATTCGCATTGACAACATGGCCCACATGGGCGGATGCGCCTGCGGGTTTCTGTTCGCGGCGCCCATGGTTCCGCGCATCGGTTCGCCAAAGAAGTTGTTTCTGGACAGGCGGAATATTGCCGTAACGCTGGTGGTGGGCGTGCTGGTGCTGTTTGGTTTCTTCCTGGCGCAATTGCCGGGGTAAAGACAGTGAGCAGTTTGCAGTGGACAGTGAACAGTTTGCAGTGAACCGTTTGCGGTGAGCGGCGCACCTGTTAACTGCGCTAGCGGACGGCGGTGGCGGCGAACTTCTTTACCATCGCGAGGAGCAGCTTGCGGTCGCTCTCGTTGAGGTTGGACGAGTAGCGGCGGATCTGGGTGAGGAAGCGCAACTCCTCGTCAGAGAGCTTCTGGGTATTAAAGTTGTGGCCCAGCGAGTCGGCCGCGAAGAATTGGGCGATGGGCAGGTCGAGAGCCAGGGCAATCTTTGAAAGCGTGTCGAGCGAGGGCACGGTGTGGCCGTTCTCAACGCGCGAGAGGTAGCAGCGCAGCAGGCCGGTCTTCTTTTCGATGTCCCCTTGCGACAAGCCTTTTTGAAGCCGGTGAGCGCGAATCGTGGTGCCGATCTTCATAATTCTTACATTCCTGACCGATGGAGCCAGAGGTTACTGATATGACATCCATCTCGAGACTGTTGGCTTAATAGTTAACATGGGGCGGGCGCGAATGCAAGAACTTTCATTACCGATTTACTCACGGGAGTTACTGGGCTGTTGGCGATGTTGTTACTGGCTGATTGCAGGCGCCAGGGCCTGGCGGAGATAGGCAAGGCCTTCGACGGGGTTGTCGTTGTAGGGGGCGCAGGGCTCGAAGCCGAGTTCGAGATACATGCGATGCGCGGCGGCCATGGAGGCTGGGGCGGTGTCGAGATAGATGGCCTTGCGCCGGGCGGCGAGCGCACGGTCGAGGACGGCCTGGGTGAGGGCGCGGCCGAGCGAGAGCCCGCGGGCGGCGGGACGAACCCAGAGCCGCTTCAGCTCCCAGCAATCAGCTTCGACGGTCGCGGGGACAGCGCGCCAGGCGATGAATCCTGCTGGCTGGCCGTGGGCGTGGGCGATGAGACAGCCGCCACCCTGTTCAACGAACGAAAACGGCAGGCGGGCAGCTTCTTTTTCAAGAGAGCCGAAGCAGAAGCGGGCCGCGCCGGGCTGGGCGATGACGAAGCGGCCGTATTCGAGCAGGAGATCGCGGGCCTGGGCAAGCGTCTCTTCCGGTGAAGACGCCGTGAGCTCGGCGAGAGCGATTGGCGAGGCTGCGCCGTGGTCCATGGCTGATTTTACGACGGCTGCGGGTTAGAGGGAGCGGGGTGCGAAATGACACTCGTAAACCTTCAATGAGCGTGAAGCGTCTGATTCAGTACGAGTGCGAAATGTCTGGGAGTTTGAATGTGGCGAAGTGCGATGGGCTGGGTGTTGGGGATTGTTGTGGCCGGCGGTTTGGCGCTGCGAGCGGAGGCTGCCGCAGCGCAGAGTCCGACGCCTGATGCGAGCCAGAGTTCGCAGCCGACTTCTGCGCAAAGTTCGCTCCAAAGCGCACCCCAAAATGCACCCCAAAGTTCGTCTCAGTCCACTGCGCCGGCCGGTGCCCATGCACCAGCTGCTCAGTCGGCGGCTCCGGAAGCTCCATCGGTTGTGGCACAGGCTGGCGGCAAATTGCACGGCGTGGTGAAGAGCGGGGCCATCCCGTTGCCCGGTGTGACGGTGACGGCTCAAAACACGCTGACCGGCAAGAAGTATTCCACAACCACCGACATTACGGGCGCATGGACGCTGACGATTCCGCAGAATGGGCGGTACGTGGTGAAGACGCAGTTTGCGGGTTTTGCGGCAGGTTCAGAGGAGGCGGTGCTGAATGCGGCGAGCCGCGACCAGACAGTTACGTTCGCGCTGATCCTGGCTTCGCGGGCGGCGGCGCAACAGGCCAGCGAGTCAGCAAGTCAGCAAGCCACCGAGTCAGCAATACGGCAGCTGGCGGCGAATGGGGCGCAGAGCCTGAGCCTGGTGAGCGCGCTGGCGTCGGACACCGAGACGCAGGCGGGAACACCGACGCAGCAGGCGGGCGGGAGCGGAGCAACGCTGCCATCGGCCGCGGGGAACTCGGACTTTGGCGGGGACTCGGTGGCAATCAGCGGACAGTCAGGACAGGTGAGCCCGCTGGCGGGGATGGACCCGGACCGGATTCGCGATGCGATTGAGACCATGCGCGCGCAGGGCGGCGGAGCGGGGATATTCGGCGGTGCGCTGGGCGGTGGTGGTTTTGGCGGGGGCGGGTTTGGGGGTGGTGGTTTCGGTGGCGGCGGACGGGGCAACTTCCGCGGGTTTAATCCTGGTCAGCCGCACGGGGCGATCTTCTGGATAGGCAGTAACTCAGCGTTGAATGCGGAGCCGTTTTCAGTGGAGGGGCAGCCGCAGGTGCAGCCAGCGTCGGGCAGCAACCGGTTCGGCATCACGTTTATGAGTGCGCCGTATATCCCCCATCTGACCAAGCCGAGCGGAAAAGACACGATGTTCCTGACGCTCTCAGGGACGCGGAGTTCGAGCCCTGATGATTTGTACGCAATTGTGCCTACGGCAGATGAGCGAGCCGGGAATTTTTCTGCGCCGGGCTTGCCGGCGATTTACAATCCGGCAAACTTTCAGCAATTTACAGCGGCGAACAACCCCGGCGTGGCAAATGGGACGCCGAATGTGATTCCGACCGCAGCGATTTCGGCGCAGGCCACCAATCTATTGAACAAGTTTTATCCCCTGCCGAATATCACGCCGACGTCGACGGATGGGGATAACTATCATGTGCTGACGACTTCGCAGTCGAATTCAACGCAGGCGGGCGTTCGGTACATGCGTGCGCTGGGCAAGAACGCGGCGCTGCCGACCGGTGGCGGGCGTGGTGGTGGCGGCTGGCGCAGGAATCAGAACCAGGGGCTGCGGCAGAGCATCAACTTCAACTACAATTGGGCGCACTCGGCGTCAGACAGCGTGAATATTTTTCCGCAACTAGGCGGGAAGACATCGTCGGATTCGAACTCAGTGCAGGCGGGTTACACGCTGGGTTACAAGAAGATGACCAACATCTTCAACGCCAACTGGAACCGTGCCAGTACCGACGCGACCAACTTCTTCACCAATGGCCAGGACATTGCGACGAGCCTTGGGATACTTGGTCCGAACGGGAGCCCTCTGAACGCAAGCCCGCTGAATTATGGAGTGCCGCAGATCGGATTGAGTGAATTTACTGGATTGAGCGAGTCATTGCCGAGCTTCTCGATATCGCAGACGATTTCTTTCTCTGAGACCCTGAGCTGGATTCACGGCAAACACAACTTCCGCTTTGGCGGCGACTACCGGAGGGTTCATCGCGACCAGTTGCTGGGATCGAACGCGACGGGGAGTTTCACGTTCAGCGGATTGTTTACCGAGGATGCCGCGGGCGATGCGTCGACCGGCTCGTCACTGGCGGATTTTCTGCTGGGGCTGCCGCAGCAGTCGACGATTGACTCGGTGGTGACCAAGGCCTATCTGCGCGATAACGTGATGGATGAATATGCGCAGGATGACTGGCGGGTTTTGCCGTCATTGACGGTGTTGTACGGGCTGCGCTACGAGTACTTCGCGCCGTACACGGAGAAGTACGGACATCTTGCGTTTGTGGACACCAATCCGGGTGCGGGTTTTACCAACGAGACGGAAGTGACGGCCGGAGGAACGGGGCCGTTCAGCGGTCATTTGCCGAGTTCGCTGGTATTTCCGGTGTGGACAGCTTTTGCTCCACGGGTTGGTTTTGCGCTGCGGCTACCCAAGCAGACGGTGGTGCGCGCCGGCTTTGGCATGAATTACACGGTGGGACAGTACGGGACTTTTGCCAGCAGGATGGACCAGCAGCCGCCGTTTGCCGACGAGCAGACCAATGATGAAGCTGTGGGGAACACTCCCAGTTCAGCATGCGCGCGCACGGTGCCAATGAGCTGCTTTACGCTGGCAAGCGGATTTCCAGCGCCGCAAACAACGGGTAACTACGCGATTGAACCGCACTACCCGCTGCCGTATGTGCAGGTGTGGAACATCGACGTGCAGAAAACGCTGCCCTGGGGCGTGGTGTTGAACGTGGGCTATAACGGTTCAAAGGGGAACCACCTGGATATGCGCAGCGCGCCGCGCGCGACGCCGAGCAGTCCTGACACCGACCCGGCAGTTGCGCAGACGGGGCTGCCGCTCCCCTTCACCTACGACCAGGCTGAGGCATTCTCGAAGATGAGCGCCGGGACGGTGCGGGTGAACAAACGGCTTTCGAATGGAATTGCACTGGGCGCGAACTACCAGTACTCGCACTCGATTGACGATGCGGGCGCGGTGAACGGAGTTTCTCAGGTGGTGGCGCAGAACTGGCAGGCCCTGACCGCGGAGGAAGCGAACTCAAGCTTTGACATTCGGCACCAGGTAAGCGGGACTTATCTCTACGAGTTGCCGTTCGGAAAAGACAAGTTCTGGGTAACGACCGGCGTGGGATCGCACATCCTGGAAGGATTTTCGGTTTCAGGGAGTTATACATTTGCGACTGGCGAGCCGCTGACGCCGAGTTACTCAGCTTCCACGGAGAGCATTACCTGCGGTACGGCGGGTGCCCTGAGACCGAACCTTACGGGCGTCTCCGTAACAGCCGGGGGCGGTTCACTGAATGAGTGGTTCAACCCCGCAGCGTACTCGCTGCCCAAGGCCACGCCGGGGTTCTGCAACGCGTTTGGGAATGCACCACGCAACTCGATCACCGGACCGGGGACGGTAACGAACAACGTGGCGTTGTCAAAGACCGTGCAGATGGGCGATACGCGCAGCATGGAGATTCGTGCAACGCTCAATAACGCGTTCAACACGGTGCAGTATTCAGGAGTGGGAACGGTGGAGGATCAGCCACGGTTTGGCGAGGTGACATCAGCGGGGCCAATGAGGTCGTTCCAGTTTACGGCGAGGTTTCGATTCTAGCGAGTTAGCCGCGCTGGTGTGCTTGTTGGCAAGTTAGCGGTGCTTCGTGCCTGTTAGCGGAGTCAGTTTGGATGGTTGGATGAAATTGTGGATGAGAAAACTCGGGGCTGGGGCGGCGATGCTGGCGATGGGGCTGGTTTGCGCGGAACCGTTATTCGCTCAGAGTGCGGACAGCGGGCAACAGAGCGGCGGACAGCAACAGGGGCAGCAGAATTCAGACACGCTGCAAGGCGGGTTTGTGCTCAGGACGAATGCCGACCTGGTGCTGACCAACGTGGTGGCGCGCGACGCGAAGACCGGGGAGATGGTGCTGGGGCTGAAGCAGAGCGACTTTACCGTGCTTGAGAACGGTAAGCAGCAGCAGATTTCGACATTTGATTTTGAGAGCGTGGACAAGGCGACTCCACTGAACGAGGCGACGATCAGCGGGCTGGCCGCGGGTTCGAGCGTGAGCAACAACAAGGCCGTGGTGGTGGCGAAGCCCGAGGACCTGCGCAATCACCGGCTGATCGTGATGTTCTTCGACCTGACATCAATGCAGCCGGAAGACCTGGACCGCTGCGTAACGGCGGCGCAGGATTTCTTGAAGAACAAGATGCAGGCGGCCGACCTGGTGGCGCTGGTTTCACTGGGTGACACGCTGAAGGTGGACCAGGATTTCACCGCCGACAAGCAAGCGCTGATCAATGAAGTCGCGGTATACAACGGCACCGAGGGACAGGGGTTTGCGCTGGGCGCGACGGCGAACTCGAACCAGGTGGAAGATACAACCGCCTACACGCCGGATGAGAGCGAGTACAACGATTTGAATACCGACCGCGAGTTGTTTGCGCTGCGCGCGGTTGCCAAGTCGCTTGAAAAGATCTCGGAAAAGAAGTCACTGCTTTATTTTTCAGGCGGAATTCAACGGGATGGGATTGAAAACGAAGCTTCACTGCGCTCGGTGATCAATTCGGCGGTACGGGCGAATCTGGCGATTTACAGCGTAGACACGCGGGGATTGCAGGCGATCTCTCCGTTGGGAGATGCATCGACTGGGAGCCTGCGTGGAACGGGTGCGTACAACGGCGGAGCGCTGTTGAACAACATGAACAGCAACTTCGCCACGCAGGAAGTGATGTCGACGCTGAGCACCGACACGGGCGGCAAGGCATTTTTCGACTCGAATGATTTTGCTCCGGCGTTTGCGCAGGTGCAGCGGGACACTTCGTCGTACTACGCGATTGGATTTCACAGCTCGAATCCGGCGAGGGACGGGCGCTTCCGCAAGTTGACGATCAAGATCAACCGGCCAGGCGTGAAGCTTGAATACAGGCCGGGGTACTATGCGCCGGCAGACTATCAGCACTCCGGAAAGGAAGACCGGGAGCGCGATCTCGAGGATCAGCTGGCGAGCGACTTGCCTGCGACGGATATGGCTGTCTACATGGACGCGATGTACTTCCGGCTGGACGAGAACCGATTCTTTGTGCCGGTTTCGTTGATTGTGCCGGGGTCTCAGATTCCGTTTGTGAAGGGCGGCGACAAGGACAAGGCCACGCTCGACATTATTGGATCGGTGATTGACGAAGCCAAGCGGCCGATCGGGCATGCGCGCGAGACGGTGAAGTTGAATCTCGATCCCAGTTTGCAGGCGCGGCAGAAGAACATTCAATACACGACGAGCTTCAATCTGCCTCCGGGCAAGTACCAGTTGAAGTTTGTGGTGCGCGAAAATCAGACCGGGCGCATGGGATCGTTTGAAGCAGAGATCACGCTGCCGGACATGAAGAAGTCGCCGCTGAAGATGAGCTCGATTGTGCTGGCGTCGATGCGGCAGCCAAGCAAACTTCAAGACCCGCTGGTGCGAAACGGCGAAGAGTATGTGCCGAACATCAGCCACGTGTTTCGCCAGGATCAGCACATGTATCTGCTGTACGAAATCTATGGGCCCGCAAAGGAGAAGACCGCGGCCGATGCTCCGAAGGGGACCAAGCCGGGCATCAGTTTATTGAGTAGCCTGGAACTGATTCAGGGATCGACAAAGGTGTATGAGACGCCGGTAGTGCAGGCGCGGCAGATCAATGTGGAGGGCCGGGACGCGGTGGCGATTGAGCTGGACGTGCCGCTGGCCGGGCTGAAGCCTGGACCGTATATCTGCCAGTTGAATGTGATCGATGATGCGAGTGGGAGCTTTGCGTTTCCGCGGTTTGCGGTGCTGGTAAAGGAGGCGGCGGCGACGACTGCACCCCCTGCGGGGGCGCAGTAGCCAGTCAGCGGGTCGGCGAGTCAGCGGAGGGCTTGTCGCCAGCGAAGCCGTAGGGGCAGTGGCGGCAGCCGGATTTGCAGCAGGAGCCGCGCTTGAGATGATAGGCCGCGGTGAAGACCATCAGCTCCCCTTCAAAGTAATAATCTTCTGGGCCGAGCTTCGGCGACGGTACGGCCGGCGGAGAATCCTGATCCATTCTTTTTCTTCTCGTCTCTCTCGTCTTCCATTTTCTCCTGAATCGCCGTCGTGTGCACGGTGATGCCGGCTTGAATCGGTAGAATTGAAGCATGACACTTACTGCGCGGGATCGTGCCCGCAGGATCAAAATCATTCTCTTTGACGTGGACGGCGTGCTGACCGATGGCGGCATCTGGTTCCTGCCTGTTGTGGCGGCCGACGGTTCGCCGGCGACGAAGATGGTGGAGTTCAAAGGCTACAGCGCGCATGACGGCGCGGGGATTACGCTGGCGCGGCTGGGCGGGATGAAGTGCGGGGTGATTACCAAACGGATCAGCGACAGCGTGGCGCTCAGGTCGCGGGACCTGAAGATGGAGTTCGTGTACCAGGGGCAGGCCTTCAAGATGCAGGCGGTGCGCGACATCATGGCGAAAGAAGGTGTGACGCTGGAAGAGATTGCGTACGTGGGCGATGACGTGATCGACCTGCCGGTGATGCGCGAGGTGGGCCTGGCTGTGGCTGTGGCCAATGCGCGCGAGCAGGTGAAGGCCGAGGCGCACTACGTGACTCCGCATAGCGGAGGGCAGGGCGCGGGACGGGACGCGATTGAGTTCATTCTGGACGCGAAGGGCGTGCTGGATGAGTGCATCGCGGCTTCGATCGATGAGAGCAATCCGCTGCCGGCTTCGATGGATATTGGGAAGGGCGGGGACTTGAAGTAGCACGCCCCTGTTGGGGCGAGTTAGCCGCGCTCTGCGCGTGTTGGCAAGTTGGCCGCGCTGTGCGCGCGTAGGCAAGGGTCACAACGCAATTGCGGCAGCAGGTTGGTGGGTAGACGAGATGGATGTTGAAACGAAGAAAGCGGTGGTGCTGCTGAGCGGAGGGCTGGACTCGGCGACGGTGCTGGCGATTGCGCGCCGTGAAGGCTATGAGCTTTATGCATTGTCGTTTCGCTATGGGCAGCGGCATGTGTTCGAGCTGGAAGCGGCGGCGCGGGTTGCGGCGGCGATTGGCGTGGCGGATCATCGGACGGCGGCTATCGATCTGCGCGTGTTTGGCGGATCGGCGCTGACCAGCGATATCGAAGTGCCAAAGGGGCGGACGGCGGACGATATGTCGCATGGGATTCCGGTGACGTATGTGCCGGCGCGGAACACGATTTTTCTTTCGTTTGCGCTGGCATGGGCCGAGGTGCTGGGGTCAAGCGACATCTTCATCGGGGTGAACGCGCTGGATTATTCGGGCTATCCGGATTGCCGGCCTGAGTTCATTGAGGCCTTTGAGAAAATGGCCAACCTGGCGACCAAGGCGGGTGTGGAGGGACGGCAGGCACTGAAGATTCACACGCCGTTGATTGCGATGACCAAGGCGCAGATCATTCAAATGGGCCTGGAACTGGGCGTGGATTACGCGCTGACGAGCAGTTGCTACGATCCTTCGGTGACGGGAAGGCCGTGCGGGCAGTGCGACTCGTGCGTGCTGAGGCTGAAGGGATTTCGAGAGAATGGGATGGAAGACCCGCTTCGGTGCGACGCACCGAGCTGCTAGAGCGAGTCCTGAGAATGTGTGTCCTTTGGGGCGTTGTGCAAGGTTGCCTCTCCCTGATGGTCGCGTCAACTTCAGTATTGTGATTTCGGGTTACAGCATCTCAGGATTTGCTGTAGCTCCTAGCGTCTAGCTGTTAGCTTGTTCGTGCCAAGTTGACGGTATCAATTCTTGCTAGAAGCTGAAGGCTGGTTTATGGGTTACGCGGTTAAAGAGATTTTTTATACGCTGCAGGGCGAGGGCGCGCAGACCGGGCGGGCGGCTGTCTTCTGCCGGTTTGCGGGGTGCAATCTCTGGTCGGGGCGGGAGGCGGACCGGGCGACGGCGATTTGCCAGTTCTGCGACACGGACTTCTTCGGCGTGGATGGGGATGGCGGTGGAAAGTTTGATTCGACCGAGGAACTGGCTGATGCGATTGAGGGGAAGTGGCTCGGCGAGGCAAGGCAGGGAAAGCGGTTTGTGGTTTGCACGGGCGGAGAGCCGCTGTTGCAGTTGGATGCTCCACTGATTGATGCGCTGCATGCGCGGGGATTTGAGATTGCCGTGGAGACGAATGGGACGATCGCGGCTCCAGCGGGACTTGATTGGGTGTGCGTGAGTCCCAAGGCTGGTGCTGCGCTGGTGCAGAAGACCGGGAGCGAGTTGAAGCTGGTGTTTCCGCAGACGCAAGCGATGCCGGAAGAGTTTGCCGTGCTCAGCTTCGATCATTTTTTCTTGCAGCCGATGGATGGTCCGAACCGCATGGTGAATACGGAATTGGCGACACAGTATTGCATGGCACACCCGCAGTGGCGAATGAGCCTGCAGACGCACAAGCTGTTGGGGATTCGGTAGGGAAGAGTTACAAGTTACATATTGGATTGGTTCGACGGGCCTGATCGGGATTGAACTGATTATCCATTCCATTTGAGGAGTTATAGCGAAACCAGAGTAGCTGTCCCCAGGAAGCACGATGCCAAGTGGCTTTTTCCTCAAGAAAAAGCCGCCTCGCGCACTCTCGGCAAGGGCACGTTTACTCTGGTTTCGCTCTAGGACACTTGATTCTGCTTCAGCTCCGGTGCACGGCCGGCTTGGCCTAGCCACGGACGCCCGTTCTCTGCGATCCAGGCTTCGAGTGTCTTCACCGCGAAGTCAAAGCCCACTTTGGCCAGCTCTTCGCCGCGATGGAAATCACGAAACGAGAAGTCATGCAGCGGGAGCGATAGATAGAGATCGGCACGGGATTGAATTTCCTTGTCATGGGCTACGCCGCCCAGGCGAATCATGCGCATGAGAACGTCGCCGATGGTGCCGACGCGCTCTCCGCTGCGGAAGGGATTGACTTTGCGGGCCGCAACACGCCAACCGGAAAGCTCCATCCCGAAGTCGGCGCCGGCCTTGAACTCATGGCCGGGAGAGACAGCGGATGCAAAGACGGTGCCGCTTCCGACGCACTCGCGCATCACGTCGGCGGGATTATTGTTGACCAAACCGCCGTCGACCAGGACATCGCCTTCCCACCCCAGCGGCGGAAACATGCCGGGAGCCCGGCAACTGGCCAGCACGCTGCGTAATGCGCTGCCTTCGCGATGGACCACCATGCGCGCGTGGACAAGGCTTGCGGAGATGGCGAAGTAGGGGAGCCACAGGTCTTCGATGTCCAGGCCTTCCAGGTATTCTCCCAGCGCCAAACCGACTTTCTTTCCTGTGAGCAGCGAAACGATGGGGAAGGTGTAGTCGCCTTTGAGGGCCTGGACACAGCCTTTGTCCATGACTTCAAGCATCTGGGCATGGGAGAATTCCATGGCGCAGGCAACGCCGATGATGGCTCCCATGCTGGTGCCGCCGACGAAATCAATCGGAATCTGGAGGTGACGCATGGCATCGATGACTCCGATGTGCGCAAGGCCGAGAGCAAATCCGCCGCCGAGCACCAGGCCGACTGACTGCCGATTAAGAGCCCTGGCCAGTCTCCCCACATCTGCCGGGTTGTTGAGGCGAACGTGCTCGTGCGTGGAGACGCCGAGGATTCGTTTCCATGCGGCGGTTTTGCGTGTGATCGCAATTCGGTCCTGACTTCCAGCTTCCTTGCCATGGAGCAGTACAAGGGTGGTTGAGATGGAGGAGGCAATGCCGCGGGAGACGCTTTCAAAGGTCTGAGCACATTCCTGCGGGTCGCTTGCGATATCGGCTACCGCCAGCAGCACATCAGCCTGCCGCATACAGCGCGAGGTCCAGGGGCTGTTGCTCTCATCCGCTTCGTAGACCACATGGCGAAAGGATATTTCCTGATCGCCGAGCCACGAGAGCAGGCGTCGCTCAGACGCCGCACTTCTCTGCATTCCATCGCGAAAGTTCTGACTGTTGTTTGCGATGCCAGGCTTAAACGGGTCATGACCGAGGATCCTGGTGAGTTCGGCAGCGTTGAGATGGAGCGTTGGACCGAAAGCCGAGAGCTGAGTGGCGAGTTCGCGAGCAAACGCGCCTGCGCTGGATCTTCCATTTGAGCGACAAAGAGGGAGCACGGCGATGGAGATGGGTGGGCGTCCCTCTACTTTACGTCCGTCATTTTGCGCCCGCAGACGTGCGGCCAATTGGCGGCTCATCAGGCCGAGCATCTGTTGCGGGTGGGCCGCGACCAGGCGATCAAACGAGAGACGATCGAGCCGTGCAAGATGAGTATCGCGCACAGCAACCGCCGTTGCGGAGCGTGGCTTGTCGGTCAGCAACGACATCTCGCCCAGCAGATCGCCCTTTCCCAGGTCAGCGAGCAGATGGACTCGGCGCGTCGCCTCGTCGCCGGTTACAGGTGATTCGGAGTCTGTTGACTGGACTTCGATGCGCACGCGTCCGCTCAGGATAATGTAGAGCGCGTCTCCGGCCTCGCCCTCGCGAAACAGAACCTGTCCTGCCGGCAGATCGACGGTCTGGAAGGATGTGGCAAGATCCCGCCGCGCTTCCTCACTCAACTCCATCAGCATGCGGCTGTCGGTGATGGCATTTGCGATCTGGTATTGAGTAAGGCGGTCGGCCATCCAACCCAGTGGCGCAGTCATTGCTTCCGGGAATTGAGCGCAAAGGGAGTCAAGGCTTTCTCTGCTGAGTACACCGATCACTGCCGGTTCCACGGCAGTGAGGGTGGCAGCGCGGGGATGGCCGGTGAGCAAGCCCAACTCCCCAGTGATCTCTCCCATACTGATTGTGGCCAGCAACGACGGCGGTTGGCCGTCGAGCGACTTTCGTGTCACCTTCAAACTACCGGAGACTACCAGGAAGAGTGCGTCACCCGGTTCGCCTTCATGCGCCAGAATCTCCCCTGCCTTCACCTCACGCACGGTGACACGATTCAACAGCGCGTCCATGGCATTCTGCGGAAATTGGACAAACCCCTGGACGCCGCGCAATAAAACCTCCAGGCGCGCCTGGTGTGGTCTCCCAGTGCTGTGAGTCATACGGTCATTCTACTCAGAATTGAGGTTCCATCCGGCTACATAAATCGTCGATTCGATCAATCGCGAAGAAATGTGGATGGGCGGGAGGAAACCCCGTCGAACCCATCACGGGCAACCACAGGAAGCGTGGCCATGGCAGGCCGGATAAGGTCATTGTGCGCAGCGATCACCAAGATCTCGCGCACCGATCTCCAATCCGGGCTGGAGAGTCATGATTCTGGAATCGGCGCTATCGAATTTGGCCTTCTTCGTCATCTCTCTCACTGCGTGACTTCGATGGCAGAGATCAGCCGGCTGATGGGAGCCGCGCCGTCAACGCTGGTCTACATGGTAGATGGGCTTGTCGAACGGAATTTGGTGAAGCGCGGCAAAGATCCGAACGGCGGGCGGCGCGAACCGCTCCTGCTGACGAAAGGAGGCGCTGATTTGTTCGCCAAAATTCCAAAAATGGAGATGAGCAGCCAGCTGGTTAAAAGCCTGGAACCAAAGAAAGAGGCTCGGCGACGCCAAGTCCTGGAACTGCAGAGGGAATTTGCGGAGGGCTTGCCCGGCATAGAAATGCTCCGTCACCATTGGGATCCCGAGAGATAGACGGACATTCACCGGCCTCATGGCAGGAACGGCAGATGTCAGAAGCAATGGCGAGGACAGGAAGCCATGAATAAATCACAATGGATTCTCTTGGCGACGTTCGCGGCAAGTTTCTACGGCGTTGGGAACATCTGGATGACGCAGTTTGGGTGGCGGCTGCTGTCTTATGTGGCCCCAAATGATTTTGGCGCGCACCACAATAAATGGTGGGCGATGATCAAACCGGTAATTTTCCCGATGGCGGCAATTGCAGTCTTCGGATCAACTGCTTTGATCTGGTGGCGGACAGAGGGAGTTACGGCTGGTCCTGTGTGGCTGAACGTTGGCCTAACTCCACTGACCGGCCATTGGTCAGGAGAACTATAGAATCTACCGTGCTGGCGATGGGTGGATGATCGAGTGGCTTGCAGCGGAGCTTCTCACCAGCAAAACCCAATCGTCGGCGGTCGGCCTTTCCGGAATTGCCCATTGACTGCTCTTCGGCTTAAATGTCCGAATCTTCTCATACTGCCCGTCCCGCGGATTGAACCATTGAGCCACGTAACTGGATTGGCTTTTCAGTTGATTCAATGTGCCGGTCGATGTTCCGCTGCCAAAGAAAAAGACCACATAGGTATCTTGTCCGTCGGAGGAGAGAATTGAACGTGACTTATCGGCGAAAGTGCCCCACGCACTGTCGTCGAACCGCGGAACCAGCTTCCACCATTCCAGGCTGGTATAGAAATGCTTGAAGTACGCAAGCTGATCGCCGGTCTTCAGATCAGCACCATCGCGCCACCAGAAGTAATGGGCCGGCATTTCATATGCGGTTCCGTAATCCCCTGGTTCGCCGGGCTTGGAATAAATGTCGTTCCATATGCCGTTCGCGCCGTAGCCATAACCGAACATGCCAAATTGGAAGGCCTTGTAAGCCGCTGCAAGCGCACCCCGCGAATCGGTCCAGAAATGGTCGTACGCGCTTTCGTAAAGCACTGACGGCTTGGTCGGCGACGCGTTCCAGAACACCTTGGCAATGTTCATATCGGTCAAGTCGCCCTGCCACTGAACCGCCCAGCCGCTGTGATACGGCTTGCCCGACCACCACGAATTCGCGGCTGTCGTATGATCAGTATTCTCCATGTGAGGCATAACTGGGTGATGATATGCATCGTTGTCCGCTATGCTCTGCGCGGCTGCGAACCACTTGTTGATTGTCTTGGCGTCGTAGGCCCCGTAGTAATTCTTATCAATCTCCTGGGCAATCGTCCAAATAACAGGATAGGCCCCATAGCGAGCTACCCAATACTTGGCGAGGCGTGCCATATACTTCTCAGTAAAAATCGGAAATGCGGCAGGATCTCCTACCCAACAAATCTCCGCATTGGCATGCACCAGGCCCTGGTCTGCAATGTACTTGAACTTCCGATCAAGATTTGCGAACCCGGCCAGGTCTGCCGCTGTAAAGCCGTGTTTCAAGTCAGCATCAGCTTCTTCATCTGTGCGCGCCTTATCATCGATCCGGATTTGCGCGCTGAGCGCCTGCCAGCCAGCCTCCGATTGGAAAACTGTAAATCCCTGGCTGACTCGCTTGTCGACCGTATATTTGAACTGCGAGTCCACGCCGGGCGCATTAGACGTATCGAATCGCTCATGAGACAGGATCCAGTGCGTGTCTCCAAGATAGAAAAATGGCGTTCCATCGGCATAGGTCAAATACCGGCCATTCGCACTGACCTTCAAGAAACCTCGCTTATAAATATCCAGATTCCCGGAATATCGGTCACATTGCACGGTTCTTGTCACATGATGCAAGCCAGTGTTCCTGGCGTCCGTGGCGCTGGTTGTCATTGTCCACAAGCCGGTTTGTGTCGGCGCGAACCTCACTTTCCAGGTCGCGCCACCATCCCAGAAAGCTGGACGGGTGATCGTCTTCTTATCCGGCCCCGCAAAGGTTGCGGTGACGTCAACATCTTGAAACGGATCTGCATAGGTGACAGAACTTGTGAGTACAATTTCGACAGCCTGCCACTGCTGGACCCTCAGGTCCGCGGCAAAGGCAACCTGGGCGCAGAAAATCATATTGCAAAGAGCAATTCCGAGAGTCATTCTGCGGCGAAATTTGTGCGGCTGGTTGATGGGGCCAGCGACAATCCCAATGCATTGGTTCATTCGCTCATCCATGAACATATCGGTGTTTGCTTTCTACGAGCGCTTCACAGAACAATTGGACCGCGATTGTATCGGTGCAGGTTGTGCGGCCGACACCGCAAGTCTAAGTCTTTCCGAACACCTCACGCACTGCGTCAAGGTATGCCAGGCGGTTTACAGTATCGGGTTCCAAATAGCTGCCTTCCGTCCACTCGTTCCAGGAATTTACAGTAATCAATCTTTTGTCTGGCGGGAGATTTGCCAGAGCAAAGGATTTGGCCGACTCCAATGCCGCTTTGAACGCCTGGGGCGTGTTATCGACAATGACGGATGTAAAGGGATAATCGCCCAATCGATAGTTATCGCTCTGACATGTGCGCGGAGTCGAGTCCCATCCGACCGTAACGTTGGGAAAATAGATTCTTCCCAATTCTTTCGCGGCAGAGGCTCGATAGATTTCGTACTGATTTTCGATGTCACGGTATTCCGTTGTAAACGCATTCGAAAAGTGCGTGTGATGAATCCAGACATAGGAGGTTGTGCTATCGACCTGCAAGCGATCCAGAAGTTCCGGCAGGTTGGTGACTTCACTCTGGCCAGGGAGAAGCTTCACTCCCCAGGTGACGGCATTCACATGTATGTTTGGAAATCCCAGTGCGCGCGCTCTTCCCCTCATTTTATCCAGGGCAAGCGCCGCTCCTGCTACTCCTCCCATACCTTGAACGAACCTGAATATTTCATAAATGGAAAAATAAGGGCAGCCATCGATAAGCAGGTAGGAGGGATGCTGAAACAACTTCAGGAGTTGATCGACCATCTCGTCAAAGGGTTGAGCGCCGATAGCGCCCGCGAATTGCAGGGTTGGTGCAGCGCCCATCTTGGCGGGCTGGATATCAAACCAGTCGTGGTTCGCCCACATCACCGCAAATTTGAGATCTCGGCAATTCGAAGCCCGAAGATAGCCGTCTGTCAAGACCGACTCCAGAAAAGGTCCGTCTTTGTACCAATACCAGTCGAAAATGAAAGCGTCCAGTTTGCTGGCGGATGCAACTGCAATCTTTTTTTCGAATACTTTAGGATCTGATTCGTCCTCATATCCCCAAAGCGGTATTCGCGGCTGACGGTCCCCTGGAAAGCGGGGCGTGGCTGACTTGACCAGGTTCCATTCTGTCCAGGCCGGCCCATGTGCCTTGGAGTTGCGCTCATCCTGATGATAGTTGCCGAAATAATAGGCCGCGACCTGACATGAGCCTGCCTTGCGGTGTAGCTGTTCCGCTTCCAGTCGCCAGTTGAGTTGAGAACCAGCGAGCAGGGCGGCAGCCCCGGTTAGAAACTTTCGTCTGTTCATTGCCCCACCTTGAAGTTGCCCGCTCCAGAATTGTCTGAGACCGGAGTTGGAGGCTGCGAGTCCATTCCGCGCCCCCAACCCGACCTCGCATTACGCCTACCAGATAAGCTTCATCGCAATCTGGATGATTCGCCCTGGAGCTGCAGAGCCGATCGTTCCGAAAGAGGGATTAGGAAGGGAGGCGCTTTCCGGGACGGTCGCATTTGGGAACCCGAGATTGGTGTGATTGAACAGATTGAATCCTTCAAAGCGAGTCTGAAGGTTCAGCCGTTCAACCAGTGAGAAGCTCTTGAAGAAAGAGGCATCCACATTCTCGACACCAGGCGCGCGAAGAATGTCTCGCGATGCATCGCCATACTCTCCCATGGGCGGCTGAACGAAGGACGAGGTGTTGAACCACTCGTCAACGCCTTTGTGGAATCCACCAGCATTGGGGTTACCCACAACATTGGCGCGCTGACCGAAGCATTCATTGATGAAGTTGATGTCGGTTGCGGCGACGGAAAACGGAAGACCGGTGTGGAGAGAGACAATCCCGTTGACCTGCCATCCGCCAACCAAAGCGTCAAGCGCCTTGGGGCTATCGGCTAGGAAACGGGCGCCCTTTCCGAATGGAAGCTTGGCCGTGACGCTGCCGACAAAGCTATGCGTGACATCAAAGCTGCTGGAGCCGTAGTCGGCATTGAAGTCGTACTCGTTTTGCGGGCCGTTGCCTGAGGTATCGCCATTGATGCCGGCTTCAGAAGATTTGTCATCCAGGCTATGCGAGTAGGTGTAACTCAGGATGGCGCTGATATTTCTTCCCGAGTGTTCAAGCTTTGCCTGCAACGCATTGTAGTTGGAATAGAAATCAAAAAAATGATCCAGGATGTAACCGATGTTTGGGTACGGAACACGCGCTGACGCCGGCGTAGGGTCTACCGGGTTGTATTGAGTGGGAGCGTTTTCCCACACCCGTCCATCGAGATGGGTTCCTTTGGAACCGAGATAGTCCAATTCAGCCTTCCAGCCGGAAGCGACCTCTCGTTCGACGGAAAGCTGCCAATCCTGCATGTAGGGCGTGTGGACTCTCGCGGTTGAGATGAAGAGAAAACCGAGGTCGGCGCTGGTGACTGGAGCTAAGGCAGGCGTGACAGGAAACAGGGCCGTGGAGCTGACATCGGTAAGGTTCAGCTGCTCCGCGAATGGATAGCCCCCACCGTCGTCCGTTTCCTTGGTCTCGGTTGTGTCGTAGAAGACTCCATAGCCCGCGCGAACAACGGTCTTGTCGCTGTCAAAGGGCCTGTAGGCAAAGCCAACGCGCGGTGCAAACGTCAACAGCTGCTTGGGCCCTGGGAATCTCTCGCCTCCGTAGGCGTACAGGCTCCCTCCGATGCCGCTGGTGATAAGCGATTTGTTTGCGACGTACAGACCTCCGCCAGGAATGTTGGGGTCGAGCCAGTCGACGCGGTTCAGATCCTCAAAGGGTTTTTGGTTGAAGTCATAGCGAAGGCCGGCATTAATCGTGAGCTTCTGAGACACCTTCCAATCGTCCTGTATCCAGGGAGCATAGTACCGGAAGCTATATGCCACCTCGTTCGAGTTGGCAATCGTCGGGGCGTACGGTGTCGGCGCCAGCGCGGTTGCCTGCGCCACGTAGCCTGCAAGATAGTCGGCAAATGGATCGCCTGATCCTGATCCGTCGTAGGTAAGTTCGGGAGGCGATGGATTGTTTTGGTAGGTGTGCCACCAACGCACATCCATTCCGAAACTGACGGTATGCCTCTTCACGTTCCAAGTCACCGCGTCCGAAATCGAGTATGGCTGTTCGTTATACTGCTGAATCACCGCGTCGCCGCCAAAGGGGCTAAGATCGTCACCGCGAAACGAGAAAACAGGAAAAGGCAGGTCGGGTGAGAATGGGTAGAGATTCATCAGGCCTAATGCATTGAGGGCAGCAGCGGTGGTCGGCTCTCCTTCGAGATTGGCGCCTTCGGAAAGATAGCCGAATCGTGCCTGATTGAGGAGGTTGGGGGAAAATGTGTGAGTCCAGCTCCCGACGACGCTCTTGGATGTCTCGCTGAAGTTAGCCAAACCTTCCGCGAAACTCCCTCCTGTGCTTTGCGATGTGGCAACATAGTCCGTTTGCGTATAGCGAACGAACACATTATCGTGCGTTCCAATCGCCTGGTCGAAGCGGTAAGTCTGCTGGTCCGAATCTGTGGGCAGAGAGAACACAACGAAGTAGTTTCCCTGCGGGGCCGTCGTGTTTGGATTGGGGATGTGACTCAGAGAATTTGTCGCGAGTGTAGAGAATGTCGATGGATCGATATAGTTGTTCGGATAAGGAACCTTCGTGAAGGGATTCACGATCGGGTCTGTGAATTGGCCTCCTTTTTCAGCTGCTGTAGGCACGGTTCGGAAGTTATTGGTGGATGTCTTGGACCGCAGGCCCTCGTAATTTGCGAGAAAGAAGCTTTTGTCATGACCGTTGTAGAGATGTGGAACGACAATCGGACCACTGAGCACGTATCCGAATTGGTTTTGACGCAGTGGCGGGTTTTTGGCCCCTGCCGGGGTAAAGTAGCCCTTTGCGTCAAGAGCGTCGTTCCGGAAAAAATCGTAGGCTGTTCCGTGAACCTGGTTAGCCCCAGACCGGGTGCTCAGATTTATCTGGTTGGCCCCTCCGCCGTATGCCGCGGAATAGCCCTTGGTCTGTTCCTGAAATTCTTGCAAGATGTCTATTGATGGAACGACGGCAGGCGTCTGGTAGTACGTATCGTTGATATTGATGCCATCAAGAAAGTACTGGTTCGAAGTGGGACGCGAACCCTGGATCGTGAGCGCATTGCCTTCGTTTGCCCGCAAGCTGCCTTGCTCACCGCTGTTGGAGACAGCTCCCGAATTGAGCAGAAGCAGCTGAGTGAAATTGCGGCCATTCAGGGGCAGGTCAACAATCTCTTCCCCGGTAACCACCTGCCCTATGGCGCCATTCTCCGTGTCGAGGCTTGCTGCTTCAGCATTCACGTTGACGGTCTGTTTTTCCGATCCGGGCACGAGCTTCAGATCGACGCGCGCTTCTGAGCCAACCGTCAATACAACGTTTAGCGCCGTGGTGGTTTCGAACCCGGCAGCGACTGCGGTTACGCGATACGATCCAGGTTTCAGAGAAGCTACCGTGTAGGTACCTGTGGAGGATGTGGCGGTCTTGCTCGTAACATTTGTTTCGGTCTCAGTAATGCTGATCTCCGCTCCAGTAACCAGGGCACCGGTCGAATCAACCACGGTCCCGACGATCGTTCCGGTGGCGCCACCACTCTGTGCTTTGCCGTACGTCAACGCCGATAGCAGTATTGTGAATATCAACATCGCCCTTAGACTTCGACCGAAGAGCCGGGCAATTCGAAGCTCCAGCAATGCGTTGACGACCGAATAGCGCTTCTGGAATGCCTCAAACGTTGGTTGTCCAAGCGTGGCAGGGCAAACGTATCGGATTGGTTCGTACATGGGTAAAACCTCCAAATCAATTGGTTGTTGCATCTCTGTTTCCGGCGAGGGATGGCTCCTCGCTTTTTGCAATAGGGGAATTACTTCGCAGTGGGAACCGTAAGGATGAGATGAAACAACAGTCAAGGAGCGTAGCGGCTGATTTATGTGATTTCGCCCAACGAACACACGAGATATTTCGCAAATGGCAAAAAATCGCTTTTTGTGGGAGGAATTGCTAAATTGTGCAGCAACAGGCTCGCCCTGCCAATTCTGTCCTTGACGCATAATTTCGCTAGATGAAATCATAAAAGAATGAAAGTAAAGAGAATCTTGGAAAGCCGGCCAGAACGAACAACTCCGTATCAAATTGAGTCTGTGAGCCGCGCTTGCCGCCTTCTGCGGATTCTTCAGAATGAAGGAAGCCTGCCTCTGTTCGAACTCGCGGAGGTTGCACAACTGAGCAGGCCGACCGTCTTCCGCCTGATGACTACACTCCAGGCGAATGGGATGGTTGTGAAGGACGGGAGCCGAAAATATCGGCTAGCCGGCGGATTCTCTCCTGGGCGACGCTACAAAATCGGTTACCTGGCTGAGACCGGCGAAACCTCCTTTTACCGCGCTGTCGCTCGGGGGATTATAGAGAGCGGAGAACGGGCGGGAGTGGATCTTGTGGTGCTGAATAGCCAGCAGGATCCTGACATTGCGCTTGCCAATGTTGAAAGGCTGCTGGCTGAAAATGTCGATCTTGTCATGATGTTTCAATCCTACTCTCAGATTGCTGCGGTCATCTCCACGCGGACGAGCAGCAAAAAGATGCCGTTGATCGCAATCGAAATGCCTCACCCCAATTCAATCTATTTTGGCGTGGACAACTGTCATGCAGGGCTGACGGCTGGCCGTTATCTTGCGCATTGGGCTCAACAGCATTGGAAAGGGGAAGTGGATGAGATATTGTTGATCGGCGCGCCGCGAGCCGGATCCTTGCCCGAGGCTCGACTCACTGGGAGCCTTCTGGGGATTAACGAGGTCCTTCCTAATTCGGCACCAGCAAAGATTTCTACACTGAACGGAGACTGGCAGTTCGAAATGAGCCGTGAAGCTGTTGCGCGGTATCTGAAAAGATCCAAGGCGACGAGGATACTTGTTAGCGCAATCTTCGATCCGAGCGCCCTAGGTGCTCTTCAGGCATTCAAGGATGCAGACCGTCTTCAGGATTGCGCGATTATGGGGCAGAATGGATCGATCGAGGCTCGTCTTCAGATGCGCAAACCCAATTCACGGTTGATCGGCTCAGTTGCCTACTTCCCCGAGCGATATGGAGAACAGCTCATCGCACTTGCGTTGGACATTCTTACTCAGCGAGCTCCGGTTCCGAATGCAGTTTTTATCAAGCATCAATTGATCACGCCGCACAACCTGAAACAGCATTACGGGCGTGAAATGCAGACAGCCAAGACCGCCCGAATCAACTGACTCATATTTGTCATCCTCCAGCTGAGTGGGGATCGCCTTGCGGAGTTTGCGAGATGGCGATGGAAATTTTGGTAAAGCGGCCCACATATCCGCTTTTGCCCATCTAAGCCAACGCGACATTCGCTGCCCCAAATCGCCGCGGAATCCCGTGTTCAGAAAGGGATTGCAACGGGTTCGGATTAGTCAGACAGGAACATGAGTGGCGCGGACGCGCTCGGATTTTGGGACCCGATTTTGATGTTCACCGCGATGAAGGATGAACCGTATGCCTCTCTCTGATGGTTGCGTCAACTTCAGTATTGTGGTTTCGGGTTACAGCATCTCAGGATTTGCTGTGAGGGCAAATCCAGAATTCCTCTTTGGGACATCGGCGTCTTTCGGTATCAATCGGCGGATCAGTCATACGTGACGAGACGAACCGAACTATAAGCTGGCGCCAGTGGAAGCGATTACTGAACTGAAAAACCGCGCGCTCAGCTTTGGGGTTCGCTTTTGCGTTTTGTAGTCCACATACACCAATCCAAATCGTTTGCCATATCCGTCTGCCCATTCAAAGTTATCGAGGAGGCTCCAGACGAAGTAGCCTTTTACGCCTGCACCTTCCCGCACCGCTGTCCGCAATTGAGCGAGGCAGTTGCGCAGGTACATGATCCGGTCGGTGTCCAGCACCTCACCCTGATCCGTCATGTGATCGGCCGCGGAGCAACCGTTCTCCGTGATGTAAATCGCGCGCGGCTTCCACAGTTCCTGGACGAGCTTCGGTCCCCAGTACATGCACTCCGGCCCAATCTTGAGCCAATCGCTGGCCATGGTCGGGAAATTTGCAGGCATTGGAAGCACCTGATATCCGTCTGGAGTGCTCCGCACATACGTTGGGTTGTAGATATTCAAACCCACTGCGTCGAGTGGCGCGGCGATGATGCGCATCTCCTCGCCGGTGAAGTGAGGTGCATCATCGCCAAGTTCCCGCAGATATCGTTCGGTGTAGCGTCCCTCGAAGATGGCGGTCAGATAGGCGGCATTTTCTTCCCGCATGGCAATTGTCGCCGCGTGAATATCCTCAGCCCGCAGCGTTACCGGCACCGGGACAATCGGGTTTTCGCATAAACCAACCTGGACGCCCGGCGAGGCCTTGGCACGGATCGCCTGCACGCTCAATCCATGTCCAAGGAGGATGTTGTGCCTCACTTGCGCCAACGCTTTTCGTGTGAGCTTGAGGCCTGGAGCATGCGTGCCGTTGCCGTATCCCAGCTCGGCAAATGTTCTCATCTCGTTCAAGGTAAAAAAATGTCGCACGCCCAGACGCGACAGCTCGTCCGCGACATACCCCTCGTATTCAGCAAGACGTTGCCCCGTCTCCGGGTTCTCCCATCCGCCCTTATCCTGCAAGGCCTGAGGCAGGTCCCAGTGATAGAGCGTGCAAAACGGCTCGATGCCGTTGGCCTTCAACTCGGCCACAAGCCGCTTATAGAAGTCCAGTCCCTGCGCGAGCGGTTCACCAGACCCGGTAGGAAACACGCGCGGCCACGCAACGGAAAAACGGAACGTGTGCATCCCGAGTTTCTTCATCAACTGAACATCGTCGCGGTAGCGATGGTAGAAGTCGTCCGCCACGTCGCCGGTATCGCCGTTTGCTATCTTCCCCGGTGTGTGGGAGAACGTGTCCCATATCGATGGACCGCGACCGCCTTCATGCACCGCGCCTTCCACCTGGTAAGAAGCCGTCGCCGAGCCCCAGAGAAACCGCGCGGGAAAGCCTTCATCCCCATGGGAATCCGCCTCAACCGCAAACCCGGTCGCCGGCAGCAGCGCCGGTGCTGCCGCAATACCCAACAAACGAGCGATCTCACGACGCGTCCACAATTTCTTCATACCAAGCCCCAATCTTTCGTTTGAAAAACCGAAGGTGCGCGGAGGCCGATGGTCAGCCGCGCACCCCAATGATTCGTGTCAGTTCACAGCCAGCGAGAAGCTGAAGGTCAGTGGAACTTTGCGCTCCTCCCAACAGTAGCAAACGACGTTTGGTTCGGTAAGACATTTCTGGTGAGCAGCGCCCTATTTCGCATTTGATTCTGATGAAGGCGGCGTGGGCAGGTGTTCGCCAATCGCGAGCGTGAAACTCGGTGTGAGCTGATGGATCACCGATAGATAGCGCTCGTCCTTGTAACGACGGAAAGCGTACCGATACGCGTCGATCCCAGGGAGCGAGCGCAAGGTTGAGGCATCGAGGCCTGCCACTGATTTCAGTGCGGCATCATAGGTCCTCTTCAGCGCCGCGTCCTGGTAACCGTACAAATCCACGCTATGGTGCCACAGTACCTCAGCAACGGCGACCAGCACGCTTGCAGCGGCCAGCTGGTCGTCGATCTTCTGCGAACCGGCGCCCCAAACCGTGCCCTCACGAAGCACATCCGGCTTGAAACAATCCATGAAGCCGCCGGTCACCTTGTCCCTGGTTCCACCCTGTCCAAAGAGTGCGAGGTCCATCAACGAAGAGTCGTTGAGTGTCTCCCCTGCAATGAAGATGCCATAAAGACAGACCATGCCCCAACGGTCATGGGTGGTGTACATGAACGTGGTCTTCTTGAGATGTTCGGCCAATGGCCGTATCAGGTCGCCTTCAATGCTGCTGCGATCCTTCGCGGACAGTGAGGACGCGTTGTGGATGAGGTCGTAGCCGTGGCAAGCCTTGGCCAGAAACATGCCGATATCGCCACCATCGAAGCCGTAAGCCTCGAAATGGTCATAGCCATGCGGGTCGGGGGCCGTACTTCCTTTTCCATAGCCATAGGCATCAGCAACCGCCAGGAGAATCTGCCTGGCGAAATCTGCGTACTTTTCGTCGCCGGTGAGCGCGTAGAGCATGCCCAGATTGGAGACATCTTCGCCGCGTTTCTGGATGTTGCCGTTAAACTCCCACTCCCAGTTCCATTTGCCGGCGGCGTCCTGGTATCCTCGCTTGAAATCGGGATAAGTCCAGCTTCCATCCGACTCGAGACGATGCGCGGGAACATTGATCGGTTCGGCGATGCGCTTGTCGCCCGCGGCGCGCAACTCGTCGAAGGCAGCCTTCAGGCCTGGGTCAGTCGTAATGGAAGCCTTATAGGCGGCCACTTCCTGGTTGTCCCAAAGAGTGTAGGGATGACCCTTTGCCTGCCGGGTCATGCCTTGTACCGAAGGCGCAGACGGGGAATCAGCAGTGCCGCTCCGCGTCGCAGCCATCGCACGATCATTCGGAGCCAGTGTGCAAACAACACCTGCCAGTATGATCGCTGAGAATAGAGAAATTCTTCGCCCCGCCCATGGTGCTGCAAGACCAGAGCCGGCATGGCCCGCGTGTTCAGTTTGATTGGAAATCAGGTTGTTCATAGGTTCCTCATTCTGAAAAGCTCGTTTAGTTTCGCCGTGGATGCGATTCGTCCGTTAGTACGGGAGCACTGAAAAATAGTCCACATTCCCCACCTTCCCTTCCTGACCTCCAGAATCGGTGACAAGTGAGAGGGTGTGCTCGCCGGCCGGAAGCGGGACCGGCTCGATATAAAGCACGGTCCAATTCTCAGATCCTCCAGTATCCGGAATGTGCATCTGTTTTGTAACGGGTTTCCCATCCAGGTTGAAATGAATGACCCCGCCCGTCCCTTGTGAGGAAACCCGCACGCGAAAGGGATAATTGGCAGCTTTGGAGATGCGAACGGAGTAGTTCACGTACGCTCCCGTCGGCAGGTCGTACAGATAGTAACCGCCAGGAACTACATTCGGTTCACCGTGCGTCGTGATCTGCTTGATTGCCGGGCCTTCCTCTGGGCGGAACGCTGAGACGCCCTGATGTTTCCATGTCTCGGGGTAGGAGAATCCTGCACCGCCGGCGTCAAACTCCTCGGCCTGGACCACTCCAGGGATTTCAACGGCCGCTCCGTCCCACGCCGCTTCACTGCGGGTCACGTTTACGGAATCGAATTGCGCGATGTTGAGCGAGGGACCGGCGCCTGACGTTGAAAGCAGCCCGCCCAGGACATCCCGGCGCATCTCCAGCTTCGCGTGCCCGACCGGGGTCCATGACTTGCCGTCGGTTGAAACGTAACCTGTAAAAATGTCACCGCTTCGCGCCACCTTCACCCAGTTCCCAGATCCGCGATACGCCGTATCGCTTGGCACACCATTTTCATCCGCGCGCGCGCGGAAGTGGACGCTCCCATTTGGTGTAATAAGCACCGTGGCGTAAAGCGAGCCTGTCCCTCTTCCGTTGCGAATCATCACGCCGGAGCTGGCCTGCGCCGCCTTGCTCGCCTGGCTCAATACATGCGCGGACACCTCTCCATCGCCGCCGAGTGGGCTGTAGGCGAACTGGAACTGATCGGCATGCCCGGCAATTCCAGCTCCACTTCCCGCCAAGGTCCAAGCGCCATTGGAACTTGAGGCGTATCCCACCTCGGCCGGACCTCCGATATCCGCGTTCCCCCATCCTCCGGGCAAGATCTTTTCATCGCGTTGATAGACGCGCACATAATCGACCACCATGGTTGGCGTTGGTTCCGTCGTGGCATCCGGATAGCCAAAGAACTCGCCTCCCATCGCGAGGTTCAGCAACAGATAGAACGGCGCGTTGTCCATCTCCCAGACTTTCTTGTCAGAAAGATCGCCGACCGATTGGCGCGAGTACAGATTGCCGTCGCAATAGAAATCCAACTCGCCCGGACTCCACTCCACGGCGAACTGATGAAAGGCCAGCTGCATTGGCTCAGGGAAGCTGTAGGTTCCCGTCACATCGACATAGCCATTGTGCGAACCAGGCTCATTCGGGCCATGGACGGATGCATGATTGAGAAACGGATCGATCCTGGTTGTGCCCGGCTGCGGATTCCACACTTCCATGATGTCCATTTCGCCAATCTGTGGCCAGTTCAGGGATTGATCGTGCACGCCCAGTCCCCAGAACGCCGGCCAGACGCCCTGGCCTGTTGGGACCTGAATATTTGCTTCAATGCGCCCGTAGCGGAAACTCTTCAGGCTATCGATGCGTGCCGATGTGTAGACAGGGGAGGAGAAATTCTTGCCTGCAATCGCGAGAGTCTGGTCGGTCTTGATGGCCTTGATTACCAGGTGGCCCTTACCGTCGAGGTAGGCATTGGGAGCACTCTGTTTGCAGGGCGCCTCTCCCGAGTCAAACGAACAATACGTTTCTGCCTCGTTGTTGCCGCCGACATACCGCCCCGGTCCTGCCTCAAATTTCCAGCTTGCGGCATCTGGAGGCGATCCTGCCGGACCATTAAACTCGTCACTCCAAACAAGCTTCCAGCCTGTCTGTGCTTCTGTAGAGTTGATGGCAGCAAAGCTCAGAATCGATAAAACAAGAAACGCCGTCACCGAGCCATGAAAAGTTGCCTTTCGCGTAGACGCCCTCCATCCTTGAATATGAGCTTCGGAGTTTCTGAAAACGGATAGAGAAGGCCCGAGAACCTCGTGGCTCCCCTGGCTTGTTGTCCGTCGTCCCAGCGACGAGACAATCCACTTCGAATTCAAATTCATGGCCAACTCCTGTCTCCGATGAAAATCAGCACGCGATTTGTTAGACAATGACGACCAACTGTCTTTCCTGCCGAAGCAGTTGAATCGCGGTTGGGGCTAAGAATCTCTTGTCATCGAAGAAACCCGCTTGGCTCAACTGTGGTGATCATGTCCTGGTAGGTAAAGCGGTACACCGTCAGTAGTGAACTGGTTTACTCACGACATAGACTGATACACACGGGGGATATTTGTCAATACCAAAAACTGTGATTTGATTTTCTTAGCGATTCTGCAGCACACCGCCGATAGCCGCATTCGGTGTGGCGCTTCGAAGCCGAATTCACTTTAGTTTTGATGCCTGCAAGGCTGTCGCTGAGTGCTCTGAGGCGATGAAATCCGAGGCCGCCTGGCGAGCGGACAAGCAAAGGAATGTCGTCCGATTATCCAACTGAGACGTGACGTACTCAAAACAGAAAGCTTCGCGGCGACTGTCGCTTCTTGAGCAATCAAGAGCTCATAGCAAAATTCGTTTCGCGGAACCGTCAATCTTGGATGCGCTGGGTTGAGGAGGATTCTTGGCCTTGTTCTTTACCGCGGTTTGTTGGCGATCGAGCGAATGTGGCCGTGTCGACGATCGCACGATCAGTTCCGGGCGGAAACAAAAGCTCTTTGTACTCTGGCCCCCCGCGATCTTGCGGATAAGGAGTTCAGCCGCTTTCGCGCCCATGTCGCGGAGCGGTTGGCGAATAGTGGTCAACGGCGGGTTTGCGATGCTTGCGAACTCGATATCGTCGAAACCCATGACCGAGATATCTTCCGGAATTTTGTGCCCCGCTTCCTGCAATGCGGTCATGGCGCTGAGGGCGGAGATGTCATTGTAGGCAACCAGCGCGGTAAAACGCTTGCCGCGACGGAGCAGCTTCTGCGCAGCAACGCGGCCCTCGTCGACATGGCGCTCGAGTCGCTCCAGTTGAACCGTGAGGCGAGGATCTACTCTGAGGCCAAGGTTCTTGCAAGTTGCAAGGACCGCTTTCCAGCGATCTTCCGTGTCGCCGTTTCCCTCCGGTCCTTTGATGAAGGCAATCTCCCTGTGGCCAAGGCCGGCGAGGTAAATGATGGCTTCTCGAACTCCAAATGCGTTGTCGATCGAGACCCGTACGCTCCAACTCGGCGAACGGTCGGTGCAGATGGTCACGGCAGGAATTCCCGGTGGTTCGCTCGGGGTGGAATCGATCAACAGCAGGCCTTCGACGCCGCGGTCACAGAGGGTTTCAATATGCCGTTGCAGAAGGGATGTGGACCAAAAGTGGTTAGAAACAAAGGTCGTGTAACCGGTATCGAGGAGATGGCGCACGAAACCGCTGAGGAGCGCGGCCTCATATCCATTGCCGAAATCGGGCGCGACGACCCCGATCAGGTTGGTGGGCTTCCTGTTGAGCGAGCGAGCGAAATAGTTAGGTCGGTACCCAAGTTTCTTCGCGGATTCCGCGACGCGTCGCCGCGTCTCCTCCGGGAAGCGTGTCGCTTCGGGGACATCATTCAGGATCATCGAGATTGTCGTTCGCGACAGGCCGAGGTGTTCGGCCAATTGTCTCAACGTGATTCGGTGATCTGAATCGCCCTCCAACGCCTGTTTCGGATCTGTCAACTTCCTGGGTCTCATTTGCATTAGACGCCAGCGTATCACAACGCCGCATTTTTTGGGGTTGACAAATACCCGCGGCTGGAGTTTTAATTCAGACCGTTGCTGAACCGGTTCACCAAGTGAAGTGTCCCGGTTCACCAAAATGTGAGCGAAAGTGCGCGGGCCTTTGGCTAAGAGGGGAAATCATGATTCGTCATTCAAAGTCGAGGTGGGCCATAGGCGTTGCGGCAATGTTCAGTCACGTGCCAGGGATGCGAACAGGTCTTAGCGTGCAATTGCTGGGTCAACTCCGCTACTTCGTCCTGTTGCTGAGCCTGTGCCTTACCCCCGGCGTCCTGTTTGCCCAGGTCACCACGGCGACTCTTACCGGGACGGTCGCGGACAAAGACGGCGCGGTCATTCCGCACGCCACGGTTACGGTGAAGAACCTGGCAACCAAGTTCAGCCGTACGGTTACAAGCAACGGAAGCGGCGTGTTCGCATTTCCCGGACTGGACAGCGGCGACTACTCGATTTCGATCGCATACCCGGGTTTCAAGAGCTACCAGTTGAATTCGATTCATCTGAACCCGGACGATATCCGCGACTTGAACAACATCCGCATGACCGTTGGCGAGGTGACCGAAGTCGTTACCGTGGACACCACGGCCGCGAACGTGGTTGAAGACGACGGGGAGCGCAGCGCACTGATTACGGCGAAGGACTTGACGAAGCTCTCGCTCGAAGGCCGCGAAGTGACTGAGTTGCTGAAGATCCTTCCGGGTTCGGCGATCAACAACGGCGTCAACGGTGGGTCGGGCGATTCGAACGTTGCGTTCGATCCGGGAACCGTGGGATTCGGCGGCGCAGTTGGTTCGTATTCGATGAGCGGGTCGCCGGTGAACGGTGCGACTGTTCGGTCTGACGGAGCGAACCTGACCGACCCAAGTAGCGGATCGGCCTCGCTGCAGACGATTAATGCCGAATCGACCGCCGAGGTAAAGGTCCAGATGTCGAATTTCGGGGCCGATAGCGCGAACGGTCCCCTGGTGATCAACGCGGTCGGCAAGTCAGGAGCGACGGACTTTCATGGCTCGGTGTACTCGTACGGGCGCACCGGTCAATTGAATTCGACGGACTCCATCGCGAAGGCGCTGGGAACAACCAAGCCGGAAGACCGATTTATCTATCCCGGCGCATCGATCGGTGGCCCAGTTAAAATTCCGTGGACCCACTGGAATCACGCAAAGCGTCTGACCTTCTTTGCAAGTGGTGAGGATTACATACAGCGGAATGTCTATGCGTACAACACTCCATCGTATGCCGTGACTCATGCCCTGGTTCCTACGGCCGGAATGAGGCAAGGTGATTTCAGCGCGGGGGAACTGGCGAAGTACCTCCCGCCTGGCGTACCTGTGTGCGATCCAAGCACCGAGGTGCAATGCACCAACCTGGATACGATCCCAAGCCTGCTCTATGGAACGGACGCATATTTTCAAAACGTCAACCAAGTCCCGGTCAGCACAGCGCAAGGTGTACCGATCAACTGCAACGGCATACCGGGGGATTGCCTTGCGGGACACGAAGATCCTGGGACACAGGCTCAGTTCCAGCTATTTCCGCTTCCCAACACGCCCGGCGGCCAGACCACGCCGCAGGGCTATAACTACACCCATGTCGATCTGGTGGACCAGGATATCTATGAGGCGCACGGCCGTCTCGACTATGCGGCAGGCCGCTCGAAGTTTTACGTCACCTATACGGCCGAGAATGGCACCACCAACGAACCCCAGCAACTGAACACCTTCGTGTCTGGCGAAAACGGCGGCGTCAACACCCCCGGCGGCAGTCTGCAGCAGACGTATACGGGTAGCGGCTCAGCCAACTGGAACATCGTCTTCTCGCCCAGCATCACGAATGAAGCATTTGTTAGCGGGTTGTACAGCGATCAGATCGATTCTCCCGGCAAGCCTGGAGACCTGCTGGACAGTGCAATTGGGTATCCGTATTCGGGAGCGTACACAAACGGCACCAAGGAGTTTCCTTCGCTCGCGACCTACACCGTGCAGGGATTGCCATATGAATTCACCCCTGACTACAGCTTTGGCAATCTCTACAACAAGACATTCAATCCTTCGTTCGGTGACAACCTTACCAAGCAAGTCGGAAAGCACACCATCAGGGTTGGGGTCAACCTCGAGCGCCCCAGGATTAACGGCACGTATAACTTCGGCTCAGGCGTCGGCACGAACGGGCAGATTCAGTCTTACTACATCTCACCGACCTACGAGCTTCCGACAGTCGGCGCGCCAGGTGGTGAACCTTATACCGTGTACCACAGTACCTGCTGGCAGGCATCGGACCCCACCTGCAGTCTCTCGAACCAGTTTTCAAATCAGCTGGCGAACTATTTTACCGGCCAGCTCCAGAACTACTACCAGGCAAACATCATCCCGCACATCCGCATGCACGCTTTCACGACCTCGATGTACGTCACGGATGACGTGAAAGTCAGACCCAACTTCACCGTGACGGTGGGTGTGCGCGTCGAACACATCGGGCGCTGGATTGACGACCATGGATTTGGATCAGCGGTTTTTATTGCGTCGGACTACAACAATGAAGCGAACGCGCTGAACAATCCAGATATTCCTCTGCCGGGATTCCGCTGGCACTCGATCGACAGCACAGTACCGATCAGCGGCTTCGCTAAACGAGAGTTCTTTTACGAGCCTCGCGTCGGATTTAACTGGGATGTGTACAAGAACGGCAAGACAAGCGTGAGCGGGGGCTGGGGCCAATACCGGTTCCGCGATGGGCAGCAGGACTCCATCAACTCCGTGCTTGCCTCTAATGGTCTTCGCAGCGTTGAGGTGCTGAATCCCGGACCTGATCCGGAACAGCCGAATCAGGCGTCGGGCGGACAAGGGGTCTCGATGGCCTACGTCCAGAGCCTGCAATTGAGTCCCAAGCCGGGGATAGAAACCTCAACCTTCCAGGCTAATCAGGGAGGTTATGCGACGGCGTCGAGTGAGGTCTTCTATGGTGTCAACCAAAACGACAGCCAGGTTCCGATGACCACCAACTACAGCCTCACGCTGACGCAATCCTTCCCCAAAGATGTGACGTTCTCTCTAGGTTATGTAGGAAATCACAGTGCTTACCTGCTTGACGACGATGCGAGCGGACCGACCATTTCCAACATCAATGCGATCCCGCTTGGTGGTCTGTTCCAGCCCGATCCAAATCCGTTGAGCTCCTTCTACCAGCAGGTGGATCCTCCGAACCAGGCCGGCTTCGACGGAGCGCCGCAATGGGACGATTACCGAAAGTATCCCCGCTATGGAGACATTCAGATCGAGTCCCATGTGCTGACGGCGAACTACAACGCCGCCCAGGTGATTGTAGAGCGCAGCAAGGGAGCGCTCTACTACAAGATCAACTACACGTGGAGCAAGAACATGGGTGAAAAAGGAGGATACCAAAATGGAAATGCCGGGGACTCCTTCAACATCCGGAACGACTATGGTCCGCTTGCCTATGACCGGACCAACATCTTCAACGCGGCGTATAACTACGACCTGGGATCGAAGTATCACGGAACCCGTCTCGTTCAAGGCATGGTGAATGGGTGGCAAATCTCGGGGATCACAAATCTTCAGAGCGGCCCCAATCTTTTGGCGATCAACTATTCGACCAACTTCAATCTGACCGGCCCGCCGGTGTCTGGACAGCAGGATGCCCTGAGCAATCTTTCATACCTTGGCACCCCGGACATCAATCTGCAGCCGACGGTTCTTTGTAATCCGCGCGCAAATCTGGCCGCGCGTCAGTATGCAAACGGGGCTTGCTTCGGGTTCCCGAAACAGGGCGGCGCCAACGGGTCGTTCAACCTGCCCTACCTGCACGGTCCTGCCTACTTCCAGTCCGATCTGACCTTGATCAAAGACTTTCCTCTCAAGGACAAGCACAATCTTGAATTCCGCGGCGCCGCCTTCAACTTCCTGAATTACAAACTCAAGACGTTCAGCAATATCGATGCGAGCTCGCTGCAACTGATTTATCCACTTACTTCCGACCAGAACTTCGGCAGGTCTTTCTATAACACTGGGAGACGCGTCATCGAGTTGGCGGTTCGATATTCGTTCTAGTGAAGGGTGTCCTGGATAAGAGCGAAAGAGAAATGATCATGATTGAGAAATCACCCACCAACGGAGCGGTTCCGGCAACGGACAGACCGTACGCCAGCCGGGCCAGGACACTGAGCCGAAGGACGCTGAGCGGAACCATGACGCGCAAGGGAAAGAAAACGTCGATGAAAAGCCAAATCTTCCGACTACTCGGTTCTTCAAGTTCTGCCGGCTTCGCCGCGCTGCTTCTCGCCTGCCTGATGCTTTCAACAGCCGCGGCTGCTCACGCCCAGGCCCCGGAGTATGTGGTTTCAGGCGTGTCGAACGTGACCTCGGTCGTCACCGAATCAATCGCGAACGGGGCAGCCGGAAACTATGCCGTCAATTCAAGAGGAGACTTCTTCCTCAATGACGGAAATTTGCACGTTCTCGAGTATCCGGCGACCGGAGGGGCCCCGATTGTCCTTTGGACGGTACCGGCCGGCGACAACTTAGGCCCGTCCGGTGTCGCAGTCGATCCCTTCGACAATCTCTATGTCACCAACGCCACATATGACGGACCTAGTGGAAACAATGACACCGATTCCCTTGTATATGAGTTTCCTTATGCGAACGGCAGCTATCCACCGCCGTATGTCTACAATCTCGGAACCCACCCGCCGCCTTGCTCGCCGGGGAACACGCAAGTCTGTTCGTCAGGCTTTTACACTGCAGCCGCGAACTATTACTGGCTGCCTCTGGGCATTGCGGCCGATGGCCTGGGCGATACCTTCATGTACACGGTCCAGGACAACAGCTTCGGCACAGGATCGCACGGTATTTACAAGTGCAACCTGGCCTGCAACGAGCAGCTTGTAGGTGGAAGCGCGACGCAATATACGGTTACGCTCTCGACGAGCATCACGTCGATCATCGCGGACTATGCCGGCGATGTTTATTACACCGACCAGCAACACTTATATGTCATACCCGCGGGTAGCCCGAATGTCGGCAACACTCCGGCTGTTTTCGATTGGAGCTACAACCAGCCCTATGGCGTCACCATGGACGAAGCCGGCAATCTTTACGTCAGCGACCAGTCCGGGATCTGGAAGACTCCGTCTGTTGAGACAACGGGTGGCGCCCCCTGTAAGGGAAAGACCGATTCCTGTCAGTTGAATGCGTATTCGGAGTATCTGGTGGTCCCCGTGACGCTTCCGACCCTGGGATACCAGTACGCCAACCAGCAGACGTATATGGGCGAGGCAGTCGACAACAAAGGCAATGTCTTTTTCAACACGGGCATGCCGGCCCACAATGCCCCCGTGCCTGTGGTCAAAGCCTCGCTCTGGGGCGGCACGTTCCCGCCAACCGCGGTTGGCGCCACCGCGGCGAACGGGCCAACCTTCAACATCGTGTTCAATGCGGGCACTACGATCGCGTCCATTACAGCGGTGCAGGGGAGTGCGCCGGCAACGGAGTTCGCCGTCACCCCTGGCAGTTGCGCGCCTGGAAGTTTTGCGGCGAAGGCCACGTGCTCTTTCACGGTCAGCTTCACACCTGCCGCAGTCGGTGTACGGACCGGGTCAGTACTGATTACGGATAGCAACGGAGCAACAACAACGACGCTTCTGAGCGGTGTTGGAACCGGAAGCGCCGTCGCGGTGGATCCGGGCACTCCGAATGCGATTGGCAAGTCGTTTAAGTCGCCCTCCGGCATCGCGCTCGACGGCGCGGGCAATGTGTATGTTGCCGATCCTGAGGCAGGCACGGTTGAGGAATATCCGGTCGGAGGCGGAGATGCGATCAGCATCGGTACGGATTTAAAGGTGCCGACCTCCGTTGCTCTGGATGCTGCAGGGAACGTCTACATTCTCAACCAGGGAACGGGCAACACGGCCTCGTCCGGCAAGGGTTCGGTGGTCGAGGTTCCAAGTGTTGCCGGGGTTTTGACCGACTCCGCGCAGAAGACTCTCGTGAGCGGCTTGAATGACCCAGGCGACCTGGTGCTTGATGGCCTGGGCAACATATACATCACGCTTACCGGAAGCAACCAGGTGGTCCAGGCAACGAACGCAAGCCTCGATGGAAGCGATCAGGCACTGGTTTCCATCGGCAATGGCTTAAGTGGGCCAACCGGGATTGCCCTTGACTCCGCTGGAAACATCTATGTCGCGGACACCGGAAACGATCGGGTTGTCGAGATTGGAGACGGCTTCCAAACCACGGTTGGCAGCGGTCTTACTGCGCCGACAGGTGTAGCCGTTGACCCTTCCGGATCGGTCATGATCGCAGACGGGTCGGGCCGCATCGTGAGAGTTCCGAACGAGAACAATCCGGCTTCTCCGGTCGGGCTAAACCAGCTGGACCAGCAGGTACTCGCAAGCCCTCTCATCTCCCCGTACTCGATTCGTATCGACAGCGCGGGCAATTTGTACGCGAGCGATATGAAGACCGGCATGGTTGACCAGTTGGTGCGCACCACGGGCGCAATCAACTTCGGCGACTGGAATATAAACACGGTCAGCGACACGCAGACCATGGTTCTGTCGAATATCGGAAGCACAACCATCACACTGGGCTCGCCATTATTTGCGCCACTGCCGACAGCCAGCGGCTTCTCGGTCTCAGCCGGCACAGGTTCGTTGGCTTGCGCCAGCGGCGCATTCTACAGCGGATATAACTGCGACCTGGGGGCCACGTTTGCTCCGACGACGGAAGGGCTTTCCAACTATCCGCTGGTTTTCTCCGCTGCTGCGCAGAACACCGCGACGCCCACCATCAGCCTGGTCGGTAACGGAGTGAGTGAAGGATCGGTCACAGTCAACCTGGTTCAGACTGCTCCTACCGGGACTGTTACGTATGGCGAGCCGATCACGATCACGGCCAATGTTGCTCCAACAGCCGGGACGGTTGCCCCGACCGGGTACATCGTTTTCACCTTCGACGGGCAGGTACAGACCCCGATTGCGCTTGCGAATGCGTCGGGTTCAACCACCGCAACGGCCGTGCTCAAGCTGCCTGCTCAAAACGCCGGTGCTCATAGTGTGTCGGCATACTATGAAGGAGACGGCAACTATGCCGAAATGAAGTCTGCTGTCCTTCCCATCAACATCACCCTGGCATCCGCCACAAACGTGTTGACCATCGTTGGCGACTCGTCGGACCCTCTTAGCTCGGCGCCGAATCACTCCCTGGTGATGACCGATACGTTGACGCCATCGGTGCCCGGCGAGTTCACCGGAACGGTTACCTTCACCAACACCCAGACACCAAGCGCGCCGCCGATCGCGGTCGTTCCATTGGGGTCGCCCAATACCAACGGCACCTATACCGTGACGTTCACGTACGAGAACCAGACGACCGGGTTGACGGCGGGGAACTACACCTTCGTTGCGACTTACTCGGGCAACACAAACTATTACGGGAGCGCCTCGGCTCCGGTCACTGCCGTCATCACAAATCCCACGTTCACGCTTGCCACGAGTGCTACGACGATTACCTCGAGCAAGGACAACTACGGCACGGCAAGTGTTACGATCACCGACTACTCGAACTTCCAGGGTGGGGTCGTATTGAACTGCACGGGATTGCCGGCGAACGCGTACTGCGTGTTCAGGCCGATCTCCGTAGGTCTTGCTCCCGCCCCGTCGGTCACACCCAATACGATTTACCCGTTGACCTCCGTTCTCCAGATCCAGGTTGATCAGAACCAGTCTGTTGTGGAAGGCTCGTTTGGCTGGCCCGGTTTTCTGCTCTCTCTGGGAATTCTGGCAGCATGGCGCCGAATGGCGCGGACACGGCGGTTCAAGTCGATGTCCGTCCTCATGGTTCTCTGCCTGGGTGGACTGGCCGCCCAGATCGGATGCGGTTCGGGTGGGCTTCCGACCCCGTCAACTCCCGCCGGAAGCTATCCCATCGTTGTAACCGGGACAGCCACTGCCTTAACGTCGTCCGGCGCGGAACCAACCTGCTCGGGCAACGCGCCTGGTTGCGTGCCTGACCTGGTGCAGCAATTCACCGTCACGTTGGTCGTGAAGTAGCCCTCGTGGAAAATGCGAACACGGCATCAGGAATTAGAAAGTGGACCACTCAGTTCATGGAGTTACAAGTATGAAGAACATCTGCCAGACGCTCATCTACACGACAAGTCTCATTGCCTTTGCTGCCGTGGGATGCGGCGGCAGCAAAAGTTCAACCATCCCAGGCCCTGGGACGTATGCCCTGACGGTCTCGTCGGTGAACCCCGTGAGCGGGCTTCCACTGACGGTGAGCCCTGCGGATGTGAACGGTGCGGGAACATCGGGGGCACCGTCGCCGGAGACAGATCTTTCACTCATTTACAAGGCGGGGACAGCGGTAACCATCACAGCGCCTGCAACAAACTCGGCCAGCAGTCCCTTTGTCGCCTGGGTTGGTTGCGATTCGACAACTGGCTATGTTTGCGATGTCACCATGAGCAAGTCGAAGAGCGTGGAGGTGGAGTACACCGGTGTCAGTTCAATCACGATCATTCCGGCTACAATCAATGTCGCGGCAGACGGAGAAGTGCAGGTTCCCATTACAGTAAACGGATACGGAATGTGCAGCAACCCGGCCACTCCGGCACAGCCGCCGGTGCCATGCGCAGGCTCTCCAGTCACCTACAGTTTGTATCTTCCCACCGGAGTTACGGGTTCACTTGGAACGATATCAGCCACCGGTCTCTACACGCCGGCGTCTTCTAACCCTGCAAGTTCGGTGGACGTGACCGTTCAAAGCGAGTTTGCGCCGAGCGTCACCGCTGTAGGTTTGATCGAAATTCAGCAATGAGTTTGCGCGTGAGAGCCGATCGCTTCCGTGCGTTTCAGAACCGTCGAAGTATCGACCCGCAACCTGCCTACACCTTCACACGCAGAAAAGAGCCGGAGAGCGACCCACGTCGGTGACATTCCCGCAAAGCCATTTTTCCAGCCCCAGCAAGATGGGTCAGTCGTCCGGTCGCGCATGACTAAGCACGCCTTCGATATCCTGCAGTTTGACAACGCACACGAAGACCCGCACGTTTTGGCACGGTGAGATTCCGGTCAGACGACCGATTGCATCGATAGTGCCGTTTTCTTCAACCTCGCGACGACAGCGTAAGCAGCGATAACGAAAGGGCAGGGCATGCAGGTTCGAAAACTTGGCGGAACAGATATAGAGATCAGCCCGATGGCGTGGGGCATGTGGCGGTTCCGCGGCGACGATTTGAGCGCTGCACAAAGCCGCGTCGAAGCTGCATTGGACGCAGGCATAACCCTCTTTGATACCGCCGATATCTACGGCCCCGACAATGGAGAACCCTTTGGCGCGGCAGAGGCATTGCTCGGCCGGGTGTTTCGGCAGGCGCCTTCGCTTCGCCGCCGCATGGTGCTGGCGACCAAGGGCGGCATTCGTATGGGCGTACCCTACGACTCCAGCGAAGCGTATCTTCGCGCCGCCATTGATGCGTCCCTGACCCGTTTGGGCACGGAGCGAGTGGAGTTGTGGCAGGTTCATCGGCCGGACATTCTCACCCACCCACAGGAGGTTGCGCGGACTCTTGAAACCGCGCATCAGGCAGGCAAGATCGCCGCCATCGGCGTCTCCAACTTCACCGTCGCGCAGACCGCGGCGCTGGCGCATTTCCTCACGGTTCCATTGACAAGCCACCAGCCTCAGTTTTCGCCACTGTTCCTTGAGCCAGCCCTGGACGGCCTGCTCGATCAGGCTATGCTCATGGAGTTGACGGTGCTGGCATGGTCGCCGCTTGGCGGAGGCCGACTCGGCCATCCGAACGACGAACGCAGCCGCGCCGTTGCCGCGCTGCTTGACGCGAAAGCCAGCGAAACCGGCGTCGACCGGGCCGCGGCGGCATATAGCTGGATCATGGCCCATCCCGCGCGACCAATTCCGATTGCGGGGACGCAGAACATCGAGCGCATCGCCGCCATCCCGCAGGCGTTCAAGGTGGAGTGGATTCGCCAGGAGTGGTATCGCGTCTTCGAAACCTCGCTTGGGGAGAAACTGCCATAACCTCGGACGCATGCGCGATCAGCAGGCTTTGCACGTTCCGCGACTGCGACTGCAAGCTTCAAAGAGTTCCGATCGAGAGGAAACGAACGCGCTGGCCAGTGTGAAGGAGACTCTTTCGCCGGCTTATGAAGTGCAATGGAATTCGCAAACGGCGCCGCTCGCCGGTGAAGGCTTTGGTTAAACAGCGACAGCAAGAATGAGGTAGTGCAGAATAACTCACCTCCCGGAAACCAACTGTCTTCGCGCCGTATTTTTCTTCAAGTTAGCTTCGGATGTTCTTTTGCAGGAAATCGCGCATTTCGATGGTGATTTCCTCGAGATGAGTTTCGAGTGCAAAGTGGCCTGTTGGAAGCAATTTGACTGTCGCCTCGGGGATGTCTCTCTTGAAGGCCTCTGCCCCTGCGGGAATGAAGTATGGGTCAAACTTGCCCCACACCGCGAGCAGCGGAGGTTTTGCGGCCCGAAAGTACTCCTGAAACTTTGGGTACAGCTTCACGTTGTTCGCGTAGTCGAGAAAGAGATCGAGTTGTAGGTCGACGTTGCCTCGGCGGGCCAAAAGGGCCGCATCCAGTGTGTAACCTTCCGGTGCGATGAGATTGGGATCAGGAATTCCGACGGAATATTCGTGACGCATTCCTTCGAGCGTCAATCCTGCGCGAATTGCATTCCGGTGCTCCAGAGTCGGCTCACGCCAGTAGCGCTGGATAGGCTGCCAGGCATTTCCCAAACCTTCTTCATAAGCATTGCCGTTCTGAGAGATGATTGCGGTCACGCGTCCGGGATCCATCAATGCCAGGCGGAAACCCGTTGGGGCGCCGTAGTCAAACACGTACATGGCGTACCGGGTCAACTTGAGCGCCTGCGTGAAGGCGAAGATGGTCTTTGCCATTTCAGAGAAGGTATAGACATATCCTCGCTCCTCAGGCACCTCCGTAAAGCCGAAGCCCGGCAGGTCTGGTGCGATCACCCGATAACGGTCGGCAAGACGCGGAATCAGGTCTCGATATTGAAACGATGACGTCGGGAATCCATGGAGCAAGAGGATCACAGGGGCGTCCGCAGGGCCGGCTTCCCTGTAGAAAACACGAACACCGTCCGCTTCGATGTGGTGGTGCAATGTCAACGGAATGTTTGAAGTATTCGACATAGATTCCTCCCTGGTGTTGATATGAATGAGATCGAACAAGTTGAGCCCGGGACGAAATGCCTCAACGCCAACGAACGCTGATGCGATAAAGCTGCGACGATTCACGCTCATCGACCTCGTAGCCGGTGGATTCTGTTCCATAGGGATAAGTCATGTGGCCGTCAACAACCTAGTTCAGCATCTTCCCAAAGGCGGACTCGATGCGAATTCGACGGACCGCAATTCCTGGCTCCCCAATTTCTTCGCCTGGTAGTCGGCGGTCATTCAAAATTCTGCCTTTCGAAAACTGAAGAAATGCTTTTTCGAAACTATCGACGCGATCAGCTGAGACGTACACACGATTTTCAGGAATGTGTGCGAGCGGAGCATACGACGGTGTTCTTATAAGCCAATAGAGTTGCATATTCACACCGCCCGGCCAGTGCACAACGGCGTCAATGCCTATCGGGTTGGGAAACGGCGTCACAATCACATCCGCTCCGTCCGCGCGAGCGTTGGCGATCGCCGTGGTCATATCACTCACGAGATAGCCGTCGCGCTCTCCGCCAAACGGGACGGGAATCGGCGTTAAGAACCCAAACAGAGAGACGGTGCCAATCGGTGTCTGCAATCGTTGAGAGCTTGTCTTGCTGGGAGTAGGCGTAACCGTCGCAATCATCTGCGGCGTGCTCTTGCCTCCGAAGGTTCCTGGAAAGCTCTTCACAACTGGGTCCACATCGCCTGGTTTCACGTAGACGCGCGTCGTATCGTATTGGGGGCGACGGCAACGCCCGAAACCGATGCCGAGTTCTGGGCAAAAGAGCTCGTGCTCGTGCCGATCAGCACCGTTACTACAAACGCCCACAACCTCGAACAAATTCTCATCGCGGTCTATGCTCTCTTTCATCGAGCGCTGAACCTGGCTTCAGCATAAGCGCAATGGGCACGAGAAACTTCATCAAAAAGGATAGACGCTGACCTGCATAATTCTTCAGGTTGAGTAGCGAACCTTTTTCCCTGTTGAAAATGATGGGAACAATAGAGGTGATCTCGGCGTTTTTCAAACGACGGCGTTGGTATAGGTTTGCGCTAGATCAGAGGTAAGCCACCTCTACACTCCAGAAAGGAACAACCCATGCCTTTTGTAAATATCAAGCTTGTTGAAGGCGTCTTCACGACGGAACAAAAACATGCGATGGCAGAAGCGATCTCGGATGTGATGGTCAAGTTCGAAGGCTCCGAGGCGTTCCGCGAAGTCGTGTGGGTGTTGATCGAGGAACTCCACAAAGATGGCTGGCACATTGGAGGACGCCCCTTCATGGGGCCCGCATCGCTGATGGAGACACTTCGACACAGCAAGAGCATTGTTGAGGCGGTCAGAGGAAACCCGATAACCCACGACGAACTGGCGGAAGCCATGCCGGTAGTCCCGAAGTAGACGACTTCTTCAGAGCACGTTAACGGCTTCCTGACGGAGTTAACGAGCTACCTTCAGCGATATGCAAACTTGATAAAACAATATCGGAGCCGGCTGGGTGGTGCTGCTCAAACCTTTCCAAAGGTTGATGTTTCCAAGGCAATTGTTTTTACGCGCTTATCGCACCACGACTTCATCTCAACAAACCTCTACCCGAACCGGCGATGAGCCCTATGAGCGAGTCGGCCCGATGTTATCGACGGGGATCCCGTCGTTAGGCTTGTTCGGCAAGGGTGGCTGGTTTGGGTTCGGCTTTGCTCCGCTGGAGCGTATTTCAGTCAACCTCCGCCAAAACGGGTTTGTAACCGTCTGCGTCGAGGGGCAGGCACCCGACCTCATAGTCAATGGAAAGAACCGTAATGTCGTCGATCTGGCCGAAGCTGCGGGCGGCGTCTGCAATGTACCTGGCTGACTGCATGCTGAGCTCCTGGGTTCTCGCAAAACCAAAGAGTTCTCGAAGGCACATCGCCTCAGGAACGCCGTCTGTAAGCAGAGTAAGCCTGTCTCCTGGGAGTACCCGCATTGCGAACTCGGGGTAGCACGCATCTGGAGCGATGCCGAGAGGGAGCGCCGCGTCGAGGTGCAGCTCCAGCCCATTTCGATATGGCAGCAAGTGGCCCGCATTGGCAACGGTAAGAATCCCATTGGCGGAGATGCGCAACGCGACGCAGGTGGTGAATCCCCAACCTCTCTCGCAGAGTTGGCGGTTGAGTCCTGCAAGGACAGCGGTGGGTGAGTCGCAGATGTCCACGAGAGTCCGCAATGCACCGACGATCAGAGAAACGGTCATCGCCGCTCTGAGCCCTTTGCCGGAAACGTCTCCCAGGACGATCAGAGTAGCCCCGGAAGGTAGTGGGAAGATCTGGTAGAAGTCTCCGCCCACTTCCTGCGCGGGATAGTATGCGGTGGCAATCGAAAGCCCGGGTATCGAGGGCAGACAATCGGGAATGAGCACGTGCTGCAAGGAGCGCGCCGCGTCAAGTTCTGAAGCAATACGGTCTCGTTCTCCGCACGAGCGTGCGAAGCGATGGATCAGGATTGCGAGCATTGCCAGGAGGAAGAAACATTCAGCCAGATCGGGAAACGAAACTGCGATGGGATCGGTAAAGAGTGGCTTGTTGAGGTTGAAGGCAAGCGGATGACCCAATTGCCGCAGAGCGACGGCCGCGGTCAGGAATAACCTCACGCCCATAACCAGGCTGACGGGGAACAAGAGAAGACATGCGTCAATGACCCTTTGACGAGATCGTTGAATGAGGAGCAGAACAACCCAGCACTCAAAGGGCACGCGTGAGACTGCCTGCAATAGATTCTCAATTCCAAAAGGGATCTTGCCGCTGTACCCGAGTGTGAGCACGACGGGGTGGATAAAGAGGCATGCGATGGCGATGCATAGATACCACGTCATCCTGGAGGCAAGCAGGCGTTGATAAAACGCCACAAATGCAAGCCGGGCAGAGATGGACACAGCCATGCCAAGAAACTCAAAGAGAGTATCGTTGCGAATCTGTCCGTAGTAGAGGTAATTCATCACAAGGTTGACTGAGTTCGCTAAGGTAGCGACGCCGAACCAGAGATACTCTCTCTCACTGCGACGGAGGAAATAAAGAGCAAAGGAGATTACGCACGCCAGAAGAGTGAGACCCGCGAGATCCAATCGGTCGCTGTAGAGCTGCTTTGACCGAGCAGAATAAAAATTGAGAAACCGATGTACCTCAGCCGCTCTTCCAACGCGCGCAATGGGATTTGTTTTAAAATCGCCCGGGCCTCCTCCTACATAACTTTTCCAAATTGGCGAGTGCCATACACGGATAGCGACGGTCAAGGTGGTTGCATGAGGCCTTGGCTCCAGTGGCAGGTCGATTGCGATCGGGTACGGGGAGTAAATCACAAACGAAGACGGAGGAAATGAGGCTGTGGATTTGAGCAGCTTGCCATCGACAAAGCACTGGTACGAGGTCCGTATATCCGGCAATAGGATGCTAGTGGGTGTCGTTCCGGCCGGGAGAACGATGCGAAATCGGTACCATGCAAAGCCGCCCATTGCTTTGAAACCCTGCACGGACCAAGGCTTTGTCGAGTCCAGCAACTGCCATTGGGCGTCATCGAAGCCTGGGTCGGAGAATGCAGGATTGTCGCCAGGGTGAAAGCGCCATTGGCCAGCGAGGTATGCGATCGGCTCGCCGGGCTTGAGGATGAAGGTCGCCGGCTGCGTTGCCTGGAACGACAAATCATCACCCTGAGCGGGAGCTGTGCCTAATGCCAGCAAAGTCAGAGCCAGATGAAAGAAGATGCGCCGATGTTGACGGAAAGTCAAGAATTTATCTCTCGATTCTTTTGCCGCTGGCCGCAGTGTCAGGTACGGATTAGAGGCTTGCCTGAAGATGTCGCCGGAGTTCCCGCCTGTCACGGAATAGTCGTGATTTCGTGGCGGCAACAGAAAGTCCGGACGCTTCAGCCATTTGTTTGATCGAACCCTGAAGTTGCGTTTGAGCCTGCATCACAGTTCGCAGGCGGGGATGAAGCTCGCAACCGCTCTCTCCAACTGCCATGCGCGCTCCTGCTTCAGAATCTCCGCCCATGTATCGGCCCTCGGATCCCTGAGTCGGTATGGGTCGAGTTCCATGCAAAGCATTTCGTGTGAGATCACTTTGATCAGTCTCCTTTTCAGCAGTGAAAGACGACTGCGCACTTCTCAGTGGAAGGGGCTTCTAACGCTGTATCTGGAAGATGGGGTGGTCGGGCTTGTTTACCAAAATCAGCAATCCCATAGCAAGAGACTAGCCGCGAAGCTTATTGCCGAAAACCTAATTAACTGAGGGATTAGGCCTGTGATTTTCTATAGTCCCGCAATACTTGGGAATGCCCGATAACGGGATCGATCGCTCGAAGTACGCCATCTGCTAGCGATCCGAACTTAGCCTTTTCATTTATCGTAGTGATTCGATTTGCCAAACAGTTGCACAAGCGCCGCCTTGAATCTCTTCGGCAGAGTTGTGCGGTCCATGCGGTAGACTACCTTGCCAGGAACGACGAGAGTCATTTCCGTTCCAGCATTCGTGGAACTGACGATGCTCAGTTTGCTATGGATGCGGGCGGCACGTTCCCGCATACCTTGCAGTCCAAAATGCCCTTCCTTTCCCTGATTTGATATGGAAGGGTCAATCCCAACGCCATTGTCTTTGATGCGAAGAGAGAGCGTATCGGCATACCGCAAGTCGATTTCGAGCAGGCTCGCGTGCGAATGGATTGCCGCATTTCGAATGGCCTCAAAGGCGATTCGGTACACGTCGTCGCGAACGACAGGGTGCAGATCTATTGCGTCGCCAAACACAGAGAATGTCACTGTCATCGATGCCGGAAACTGCGGATCTTCAGTTGCTCGCCGCAAGGACTCTGATAACTGGTTTTTCTCGACTGTGGAAACGCGCAACGAATGCAGAGCTGCCCTTCCTTCGTCGACAGCCTGCGCGAGCCAGATCGAAAGCTTCTCAAGCGCGTACCGCATGCGGGCATTGTCGGAGCCTGGGTCCAAGGCATCATCAGCAACGATTTTGCTTCCCTGAACGGTCTGGAGGAATGTGTCATGCAGCTCCCGTGCAAGACGTGTTCGCTCTCCGAGCCTTTCGTCAAACCTGGCAGCGAGTTCAGCCGCGATCTGGCGCACGCGGAACTGGTAGATCGCCCATACCGTGGCGATGCCTAGCAATACTGCGAGCAATCGAAACCAGACAGTCTGATACCAAGCCGGAGCGATTGTGAATTGCAGGCTGGCGCCGGTTTCGTTCCATAAGCCATCGTTATTGCAGGCAATGACATGGAAGGTGAACTTGCCCGGACCGAGATCGTTGTAGAAAGCCTGACGCCTTGTTCCCGGATCCTGCCAATTGGTATCGTGCCCGTCAAGCCTGTAGCGGAAGCGCACTTTCTGCGGGACCATGAAACTCAGCGCGGTATAGTCGATCTCAAGATCTCGCGTGAGGGCCGGCAGACGGAGCGTCTGCGAAGGGAAATAGTCTTCTCGATCTGCGACTACAGCTTCCACATGGACCGGCGGTTGCAGCGCATTCTTATACAGGTGGTGAGGATCGATCATTTGCAAAGCGGAACCATTCGCAAACCAGAGGCGTCCATCGGCTGTTCTCGCGGCTCTTTGAAAAGGCGCCCAGCCCGGCTGAAATCCATCAAAGTCATCGAAAGTCGTCGCCTTCAACACGGCGTCAGGCTGCTGCCACCATTTTTTCAACTCACTGCCCGCCATTTCCACCAGCCCGCATTGGGTGTAGAACCACATATTGCCAGCGTCGTCGGGAATTATTGCCAGCACGCTGTTACAGGGCAGGCCATTCTTGACGGTGAGCATTTGTTTCTTCCCCGCTTTCCAGCCCATGACGCCAAATGCCGCCGCTGCCATCACACCACCATCGGGGCCTACCAGGAGTTGTTCCACCTGAGACTCAGGGTTATGTTGAAACGCGATCAGCTCTGCATGACCGTTCCTATAACGCACCAGTTCGCCATTCCTGGTGCCGATCCAAATGCCGCCCGATGGATCCGCGGCAACGCGGCGCGCAGCAGGCATCTGAGGCGCGGAGAATTGCTCCTGGACCTTGTCGTCGTGAATGCGGATGAGTGTCCGAGGAGGCCCGATGGTTTCAAGCCAGATGTTGTCCTCCGTATCCTCTGTCATATCGGTAATGACTCCGAACGGAGTTCGATCTGGCTTTTCAATGGGGCGGAATCGTCCATTTTCATAGATCGTCAGAGTGCTGTTGATGCCAACCCACAAACGGCCCTTGTGGTCTTCAAGCAGAGAGGTCACTTGATTTCCCGGCAGTCCTTTTCCGGCTCGAATGGAGGTCACTTTGCCGTCCCGAATCGCGTCCAGCGCCTCCGATGCACCGATCCACACCGTGCCATCACGAGCGGCAAGCACTGCATCGACTTCATCGGTCACGAGACCTTCGCGGGTGGAATAGGTGGCGACCTGAAGATCGCTGAACTTATCTATCCCTTTGTGGGTAGTCACCCAGACATTTCCCTCGCGGTCCTCGAAGAAGTGAGTCGGCAGGTTGCTGGTGAAACCATCGCCTGGCTGAAAATGCTCTACTTTTTGCGCGAAGATCCGATAGATGCCCTGTGTGTCCGACCCAACCCAGAGAGCATGATGGCTGTCCATAAAAAGCGTTCGAATTTTCAGGGTGCGCCCATCCAATTCAGGGCTGATGAATGGGTGCCATGCGCCGTGGACAAAGTGCTGCAGCCCCATGTCTGAGCCGGCCATGGCCATTCCGGCCCAGAGTGAGCCGTCCGTATCCTCCGCAAAACCAGTGACTCCCTGCATGGCATCGTTTGCCTTCAACCCGTGAGGCCTGTAAACGGCTTTAGAACCGGGCCTCCATCGAACCAGTGCCGTATCGCCCCCAATCCAAAGGTTTCCCGACGAATCGGCCTCCATCAAGAGGCTGGAGGAAAAGGCTGGTACTCCATCCGCCAGCCCGTAACACCGCTTGCCGATGCCGATAACCTTGCAGAGGAGACCAGAGCCATCGAGCGCTTCCAGATGAGTGAACCAGATGGTTCCATCGTGGTCCTCAAGAATTGACGTGATGAGCCCGTTCGCGCCCGGGTAGTTGACCAGGTGCTGGTTTACCCAATGGCTGAGACCTTCGCGCGTTCCAATCCAAAGGGTTCCATCACGCGCCCCAAGAAGGGAATAGATTTGGGATGACGGTAATTGGACTCCATCCGGGGAGATCCAGGGAACAAAACGCACGCCATCGAAGCGCACCAGTCCTGAGAACGTGCCTATCCAAATGTAACCATCACTGGTTTGTGCGATAGCCGAAGGCGCAGCCTTGAGTCCTCCGTCCTGGACCCTCCAGGCGGTGTGCGCATATTGCGACAGGTGCCTGGTCGGATCGACAGCTCGGATCGGGAGCGCCGCGAAGACAAAGAGCAGGACGCACAACGCGGATGACCGTCGAATTCTCACGTTCCTGGCCTCGGACAAGGTAACGATACAGAGTTCATGTTGCTAGTGGCAGATGAGAAACTCGAGGGCATGTCCTGAAGTTTTCTACAGGTCGGGCGGCAAGGATCAGACGTGGAGCAGCCCGCGACGGATCGCAATGGTCACGGCGTGAGTCCGATCGTTCGCCTGTAGCTTATCAGCCAGGTTCTTGATGTGGAAATTGACGGTCGTCTCGGCTATCGAGAGCTGGTCAGCAATTTGCTTGTTGTGGAATCCATCGCGAATGAGCCGCAAGACGTCCAATTCCCGATTGGTGAGATCCTCTTCACCCATGTGCTCGGCAAGGCGCGCCGCTACGGCGCTGGGGACATGCCGCCTGCCGGCGTGAACTGACCGAATCACGTCTAGCATCTCTGCCTTCGGCATGCTCTTCAGAATGTACGCGGACGCGCCGGCGCGCAATGCACGCTGAATATCTCCATCACTATCTGAGGTGGTGAGCATGATGATGCGGGCATCTTTGAATTCACCGCGAATCGCAATCAGCGCATCGGTGCCGTCAGTCCCCGGCAGGCGCAGGTCCATCAGCGTGATGTCAGGACGATGTTGCCGGAACTGCGAGATGGCCTCTGCTGCGTCGTTGGCATGGGTGAGCAACTGCATGTCCTGCTGCGATCCAATGATCGTGCTCAGGCCCTCGCGAAAGACCGGGTGGTCTTCCACACTAAGAATGCGAATCGGCTTGGTTGGAACCATGGGGATCTCCCGTAGTCGATGTTCTTATGGACCGTTCGCGGACTGTTGTAGAAAGTGCTGCGGAGGATGCAGCATGAGAACCAACGTATCGAAAGCGTATCGCGTTTTTTCTTCGAATTCGCTAAGTTATTGGGTTATTTGGTGGACCTGATCGGGATCGAACCGATGACCTCTTCCATGCCATGGAAACGTCAAAAAGCTAAGTTATTGACGGTAAAGCAGTTAGAAACCGGCATAACCGGCAAAACCGGCCTTCTGGGCGGCCTTTGACACAAACTTTGACACAAACTTTTCGGGCCGTGGGCTGGGTCGTGGCGGGCCAGCTCACACAGTTCTTGGCACAACCTTCAAGGAGCGCGCTGGTCGAGCTCAACCGAACTTTCTACTTGAAGATAAATTGTTCCCAGACATGGGAAGGATTATAATGAATTACGAGGTGCGGTGCCAT
>JBEKDE010000029.1:0-50538 GCA_050014515.1 Occallatibacter sp.
TCTATCAAGGCGGTTTACTCCGGCGACACGCTCGATGTTACCAGCACCTCGGCTGCTCTCACAGAGACCATCACCAAGGCAACCACAACGACTGCGCTCAAATCTTCGCTCAGCACATCCTCGTACGAGCAGTCCGTCACCTTCACCGCAACAGTGACTTCAACCGGCGGGACACCAACGGGAACCGTGACATTCCTGTCGAATGGATCGAGCCTTGGAGCCGGCAGCATCGCGGCCGGGGTAGCCACGTTGACCACCACCACAATCCTGCCGGGAACGCACTCCATCACTGCGAGCTACGGCGGATCTGCCGATTTCGACACCAGCACTTCACCTGCCGTCTCACTGGTCACAGATGCGGCCTCCACCACCACAGTCGTGACTTCTTCGTTGAATCCATCCTCTTACGACGAGTCAGTGACCTTCACAGCAACCGTATCGTCTTCAGCTACCGCAAAGGCGACCGGAACCGTCACCTTCCTGGCAAATGGAAAGAGTATCGGGACTGGTACGCTATCCAGCGGTGTTGCCACATTGAAAACCTCGGCGCTGGCGGTGGGGACCAACTCCATCACGGCAACCTATGCCGGCGATGCGGACTACAAGACCAGCACCTCGGCCGCTTTGTCACAGGCGATCGACGAGACGGCGACAACCACCAAACTAGTCTCATCGCTCAACCCGTCTTCGTTTGACCAGGGAGTTACCTTCACGGCCACGGTTGCTTCCGCTTATGGAACACCGACCGGCACTGTAAACTTCCTGGCCAATGGGAAGGCCCTGGGTTCCGGAACTCTTTCCGGCGGCGTTGCGACTTTGAACGTCACAACGCTGGCGGTGGGAACCAACTCCATCACGGCGACGTATGCCGGCGATGCCGACTACAAGACCAGTACCTCGGCCGCCGTTTCTGAAATCACGGACGCGGCCGCCACAACCACCACGGTTGCATCCTCACTGAACCCATCCACCGTCGGGCAATCCGTTACCCTCACCGCAACTGTCAAGCCTGCCACGGCGGGAACCGCAACCGGCACTGTGACCTTCATGGATGGAACCACTTCGCTGGGCACAAAAACCTTGAGCAGCGGCACGGCGACTCTCGCTACCACAACCCTGGCATCGGGAGCGAACTCCATCACCGCGGTCTACGCCGCAAGCGCCGACTACAAGACAAGCACGTCGTCGGCTCTTACGCAGACGGTGAATCCAGCCACGTCTGTAGTCCCCGCGGCGCGCGTCCCGGATAAACGGTAAATAGAACACATGCCCTCCCCCGCACCGCCGGCTCGGAACCAGATTCATCGCTCCGGGCCGGCGGCATTTTGCAGGCGCGCCAGGGTCCGGTGATTCTGAAGTCCGGCATTTGGTGCAATCGATGATTGCACGCTCTCTCCGCGAAAAAATGGCCTTGCATGCTTTCGCTGAATAGAGCGTTTTTCGAAATCATGTAGGCCGAAGGCAACGCTCAAGCCGACGCGCCCTCAAGAGTCGGTCCCCCGGTCCATTTCACAGAAAAATGAGCGGCAGACGATGAAGAACTGTGAGCTGTCTATTCGGTTCGCAACGCCTGAACAGGCTCGACAGAAGCCGCGCGGCGTGCGGGGATGAGACTGGCCGCGATGCCAACAAAAGCCAGGCCGGCCGTCACGCTTGCCAGCAAAACGAAGTCGTGTCTGGCGTGCATCTCCACGACTGACTGCAACAGTTTTCTCATGGCAAGCGCAAGCATCCATCCAATGGCAAGGCCAGCGACCATCAGCATCGACACCTTGCCGAGTAGCAGCTTTGTCACCTGCATGCGAGTCGAACCCAGAGCCATGCGTATGCCGATCTCGCGGGTGCGCAGTTCCACTTCATGATTGACCAGGCCGTAGAGCCCGACAACGGCCAGCAGAAGCGCGAGAGCCGCGAAAATGCCGAACAGCCACCCTTCCAGCCGATCGAGCGTGAGGCTTTCGCTGATGACGTCACTCATCGTTTCCGGAGCCTTGAAGGGTACAGTCGGGTCGACTTCACGCACGGCATTGCGGAGCGCAGGCACAAGTGCGCTGAGGTCGCCATTGGAACGGACGATCAACGCCATGCTGTTCAGGTTTTGCAATCGGTCCTTTGGCGCAATCTCGTCCATGAGCCAGTCCATTTCCGCCATCTGCGGTTCGCGGAGTGCCTGGCGGACGTTGGTTACAACGCCAACGATATGACTCTTCAATTCCGGCTTGGGGTCATCGTCGATATGCGCGCCGACCGGATCGCCGCCAGTAGAAAAGAACTTGCGCTGGAAGGCCTCGTTCACCACCATTGTTCCAGCCGGGTTCTTTGCGTTGTCGAGCGAGGCAGACAGCAGCCGCCCCCGCCTCAGTTGCAGCCCCATCGCATCGAAGTATCCTGCGGACACAAACCGTGTTTCGGCGCCCATATCCAGATTCGGCGGGTACGGCGGCTGGCCGGTGATGTGGATGCCGTAACCATCACCCCAACTCTGAACGGGCAGTAAATCGATGACGCCTACGCCTCGCACTCCAGGGAGTTGGGCTATTTTTGCCAGCAGTGGGTCATAAAAGCTGACAATGGGGTCGCGTCCTGCGTAATGGCCTTTGGAAAGATCGAGGCGGGTGGTCAGAATGCTGCTCGCATCGATGCCGAGATTGGTATGCAGCAGGCCTTGCAGGTTCTTGAGCAGGAGCCCCGAGACGACCAGCAAAACAAGCGAGAGCGCTATCTGCGTGATGACGAACGCGGACCGAAGCCGATGCTGGCTGCGCCCCGTGCCTGCTCCCGTGCTGCCTGCTCGCAGAGCGCGGTTGGGGTCAGCACCGGAGAGTCGAATGGCAGGGGACAGGGACGCCAGCAGACTGGCAATCAGAGAGAGCACAGCGGCCACCGCAACGACAGCGAGATTGAGATGAATGTCGGCGCCGCGCGACATGGCGTGCACCAGAAAGACATTCATCGCCTTGAGGACTGCCCAGCCCACCAATACGCCACCCAGCAATCCCGCAAAGCAGAGCACAAGACTCTCGTTGACGAGCTGCCGCATCAGCCGCGCACGGCTGGCGCCGACTGCTGACCGAAGCGCCATCTCTCGCTCGCGCTTGATGCCCCGCGCCATCAACAAACCGGCCACATTGACGCAGGCGATTGCCAGCAGCGCGAGCACAGCCATGGCCAGCGTCCCCAATGGCCCCGCGAGCGTGCGCTTGCCAAACCGGTCAAGGCTGTTTGCCGCCACGTCCAACGGCAAAAGACTCGCTACGGTGTGGCCGGCTTCCTGTTCGGGATAAGCACGGGCCAGATCGGTCATGACGCGATTCAGATCGGTTCGAGCCTGTTCATTACTGACTCCCTGCTTCACACGGCCGACGGTCCGCATCCAGTGCATGCCGCGCGCCTTCGCCCAAGCGGGATTCATGTGCAAAGGCGTGTAAACCGCTTCATGCGCTTCCATCGGAAAGCGGAAACCGGCAGGCATAACACCGATCACGGTATACGGCGTCCCATCCAGTTGCACATCCTTGCCCACCATATCGGCGCGGCCACCAAAGCTGCTTTGCCAGACCTCATGGCTCAGCACCACCACGTTGTCTTTGCCAGGCTGATCTTCGCCGGGAAGATAGGTGCGTCCCAGCAGCGGCTTCACTCCAAATACATCGAAGAAGTTGTCGGTGCTCTTGACGGCACTGAGCGCCACCGGTCCACTCGGGCCCTCAAGGTTTACCCTGCCGAACATGGAATAGCCGGCCAGTGCGTCGAAAGTGCGCTGCTGCGCGCGAACATCCAGATAGCTGAGGTACGACGAGGGCATGGTATCTCCAGTGCGAGTAATCATCACGGGATACACAAGACGATCTTGATCCGCGTAAGGCAATGGCCGCAGCAGCACTGCATCAATCACATTGAAGATGGCTGCGGACGCGCCAATGCCGAGCGACAGCGTCACGATCGCAGTAATCGCAAAGCCGGGCGAGTTGCGCAATTGCCGCAGTGCAAAGCGAAGATCCTGAAGCACGGAAGCGACCCACAAGGTGCCCCGGCTTTCGCGGCAATCTTCCTTGATCTGCGCCATCCCGCCGAACTCAAGGCGAGTCGTTCGTCGAGCTTCGTCCTCTGAAACGCCTGCGCGCACTTTGTCGGCAATTTGCTGTTCCAGGTGAAACCGAATTTCGGAATCGAGATCCCGCTCCATGCGCTTTCCTGCGAAAAGCCTCTGCAACCAGTTCATGACGTTTCTCCCTGTGCGCCCTTAAGGAATTAGCTCTGCCACTTCAGTAAGACGAGCCCAACTCGCGGGCTCATTTTCAAGCTGGAACCGCACCTTGGCGGTGAGCCGATAAGACTTTGCCTCCCGCCCAGTTTCCGATGGCCTCCAGTCCGCGGCGGGGAACTTCTTGTATTCCAGCCCGCGCAATGCGGGATAGAGCCACCCCTGCTGAATCCTCTGTGCGATGGCGTATCCGTGGATAGGACCGAGCGCCACCACCCGCAGAATCAGGAAGTCAAGGGTGCCTTGAGCTAGGCCGAATTTGATAGGGCTCTTCATGCCTGTTCCTTCTACATATACACGTCGATATGTAGAAGGTCAAGGCGTTGGGAAATGCAATACAAATCGCCAAACCTGCCTTCGGGTCTCTTGGCAAGATTGCAAGAAGTTCCTCGAACTGGTTCGCGAGGGTCTCTCTTTCCTCGGTGACGGGTTCAAGGCCAGGGCAACGTGGCCGCCTGCAAGTTGTGAATTTTCCACCGCCTGTTAGGCGGTGGAGAATTCACAATCAGATCAATGAATCATGTTGATCGTTTCCTGCGTGATGGTGTCGAAGGTCGTTACCGCCTTGGAGTTGGCCTCGAATCCGCGCTGCGCAATGATCAGGTCAGAGAATTCAGCCGAGATGTTCACGTTCGACTCCTCGAGCGCTCCGTCCGTCACCGTCCCCAACCCACCCGTTCCCGATACACCAATCGAAGCCGAACCGCTGGCCAGCGTGGCCGCATATTCGCTGTTGCCCAGATCCTGCAGCCCTTGAAGATTGGAGACATTGGCCAGTGCCAGTTGACCTACGTTCTGGATCTCGCCGTTCGAATAGCTTGCAGTCACAGTCCCGTTGGCGCTGACCGTAAAGCTCTGATACGTCCCGCTGGGATAGCCATTTTGCGTTGTCGCTGAAGCGCCGTCGGAGGTCGTGTCCACCTGGCTGATCGACGCCGTGCCGCCGGTGCCCAGAATATTCCACGTCATGTTCAAAGGCGCCGCTCCATCGGAGAGCCCGCTGAACGAAATCCCGCTCACATCCGCCGCCGGGCTCACCAGCTGCCCGCTCGAATTGAAGGTCAGAGTTCCCGTCGCGTTGGCCGAGGCGATCGGATCCTGAATCACGCTTCCCGTGGTCGAAATTCCAGTACCCACAATGCTCAGCTGCCCGGCCGCGTTCGAAGTGACAGTGACGCCCGTGATCCCCGCATTAGTAATGGCTGTCTGCAGATTTCCGGCATAGGTCGCCACAGTCTCACCCGCCGTCACCGTAGGTGGAGCGATCGTGGCTGTGCTTCCCGTCGCCGTCGGTCCGGTAATGGCAAGGTTCGTTCCTGCATCAACCGTTGCCAAAGTGCCGGCGTTTGCACCAAAGCTGTAGTCGAGAGTGGTTACGCCTGCCGCGGAAGTCGAATTAGCCGTCAGCGTATCCGGCATGGTGACGCTGTACGACCACGCGTTGGTTCCCGTCTTGGTGTAAGTCACCGTGGCTTCATAGGCCTTGCCCATGGAGTCGTAGACCTGCACCTGGCCCGGAACACTGGTTCCTACCGCTGCCGCAGAATCGAGCGTCGAGGTCATTCCGAATGTGGTCGTCGCCAGCGGAGCCTCCACCTGACCCACCGGAATGTTGATCGGAGCCAGCGCCGCGTTGGTGTTCACCACCCCGTTCACCGCCGGGTAGCCCATCACGTTCATGCCGTCCGAGGAGATGAGATTGCCGTTCGATCCGAGAGAAAAATCACCCGCTCGCGTCAGCACGTTGCTCCCGCCGTCGTTCAAGATGAAAAATCCATTTCCGTTCAGCTGCATGTCCGTCGAATTGCCGGTGGTTTCGCTCGATCCCTGCGAGTAGTTCGTCTCGTTTGAAGCCACCTGCACGCCCTCACCCATCTGGATCTCGTCGCCCGACCCAGTCGATCCGATCTGCTGCGAGAACAGGTTGGAGAAATCCGTTGTCTGGCTCTTGAAGGCCGTCGTATTCATGTTCGAGAGATCGTTCGCAATCGTGTTCAGCGCCGTCGAATCCGCGTTGAGTCCGGAAAGTGGAATGTAGAAACTTGCCATCGTGCATCTCCTCTTTGTGAAACTTCATGGGTTGTCGGCCTTCGCGGCCGGCAAAGCTTATTGCGCTCCAGGCAGGCTGCCGGAGATGGATCGCGGCTGGGATCGTGGGTGCGATGGGCGGGATCTTCCATTCAGGGCGTGCGCTACCTTCTGCGCCGCCGGCTGCGCATCGGGGACGCTCAGGTTGCCCGGCGCATGTCTTGCCGCCGAGCCGGGAACGGCGCCAGCGCCGGAAGAAGCCATCGACGATAAAGCGTTCTTTGCCGCCGCCAGCGCAACCGCTTTATGTTGAGCAGCAGGACTGGAATGGGCCGCGTTCGTTGCCGTGGTCGCAGAAACTGCACTGGTCTTCGCGCTCGCCGTCTGACTCGACGCCGCCTGACTCGACGCCGCCTGACTCGACGCTGTCTGACTCGAAGAAGCTTGACTATGCGCCGCCTGCCCTGTCGAAGAACTGCCCGAACTCGTCGTCGAGTCGCCCAGCGCTGTCGACAGGTTCTGATTAATGTCGATCAGCTGCTCCAGGCTGTTTACCTGCACCAACTGGTTGATGTACTCGTTGGGGTCGGTATCGGCCGTCGGGTCCTGATTCTGCATCTCGGTTACCAGCAAGGTGAGAAAATCGTTGGCCGAGATAGTGGACGAATCGCTCGAACTGTCTGTACTGCCAGTCCCGCTGGTTGTCGAATCCATCGGACTTGCGCTCGCGCCCGTGGGCGCTTGCCCCGCCGCCATGTGGTTCCAGATTCCCGCCGCTGCTGCCATATCGCCTCCTGCGTCCCCTTCAATCGCAATTTCCGTATCTGCGTTGCGTTTCCCGTCTCAAGCCATCACCGAGATGTGCGAGCCGCTGCCAAGCCGCGCTTCTGACGCCAGAGTGTTCCTCTCTGGTGTCGCAATCCCGGGCTTTGCAATAGCGGGCCCTCCGAGCTCGCCCCTCTGCGTCGTGAGTGGACCAGAACCTGTCGAGCCGTTTTGCGAAGCCTGGTTCGAACCTTGGTTTGAACTCTGACCTTCGCCCTGCTGCATGCCCTGGTTTCCTCCCTGGCCTGCGCTAGCCTCAGTCGAGTGGCTGTCGGGCGGTGTAACCGTGACGCTCGACACGTGCAGGTGCTGTTCGTCCAGGTACGAGTTCAATCCAGCAAGATGGCCCCCCAGCGCAGTTGCCGCTTCAGCCGATCCGGGCAGAATGGCCGCATGAACCCGGGCTCCTGTCCCATCGGCGCGAACGCCCACCCAACCCAGCGCCGGGTCCTGAAATCCCGCTTCCGCGCGCTGGCTCCCGGCATGAACCCATGTGGGGGATAAGCTCGTTGTGGAGGATGGGTTTGCCCCATCAAGAGCCGCAAAAGTTTCGCGCAGTCCTGCGCCAGGTGTTGCAGCTGTTGAAGATCCGGAATCTCCACTCGCTTGAATCACGGCAGCCAAGCTGCCGCCCACGCCGCGCGTAGCCGCTGCGGAATCCCATTCCAGATTGCCTTGCGGCCCGGCAGCCGGTGAACTCCCTTCCGCTCCCGCGCGAATCGACTGGACAGTCTTTGCGGCTGGCTGTCCTTTGGTTCCGACGCCGCGGACGCCGCCCACTCCACGTGTCTCAGCAGTTGCGGCTACCGCCGCTGGGCCGGTGAAACCTCCATCGCTCGCCGTTGCTGCGAAGCCTGGCCTCACCTCGGGATTGGGAAGCGAGCTTAATCCAGTTTGTAGATTCCCGCTCAACAGGGTTCCCTGCGTCGTGTCCGCCGCCGGAATGTCTGCGCCAGGTGAGACCGCGCCCGAGGACAGCGCCGGTCCCGGTGCCAGGGACTCTCTTGCGTGGGAGATAGCCTCCGGTCCCCCAACGGGTGGCGAATTCTCCTCTTCCTCAGCCGGTGCGTAGACTGGTCGGTTCGCAGCCGCGCCACCCTCTATCTTGAGCGGCTCGCTCCGGTTTCCCATGCTGTCCGCAGCAGAGCTGGACTTACCGGCAGAGGGTGCACCGCCACCGAGGATTCCCAATCCAGCCGAGGCATCGCCAGGAGCGACGTGTTCGGAATTCGAAATCTGCCCAAGCCTATTCATTCCCGGATTCACATCCGAGCCTATTGCCAGATTTTCACCAGTTTTCGGCCCTTGCGGAACACTCTCAGGCCGCACCAAAAGACTTTGCACTGAATCGAGTGCAGGGTTCTGAACCGCCGCGGGAAGAGCGGTTGCAATCATTTCAGACGAGGAGCCCGCAGGAACCGCTGTAGATGTATCTGCCTTAATTTGCGCCGTCTGCTGCTTTGTGTGTTTCACGCCGTGATGCTCGTCCACGCGCGCATCCTTCGTTTGCCCGGTCGAATCTTCGGCCCGCTTTGTTGCTACAGGTGCTGCGCCCTGCGAATCATTCGTCGCCTTCGATGAGTTCCCCAAGGCTTGCCCAGGGAGAGCCGCACGTCCACTCACTCCGGTCGCCTCAGCTGCTTCCGGTTCATGCTCGCCGGCTCCCATCGACGCCAGCAGCGACTGCCAGCCGCTGCTAAAGCTCTCCGCTCCGGACTGTACTCCTGTCCGTACCTCGGACTGAGCGGCCCGCACTGCGTTTGCTGCCGGCCCCGGAGAAGCACTCTCTCCAACCTGTATGGCGGTCACGGTCATGGCTAGATGAGGTGCAGAAGGCGTGCCAAACGCGGGGAGAAAAGGTTAGAGCATTGTCAGAATCGGGACCAGAGTTTTCGTTTCGGGAAGGCAAACATTCTTGCCCGGATTTTCACCTCAAGTTTTTGCTGCTTCTTATTCAATCGGCTCATCTTCAACGATCAGAAAGTCGTTTCCAGCGAGGGACTCCCGTGCCCGCCTGCGATGCAGCCGTGAACGAAACCAATCGTCCAGTGTCTGCTGTGTTCGCCGCCCCTCTTCCATCGCATCCTCGGCCTCGGTCGCGCGGATCAGCGTCTCTGCTTGACGTCGCTCAATCCGCTTCTCCAGATACTCCTGCTGCAGCCTCGCCACGTCCCCCTCACAGCTCGCGGCCATAGGCTCCAGAATCTCGACAATCCTCCCGGCCGTTCGGCTTTCCTCCAGGCCCGCCAACCTGTCCCGCAACTCCCCGGTCCGAGCGCTCGTCTCCACCAGTCGCCGCCCTCGTCGATCCAGCGCTGCCGTCGCTGTCAACGCATCTTCCACCCGGCGGAGTTCCCTCAGACCAGCTTCAAGCGCCAGCTTGCATTGCTCCTCTTCGAGCTCCCGAATCCGCAGCAATCGGCGCAGCGCTTTGGAAACGGCCACAAACTATACCTCCGCAGCCAGCGCGCCCAGCCTGCGCACGCTATCGGAAAACCGTACCCGCTCGTGCGCATCCTGGGTCAGGAAAGCGCGCATGGCGCTCCGCGCACGCAGCGCCCGGTCAAGCTCCGGATCGGAGCCGGCCTTGTAGGCGCCAATTCGCACCAGATCCTCGGAATGCGCATAGACCGCCATCATTCTCCGCAGCAAGGCGGCCTGTTCCCGGTGCGCAGGCTGAGTTACCGCAGGCATCAGCCTGCTGATCGAGTCCAGCACCTCCACCGGCGGATACCAGCCCTCCGCCGCCAAACCCCGAGAAAGCACAATATGCCCGTCCAGCAGCGACCGCACCGCGTCCACCAGCGGATCCTGCTGGTCGTCGCCCTCCATCAGTACCGTGTAAAAGGCTGTAATCGATCCCACCTGAAACTGCCCTGTTCGCTCCACCAGCTTCGCCAGCTTGGTGAACACCGACGGCGTATACCCCTTGGCCGTCGGCGGTTCCCCGGCAGCCAGGCCAATCTCCCGCGCCGCCATGGCGAATCGAGTCAGCGAATCCAGAACCAACAGCACATTCTTCCCCTGCGCGGCAAAGAACTCCGCGACCGTGGTTGCCGCCAGCGCCGCCCGCTGCCGCATCAAAGGCGATTGGTCCGAAGTCGAGACCACCACTACCGACCGCGTCCGCCCCTCCGCGCCCAGCGCATCCTCCAGAAACTCCCCCACCTCGCGGCCCCGCTCGCCCACCAGCCCCACCACCGTCACATCGGCCTCGGTATTACGGGTCATCATGCCGATCAGCGTGCTCTTGCCCACGCCCGATCCGCCGAAAATCCCCACCCGCTGTCCGCGGCCCACGGTCAAAAGCCCATCCAGCGCGCGGATTCCGGTGCCGAGCGGAGTCCTTATCGCCACCCGGTCCAGCGGCGAACGAACCGCACCATCCAGAGGCATGGCACGGGTAATAGCCAGCGGCCGGCCCTCGTCCATCGGCTTGCCCAGGGCATCCAGCACCCTGCCCATCAGCGCAGGCCCCGCCTCAATCTCCGGGCTCATTCCCAAAGCCGCAACCGAATCCCCAAAGCGCACCCCCTCGGTGCTTTCGACCGGCATGCTCAACACATTGCGGCCGCGAAATCCGATCACCTCGGCCAGGTGGGCGCGCCCAAACTGATCCTGAATCTCGCAGCACTCGCCCACCGACGACAGAGGGCCGGCCGACTCGATGGTCTGGCCCACCGCTTCAACCACCTTTCCACGCCAGCGCCATGGCTGGCCACGCTCCAACCGATCGAAGTACCGCCCCAGGTGAGGTGTCGCTCGTGGATTCATGCGCGGTCCTCATGGTTCGCGGCCGGTTCCCGATCGAGCATTTTCGCCGGCCTGGCGCGCCATCCCGCGACGCGATCGAAAAAGCCGCGCTCGATCTCGCTCAGCTGGGGCCGAATTCCCAACTCCACCGAGCCCATCTCCGTCTCAAGTTCGCAATCGCCCACGCGCATTCCCTCCCCTGCCAGGACCGTGGGCTTGACTGCCAGGTTGGGCAGCAGCTCGATCGACTCGGTCCATAGTTCCAGTTCCGCCGCCGGCACCTTTAGCCGGACTTCCGTGGCTCCGGTTACCTGCCCCAGAGCAACCCGCACGGCGCCAGTCAGCAGCAGCGGATCCATCTGGGCCTCGCGCCGAAGAATCCTGGCCGCGATGGCCAGTGCCAGTTCCACAACCTCCCGTTCCACCGTCCTCATATACCGGTCGAGTTGCTCGGTGAAACTCTCCATCAGCTTCGCCGCCTGGCGGATCCGTTCCTGGTCCGCGGCTGCCTTCGCCGGCGCCTGCGCCTCCACTTCGGCCTGACGACCCTCCAGCTTGCCGCGCTCCCGGCCGGCTTCAAACGAGCGCTTCGTCTCCTCACCCAGCCGCTTCTCAAACTCGGCGCGCAGTCCAGCTTCTATAGCCGCGGCAGCGCGATCATGCGGCTCCTCCCGATGCCTGCCCTCCCTCTCCGCGGGGTCAGCACCGAGCCAGCCTTCTCCACCAGACCAGCCAGCCTCGTCCTTGCTGCCTGGATACTCGAAGAGCTCCAGGTGCTGGAGCTCGCGCTGAGGCGCGCCTGATTGTCTCGCCTCACTCATTCCCTGCACCGGCCCCTCCGTCTGATCCCTGATCCCTGATTTCTGATCCCTGATCTCTGACCCCTGACAACTGTGTCTACGCCAGCATCTCGTCCCCTGTCTCCAGCTTCAAAATCACCTTGCCCTCAGCCTCCAAACGCCGCGCCAGGTTGAGAATCTCCTGCTGCGCCTGCGCCACCTCGCGCGAACGCACCGGGCCCAGCACCTCCATGTCTTCCTTCAGCATCTCCACGGCCCTCGAACTCATGGCTTTGAAGATCTGCGCGCGCATCTCGTCGTTGGTGCCCCGCAGGGCCAGCGCCAGTTGCCGCTTGTCCACTCCGGAGACGATCTCGCGAATCGTGGCCGGCGGCACCGTCACCAGATCGTCAAACGTGAACATCAGGTTGCGGATACTCAGAGCCAGCTCCGGCTGCGCTTCCTCAATGGTTTCCAAAATCTTCTTCGACTCTTCGGCGTTCACGCGGTTCAGCAGGTCGGCAACCGCCTTGAATCCGGAGTAGCTCTTGCGCGCCGTGTCGCCCACGTTTTCCAGGCGCCGGTGCAGAATGTGCGCCACCTTCTGCGCCATCTCCGGTGAAAACTGGCGCATCTCCGCCAGCCGCTGGATCGAAACCACCTTGTGTTCCTCGCTCAGGTTGTCCAGCACCAGCGAGGCCCTCCGCGGGTCAAGATGCGCCAGCACCAGCGCGATCGTCTGCGGATGCTCGGAGTCGAGCAGCTTTCCCAGCTGTTGCGGATCGGTACGCTGCAGCTTTGCCAGGTTGCCCTGAGCCGCCTCCTGCGAACGCCGCACCAGCATCAATAAATCGTCGGCCCGCTCCTTGCCGAAGGTCTCCATCAACAGCCGGCTGGCGTAGTCCAGGCCGCCGTGCAGCATGAAGTTCTGCGTCTCCAGAAGCTCCCAGAACTCCTCCATGACTTCGCCGGAGATATCGGAGGTCACACCGCGCAGGTCGGCCAGCTCCTCGGTAAGCCTCTGCACATCCACCTCGGGCAGAGCGCGCAGAATCTCCTTGGCCGTCTCCTCGCCCACCGCCACCAGCAGGATAGCGGCCTTGCGCAGTCCCGGCATATTCGCCGACTTGCGCTGCCCTCCTGGCCCGCTCTCGTTCCGTTCCGCCAACGCGCCGTTCCTTCCCGTCTACTCGACCTGCTACTTCCCCTGCTGGAACAAAGCCCAAACCAGTCTTTTTTAGCCAAAACTAGTCGGAGTGAATCCAGCTCTGTAACAAACGCGAACTCTGCGCCGGCTCCCGCTTCAGGTGATCCGTGACCTGTTCAAAGATGTCCTGCGCCCGCTGCCGCTCCGGATCGAGCTCGGCAACCTCAGCCGCGCTCAGTACCGGCGGATGAGCCTCATGCGCACCGGCAGGCAACTCCTTGGGAGCGGGTCTGGGCTGCGCCTGGCGCAGAGCCGGCCGCACCCCGAAGGCAAGCACCACCAGAACCGCCGCAAGCAGCGCGCCATATTTGACCAGCTCCGGCGATTCCTCGGCCGTCGAAAGCGACTGGCGCAGAATCGAGACAGGCGGCGGCGCGCGGTTATCATCGAACGAAAGGTCTTCCACCGTCAGCAGGTCCCCCCGCGCCGGGTCAAAACCCACCGACGCCTGCGCCAGCGCGGTCAGGTTGTGCAGCTCATCGGCGGTCCGTGGCTGCCACACGGCGGCCTTCCCTTTCGTCGCAAGCTGCGCCAGCCGGTCGTTCACCACAATGGCCGCCGTCAAACGCCGCACTCGGCCCGGATTCTCGACAACATGCCGCACCGTCTTCGCCACCCCGTAAGTTCCAGACTCGGTTTTGGCCGTCTGCGGCTGGCTGCTCTGTTGCGGATACACCGGCAGCGCCTGCGCGTTGGGAGCATTCGACGCGGCTCCGGGAACTCCGGCCGCTACCGGCTGCGCCCCGGTCGTCTGCTCCGTCCGCTGCATGGACAGCGTCACCGATTGATCGGGGTCGTAGGTTTCAGCAGTCTCTTCGGTCGCCGCCTGGTCATAGTCGAGAGTTACAGACGCGCGCACATTTCCCGGCCCGGTGACCGGCTCCAGCGTGGCAATCAGCTTTTCCTCCAGCGCCTGTTCCGCGCTCAGCCTCAGCGCATCCGCTGTCTTCGGGCCCAGCGGCACATGCCCGGCCGCATCCACCAGCACCACACGGTCAGGCGTCAATCCGTCCACGGCAGAGGAAACCAGGTTCCGGATCGCGTCCGGCTCCCCATCCGCCAGGGAGCGCTTGCGCAGCTTGATCACCACCGATGCCTTGGCAGGCCGATCCTGATCGCGAAAAAGCGAATCGTGAGGAAGCACCAGGTGCACCCGCGCCGACTCGACATCAGAGAGAGATCCAACCGTGCGCTCCAACTCGCCCTCGAGCGCACGCTGGTAGTTCACCTGCTCGTCAAACTCCGATCCGACCCAGTTCGGCTTGTCGAAGATCTCAAAGCCGAGCCGCCCGCTCTTCAACCCGCCTTTGGCCGCAGTGGCCAGGCGTGCCTTGTCCAGCTGCGCCGCAGGAACCAGGATCCCGGTTCCGTTCGGAGTGGCTTCAAACGGAATCTGCGACTGGGTCAAAACCTGGGTTATCTGGCGCGCGTCGTCCGTATCCAGGTCGGCGTAGAGCGTTTTCCACTCGGTTCGCAGCGCGTACCAGAGCAGCCCGCCCACCAATCCCGCCAGCAGCAGGCCGGCCGCAATTCCCCAGCCGCGCTGTGCCGGAGCCATCCCCGCCCAGCGCACCTGGCCCCGGCCCCACAGTCCTGCCAGCCGGTCCGTTAAACGGGGCTGGCCCGGCCTCGCCGGCGCGCTCTTCTCCAACTGTGTTGCGGTGGCCATGGTCCCCGATTCCTGCCGCTTGCCCGATGGTCCGCCCATCTTCCCCGAGCCAGACCTGTTCCCTGAACAAGACCCGTCTTAAAACTGCATCCCGATAACCTGCTGGTAAGCCTGGACTGCCTTGTTGCGCATCGCGAGGGACAGTTCAAAGGCCATGCTCGCCTTCTGGGTCGCAATCATCGCCTGGTGTACGTCCACGCCGGAGCCGGTCATCAGACCTGAGACCGCTGTCTTTGCCTGATCCTCCAGTTGGTTCACCTCGCCGACCGCGTCCGTCATCAGGTCGCCGAACGGAGTGAGAGGTTTCGTTGTGCCACCGGAAGACCCAACGGGGAACGGGCTTTCCGGACCGACCGGCATAATCGCTACCGGAGGCAATGAGTTGATAGGATTCATGCGAACTTCCTCCTGAACTGGTCTCTGCCGTCAGCTTTTCCATCCATCTTAGGAGCGTGCAATTTCCAGCGCCGAGGTGATCATGGACTTTTCGGCCTGCACGGCAGAACCATTCAGACCATAGGCACGCGTCGCCCCCATCAGGTCCACCATCTCTGTGAGCGGATTAATGTCCGGATATGAGACATACCCGTCCGGTCCCGCGTCGGGATGCCCAGGGTCGTAGCGTTTCAGCGGGGGCGACGGGTCTTCGACCACCGCCGCAATCCGCACTCCCGGAGCAACCTGCCCTGGGCTCTCCGCGCCGATGCCCCCCAGATCGATCTTCGGAACCATGCTCGACGCCGAGTTACCCGCAGACCCGGAAGCCGTCTCCAACGAGTCGAGGAACCCTGGATCTCCCTGGCCGGCTGCAAAGACCACCTGCTGCCGGTGATAAACGCCCCCGGAGGCCGTCCGTGTGGTCTCCGCGTTGGCCATATTGGCCGCCACCACCTCGGCCCGCATGCGCTCAGCCTGCATCGCGCTGCCCGATGTCTCCATCACTCCAAACAAGTTCATTGTTCCTCCAAGCAGCTCCTACCCGCTAGCTTTTAGCCCTTAGCTCGATCTAGCCGGCTCGCGGCCCATCAACTCAGCCATCTTTTGAACCAATCGGTCGCAGCCGCATGCAGCCAAAGTCGGCGACCCGCAATTAAGAGCTGTAAGCTAGAGGCTAGAAGCTGCCTCTCTCACTTCCCATCCGCATGAATCGCGTCCATCACCTTCTGGTTTTCGGTGCGCAGCAGTGCCACTCCGGTTTTGAACTTCAATTGCGCCTCCGCCAGGTTCAGGCTCTCGCGGTCCATTGAGACATCGTTCCCGTCTGGCCTGGAGATCAGCCCATCCACCGCCGTCACCTTTACCGGCTTAGGCGGACGACCCCGGTTCACGCCATCCATCGCGTCCTTCATCTCGGCTTCGAAGTCCATTCCCAGGGCCCGATAGCCGGGAGTATCGATATTGGCCATGTTCGCGGCCGTCAACTTCGTTTCCCCCACGGCCAGGTCCAGATAACGGGCCAGCTGATCGCTCAGCCGCGTCTCAATCTCCATGCTCATCGACCCCCCCCAAAAAACCATGCGGCCGCTGGCTGACTTACTCACCGCCCGACCACCCCCGGCAGCCTCAGTTCACCATCAGTCCAAAGTCGATCTCGTTTGCGGTTAGCACCGACGAGTCGCCGGCCAGGATCGCCGCCCGCTCCAGAACGTGCTCAAGTTCCCGAACGTTCCCCGGCCAGTCATGCACCGAGAGTTTCTTGAGCGCCCCCTGGTCAACTCGCTTGATCGGCATCTCTCGTCCCATGCGAAGCAGGAAGTGGTCCACCAGCAGCGGCAGGTCCTGTTCGTGTTCGGCCAGCGCCGGCGTTCGGATCAGGAAAACCGCCAGCCGGTAGTAAAGGTCCGAGCGGAAGCAGCCCGTCTGGGTCTGCTGCGCCAGCGCCTGGTGGGTTGCGGCGATGATCCGGACATCCACCTTCACCGTCTCGTTGTCCCCCACCCGCTGCAACTCGCCGCATTCCACAAAACGCAGCAGCTTTGACTGCAAGCTCAGCGGCATCTCCCCAATCTCGTCCAGAAACAGCGTTCCCCCGTCGGCGGACTCGATCCGTCCGATGCGCCCCTGCACCGCCCCGGTAAACGCGCCGCGGGTGTGTCCAAACAGTTCCGCCTCCAGCAGCGCCTCCGGAATCGCGGCGCAGTTGATGGCGACAAAGGGTTTGCGGCTTCTTGTCGAAAGCCGGTGCAAGGCCTCGGCCACCAGTTCCTTGCCCGATCCGGTCGGCCCTTCAATCAGCACCGGCGTCGAGCGCGGAGCCACCAGCCGGATGCGCCGGCTCACCTCCAGCATGCAGGGCGCATCGCCGATCAGCTCAGGCAGCCGGCTCGCTGCAGCCGGCTGAGCTACAGTTGCCGCCGAGCCTGCCGGAACCGATCCCGTCGTTGCTGGCAATCGAACCTCAATCGGTGCGGCTTCTGTTTTTGCCGGTGCCGGTTGAGTGCAGAAATTGCTGGTCCGCATAGTGACCGTTGAAGCCTGTGTATTCCGCCGCGCCGCCTCCGCCAAATCGCCATCCGCCTTTGCCTGAAGCGAATTCGGCAACTCCGGCGCGGACAGCGAACCTGGCCAGCTCAACGGATGGGCGGTATTCCACGCCGCGGTGTCGGTATCCTGGCTCCGCCGCAGGGCGTAAAGCAATTCCTGGCGGTAAGGCCCCCGCGGGCTCTCCTGACTTGGGAAACTCCCCGTCGTCACCAGGTCCACATGAGGAAAGCTTCTCCGGAAATCCTTGAGAAACTCCGCCAGATCGAGATCGGGAAACCATGAATCGACGATGATGGCCTCGGGCGCCGCCGCTTCAGTTTCCGCCCACGCCTGAGCCCCTCCTTCCGCCTCGCACACCTTCCAGCGCAGGCCGGTGAGGATCTCAGAGATTCGCTGGCGGAAGCTTCGGTCGGGGCTGGCCACCACCGCGGTGCGTGACCGAAATCGTGGTGCAGCCGTGAGAACTGGTAATGGAACAGTCTGCATGAGGATTCTCCTGAACTTGAAATGACAAAGCTTGAAATGACAGAACTTGAAGTAACTGCAACCCAGACGAGGTGTCGAGAGCTACTGAACTTCGGGAGCGAGGACGATATTCGCCAGACCGGGGCCGGGCACAACGAGCGCGGCCGGCACAGTCAACCCCAGATCCGTATCTGCTGGAACCACATAGCCTTGCCCACGAACCGTCCGGATCAGCAGCCCGGGCGGCGGATCCTTCAGTTTGCGCCGCAGGTAATTCACGTAAACATCCACAATGTTGGTAGTCTGCGCCGGTTCCAGGTTCCACACCGCCTCCAGCAGTTCCACACGCGAAACGCACTGGCCGCGGTTCAGCATCAGGTGTTCCAGCAGCGCAAATTCCTTATTGGTCAGCACCACCTGCTCGCCGCCGCGCCGCGCCGTGTGATCCAGCCGATCCAGCTCCAGGTCTCCCGCGCGCAACTGCAGCCGTGCCTCCCGCTTGCGCCTGAGCAGAGCTCGGCAGCGAGCACGCAACTCGTGCAGACTGAATGGTTTGAGCATCAAATCGTCGGCGCCTTGGTCAAGACACCTGACTCGCGTGTCCACCTCCTGGCGCGCCGTCAGCACCAGCACCGGCAGGTCGGGGTCGAAAGCCCGCACCTCCTTGAGCACCTGTTCGCCGTCCTTGACCGGCATGTTCAAGTCCAGAATGGTCAGGTCGGGCAGATCCTGGCGGAATGCCTCCACCGCGGCCCCGCCATCGCAGGTCAGCCGAACGCGATGTCCGTCCGCCTCCAAACCCCGGCTCAGAAACAGCCCCAGTGCCTTGTCGTCTTCGGCGATCAGTACCCTCATGGCGATCTCTCCTCCTGGCAACGCCACCCCGCGCGCCCTTTCCAACTGCCTCCGGCCCGTCGATCCCGCTGGCTTAGCCGGAGCTAATCAATTGCCCTCCTCCACCATTGCGCGAGAAGAGAAGGAACTCAAGATTGGAAAGAAGAAAGATTGAAAGCGGAACGCTGATGCGGGACAGTCAGAATGAAAGTCCTGATAAATGCTGTTCGAACATTGACCGGTGATGGCGGACACAGGATTGAAACAACCACTTCTGCAGCGTTGTGGAAAATGCCAGTATTCCAAATTGCCCGGCAAGCCCAACCCGATCAAGCTCAACCCAATTAAGTCCGCTCACCCGCCGAAGGAGCCTGAGGCCCGCGATGCAGCCTTATCCCGGTACATCTCCGTATCCGCCCGGTCCAGCACAGCTTTCATTGTGTCACCTGGCTGCAAATCCGCAAGCCCAATCGATGCATTCACTTTCAGCTTCTGCTGCCCGGTACGCGTCTCCACCGTATAGCTCCCGAAGACCCACTTTCTCAGCCGCTCCATCTGTCCACCGGCGTCCTCGAGCCCGCAGTCCAGCACCAGGATGAACTCATCCCCGCCCCACCGGCCGATCACGTCCGTCGACCGGCAGGCCTGCTTCAGCTCGGTGGCAAACTGTTTCAGCAGATCATCCCCCACCAGGTGCCCCAGTTCGTCGTTCACCCTCTTGAACCCGTTGATGTCCAGAATCGCGACACAAAAGGGAGTATGGGCTGCAATCCGCCGCTCCATCTGGCTCTCCGCATAAAGTCGGCTGCGGATACCCGTCAGGACATCGCGCTATGCAATCTCCTCGGCCGCCTCTAGCCGGGTCTGGTAGACCGTGACTTCTGCTTTCAAGTGGTCTATGGCCCGCTTGCTCTCCGCCGTCATCCGCTCAACGGACGTCTTGAGCTCCGCGGCGCTCTGTTCGATTGAGGCGCGGATGACCCCCAGGTCGTCCAGGCTCGCAATCCCTTTCAGGCGTGTCGTCACGTCGGTGATTTGACCTGCGCAGCGCTGATCCCGCTCTCCCACCGACTCGGCCGTGCGCGCCAAAACCAGCAGTAACCCCTTTACTTCGCCGGTCTGCTGCTGGGCATGTCTGGCCGCCAGCCGACTCCAATCCTGCAACTGGGTCCGCACATGCGCTTCGGCTGCACCAATCGCTTCCGGCTCCATCCTGCTCGAAAGCCCTTCGCTGACCGCTTCCAGGCTCTGCTTCAATGCCCCGCCCAAAGCCGGGCAGGCCTCCACGCTGCAACTGCCCATCTCGCCAAGCGAAGAGCGGTATGCATCCATGGTCACGGTGAGAAGATCCCTCGGGTGTGCGCTCTCACCCTTCGACGGTTCGGAAATATCTGATTCTAAGTACCTTTTGAGCGAGATCATTGGTCCTCAGTCAAACTAAATCTACCCGGCAGAAAATCTCCCTACCCATCTCCCTACCCATCTCCCTGCCCAGCCTGCCGAGGTCAATCCGGTGCAGCCGTGCCACACGGGTGGCCGTTACTTTCTATCGGCAATCTACCGGTGAAACTTCAATTGCCCGGGGGTATCGAAAGAAACACGAAGATTTGCGAAATATTTCCGTTGCGGTTCGCTTTTTATTCGCTATAATGCGCCCATGGCTGTCACTCGCAGGCAAAAAGAGGTTCTGGATTTTCTCGAGTCGTTCGTGGCCCGCAACGGCTATTCCCCTTCTTTTGAGGAGATTGCGCGCGGTATGGGCCTGAAGAGCTTGGCCACCGTCCACAAGCACATCACCAACCTGGAGAAGAAAGGATTGCTGGACCGTGTGCATAATCGCAGCCGGTCCATCGACATCTTGCCGCCGGGTTCACGCACCCGCTCCAGCGATCGCCTGCCCCTGGCCGGCCGCATCGCCGCCGGCCTTCCCGTCGAGGCAATGGAGATTCCCGAAAGCATCTCACTCCATGATGTCGTGGGTAACCGGGATGTCTTCGCCCTGGAAGTGCGCGGCGACTCAATGCGCGACGAGCACATTATCAACGGCGACTATGTGCTGGTGGAGCGGACCCGAACCGCCCGCCAAGGTGAGATTGTGGTGGCTTTGGTTCATGGCGCCGAAACTACGTTGAAGCGTTTCTACGCCGAGGGGAGTGTGGTGCGACTGCAGCCTGCCAATATCGAGATGGATCCAATCTATGTTCCAGCGGCCCAGGTTGCCATCCAGGGCCGCGTTCTTGGGGTGCTGCGGAAGTACCACTAAACTTCTTTGAATGAGTTAACTGGCTTTGAATTGGTCACCCCGCTTTCAGTCACGGACTGACCAGGGATTAGGCAGCGTTCCCGCTACCTCAGAGAATCCTTGCGCCCGTTGAAATTCCTGAACCGGAGAGCGTGCAGTCCCCGGCTTGGGTGCAGCGGTAATGGACGTTTCCAGAATAATCCTGCCATGACAGCGTATTGCCGTCGCTGCCCGCCTGCGAGACGGTGAAGCTTCTGCCCTCGCGCGTCTCCACGGTGCCCGTGGAGGCATCGAAATCGGCCATGGTCAAGTCCCCCTCGATCATCACCGAGGCGGGCCGTGAGGTAGTTTCCGGGGCCGCCGCGACGCTGTTGACAGCCATAGGAGCTGGTGCCGGGGCTGCCGGCGCTTCCGCGGCGCTGGTCATCGCAACCGTTGCGGTTTCAGAGGGTACTTCGCTCTTTACAATCGACTTAAAGGCAGTGTGATGCATGGGAACCGCCGCCGGAATGTGGGGGAGGGATGCCTCAAGCGAGGCGCTAACCGGCACCGGAGCAGCCGTTGTCGCCATCGTTTGGCTCACAGGGGTCTGGATGGAATGCGTCTTCAAAGTGTGCAGGTTCACGGAACGTCCCGATCCCGCCGCACTGGCGCTCATCTGCACCGAATCGTTCGCCATCACCGTCGTATTTCCGCTCCATGGGTTGGCTGCGGCCGCAATTCCAGCCAGAAGGCCGAGTGCTGTTCCCATCATGCCGAATGCCAGGCTTGGCAGGAGTCCGGGCTGAGAAGAACGAAAGTTGCGTGAATGGCTGAAACCGGGTGTTTCGGTGATGGACAGAAAAGCGCTGGATCCCATGCAGTCCTCCTGAAGCTTCGATTAGGATTCAAATGTATCGCGTAACCGTTACCCTCGACAGGCCCAGATTTAGCCGTTAAGTAACTTAGGTAACTCGCGTAACCTGATTGAATATCTTAGTCTTAAAATTCGAAATACCACAATCGTGTTATTTTGACCGCTGAATGTGCTATCCGGCTTGGACTTCTCCGCCTCGGGCGGGCCGCAAAGGCCGGAATTACCGGTGTAACTAGGCGTTTATCCCTGGCTGGCCAATTGAACGCGAGACACCTCGGCTACTCGCTCGCTTTTACAGATTCGGCACAGGTCAACAATTCTCACTTGGCGTTCCGCCCTGGATCTTAAGAATATCGTCTATCTGACACATAATAAATATCGTATCGGCGATTCTATAATGTTGTTCCGTGCTGATCTGGGCTCGTCTTTCCCCCAAAAAGCAAAGGCTCGGCGCAATCGCCGAGCCCTTCAACTTCGCGCTTCGCCTGAGCGATTACGCCAGCAGGCGATTGACCTTTTCCTCAATCACGTCCTTGGGCACGTAACCTACGATCTGGTCCACAACCTTGCCGCCCTTGAAGAAAAGCAGCGCCGGGATGCCGCGAATACCGTACCGGGAAGGAGCTGCCCCATTCTCGTCCACATTGACCTTGATTACCTTCAGCCGCCCGGCGAAATTCGCCGCAACACTGTCCACCACCGGCGCAATCAGCTTGCAGGGGCCACACCACACTGCCCAGAAATCTACCAATACCGGCTGCTCGCTCTGCAGCACTTCCTGATCGAACGTTGCATCGCTCACTTCCAAAACACCAATTCCAGCCATGTTCCTCCTTGCGGCGCCAACACTCGATGTCAGTATAACGGCAGCCGACCCTTCCATAAGATGTAGCAGCTTGTGGGAAAGTCGCAATCAGAACCCGATCGGTGAACATTCCTTCGCGCAATCAAAAAGCGCCCGGATCCTCGAAGGATCACGGGCGCTAGAGCAGCCCTCCCCCAGAACTGCCCACGCTGCGAATTTATGTGTTCCTGCTGTGAATAGCAAGAAAACTTAGGTAATCCTGCTTTAAAACACCAATGGGGGATTATTCACATTGGCACCCGACTCTGTCGAGAGTTACCGCAAAGACAACGCACTATCAGCGCTCCCGAAAAGCTGCTCCGGACCCTCTCAAAATTCCGAAGATTCGCTGGCCCCGCTTGAAACGAATCGACAAACCCTCAGCTCCGGTTCGAGAACTCCATTGAGCGCGGCATAAATAGCCTCCGTGGCCTCCGCAACTCTCGCTTCTGCTACCACCAGCAGAACCGCCGGCCCTGCTCCGCTCAGAGCCGCTCCGAAAATCCCATGACTCCCAGCCAGCGGCAGCAGTTCCGTCAGCAGCGAGCAGATCTCAGCACGGTACGGCTGATGAATCCGATCCCTCATTGCCAGCCGCAACAGCTCTCCCCGTCCCTGCGCAAAGGCCAGTCCCAGCAGCGCCACAGATTGAATGTTTTGAACAACATCCGCCCTCACATAGCTCGCAGGAAGTACCGCCCGGGCCTCGCTCGTGGGCAATGGTTTCGCCGGGAAAACAACGATCGCCCTCCACGCCGCCGGAGGCTCGACCCGCGCCACGTGCACCTCCCTGCCCTCGCAGGCCGCGGTGACAAACCCACCCAGCCAGCAGGCTGCGGCGTTGTCCGGATGACCCTCCAGAGCGCAGGCCTCTTCCAATATCTGCTCGGAGCTCCAGCCAAGCTTGCCAAAATGTTTTGCCAGCGCGATTCCTGCCAGCCTTCCCGCCGCCGACGATCCGCAACCCATACCCAGAGGGATCTCGTTCTTCATCCGGATCGCCAGCGGAACGACCGGCCCTCCGTGATCCGCCAGAAGCCTCTTGTAGATCTCCAGGACCAGGTTGTCCTCAAGGCGCCCGCACCGGTCCGCATCCCGCCCGGTTGCAGCAATCGAAAACTCCCCCGCCGGCTCCGCTTCGATCTCCAGATAGAAGTTCAGCGCCACCGCCGCGGCGTCAAATCCCGGCCCCAGGTTGGCAGATGTCGCAGGCAGCCTGAGACGCAGACGATTCGCCTTGATCACCTCGCTCATCCCACTTTGCCCTTCAGGGTCGCCAGAACCGCAGACGCATTCGCATCAACAACTTGCGCGTTGCGCCGCAAGCCGTCAAGCTCTGCTTCAAAGCCCAATCTTTCCAAGGGCTGGAGCAGCGTTCCGCGATGAAAATCGATGGTGTAATCGGCGTCCTTCAGCGTGTGTCCGGTCAGCAGCAGCACCACCGTTTCGCCCGGCTCAACCGCACCCTGTTCGCGCAGCTTCTTCAGGCCGGCCAGGGTTACTGCCGAAGCCGGCTCGCAGCCCAGACCCTCCGCGCCCAGCTCCGCCTTGGCAATCGCAATCTCGGCTTCATTCACATCCAGGCACCACCCGCCCGTCTCCTGGATCACCCGCGCCGCCTTGCGCCACGACGCAGGGTTGCCGATCCGGATCGCCGTCGCCCGCGTGTGCGCCTCCACCGGCTCCAGGGTCTCGCCGTGGTTCTTCCTGAAACTCCGCACCAGCGGATTGGCGCCCTCGGCCTGGATCACCGAAATCCTCGGCATCCGCGCCACCAGCCCCAGCTCGTGCAATTCCCGGAACCCCTTGCCCAGCGCCGAGCTGTTGGCCAGGTTCCCTCCCGGCACAATCAGATGGTCCGGTACGTTCCAGTCGAAGGCCTCGGCTATCTCAAATGCGGGCGTCTTTTGCCCCTCCAGCCGGAAGGGATTGACCGAATTGAGCAGGTAGATGTGCGCCTCTTTCACCACTTGAATCAATAACTTGAGGCATCCATCGAAATCCGTCTTCACCTGGCAGGTGACCGCGCCGTAGTCCATCGCCTGGGACAGCTTTCCCCACGCAATCTTGCCGTCGGGAATCACCACCAGGCTCCGCAATCCAGCCCGCGCGGCATAGGCCGCCATCGCAGCCGAAGTGTTCCCCGTCGACGCGCACGCCACCCACTCAAAGCCCCGTTCCTTGGCCACGCTCATCGCCGTCGTCATCCCGGTGTCCTTGAACGAGCCGGTCGGGTTCATCCCCTGGTGCTTGGCGTAGAGCTGATCGATCCCCAGCATCTTTGACAGCCGGGTCAGGTGATAGAGCGGCGTATTTCCCTCGCGCAGGGTCACCGCGTTCCCAAAACTGTCCAGAATCGGCAGCAACTCCCTGAAGCGCCACACGCCGGAGTGGTCCAGCGCCTCAGACGAACAGCGCCGCTCTCGCCAAAGCCACTTCAGCGCACCGGCATTGGGTCGGTCATTGCCCTTGCGCTGACCCCAGCCCGGATATTCCACTTCAAACAGGTCCCCGCACTCCGAGCAGCGAAAATCCGGCTTCGCCTCTCCGCGCGAAACCTGGGCGCCGCATCCAAAACAGCGTAACTGGTGCAAACTGTCGTTCATATCTGGCTCTAGCCTACCAGCGTAAGCCGTTTTCTGCTGTGGAACACGGTCATCTCAACCGGGCGAACGTCTCTAATTCTCGCGGCAATGGCAATCAGAGCCGGAACTCCTTCGCGAGTTTTGTTTTGGGAGGGAGCAAGGGCATTGATGCCCATGAAGAAGCTGTTGAGCGAGTTGCCTTTAGCCACGGGAATTTCCCTGGCTAGGAGATAGAGGCCCGTGGCTTTAGATGCTGCGGAAAAACCCCGTTTTGGAAGCGTACTTTATCAGGGTGCGACTTCAGTCGCGCCGCAAATGCCCTGGAATCAATATCTGGGCTTTAGTCCCTGCAGCCCCTTTCCAGAAATGAGAATAGAAACTTGAGTTTTCCCGCAGCCTGCTTTACCCCACATGGCTTGCGCTCCGGTGCCTTGATCAGCAGCCGCTCTTCTCAAAACCCCAGCAGCACCGGTTCCATTTCGAGCGAGATTCCAAATCGGGCTTGGACCGCCGCGGAGATCTCGTCCGCCAGCGCCAGAATGTCGGCCGCCGTCGCCCCACCCAGGTTAATCAGCGCCAGCGTATGCCGCGAAGACACCCCGGCCTTCCCCAGCGCGAACCCTTTGCTAAACCCAGCCTGCTGAATCAGCCACGCCGCCGGAATCTTCACCCATCCAGCCTGATCTTCCCCCGCCGGAAACGTCGGCGGTTCCTTCCCGGCTACTTCGCCAACCCGCCGCACGACCACTTCCTCTGCCACGGGGTTCTTGAAAAAACTCCCCGCGCTCCTGCAATCCGGATCACCCTCCACCAGCAGCATCCCCTTCGATTGCCGTACCTGCTTGACCACCGCTGCCACCTCGCTTAAGGTGGGCTCCCGGCCCGCCGGAACAGCTCGTGCAACTGCCTGGCGCAGTTCAGGATAGCTAACAGTGGTCGCACCGCCCGGGAAAAGACCAAAACTCACTCTCGTGACGATATAGCGGCCGCGATCCACGGTGTTGAACCGGCTCCTGCGATAGCTGAACCCGCATTCCGCATTCAGAAACAACCGGAAAATGCCGTCCTGGAGGTCGAACGCCCTTACCGACCCAATTCTGGAAGAAACTTCCTGCCCATAAGCGCCCACGTTTTGAACCGGCGTCCCGCCCACCGTCCCAGGAATCCCCGCCAGGCACTCAATACCTGAGCAACCGTCCGCAACCGCCCGTTCCACAAAATCGCACCAGTCCTCCCCGGCTGCGACATCGTAACCCCAGGGATCTCCCGCCTCGCTCCTTGGATGGTCCTTGTAGACTCGGATCCCCTTCAGCCCGATCTTGAGCACCAGCCCCTCAAACCCGCGGTCCGCCACCAGCAGATTGCTCCCCCCGCCCAACACAAACAGCGGCAGTCCCCGCTCCCGAGCCCACCCGGCAGCCTCAATGACCTCGTCTTCGCTCGTCGCCTCCACAAACCAGCGCGCCGGCCCGCCGATCCCGAAGGTCGTAAACGGCGCAAGCGGCTTGTTTTCTTCAACCACCATCGGCTTCAGCCTACAACACCAATTTCAGGTTAGAATCAAGACAGGCTGAATCCCTGCCGGAGGATAAAAATGTACCCAGAATTGATGGTAATCCCGATGCGCGAAGAGCTTGTCCGCGCCGGTATCGCAGAAACCCGCACCGCTGAGGACGTAGACGCCGCCCTCGCCCAGCCGGGCACAACCCTTCTCGTAGTCAACTCCATCTGCGGCTGTGCAGCCGGCAAAATGCGCCCGGGCGTCCGTCTGGCTCTTGGCAACTCCGCCAGCCCGCCCGACCACAAAATCACCGTCTTCGCCGGCCAGGACCGCGAAGCCACCGAACGCGCCCGCAGCTACTTTGAGGGCAACCCGCCCAGCTCCCCAGCCATCGCCATCCTCCGCGACGGCAAGCTGGTCTATCTCATGCAGCGCTACATCATCGAGCAGTCCACCGCCCAGCAGATCGCCGGCGAGCTGGTCCGCGCCTTCGACGAATTCTGCGCCAAGACCACTGTCAACTAGAGCATTTTCGGAATACATATAGACTTTTTCAGTACCGTGAAACGTGGCTTTTTGTTGAGGAAAAAGCCACTTGAGTGTGTGCTTTCGGTCTACACCAATTCCGAAAATCCTATAGCGAGTTCCCATATTCGGCAAGCAAAACGGCCTCCCACCCGGGAGGCCGTTCTGCTTCACTCATTCACTTCTTCACTCGTTCACTTCTTCACTCATTCACTTCTTCAGCGCCCCTACTTCGTCCCCAACGGCAACTTCTGCACTTTGCTGTGGCTCTTCGAGTAGGTAAAGTAAATCACCAGCCCCACCAGCAGCCAGCCAATCATCACTTCCCAGGTGATCTTCGGGAGCCGCGTCATCAGGTAAAACGCCGAGATGATACCCAGAATCGGCACCACGGGAACAAACGGCGTCTTGAACGGCCGGTGCATGTCCGGGTGCCGTACCCGCAGCACCCAAACTCCTGCGCACACAATCGTGAATGCCAGCAGGGTCCCGATGTTCACCAGCTTCGCAAGCTGATCGATCGGCAGGAAACCGGGCATGATCGCCACAATGGCGCCTACCGCAATTGTTGAGATCCACGGCGTGCGGAACTTCGGATGAATCGCCGAAGCCCATTTTGGGAGCAAGCCGTCCTTGGACATCGAGAAGAACACGCGCGACTGGCCCAGAAGCATGACCAGCATCACGGTACCAAGGCCGAAGACCGCCCCCACGTTCACCAGCAGCTCGCCCCAGCCGATTCCTGTCACCTTGATACCCAGCGCCACCGGCGCGGCGACATCAAGCTCCTTGTAATTCTTCAATCCGGTCAGGATGGTCGAGACGATGATGTAAAGCACCGTGCACACAGCCAGCGAGCCTAGAATGCCGATCGGCATGTCCTTCTGCGGATTTTTGGCCTCCTGCGCCGCCGTCGACACCGCGTCAAACCCTATATAGGCGAAGAACACCGAGGCCGCGCCCAGCGCTATCCCGTTCAATCCAAAATGCCCCTGCCCATCCGAAGGTGGAATAAAAGGATGCCAGTTATGAACCGCCAGCGACGGGTGCATGATCAGGAAGTAGCCGCCCAGCGCGATGAACACTCCGACCACCGTGAGCTTGACGATAACGATCGCAGTATTCAGGTTGGCCGATTCCTTGATGCCGATCACCAGCACTGTGGTAATCACCACAATCGCCAGGATCGCCACCAGGTTGAACATCCCGGTCGCATGTTGCAGGCCGACTGCCGATACCCCCATCGGAAGCGACATCGCCGGCATCCATTGGTTTTGATAAAACACCAGGTCCGTTCCCGGCGTAGCTGTCAGTTGCGGCGGAATGTGCAGCCCAAACTCCGCCAGCAGACTGGTAAAGTACCCCGACCACCCCGATGCCACCGTCGCCGCCCCGAAACCGTACTCCAACCCCAGATCCCATCCGATAATCCACGCCACCAACTCGCCCAGCGTCGCGTACCCGTAGGTATAGGCCGACCCGGCAATAGGAATGATGGACGCAAACTCCGCATAACAGAGTCCGGCAAACGCGCAGGTGATTCCCGCCAGCACGAAGCTCAATGACACAGCAGGACCCGCGTCCTCAGCCGCCGCCGTCCCCGTCAGCACAAAGATGCCGGCGCCGATAATGGCGCCAATGCCCAGCGTGATCAGGTTGAGCGCGCCCAGCGAGCGCTTCAGCGTGTGTTCGCCTGTTTCACTGGCCTCTTGCGAGAGCAACGACATCGGTTTAATTCGAAGCAGACTGGACATGGATGAAGGACTTCCTCCTGAGCGGTTGGTATTCAGTTTGAAGTTGACGTAGCTTCAGATTGCGGTCGTGACCAGAGAAAATAGACCGGTATGCCGAGCAGAACCAGAACCAGGCCCGGCCATGTGTACTGTGGCTTGTATCGCAATAATACGATACAAATCCAGGCCGCCATCGCGATATAGAGCGCCGGCAGCACCGGATAGCCCAGCGCCTTATAAGGTCTCGGCGCGTCCGGCCGCTTGAAACGCAGTACAAACAGCCCGCCGATGGTCAGAATGTAGAACACCAGCACCGCAAAAATAATGTAATCCAGCAGTTGCCCGTATGACCCAGAGACGCACAGCACCACCGCCCACACCGCCTGCACCAGCAGCCCCGCAACCGGAGTCTTGTACTTCGGATGCAGTTTCCCCACGGCCTTGAAGAACAGCCCATCCTGGCTCATTGCGTAATAGACGCGCGCCCCGGCCAGCGTCAACCCGTTGGCGCAGCCAAAAGTCGAAACCAGGATGGCCGCCGCCATCAGTTGCGCACCGCCGGAGTGGAAGATCTGCTGCAGCGCCGCCGTTGCCACCCGGTCCTCCGACGCGTATTGAATCCCGCGCGCCAGCACCGTCGCCCCGTTCGGATCGCCATGCATAGGCAGCACCAGCAGGTAGGCCAGCGACGCCAGAAAGTACGCCGTAAGCACAAACCCCGTCCCCAGCACCAGCGACAGCGGAATGTTCCGCTTGGGATTCTTCACTTCCCCTGCCGTAAAAGTAATGTTGTTCCACGCGTCCGACGAGAATAGCGACCCCACCTGCACCACCGCCAGGATCACCGCCATATTCACCAGCACCATCGGGCCGCCCACGCCAACCTGCACCGGATGCAGCGAACTCCACCCCGCATTCTTCCAAAACTCACTCCAGCCGGCCCCGAAGTTCGCGTTCCAGGCCGTCGCGTTGATCCCTACCGCGAAGCCCAGAATGATCAGCGCCGCCAGGCTCAGCGCCTTCGCCGAAGAGAAGACGTCCTGAATCAGCGACCCCAGCCGCACCCCAAAGATATTCACGATGGCTAGGAAGAAGATCACCACAATCCCCGTCAGATTGGCCGTACTCACGCCGATGTCCATGTTGCCCAGCACCATCGGCCCAACCGGAATCGGCGGCACCTTTGCGATGTGCCAGAGCCAGTGCGTGGTCGAAACCGACGGGAAGAACACGCCCAGAAACTTCCCAAAGGCCACCGCCACAGCGGCAATGGTCCCCGTCTGGATGACCATGAACAGCGTCCATCCATACAGAAATCCCCACAGAGACCCCAGCGACTCGCGCAAATAAATGTACTGGCCGCCGGCCTTGGGCATCATGGCCGCCAGCTCGCCGTAGCTGAGCGCCCCGATCATGGTAAGGATGGCCGTCACCACCCATGCGCCCAGGAAAAGCGCCGGTGAATTCGTGCCCCGGGCAATATCTGCGTCCACAATAAAGATGCCGGACCCGATCATGGATCCGATTACCATCGCCGTTGAGCTAAACAGCCCAAGGCTCTCGACCATCTTCGGCGTGCTGGTTGAAGCGGCTGCCTCTGAGTTGGGAAGGTTTTCTAGGGTCGTCACGTAATCAAAGTTTTAACGGATTTAAGCGCAGATGTCTTTAGTTTTCTTAAAGTGTCCAATTTCAGGACACTTCCACTTGCTGAATGCATTCCTCATACATCGGATAGCGAGCACACTCTACAACCTGCTTGGGCTCGAGAAGCCCTGCATCTGCCTGGCAACACGCAAGACCGATCTCCTGCCGGGACTTTTGTCTGGCATCGACACTGATGTGCAGAAGTTCCTCCATAAGTTGTCACCTGAGGCAGTTGTGCAAGCTGGGTTGTTGAGGCAGCTGTGCAAGCGGAGCTGTTGAGGCAGTTGTGCATGCCGGGCTGTTGAGTCAACTGTGCGAAGGGGCACGACTTCAGTCGTTACATAAACCTTTCAATTTGAGAGAGATGGGGCTTTAGCCCCTGCGCGCTGTTGTTGAGACAGTTGTACAAGCTGAGCTGTTGAAACAGCCGTACAAGGTGGGCCGTTGAGTCAGCCGTGCGAAGGGGCACGACTTCAGTCGTGCCATAAACCTTTCAATTTGAGAGAGTTGGGGCTTAAGCCCCTGCGCGCTGTTGTTGAGACAGTTGTACAAGCTGGGCTGTTGAGGGATCCGTGCGAAGGGGCACGACTTCAGTCGTGCCATAAACCTTTCAATTTGAGAGAATTGTGGCTTTAGCCCCTGCGCGCTTCTGTTTCTTTAGATATGCGGAACCAAACGGGTATTCCTCCGCCGAGTTGGCCAGACCCGCTTTGATCGGATTCTGATCTATATAGGCACGATGCCGCTGCTCGCTCTCGGGATTGGCGATAACCACATCCGTAAAACCCCTCTGCCAAATTTCACCTCGGAAACCTAGTTCCCTTCCAGCCCTGAAAGAGAATCCGCCCTTGATCCATTGCATAGCTTTTTCAACGGTCAGATCTCTAGGAAGCGTCAACAGGATGTGAACATGATCAGGCATGATCACGAAGTCATGAATCGTCATTCTCCTGGTCCGCATTTGGGCCCGAAGTACATCGATCAAGAGGCACGCCATCCGATCCGTTTAAAACAGCGCCCTTCTGCCTGCGGTCTGCGTCGTTACGAAGAACATTCTTGCGCATCCACTGGCTATCTCTGGTTCCGCGGGTCTCAGTGGCTTCGACATCCTAGCTCGCAAGCTTCAACCGGATCGTTTTCCAATTGGATTCTAGCCATCAAGGATCCTCCTGGCCTGTGCGCACGAACACTGGCTTTCAGACTCCTCTAAGGGTTCACTTCACCCCAGTTCCTTAACCCACCGTCCAAACTCGCCCGCCGGATCAGCGCTCCGAAACAGCGCCTCGGAAACCGCCACCACATCCGCCCCGGCTTCCAGCACCGCCGACGCATTGGCCAGCGTGACTCCGCCGGCAGCCACCAGCACCGGCCCCGTCCCAGCCTCTGCCCGCAACCGCCGAACCCCCTCCACCCCAATCGGTGGTTTGGTCGTTTCTTTCGTCCGGGTCACCGCAATCGGCCCAATCGAGAAGTAATCCGCCGGCAAATCCAGAACTCCAAAAACCAGAGCCTCGCTCCCGCCAAACGTCCCCACAATGCGCTTTGTCCCCAGCACCCGTCGCGCCTCAGCCGGCGAAGCATCGCCAGCGTCCACATGCACCCCGTCAAATCCAAGCCGCTCAACCAGCTCAACCCGGTCATCGAGGATCAGCTTCACATAGCCGACTGGCAGCGCCTCGCGAAGAAGAGCACAGTCGGCCAGGATTTCAGCTTCCGACCCGCTTTTGTTGCGGTACTCCAGCAGCGTCACACCCGCCTGCGTCAACGACTCGCCCAGCCGGCGCAGAAACTCAGCCCGTCTCGCAGCCGGAATGATCGACGAATCCAGAATCGGGTAAATCTTAGGAAACGAATAAGTCATAGATTCAGCGTAGCTGAAGACAGTGGACAGTGCACAGTGTGCAGGGAACAGCGTGGTGCTGCGGTCGCATAGTTCCTGTTCACCACTTGCCTTGATTCATATACCTGGCTTCCGAAGCCTTCCCTGTGCACTGTTCACTGCCACACTGACCGCTGTCTACATCTCATCCGCCGAAGGTCCATAAGTCCCCGGCAGCTTGTGTCCCAGCGCCCGCAGATAAACCCCCAGCTGCGCCCGGTGGTGCGCCACATGGCTGATCACCCACTCCCGCCAGACCCTGTACTTCGTATTCTCAATCCAGATCTGGCCGTTCGCCCCCATCTGCCACTTTTCGTCCCACTTCGCCGTATCCAGGCTGGCCAGCGCGGCCTTCACCTGGGGCACCTCGCGATCGAGCCGCTCCAGCAGCGCTTCTTTTGACGCAGGTATGTACTGCTCGAATTTGTGCCCTGGTTCAAAGATCAGTTTGTCCTTGGTCAAGGTCTCAAGCGCCCATTCGCCCGTCGTCTCAGCCACATGTCCGGCCAGCCTGCCCAGAGCCATCGACTTGGGGTTTGGTTTATAGGTGAAATCAATGTCCGCCGGCAGCGCATCCAGAATCTTGCGGGTCGTAGCAGCCTCGCGGTCGTATTCAGCAATCAGTTCTTTTTGAAAGTCCATCGGGCAACCTCCAACGTTGCGAAGCAAGCATAACCCAAATTCAGGTGAAAAGGCGAAGAAAAAGAGAATATTTATACACAGCTTGATTGAGGGCCATTTGCCGACGACTTGCCATCAATCATCCGTACCCGTTCTACTGCTCCAGTGCAAACGCAATATAAGCCCCGCCCACCGGCCCCTTCGGATCACGTCCCCCGCTCGCGGCAATCACCACATACTGCCTTCCATCAATCATGTAAGTCGACGGCGTCGCCACCCCGGCAAACGGCAGCTCCGTCTCCCACAGCAGTTCCCCGCTCCCGCTATCGAAGGCCCTGAACTTCCGGTCATAAACAGTAGCCCCGATAAACACCAGCCCGCCCGCAGTAACAATCGGCCCGCCGTAGTTCTCTGACCCGGTGATCTTCATCCCCTCCCGCGCCAGCGCCGGATACTCACCCAGCGGAATCTTCCATAGGTACTTCCCAGTCTTCAAATCGATCGCGTTCAGCGTTCCCCACGGCGGAGCAATCGCCGGGTATCCGTCCGGATCGAGAAACTTCCGATACCCGGTAAATGTGTATTGCTCATGGGCGTACTCGCCGCCAAGCTCCTTCCCACCGCCCTCCTCGCCCGCCTGCAGATAGCGCAGCAGCGCCTTCATCTGCGCCTCGTCGATCCCTGGAAATCCCGGCATCCGTTCAGTCCCATTCCGCGTCACATCGGTGATTTTCTCCCCCGTCAGCCGCTTGGTCACATCCACAAGCGAAGGAAACGGCGGCGATCCTGTTCTGTCCTGACCATGGCAAACCGCGCATTGCCCCTGATAGACCTGCGCGCCCAGGCTCGCTCCCCGATCCGCGGCAACCAACCCGCCCGTCCACGCCATCTCCGTCGCATTCACATAGAGCACGCCCGCCTTCGGGTCCACCGCCGGACCACCCCACTCCGCCCCGCCATCAAACCCTGGAAAGACCACCGTCTGCTTGTCCACGGCCAGCGGCACAAACTGCCCGCCGCTGATAAATGTCCGAAACTCCTTCACCGCCCATGCATGCGCCTCCGGAGTTCTCGTCGTCAGCATGTCTTCCGTCAGCTGTTGCCGCGCATACGGCTCCGGCGCATCCGGCTTAGGCTGCGTCGGAGAGGAAACCTCGCCCGGCACCGTACTCGCCGGGTAAGGAATCTCATGAATCGGAAACAGCGGCGTCCCCGTCACCCGGTCAAATAGATAGAGGTAGCCCTGCTTCGTTGTCTGCGCCACCCCATCCACGATCTTGCCTTCCTTGTTCACCGTGAACAGCGCCGGCGCCGCCGGAAAATCCCGGTCCCAAATGTCGTGGTGAACCCCCTGAAAATGCCACAGTCGCTTGCCCGTAGCCGCGTCGAGCGCTAGCAGCGTATCGGCATAGAGATCGTTCCCCACGCGGTCCGCCCCATAAAAATCAAACACGGCCGAACCAGTCGGGACATAGACAATCCCGCGCTTCACATCCAGCGCCATCCCCGCCCAGTTATTCGCCGCCCCGGCCGTCTTCCACGCATCCGCCGGCCAGGTTTCATACCCCGGCTCCCCCGGCCGCGGAATCGTATGAAAACTCCAGCGCAGCTTCCCCGTCCGCACATCAAACGCCCGCACATCCCCCGGCGGCGCAGGATGCGTCTCAGGATTCCGCCCGCCCACAATGATCAGGTCCTTATAAATGATCCCCGGCGTAGTCAGCGCAATGGACTGGTGTTCAAAGTCCCCACCCGCGCCCGTCCTGTCCAGCCCTTTCCTAAGATCGATCCGCCCCGACTCGCCAAAAGAGGCAATCGGCTTTCCCGTCTCCGCATCCAGGCAATAGAGAAAGTTCATCACCCCGGCCAGAATCCGCCCGTGTCTGCCATCAGTCCAATAAGCCATGCCCCGCGCCGGCTGCGTTCCCCCCACCCCGGAGTCGAACTTCCACTTCAGCGTCCCCGTCGCCGCATCCAGAGCCACAATCTTCTGCGTCGGCGTATACGCGTACAGCGTCCTTCCTACAATCAGCGGATTGTCCTGAATTCCACCTTTTTCCCCGGTATCGAATCGCCAGGCAACCTTCAACTGACCGACGTTGGCCCGATTGATCTGCGTCAGCCGCGAGTAGTGGTCGCCATCCGCTCCGCCGTTATAGACAGGCCAGTCGACAGTACTCTGCGCGGTGCATGGTCGGCTATCGGGAGCTGCGAGAGAGGCTGCGACCGCAAACGTCAGAACGATTCGCTTCAATGCGTGCCTCTCCTCACCGGAACCGCGAAGAGACAAATGCCGAAGAAAATGCCTCCTGCCAGCCACTCGCGCCGCCCGCTGGTTCCGGCGATCCGTTGGGCGGAACGTCGCACGGAACCGACAGTTGAGGAACCGGCGGGCCATCAATCTGAAGGTAGTTTCCGTGCTCGTACTCCCAGCCGTCCGGAATCTCAAAAGGAGTCCTCAGGTTCGACGGCCACTGCGTCGCTGGCCCCGAATGTCCAATCGCTGCCCGCCACCAGGGATGCCCGGCAGCCAGGATCCCCGCAAAAAAATTGCCCAGCGGAAAAGCCATCGAGAGCACCTGGTCCATCTTCGAAGAAAGAAGCGAGATCTCCCCTACGTTTTGAGCTGCCTGTTGGAACTCCGTGCTAAGGCAGTCGTCATCAATGGCTCCAGCCATCAAAATAAGCCGCCGTACCGGGGTCTTCATCTGCGCGATTGTGTTCAGCACCACCCGCGCCCCCAGGCTATGCGAGGCAAACGATACGCTCGCGGCGGCGCCGAAAGTTGCATCGACAAACGGCCCGATCAGCACCCCGGCATCGTCAGCCAGTTTGGGTTCCTCCGGGTAGTCGAGTCCGTGCGCCCAGATCGAATCGCCCGGCCACAACAGCCCCACAAATGCCGACGGCTGCGGCAATTGCAGCAGGCTTTCCCAGTTCGACAGGCAAGCGATCCCATCTGCTCGATCCACGTTGAATCCGTGGGATGCAATCAGAACATTGCGCCCGCGAATGCTGCCGAGGAAATCCTCCAGCAGCAGGCCCGTATAGTTATTGATGCTTGTGCCCTGGTTGATCGAGATGGTAGTGGCCAGTTCTCCGCCCACGGGTTGCAGCCGGACATCAAGGAATTGCGTCATGGCAGGCTACCTCTTGATGGCTTGCATGGTGTTGACCGCGGTCGATAGAGCACTCGAGAGATCCTTGGCAATCGGCGCGAGCGGGGTCGCCAGCAGGCCGGCAAGGAGCGACAACCACATGTCATTCGTCCCCCAGAAGCCGGTCTTACCCGCGTTGCAAAGGCTCCATCCCCCGAACAACGCCAGGCCAAGCGCGAAGAGCGCCGCCAGAATGCGAGTCCAGTTGCGATACACCTGGTCTCCGTGCTGATAAAGTTCATCCAGCACCGCCGTCAAACTAAAGTCGAATCGCGCAAAAACGTCGCTCTCGTCCGCCTCCAGCTTGGTGCCGCTGGCGATCTTCGAGGCGACCGACTTCAGCAAAGTCGGGTCGACCCCCGTCGCCTTCGCCAGATTATCTGAATTGCTCTGGTTCAACCCCATCTTGACCAGGGACTTCGCAATCGACTTCTGGCTCCCGAGATCGGTCCCGTTGTACCAGTTCGCCTTCAGCGAAGCCACAACCTGGCGTTGCGGAAGTGAATTTGCGGCCAGTCCAGCCGGGCCGCGGCTCTCTGCTGTCAGCGCCTTCACCCCATTGGCAATCCGCGTGAATCCAATATGGTTCACTCCCAGAGGTTTGACCGCGTCCACCATGCCGAAGGCCGCGGTTCCCAATCCCCCAACCGCAATGATGATGTGAGGTAGATCCTGCAGGATGGCGCTCTGCTGAACACTCTGAAAAATCATCATGTCGTTCTCCCTTGATTTTCTGTGGCTCAGATTTTCTGTGGCTCAACACTACAAGGGCAAGAGGTCAGAGGAAAAGGATTTTTTCACGGCAATGTAAAAAAGGCTGAAACCCTCAGCAGGATTCCAGCCTCTTCTCATCGCAAAACCAAAGCTTCTACCGGCTTACTCCGCCTTCTTCGCCAAAAACCGCTCCATAAACCCGGTATCAAACTCCCCTGCCCTGAAGCCCTCATCGGCAAAGATCTTCTCGTGCAGTGAAATGGAAGTCTCAATCCCCTGCACCACAAACTGACCCAGTGCCCTTTGCATCCGCGCAATCGCCTCCGCGCGGTCCACCCCGTGCACAATCAGCTTGGCAATCAGCGAATCATAATAAGGCGGCACCACTCCCTCGGAGTACTGCGCCGTATCCACGCGCACTCCATTCCCGCCCGGCACATTGAACGCCGTAATCTTCCCTGCCGAGGGCGTAAACTTCTGCGGATGCTCCGCGTTGATGCGGCACTCGATTGCGTGTCCGCGAATCTCCAGCTTCGACGGCAGAATCGCATCCAGCTTCTCGCCAGACGCAATCCTCAGCTGCGCTTTCACCAGGTCGATGCCGGTAATGGCCTCGGTCACCGGGTGCTCCACCTGGATGCGCGTGTTCATCTCGATAAAGTAGAGTTGCCGGTCCGCGTCCATCAGGAACTCGACCGTCCCCGCGTTCTGATAGCCGATCTCGCTCAGGCAGCGGACCAGCGTCTTGCCAATCTCCTCGCGCATCTTCGGCGTCACCTGGAGTGACGGCGCTTCCTCAATCAGCTTCTGATGCCGCCGCTGAATGGAGCACTCGCGCTCAAATAGCGAAACCACGTTGCCGTGCTCATCGGCCAGCACCTGAAACTCGATGTGCCGCGGCTGCTCAATGAACTTCTCCATGTAGAGTTCGCCGTTGCCAAACGCATTGGCCGCCTCGCCGTAGGCTTGGTGAAACAGATTCGGCAGATCCTCTTCCTTGCGCACAATGCGCATCCCGCGCCCGCCGCCGCCGGCCTTGGCCTTCAGAATTACGGGATAGCCGACCTTCTTGGCCCACTCCTGCGCTTCTTCCGCGGTCGCAATCACGCCGTCCGAGCCGGGCAAAATCGGCACCTTCGCCTTCTTCATCGCCTGGCGCGCCTTCTCCTTCTCGCCCATCAGCCGCGTCACCTCCGGCGGAGGCCCAATGAACTTCACATTCGACGCGCGGCAAACCTCGGCAAAGTTGGCATTCTCGCTCAACAGCCCATAGCCCGGATGGATCGCGTCCACATCGGCAATCTCGGCAGCGGAAATCACCGCAGGCACGTTGAGATAGCTGTCCGCCGGCCGCGGCGGCCCAATGCAGATCGCCTCATCGGCAAACTTCACGTGCAGCGAATTGCGGTCCGCCTCGCTATAGACGGCGACCGTGCGAATGCCGAGTTCCCGGCAGGCGTTCAGAACCCGCAGCGCAATTTCGCCACGATTGGCAACCAGTACCTTACGAAACATGCATTTCCTTTTAGTCCGAATTACGGAAGGAGCAGGGGGCTTCAGCCCCTTGAACAAGCCCCTCGTTCATCTTGGCCTTTAGGCCCGGACTGCCTTGGATGCCCCATCCATCGGACACCCTTGTTCTTGTCCGATGGGTGGGAGAGCACAAAGGCCAACCACCCGCCTTCTGCTCTATCACCCTTGCCGAATCGCAAACAGCGGTTGCCCGAATTCAATTGGCTGCCCGTTCGAAACGAAGCTCTTCACAATCTCTCCCGCCGCGTCCGATTCAATCTCGTTCATCAGCTTCATGGCTTCGACAATGCAGATCACCTGGCCCTTCTCCACGCGATCGCCCACCATCACAAACGGCGAAGCCCCCGGCGAAGGAGATCCATAATAGGTGCCCACAATCGGCGACTTCAAAATGTGCAATCCCTCATTCGGGTCGGCCGCCGGTGCAGCCGCAGCCGCCGGCGCGGCAACAGTAACAGGCGCAGCAGCAACGACCGGCGCCGGTGCCGCAGTCCGCGCATTGGCCAACAGGCTTGCCAGGTCGCCCAGCCCCGCATTCGCCGTCTCCGGGCGCGTGAACTTGAGACGAACCTTCAAATCGCCCCGGTCCAACTCGAATTCCGCAACCTGATTCTCTTTCAAGAACTCAATCAGTTGCTTCAGATCATCGATATCTTCAGGGTTCAGTGGATTCATTCGTTCCTTAACTCTCCCACACGCGCGTTTACGCGCCGATTTCGGTTCGCCGATTTCCACGCATCAATTCTGACGCGCTCATTCAAAGTTCAATCAGGGCTTTAGGCGCCGGTGTCAGCACCTGCCCTCCGCTACGGGTTACAGCCACCATATCCTCAATGCGAATCCCAAACTGACCCGCCAGGTACACTCCCGGCTCAATGGTCACAACCATGCCGGTAAGCAGCCTGGCCGTTTGTCCGGCGCCAATCCGCGGCGACTCGTGAATCTCCAGGCCGACCCCATGGCCGGTGGAGTGGGAAAACGCCTCCGCCAATCCAACTTTGCGCAACACGCTGCGGGCCGCCTCGTCCACTTCCCCGCAGCGCACATTCGGGCCCACCGCGGCAACTCCCGCTTCCTGGGCTTCCAGCACCGCCTGGTACGTGTCCCGTTCGTTCGTCCCTGGCTTTCCAAGGTATACGGTACGAGTCATATCCGAGCAGTAGCCTCCGAGGATTATACCGAAGTCCAGCGTCAGGAACCCTCTCCGAGGTAACCGCGCGCACGTTGCCCTTCCATGGGGCAAAGCCGACCGCGCCCCCGAAGCCACAATCGTCTCAAACGACATGCCTTCCGCGCCCTTGAGCCGCGCCTGATATTCGAGTTCGGCTGCCACTTCCGTCTCCCGCAACCCAGGCCGGATAAACCCCAGGATGTGCTCAAAAAGCTCGCAGCCCGTCAGCGCCGCCTTTGAAATCAGCACCAGCTCGTCTTCATCCTTGACGTTCCGCAGCGGTTCCACCAGCGGCGCAGCCAGCTCCGTCAAAAACGCCTTCCGCAACTTGAACGGCAACGCCTGCTTCCAACGCGCCAGTTCCGCCACCGTCACATGAGTCGCATCGAATCCCGCGGAAGTCACGCCCGCCTGTGCCGCGAGCCATTGCACCGCCGCAACCGCCGGCGAACTAGCCACAATCTGCACCTGTGCAGCCTTCACTTCTTCGGCAGCCTGCGTTGTGTAGCGCCCGTCGGTAAACAATCGCGCAGCCCGACGCGTAACAGCCAGCGCGGCGCTCGATCCGGTAAATCCAGAGAGGTAGCGAAGGTCAGGAAGGTGAGTAACCAGAAGCCCGGTAAGCCCGGCTCGAGTCAAACGGCGGCGTAAAAGCCCAATGCGGCGTGAGTGATCCACTGCGTAAGAATAACAGGGCAAACAGCTCCAACCGCACGGTGTCTCCGCGTTTTGATCCGGGGTAAAACTGCTGATAGAGCAGCACTGGTTTTGAAAGGGCACGAATTGATTCGTGCCGAAAAACTCGCTGGAGAAGTGTGGGCTTTACAGGCTGCGAAAAAACTTGCTTCAACCGGCTTTTGCTTTGAAAGGGCACGACTCAAACAGCCATTGAATAAAAATAAGTTATTGATTCTTCAATGTCCTAAATAGCCGAGAAGTTCACAAATCCCAGGTCGTTAGCACAAATTAGCACAGAAATCCGGCCGAGGACCGCAGCACGCACAGTCCGAAACTTCCCCATCGGCGACGAATAGACCGGAACGGCGGTTTCGCAGTTCTCGTGGAACGTGTTGATAGAATCTCGGCGAGGTGCAAATGGGCGCATTCTATGTGAACTACACGGTAAAAGGAGCGGACCCGAAGTCGATAGTGAGCGCTCTGGCGGGCAGGAGAGCATTTGTATGTCCTGAGCGAAGCGGGTGCGTTGTTGTGTTCGACGAGGAGTCTGATAAGCAGGACCAAGGGGTAATTGCGAAAGTTGCCGCACATCTCTCAGCGAGCCTGCAAACCACGGTACTGGCAGCACTGAATCACGACAGCGACATCCTGTGGTATCAGCTTTACCAGAGTGGGACCCTAATCGACCAATACAACTCGACCCCCGACTACTGGACCCCTAAGTCCGAGCCTTCACTTCCCGAGGGTGGAGACGCAAAACGAATTTGCAGGGCTTTCAACTGCGGCGATATTGCCGAGGTCGAACGCATATTGCGCATGCCCTGGAAGGCGTATCCGGACGCCGGGGAGCGGCACGCCGATCTAAGTCGCGTACTCAATCTGCCCAGTTTCGCTGTGGGGTACGGATTCAACGCGGTTGTACTTGGGTATCTGCCAGAAGGTTTGTCGGCGGACGATCTGACGGCTATCACCTAGATTCGCCGGAAGTCAGCATCTCGGACTATCACCGGTAATGGAGGAGCTTTGGCCGCGCGAACTTCTTCCGCGTGAAGCACACAGCTTGCGAAGGCCCGTAGCACAGGATTAGCACAGAAAGCGGATAGGCTTTTGTAAACATCTGATCTCGCGAGGCTTGCGAGCTTGTCCTTGTGTCAGGGCACGACTTCAGTCGTGCCATCAGTGGTCCAAAATCGGCATCGGCTTTAGCCGCTGAGGGATATCTTTGGCCTGAGTGGATCAGAACTCTGACTTTTTCCGCAGCCTGTTTAGCCCCTGAGGGTTGCCATCGGCTACTCGGCGATCAGTTAACATGGCATCGCGGCGAAGAACAACGCCTCCCTGCCATGAATCAAGTACAGCTTTCAGGTAGTCCTTACGATTCCCTCCCCGAAGGGGTGACAGATCTCTGCGCAGAACTCAATGCCCCGCCCCGCCTGATCGCCCACCTCACCATCGTTCACGACACAGCGCGCAAACTTGCGAGCAAACTTCGCGCCGAATTCCCAAGCCTTGACTTCGACGAAGAAGCCGTCTATTTCGGAGCCGCCACCCACGACCTCGGCAAAGCCATTCACACCGAAGAGCTAAGCAAATCCGGCAGGCAGCATGAGAAACGCGGCGTCGACCTATTAAAGGAGCACGGGGTCCCCGAGCGTCTGGCCCGTTTTGCCTGGACGCACAACAACTGGCAACCCTCTGACGACCCTCAATTTGAAGATCTGCTGGTAGCCCTCGCCGACAAAACCTGGAAAGCCAAGCGCATCCCCGAGCTCGAAGCCCTCGCGACCAGCGCATTAGCATCGAAAACCGGCAAAGCTGAGTGGGAGTGTTACGCGATTCTGGACAATCTATTGCAGGATCTATCCGCCAACGCCGACGCAAGCCTCGAGTGGCAGCGCAGTTTTCCAGTCGATTGAGCTTTTCTCAAGCGCCGCAGTCGAGCCCTCCCCGGCGATCAGAAACTTACAACTGAACACTTACAACTGACCACTGATCACTGCCTCTTACACCGCCGGCCGAACTGGCTTCTTCTGATGCGGGTCGAGCTCCGAATCCGCCGCCTGCAGATCCGACTGCCGGTCCATCCACTCATCCAGCCGCGAGCGCTTGAAGCGCCACCGGTTCCCCAGCTTGAACGCCGGCACAAAACCGTCCGATGCGTACTTGTAGAGCGTGTCCGGAGAGATTCCCAGATAGTCGGAGGCCTGACGAATATCCATCACCTCGCGTACTTCGGGGACCAGCAGGTTGGAACGGGCCGCGGCGTTGCGCATAACTGTCTCCTGAGGGGTTCACGTGCAGACGAGCGATTCCGGCAGCACTACCGGTAGTCTTGTATATAACGCGGTTTCACCTGTCAGTTCAAGGCTTTTTAGGGAGTTACCGTAAATTCATCGGCTTTCCGCTTCCCGCCGTTTTCTCCATTCCCCTCCCATTCCGTCCACAAACCCCGCCCCTTGGGCCAGCTCAAACCCCACACCCAATCCATAGGGTCATTAGGACAGATGGTGCAGATCAGAAGGAATTCATCCAATTTGCCCCCAAAAAAACGAGGGCCCTCCAAATGAGGCCCTCTTGAAAAAACACCCTGCTCATCGCAAACAAGCAGGCCGGGAGCCAATTCGCTCCCGGCCTGCCCACGCTGATCTTGGATTCTTCTAATTCTGGTCGTCGCGGCGATGCAGTGTAGGCTGATCGCTCGGGTCCGTCCCGGTTCCCGTGCCCGAGGTCGGGTCGCCTGAACCCGTGCTCGCCCGGCGCAGCGAAGGCCTGTTCTTATCCTTCGAGTCCGTCAGCCTGCGCTTGTTCTCAATCCGCGCCAGCCTTGCCTTGATGTCGTCAAACTCTGAAGTCGTCACCGTGTACTCGTCCCGCGGCGGCAGAATTCGCGCAATCTCTTCCTGCGAATGAAGAATCCGGTCCGGCGTCTGAGGGTGGTCGCTGAACGCCTTGGCTACCATCCCCGGCTTCCGCTTTTCCAGAGCCTGCACCTTCTCAAAGAAGCTGATAAACGCCTGCGGATCGTATCCGGCGCGGTACATATATTGAACGCCCAGGTAATCCGCCTGCGCCTCAAACTCGCGCGAGAAGTGCAGAAACGTGATTGGCACCCCGATCGAAGCAGCCTCGTAAATCCCGTATCCCGTCCAGCCGCCGATGAAGATCAGCGGAATCGTTCCCAACTGCGCGTAGTTCATGCGCGTCTGCTCGCGCACCGCGTGGTGGGCGCAAACGTGCGCGGTCTCATGCGCCATCACGCCGGCCAGTTCCGCTTCCTCGTCCGCATTCAGAATCAGTCCCGAATTGACATAGAAGAACCCGCCCGGCAGCGCAAACGCATTGATCTCGTCTGAATCGATGATCTTGATCGTGAACGGAACCTTGCAGTCCGAGTTCTTCACAATGTTCTGGCCAACCCGGTTCACATATTCATTGATGACCGGATCGGTGATGAACTTCGAGCTCTTCTCAATCTCCGAGGCGTACATCTTGCCCATCTTGATCTCGGTGTCCACCGAATACCAGTTGCCCATCCCGCGCCCGCCAATGTCCCGGTTACCCACGGCGCTCACGTCATCAATACTTCCCGGCTTCACATTGATCTTCTGGCTGCCCGGCTCAACCACCTTCTCCGGATCCACTGCTGCCGTCGAAGCCGGCGTATCCCCGCCCACCGGCGTCGTCCCCGGAGCCGGCGCCTTGCCCGGCGCCGAACCGGGAGTCGACCCGGAAGTCGAGCCCGGCTTCGTTTGCGGCGTCGCAGTAGCCGGCGTATCTCCGCCCACCGGCGTAGTCCCAGGCGCAGACGTAGTGGAAGGAGTGCTCGTCGCCTGCCCAGGACTCGTCGTACTCTGCCCAGAGCTTGTTGTACTCTGTCCCGTCGCAGGCGTAGATTGCCCCGCCGTCGGCGCCGGAGTGCTCGCAGGAGCAGTTGTGCTAGTCGGCGTTGTTTGTGCCCAGGTTCCAGTTGCCAGAGCCAGCGACAGCCCAGCCAGCAGCGTCGCCCGTGACCCCATGAAATTTGTATTCATGACCTGACCTCCAGCGCGGCACGCCGATCCCGCCGCTTCGCTCGATCCCTTAGACGCTAGTATCCTCCTGTTTGGTAACAGAAAGGAAGAATAATTCCCTGCCGGCCGAAAAACCCGATCGCGGATCCGCGTTCTATGAGTCGTCCACCTGCGTTGCAGACCCACGGTAGATGATACCGTCATCGCATTTTCTCCCGGAGGGAGAAGCGATAATAGCCCAGGACAAGCGCAGCGCAGTCCTGGGTCGGACATAAACGTAAAGTCCCCCGTCCCTAAGGACGGAGTGAAATCCGTCCGCGATTCGCCTTTCAATGAGATCAACCCTTTTGCAAACTTGGTGGAGAGCGGTTTCTCATCAGCGGCAGGGTATTTTCCGCGTATGCTCGCACCAATCATTCCCTTCATCCCGCATAATTCCCCCAACCCGCCAATTCCCTTTCCGCATATTCAAAAAATCGCCGAACCCTATCCGTAACCGGAACCCCCAATGTTGCCCTTGGAGCTTCCACCCGTCTGAATTAAAGTGAAGTGCAAGCTGGTTGCGGAGGGTTCTTGCGCAAGACGATCTCAGGATTGGCCGCCTTGGCTGTCTGCTTTACATTCCAGGCCGTGGCCCAGCAACAACCCCAGCAGCCTCATCCCCATGGCGGCGGACCACCCCCGCTGGTCAAGTTGCTTGCCCCGCACGGCAACCACCCCCAACCCGCTTCCGCCGACGCCCCCAAGACTCCTCCACTTGTCCTGGACGCCACCGGACTCGGCTCGCCCGTTGTCCTCGACAAAGGCTGGCGCGTCGGCATCAGCGCCAATCCCGACGTCGCCAAGCCCGACTTTGACGACTCGACCTGGGCCGTTCGCGACGCCACCGACGCCTTTCCCGAAGTCCCCGACGAAGACCACTTAGTCGACGACGCCGCCGGCGAGCACAAGTCCCCCAACACCGCAAAGAAGCCTGCCGACGAAGACGACGACCCCGACACCAACGACAATCTACGCCCTCCCAGTGGCCATCATCATATCTTCGCCTGGTTTCGCATCCATGTGAAGCTCGCGCCCGGCCACGCCCCTCTTGCGCTCCTCATCGAGTTGCCCGTCTCGCAAAACACCTCCATGAACAACATCAGCTCCAGCGGCGCCGGGGTCGATGTCTTTGCCAACGGCGTCCTCGTCCACCCCGAGGGCCCTCACAGCGACAACCCCGAACACTACCAGGCCATCTCCCGTATCTACAACCTGAACGTCCCCTCCTCGGAAACGGATCTCGTTCTCGTTCTGCGCACCATGTCCTCCCCCTTCGGCTACGCGTCCTACACCTATTTTTTCAACGGCCGCAAGCTCCAGCTCGGCAACCGCGAAGACCTCGACCACCGCCTTGAGATCTGGCGCACCCACACTCTATTCGAGCGCCTGCCGCGCACCGTCAACTCCATCCTGCTCCTCGTGCTCTCGCTCTTTCTGCTCGCGCTCTACTTCACCCAAAAAGGCCATCCTGAATACCTCTGGCTCGCCCTCCATGAATTCGTCCAGGCGCCCCTCGGCTTCATCGAGCTCGCCGGCAGCTCTGCGCGCATTGACACCCTCTGGTACTGGGCCACCGTCAGCCAGTTGGTCATGGTCTCTGCCTACCTTTACTTCGAATTCCTCATCGCCTTCCTGGCCCTGCGCAAACGCTGGTACATCCACGCCCTGCGCTGGACCGCCCCGCTGCTCGCTGGCTTCGGACCGTCCCTCCTGCTCGCCGGCCACAGCGACTGGGCCGGCCTCGCTCTCGCCGCCGTCGGTATATTTTCAGCCTTCTGGCTCTTCGGCTGGCTCATCTTCATCTTCCTCACCCTCATCTCCGCCACTGTGCGCCGCAACTTTGAAGCAGGCCTGCTCCTCATACCTCTCATCCTCGACATGATCGGCATCGCCGAACCTGTCGTCACCGGCAGCATGAACGGCATGACCGGCCGCTCCTACCACTCCCCGCTCACCATCGCCGCTGGACCCATCCCCATCCACTTCGCTGCCATAGCCGACTTCATCGGAATCCTCGCCATCATCCTCATCATCTTCGTCCGCTTCCTCCGCATTCAGCGCGACCAGCAGCGCGTCTCCAGCGAACTCGAAGCCGCCCGCAGCGTCCAGGAGCTGATGATTCCCCATGAACAGCTCCTCACCCCCGGCTTCGAAGTCGACTCCGTCTACAACCCTGCCACCGAGGTCGGCGGCGACTTCTTCCACGTCCAGCCCACCAGCGACGGCGGTTTGCTCATCGTCATCGGCGACGTAGCCGGACACGGCCTCAAAGCCGCCATGAACGTATCCATGCTCATGGGCGCCATGCGCCGCACCTCCGAACACAGCCCCGCCAAAATCCTCGAGTCGCTCAACCGCGTCCTTACCGGCAGCGAGAGCTTCACCACCTGCCAGGCCGCGTTCTTCTCCGCCAATGGAGAAGTCGTGCTCTCCAACGCCGGCCATCTGCCGCCCTATCTCAACAGCCAGGAAGTCAACATCCCCGGCGGCCTGCCCCTCGGCGTCCTCAATGAGAACACCTACGACGAGATCCACCTCTATCTCCACCCTGGAGACCGCCTGCTCATGATGTCCGATGGAGTAGTTGAAGCCCGCCACCCCAACGGCGAGCTCTTCGGCTTCGACCGCGTCCGCAACCTGAGCAACCAGACAGCCTTCTATATAGCGGATAGCGCCAAAATCTTCGGTCAGGAAGACGACATCACCGTCTTAACCGTGCGACGCCTGGCCCAGGCCATGGCCGCGTAAACTCGCGATCACCTGTTCTGCGTTTGGTCTTGTCATCTGGGCTGCCCGCTGTAAACCCCGATTCGCTTCCCTCCCACAATCTGGTGTGATTTAAATCACTGCAATAAACCCCGACCTAATTTGTCGTATATTTAATCAAGACCAAATCGGTCGCATATTACAGTGATGTCTCAGGTGGCCGGGAAATGGCCCCTGAACAAGCCCACATACAAGAAGGAAATTCAAGTGAGTCCGTCAAAGTACAGTCGTCAATTTGCTATCGTGATCAGCTGTTTTCTCCTGTTTCTCGCCGCAAGTGCCTGGGGAGCCGTCACAGGAAGCATCTCCGGCACGGTCAACGACCCCTCCGGTAGCATTGTTCCCGGCGCGAAAGTCACTGCCCAGGAGATCAATACCGGGCTCATTTATCGCGCGCAGACCGACGGCAAGGGATATTTCACCCTGCCCGTCCTGCCGGTCGGCCGTTATGACCTGGAAGTCCAGGCAGCGGGTTTTCGCGCGTACCGCCGCAAGGGCATTGTGCTCGATACCAATTCCGCCCTCACACTCGATGCTTCGCTCGAAGTGGGCAGCGCGACCGAGTCCGTCAGCGTCAACGACGACGCGCTGCATGTTGAGACCATTGAGACGCAGCTGGGCCAGGTGATCACGGGCCGGCAAATGACATCTGTTCCCCTCGATGGCCGCAGCTTCACTGATCTGCTCTCCTTGCAGCCCGGTGTCGCGCCAGCCAGCTCCATTACCTCAACCACTGTGCAGGACGTGGGCGCGACCACTCTTTCCCCCTCCGGAACACTGAATCCAGGCACCATCTCCGTCAACGGGCAACGCGAGTTTGCCAACTACTTCGGTGTGAACGGCAGCGATGTCGAGGAAGATGTGAACGCCGGCACTGCGATCATCCCCAATCTGGACGCAATCGCCGAGTTCCGCATCATCACCAGCAACTTCGACGCCGAGTATGGTGAATTCTCCGGCGGACAAATCAGCGTCATCACCAAGTCCGGCAGTAACGGATTCCATGGCAGTGCGTTCAACTTCCTGCGCAACACAGATCTGGATGCCCGCAACTATTTCTCACCCGATCGAGGCGCGTTCCGCCAAAACCAGTTCGGCGGCACCTTCGGAGGTCCGCTTCGCCGCAACAAAGTCTTCTTCTTTGCGGATTATCAGGGAACCCGGCAAACGCAGGGCATCGATACCGGCGAAATCTCTGTTCCGACCGCTGCTGAGCGGGCCGGCAACTTCATTGATCCCTCCACCGGCCTCAGCCAATTGACGGGATGCGTCAGCGGCCCCTATCTCGCAGGCTTGCTTTCGAAGGAACTCGGCTCCAACGTTGCATCGAACGATCCCTATTCCCCGCAGTCTGCAGGATGCACGGCCGGAAGGCCTGCGGTCTTCCCCACTGGAGTGATTCCCGCCGCCGCCTGGTCAGCTCCTGCACAGAAGCTGCTTCAGTACATCCCGGCTCCCAACTCCGCCAACGGGTTTGCTACCTCCGCCTACAACCAGACCGTCCGCGACGACAAAGAGGCTCTGCGTTTGGATGCGAACACGCACCTTGGTCTGCTATCGGCCTACTACTTCATCGACGGATTCACCCTGGACAACCCGTATCCCGTGGCCCAGAGCGGCGCCAGCGTTCCCGGCTTCGATGCTCTCACTACGGGTCGCGCACAATTGATTGCTCTTGGCGATACAAAGACATTGAGCCCAACTGCCGTGAATGAACTCCACCTGAGCTATCTGCGCGATTTCACCAATCTCGGCCAGCCCGTTGGCGGCCGCAACGTGAGCCTCGTTTCGCAGGGCTTTGCGAATGCGGACGGCAGTCCAAGTATCGTCGCCCTTGACCCCAACGGCCAAAGCGTTGAGAACCTCAACTTCAATGGCTACTCCACCGGTGCCGCGGCCAATCAGCTGATCCAGACCAACAACACCTATCAGATCACCGACACCTTTTCGAAAGTACTCGGCAATCACACCATCAAGTTCGGTGCGGAGTTTCATGCCGACCAGGTCAACGCCCATGCGATTGCGCAGTTCAACGGCAGCTTTGTCTTCTCGGGAACGGAGACCGGTGTCGACTTCGCCGATTTCCTGATCGGCACTCCCAGCCAATACAACCAGAGCCAGCTCAACCCCTTCTACGCGCGGAACAAATATGTCGGAGCCTTCACGCAGGATAGCTGGCGGCTGCGGCAAAACCTGACACTGAACTACGGCCTTCGTTGGGATCGCGTCGCCCCTTGGTCTGAACAGTACAACCAGATATCGACCTTCGTCGCAGGCGCGCAGTCCGATGTCTTCCCCGGCGCGCCAGCTGGAATCCTCTATCCGGGCGATCCCGGCGTTACCAACACGCTCGCTCCCATTGGTGAACTAAGCTTTGCGCCGCGCATTGGCATCGCCTGGTCTCCGCAGGCCGCGCCCGGCAGCTTCATTGAAAAGCTGCTCGGCGCCCCCGGAACCACGAGCATCCGCACCAGCTTCGGCAATTTCTATACGGCCATCGATGCGCTTTCAATCGGTGTGCTCGCCGCGAATGCTCCCTATGGCACCACGTACACCAGCCCCGCTCCACCGCTCTTTGCAACCCCATTCGTCTCCGCTGCCAGCGGACAGAACTTTGGCCAGCCATTCCCCTACACCTTCGCTCCATTGAACACTTCGCGCAGCCACCCCGACGGCAGCTTTGACTGGAGCAACTTCGTACCGATCAGCGGCATTCCCGGGTATGACATCCACAATCGCGCCCCCTATACCGAAGAGTGGATGCTCTCCATTGAGCGCCAGGCCGGCCCCAATACTGTGCTCAGCGCCAGTTATGTCGGCACTGCGAGTCACCGCCAGCGTGTTCTGATCGAATCGAATCCCGGCAACCCGGCACTCTGCCTGAGCCTCAGCCAACCGAACCAGGTGCAGCCCGGAACGCTCACCTGCGGCGCCTATGGCGAGGATACGGTCTACTATCCGATCAGCGGTCCCCAGGTCAACGGCACGCGCGGACCTCTCGGCGCCAACTTCGGCAGCAACGCGCTCCAGTCGAATATCGGTTACGCCAACTACAACGCCCTCGAGCTCAGCATCCGCCATACCAGCGGACGGCTGGAGTTCTCCGGCGCTTACACCTATGGCAAATCCCTCGACCAATCCTCGAACATCGGCGAAGAAGTCAACCCCTTCAACCACGCGCTCAGCTACGCCGTCTCCTCTTTCGATGTGAAGCAGAACTTCGTTCTCAGCTATGAATACCAGCTTCCCTTCGACCGCTATCTGCACCCCAATCAACTCACGCGCGGCTGGTCGCTTTCCGGCATCACCCGCTTCACCACCGGCTTTCCCATCACCATGATCAACAATGGTGACAACTCGCTGATTGGCACAAATCCGAATGGTGTAAACAACAGCAGCATCGACGAGCCAGATTACAACAACGCCGCGCTGCATCTGAATCACAACCCGCGCACCAACGGGAACAGCTACTTCAACGCAGCCGACTTCAGCATGAATGCGCTGGGAACGCCGGGCACATCCAAGCGCCGCTTCTTCTACGGCCCAGGTGCGGAGAACTACGACGCGGCCGTCGCCAAAAAGCTTTCTCTCACCGACTCAAAGTCGATCCTCTTTCGTGTCGAAGCCTTCAACGTCTTCAACCACGCGCAGTTCAACGGCCCCAGCTCAGTCGATGGCAACATCGGCAGCTCGACATTCGGCAACGTAGTCAGCGCAGCGCCTCCGCG
>JBEKDE010000030.1:0-50777 GCA_050014515.1 Occallatibacter sp.
CGCTGGGCGTTGGTGTAGTCGCGGTCCGGCTTCTCCATCTGCTGGTAGTAGATGTCGGCCACCTTCATTTGCGCCTCGGCTGCTTCGGGGGCGTTGGGGAAGAAGGTGATGAAGTCCTTGTATTCAGCTTCAGCCTGGGTGAGGGCCGCAGTACCGCCTTCCTTGAACCAACTGTCGCCGACGGCAAGCTTGGCGCGCATCCGGTATTCCGACTCGGGATACGTGTTGAGCATGGTCTGCAGGTCAAGCCGCGCCACGTCGAAGCGGCCCTTTTTCAGGGCCAGCATGGCTTTGTCGTAGAGCTCCTTATCCGGCTGCTTGGAGTTCACATCCTTCAGCGGGTTGGCGCTCAGGTCCTGATCCTTCTTTTTCTTGGGCTTCTTGTCGGTCGCGGACGAGACGTCGGCAAACGCCAGCAAAGCGAGAGCCACCGCACAGATTTTTAAGGACAACCGGTTCATACCACCTCGTTGCGGCGGCGCCCTCATGGTGGGCCATCCGCCGTTTATTACCTTTTTCAGAAATTACTCGTGTTGCTCATTTTACTCGTATTGCATTACTCGTCTTATCTGTTGGCTCGCCAGCCGCTTTCTGGGCAGCGGCCAACAGGGCTCGCGCATCCTGTTCGGGGTGACCGGCGCCGAACACGGCATTGCCGGCTACCAGCAGGTCTGCTCCTGCTTGGACGACCTGGGCCACCGTGTCGTGAGCCACGCCGCCGTCAACTTCGATTCTAAATCCCAGCCCCAGCTCCCGGCGCAATTCCACAAGGTGCCGGATCTTGTCCAGCACAAAAGGGATGAATTCCTGCCCTCCGAAGCCTGGATTGACGCTCATGATCAGCACATGGTGCAGCATAGGCAGGATGTCGATGATCAAATCCACCCGGGTCGCGGGATTCAGCACCACCGCGGGCTTCATCCCATGTTGGGCAATAAGCTGCAGCGTGCGATGCAGGTGCCGGCAGGCCTCGTAGTGAACACCCACCCAGTTGGCCCCCGCATCGGCAAAGGCAGGGATAAACTCATCCGGATTCTCGATCATCAGGTGGCAATCGAGTGGCAGTTTGGTCGCTTTGCGCAGGCTTTTGACAACGGGCGGCCCGAGGGTAATGTTGGGTACGAAATGCCCGTCCATCACGTCCACGTGAATGACCGTGCCGCCGCCACGCTCAGCCGCGGCAACTTGATCGGCAAGGTGGGCGAAGTCGGCAGACAAGATGGACGGCAAAAGTTCAACCATGGGATTGTGCGGGGTTCTCCCTTTCCCGCCAGTGTATCAGTCTGTTCGATGTTTTGCGTGAGAGGTTGGTCGCGCCACGGGACGTTCTTTTGACGCCTCCAGGCGCTTAAGCAGGATGCGGCTGCGGGCACGCATTGCGGCGGTGCCGCTGCGCCCGTGGATGCGGAGCAGGTCCAGAACCGCGGACAGCATCGAAGGATCGTGCCGGGTAAGGTCTGTCAGGCCTTGCAACGCGGCAGTTTTGACGATGGAACTGGGGTCGTCGAGGTAGGTATAGAGGGCTGCGGCAACCCGGCGGCATTCAGGAACGGTGAGCGGCAGGCGGCCGATTGTCAGCGCGGGATTCCATCGCAGCTTTTTCAGCTGGGCCTCGACCAGCAGACCGATCAATCCATGTTTGGCGTCGATCAGAATGCGTCAATCGGCGGCGAGGGCTGGCGGGAAATACTTGCGATGATTCGCTCAAGCACATCGGCGGCGCGTTGGACCACGCCTGAATCGTCGTCCCAGAGGAGCTCAAGCAGGCGCACAGCAAGCCGGGGTTTGGCTTCAATGAGTGCGACGGCCTCCGGCACGCGGCCCTGCGAAAGAGCGTGTCTGCCCTCGGCAAGGAGTGCGCGGAGGTTGACGGGAGCGGGCATTGAGTTGGCTACGCCTGATTCTGCGCCTGATTTTGCGCATGATTCTGGTCTAGGGATGGCGCGATCTGCAGAGATTTTGCAGCAACTCGGCCGATCCCGCGCAGAATGAGTTTGATGGGCCAGCGGCCTTCGCCGTCAGGGAAGAAGATTTCGCCGGTCCGGCGCACTTCAGGGCGGTAATACCACCTTTTGAGCAGAGCGAGATGCCCCTGCCGCTCGGTCGGTGACGGGGGGTCGGATCGTTCAGCGAGGCCAGTCAGGACAGACTCGAGCCGCGTTTCCAGCAGGCCGCGCGCGAGCTTGATAGAGGCTAGTGCCGGAGCAGTGAGGAGGGGATTCTCGTTGTTGGCCGATTTGGGTTCCGGAGGCTCCGGGATTGCTTCGATCGCGATCGGCTGCGCAAAAAGGGAGGTCGACCCGGATTGCTCGTTCTGGATTCTCATGCCGAGCGTCGAAAACGCCTGCGGTCCGCGCATCGTACCCCCTTCAAACAGAAAGACAGAAACTTCGTCGTGTTGAGCAGAGGCTTGCAGGATCACCGCGCGCAACTGGCTCATGGGGCGAACGATCTCAGGAGCCAGAGCGCGAACAGCCTCGATCTTCTGGACCTGCGCGTGAAACTGGGCCGCAGCCTCGAATTCCAGGTCGGCAGAGGCCTTCTCGCGCTGGCTGCGCAGTGTGACCAGCCGGCTCTCGCCCCGGGTTGCGATAAAGCTCTCAACGGATGCGGCTTCTTCGGTGTAGCGCTCGTCCGTGCAGCCCTGGTAGCAAGGGGCGAGGCACATCTTCATCTCGGAGTACACGCATCCGGGGTGCGCGGGATTGGGGTTCAGGTCGTCGGTGCAGCGACGCAGCAGGAAGAGCTTCAGGGCCTCGTCCGCAAACCGCTCGGCCGCAGCGCGCGACTGGAATGGTCCATAGGCCCAGTCAGCCTCACGCTGGCTGGGGCGGTTGGTTACCGTGATGCGCGGATAAGCGTTGGAGCCGAGGAACCGAATGAACGTGGGCGCGCCGAGGTGCATTCGCTCCAACGTCTTTGCGCTGTAGATCTTCACAAGAAGAGAAAACTGCGCAAGCAGCGACTCGAATTCAGAACCGGCGAGGCGGTACTCAATGTGGCGAACGCGGCCAGCCAGTTGTAACCGACGGGGGTGTTTGGCTGAAGGTTGCAGCAGGCGCTCTAGGCGCGCCTTCAGGTTTGGCGTTCGCCCAATGTAAGGCTCCGCGTGCGCGTCTGCCCCATAAAGAGCAAACACAGCGGCAGAATGGGGCAATTGGGTCAGCGCGGCCTTGGGCTCAGCAGGGTCAAAAGCGATCTGAATCATCGCATCTCCTGAAAGATGCCGTGCCGATCCGCCCTGATCCGCTCCATCCATTCTCTTCAAACTCCGCTGTTGCGCTAGTCTCCCGCAACAGTCATGCCGTCGATGAGCAGCGTGGGTGAGGCCACCGATCCGCGGAACACCAGGTCATCGCCGATCGCAGTCACGTTCATCAGCATCTCGGCCAGATTGCCGGCGACAGTGATCTCCTCCACTGCATACGTCAGCTCGCCTTTCTCGATCCACAGTCCGACAGCGCCGCGCGAGTAGTCGCCGGTGACCATGTTGACGCCCGGACCCATCAGGCTGGTGAGGTAAAGGCCTGCCTGGACATTTCTGATGATCTGCTCCGGAGTGAGTTCGCCTGGCTCAAGATACAGATTCCCGCAGCCGATGCCGGGTGTACCTGCCAAGCCTCTTGAGGCGTTGTGTGTGGATTTAAGTCCCAGCTTTCGCGCCGAGTACGTGTTGAGCAGGTAAGTTTGGAGCACGCCGTCCTGGACCACGACAGTGCGCAGCGACTGCAGTCCCTCACCATCAAAGGGCGAGCTGCCAAAGCCGCCTGCCCCGTTGGGCAGAAGCATGAGATTATCGTCGATCAGTTTGAGCGCGGGTGCGGCAATCTGCGCGCCGAGCTTGCCGGCCAGGAAGGAAGCGTGGCGCCAGATCACGTCACCGGATGCGGCCTCGAAGAGATGGCCGAGAAGGGTACGTGCCACCTCAGGCGCAAACACGATGGGAACCCGCTGCGTGGGCACCTTGCGTGCGCCCAGGCGGCGCAGGGTGCGGCGCGCGGCCTCCTGCCCGACGGACTCGGGGGATTCAAGATGGGTAAAGGAGCGCGAGCTCGACCACCAGCCGTCGCGCTGCATCTGGCCGTTCGCGTCCATGGCCAGCGGGGCCGCCGAAACCCCCGCGTAGCTGGTCCGGTAGCCGCCCACAAAGCCGCGTGAGTTGGCCATGACCTTGCGCCCGGTGGAGGCCTGAAAGCTGCCGCCATCAGAGTTGGTGATGCGCGGATCGACGGCCAGCGCAGCGGCTTCACAGCGCCGCGCCCACTCAATGCGCTCCTGCCCCGAGAGTGAGTAGACGTCGTCGTAATAGAGGTGGAGATCGCCGGGAACCGAGCCGAATTCCGCGGTCTCAGGCAGGCCGGCAAACGGGTCTTCTTCCGTTACTTTGGCCAGGGCCATCGCGCCTTCAACCAGCTGGCGGATTCCGTCAGGCGTGAGATCGGAAGTGGATGTCGAGGCTGAGTGTGTTCCGAGAAAAACGCGTAAGCCCAGGCCGCGGGAGCCGGACTCCTTCAGGGTTTCCACCTGGCCCATGCGCACTTCAACCGAAAACTCATCGCCCTCGCGGACCACCGCCTCCGCGTCAGAGGCGCCGGCCTTCAAGGCCAGGGCGACGACGTCGGCAGTCAGAGATTCAAGTTCGAGCGTGGTCTGGTCGGCGAGTGCTGCTAGTTCGGGCATGGGTCAACAGTAACAAAACGGGCCGGGTCTTCGGGCGAAGAACAGCCGAGCGAGGGCAATTCCCGCACGCGGAAATGCCCTCCATGCTGCGGACTGTTTCGCGTCTATTTTCCGTCAGGGAAATCAGCACCGAGGGTCACAGGTTCCCAGGCCGCAATCTCTTTTTGCCATTGCGCGAGCTTGTCCCGGAAGCGGGTCAGCGCGATCTTGCCGAGAATCAGGTGTACCGGCGGCTCGGGCGAATCGGCTACGGTGATGATGGCTTCCACAGCTTTCTGCGGGTCCCCGGGCTGTTTGCCCGCCTGCGTCAGGAGATATTCGCGAGCCTTGCCGGCAGTGTGCGCGTAATCGGGCAGTTCTGTGGCGGCGAGCTTGCCGGATCGCCCGAGGAAATCCGTCCTGAAGGGGCCGGGCTCAATCACAGTTACATGCACGCCGAGAGGTTTCATCTCTGCGGCGAGAGCTTCGCTAAATCCTTCCACCGCGAATTTGGTGGTGTTGTAAAAGCCCCAGCCGGCCCCGCCGATGAGACCGCCGATGGAGGAGAGATTGAAGATGTGTCCCGAGCGGCGCTCGCGGAAGTGGGGCAGGAAGGCGCGCGTGGTGCGGATAAGGCCATAGATGTTGGTCTGGAACATGTGCTCGAACTCATCTTCCGAGACTTCCTCAATGGCTCCGGTGACTCCATAGCCGGCATTGTTTACTAGGACGTCGACGTCGCCGAAGGCAGTGACAGCGAGTTTGACAACCGATTCGATTTCGGCCGGTTTGGTCACGTCCAGCATGAAAGTCCGTGCGGTGTCGGGATAAAGGGTCATCAGGTCGTCGAGCTTTGATGCATCGCGCGCGGTGGCGATTACGCGTTCTCCGCGGCGGAGCAGTTCGTGCGCCAGCAGCAGGCCGAAGCCGGAAGAACAACCAGTGATGAACCAGACGCGGGAAGAGGATGAAGCTGAATCTGTCATGGAGATTTCTCCTTAATTTAGGCTGTCATGAAAAGAAGGTTGCAACAACCAATGTATAGATGCGGGAATCGTGCGGGTCGACACATGGATGCATGAACGACGGCTCGCACAGTCGCCCAACTCTTAGTGACAGGTCGGAGAATTGGATGGAACTCGGTAAACTTGGTTAATTGAGGATATTGGCATTTGGTTGCGACTGGGCGACAGTGTGCGCAGAATGAAAAAATGAATATGATCTTAAGAGCTCGAAGTAACGGGGGCGCACGCAGCCGGCGCGGCGCGCAGATGCCAAGCCTTCTTGACGCCACGGCTCTCGAAAAATCCGAGGTCGTTGCAAATGCATATATGAATCGCGAGCGAAACCTTGCGGGCGCCAATAGCTACGAAAAGGACCTCGGGTTTTCGCCGCGGGATTTCTTAAAGGAGAAACTGCAAAAACAGCACGAGGCCGCATGGCTAGATCTCTGCTGCGGAACGGGTCGCGCACTGATTCAAGCTGCTGAGGCTTTTCGCAAGAGCGGAATGGATTCCAGAGTGAAGCTGACAGGTGTGGACCTTGTCCCCATTTTCGATCCAATAGGGCCTGGCCTCGACTGCGTCCGTCTGATCACGGCACCAGTAGAAAAATGGAAGACTGCGGAAGCGTTCGACCTTGTAACCTGTGTACACGGTTTGCATTACATTGGCGACAAGCTTGGCATAGTGCAGCGAGCGGCCGGCTGGCTGAAAGATGGCGGCGTCCTGATGATGCATCTTGATTATCGAAATTTGCGCATCAGCGGCCAGAAATCTTCAGGGGCGCAGTTTGGGAAGGACCTCCACCGCACTGGTTTCCGGTACGTTTTGGGGCGGCGTTTACTGACGAACAGCGGGCAAACCTCGCGCCGTCTACTTCCTTACCGCTATTTGGGCGCAGACGATCTGGCCGGAGCGAATTACACCGGACAGGCGGCGGTTGACTCCTATTACGAACGCACGGTTTAGCCGCTCATCTCAAGTTGGCTTATGTTCTCGCTTACCGTCCCGTGCCGCCCACGGTCATCTTGTCGAGCTTGACCGTCGGCATGCCCACGCCTACCGGAACGCCTTGGCCGTCTTTGGTGCAGACGCCGATGCCTTCGTCTAATTTCAGGTCGTGGCCGACCATGGAGACGTACTTCAGCGCTTCGGGTCCGTTGCCGATCAGCGTGGCGTCGCGGACGGGTGCGGTGATTTTGCCGTCTTCGATGAGATAGGCCTCAGACGCCGAGAAGACGAATTTGCCGTTGGTGATGTCCACCGATCCCCCACCGAAATTGACCGCGTAGAGACCGCGCTTGACGGAGCGGATAATGTCTTCAGGAGCGTCGTCACCGGCCAGCATGTAGGTGTTGGTCATGCGTGGCATAGGGATCGATTGGTAGCTCTCGCGGCGTCCCGAGCCGGTATTGGCTGCGCCAGTGAGCCGCGCGGAAAGCTTGTCGGTCAGGTAGCCCCTCAAAATGCCGCCTTCGATCAGAGTCGTTTCTTGCGTGGCAGAGCCCTCGTCGTCCACGTTCAGGCTCCCTCTGCGCCCAGCGATGGTTCCGTTGTCGACCACCGTGACCTTCGAGCTGGCGACAGATCGCCCGATGAGCCCCGTGAAGGCGGAAGTTCCCTTGCGATTGAAGTCGGCTTCGAGGCCGTGGCCCACAGCTTCATGCAACAGGATGCCGGGCCATCCCGGGCCAAGCACGACCTGCATTTCGCCTGCAGGTGCGGCCACGGCGCCGAGCTGCAAAATGGCTCCGCGCGCGGCCTCGCTGGCCAGATGTTCCGGGCTTTTAGACCCGATAAACTGTTCCAACCCCGATCGCCCGCCGCCACCGGCAGAGCCCTTGGTGGTGACTGCGCCTTCCCTGGCGATGACAAAGACATTCAGCCGGCAGAGGGGTTGGGTGTCCGAGGCAAATGCGCCGTCGGATGCGGCAATGAGGATGCGGCGGAGTTCTTCTGAATACCCAGCCCGCACCTGGACGATGCGGTTGTCAAAGGCGCGGGCAGCGCGGTCGGCGCGCAGGATCAATTCAAGTCGCGCGGCCAGGTCCAGATCAAATCCACCCAATGGGACGGGATAAAGATCTGCGACGGGAGCTTCCACAAATCCCTGGACCGTCTGTTTGGATGGTCCTGACGCAATCATTGCCGCGGTGCGGGCGGCGTGGAGCAGGCGCTCGGGGCTCAGATTGTCCGTGTACGCGTAGCCGGTGCGCTCTCCGGAGAGCACGCGAATGCCGCAGCCGGCGCTGGTTCCCTGGCTCGCGGATTTGACGATCTGCTCGTCGACACCCAGAGAGGTGGCCGTAACCGATTCAAAGTAAAGGTCGGCGTAGTCCCCGCCTGCGGCCAGAGCCTCACCGAGGCAGCGCTCAAGCAGGCGTTCGGTGATGCCGAATTTCTCAAAGAAGTAACGTTTGTGGCTGGGGCTGGCGACAGGGGAAACGGCCGGTGGGTTCATCGTTGATTTAGTTTACGCCGAAGCCGCGATCCGCGCGGGGGAGCGCGGCTTCGATTGTGTCAACGGAGGACGGAGTTGAACTTCGGGCTTAGTTTCTGTCCGGGAGCAAGGTAGGCAATGCGATCGGGTTCGCCACCGGTGAAGGCGGTGAGACCTGCGAGGTCGAAAAACACGAATGCCGCCACGGCGGTGCCTGCAGCGCATAGTGGGCAAGCCGCCGCGAGGGCGACCGTGGCCCAGATGGACGCACCCAGCCCGGCATTGAACCCGACAAAGAGTCCGGTTGTCAGGGCTTCGTCGCCCGGAAGGATGAGGGCGGCGACTTGCTGTTTGAGATAGGTGCGGGAATCGCCAAAGCCACGGGAGCAGACGACTTTTTCGTCGGTGAAGGACTGGACCCGGCAGGATTGCCTGCGGTTGGGCTTGTCGACAGTGACGACGAGGATCCTGCCCCCGGAAGGACTGGCCGATCGCGCGACTTCCCAGCCCTCGGCCGGAGCTGTGGCGAGTGTTGTCATTTCCATATTTCGGACCGGGATGATCGCGGGGGGCAGATCAACCGGAGCCGGGGACTGGGCGAGAGCGGTGGTTGCAGAAGCGAGGACCAGAGCGATCAGGATGGAGAGACTGCGTATGGTTCTTTGCGGCATGAGTGGGCTCCTGAAATGCACTGCAGCAAGTGGAAATCGAACAAGACGTCCGACGGGCGGGATATGGGACAGTTTCGGTAGTGTCACAAGCGGCGAGGGCTGGCCGGTTCGCTGTTCGGTCTCGACACTAGACGGGCGGGGCGAGGACGTTTATCGCTTTGGTGCGGGATGGCGGCGGGGCTATCGTTTTTCGCTGCTTCATGCTACATTCAGGCCATGAAAAAGTTTTTTGCAGCTGCGTTGCTTCTCATGGTGTTTGCTACCCCGGCGTTCGCCAAGAAGCACCATCACCACCACCACCCTGGCGGCGCACACCATCACGCGGCCCAGCATAAAGCGGTTCATCACGCCTAAGGCGCGATTCGGTTCGAGGTAGCAAGATGGCCGGAATCGAACCGCAGAGCGTGGTCTTTTTCAGTGTCTGCCGGCACACCCCCGCCAGGCAGTCAGGGTTAGACTCATTTCATGCAAACCCTGGATGACCTCCGCTATCCGATCGGCCGTTTTATCCCTCCGACAACCAGTCTGGCCAGCATTCGTTCCTCACATATTGAGACGCTGCGCCTTTTGCCTGCGCGGCTGCGAGCGGCTGTGAATGGGTTGAGCGACGCGGAGCATGATACCCCCTATCGTGACGGCGGCTGGACAGTGCGCCAGCTGGTGCATCACATCTTCGACAGCCACGCCAACTCCTATATCCGCTTCAAGCTCGCACTCACTGAGGACTGGCCCACCATCAAGCCGTACGACGAGGCTGCCTGGGCCAAACTGGCGGATAGCCGTGGGCCCATCGACGGATCTCTGGCCCTGATTGATGGACTGCACGGACGCTGGGTCGCTCTGCTGGAATCCATGACTGAAGAGGATTTCCAGAAGGGGTTCGTCCACCCTGAGCAGGGCCGGCAAAAGCTGACCACAACGCTCGCTCTTTACGATTGGCACTCGCGCCATCACACGGCTCACATCACCGGACTGCGCGCGCGGCAGGGCTGGTAGGGGCGCGTGGCCGTTCAGGAAGCAACCCCGGCGCGCCTAGCTCAAACAATCGAAGAATATCTTGCTCTGCACCCGGGAGCCGCGCTGCTTGAGGACGGCCGCGTCCTCTTCGACATGCGCACGGCGCGCTACGCGGTGACCGAGCAGCACGGGCGCTGCCTGCTACAGTTCTGGAGCGATGAACGCAACCTGATGCGGACCGTGGTTGAAGCGCAGGAACGCGCGCAGTGCCTGCGCCTGACCACGCGGCGCATGGGCACGGCCAAGCCGCAATCTCTCGAACTGGTACCTACCAACGATCGCCGCACTCCCACTGCTCGCGACGCGGCACGGCGCAGCTATCAGCGATTGCTGGAGCGGGCACTGACGCGGCGCTTCATTGGCGCCAAGGTGGACGGGATGCGGTCGGCGATGGACCTGGAGCACAGCTTCGGTCCGGCATATTTGCGCGGACGGCTGTTGCGCGGAACCTCTTGCGATGCAGTGATCGGCGTGGGCGAGTCGGAGTCGGCGGCAATGGTGGATGGCGTTCTGACGCTGGGAATTCTTTGGCTCGATCATTGCCGTCAAACGGGTGACGGACGCAGGCATTTTGGCGGTCTCAAAGTCGTTGTCCCCGCCGGTGCGTGGCGGACGACGGCTGAGCGTATGGCGTGGCTGAATCATGCAGCCGCCGATTTCGAACTGTATACGCTCGACGAGCGCAGCGAAGAACTGGTGCCAGTGGACTTTCGAGATACGGGCAACCTGCAGTCGCGGCTGGTGCATGCGTTTTCTGCCGATGCAGCGATTGAGCGCTGCGCGCCGGGAATTGCGCGGCTGATGGGGCTAGTTCCGCAATTAGCACGCCCGCGCGTGGAGGTGAAGGCGAGTTCGCCGACCGAAGCAGGCTTGCTGCTGCATGGCCTCGAATTTGCGCGGGTGCGCCATGGGTTTGCGGCCAATTCGTTTGCGGCCCAGGACGAGATCAGCTTTGGAGCGGGCGCAAATGAAACGCCGCTCACCGAGGAGACTGAGGTACTCGCCCGGGATTTGTTTGCGCGGCTGTTTTCCAGTCGTCATCCTGACGGAGTGCATGCCGACGCACTATTCCGCCTGCAGCCGGAGCATTGGCTGGAGGCGGAGTTGCGCGCGGGGATTGCTGAATTGCTGCCAGGCTTGCGGCAAGACCTCCTCTACTCGCAGGTGCCTGCGCTGTCAGCCGGCGAACGCGGGCTGTTGGACCTGCTCACGCTCGATCAAAACGGACGCCTCATGGTGATCGAGCTGAAGGCAGACGAGGATCTGCACCTCCCGCTTCAGGCTTTGGATTACTGGATCCGCGTGCGCGCCCTGAACGACGATCGCCAGCCGCTGGCAGGCAACGCGGGCGGACGGCCATTGTCGGCCTTTGAGCGACAGGGGTACTTTCCCGGCGCGGAGGTGTCGCCACTTCCTCCGCGGCTGCTCTTGGCCGGTCCCGCCCTTCGCATCCATCCGGCCAATGAGCCGGTACTGCGCCATCTTTCACCGCAGGTGGAGTGGGAGCTGATTGCTGTGGGCGAGCACTGGCGGCGGGAGCTGAAAGTGGTGTTTAGGAAGCACAGCGGGACGGGGCGGAATTAGAGGCTTTTGCCTGATCAGGTCGGGGTAAACTGTGTGTAATGAACCTGAGACGGAGAATCTCAGGAAAGCTGTTTTAAATTCCAATAGGAAAGGCTTCATTCCCCCATGAAACCGACACATGAAATCGTTTCACCCATTTCTGCACTTTCACGCTCGCAGTTTGTTCTAACCGACAACCTTTTTGGCAAGTTTGCGGCTGGCCTCGCCATCGCTCTGCTTGGGGTCTTGCTGTTCGGCGCAGGCTCTGCGTCGATCCATGCCCAGGCAGCTCCGCCTGCAAAAGCCTCGGCGCCCCCGCCGGACGTGCTGGTGTTTGCCAACGGGGACCAGCTGACCGGCAAGTTCCTCCGCTCGGTGGGCGGTAGTGCCGTCTTCCACAGCGACATGGCCGGAGACATCACTGTCAGCTGGGACAAGGTGAAAGAGATCCATTCCTCATCAAAGTTCGTTGTGCTCCAAAAGGGCTTCCAGCCGGGACGCAAGGCTCTGCCGGCGCATCTGCCGTCGGGCAGCCTTTCGGTCGAGAACAAGCAAATTGAGCTGACCTCCGGCCAAGGTGTACCGGCCGCGCCCATCCCGCTGGCCCAGGTGGACTATGTAATCGATCAACCCACGTTTGATCGGGCACTGAGCCAGAAGCCCGGATTCTTTTCAGAGTGGACCGGCAATGCAACCGCAGGTGCGACGCTGGTGGAGGCAACGCAGGACACGGATACCTTCAGCGGCGGCATTGGGCTGGTGCGCGTGGTGCCCGCGGTAGGCTGGCTCAATCCAAGCAACCGCACCTCACTTCATTTCAGCGGGTCGTATGGGAAGATTACCGAGCCCGATACCCCGACGGTAAAGACCGCCATCTACCACGCGGATGCGGAGCAGGACGAGTTCTTCTCGGCGCGTTTTTTTGCGCTCGGCCAGGTGGCGTTTGATCACAACTTTTCGCAGAGCCTTGACCTGCAGCAGATTTACGGCGGCGGCCTGGGCTGGACCATTGTAAAGCAGCCGAATCAGACGCTGGACGTGAAGGGCACAATCCAGTATGAGAAGCAAAGCTTTATCGATGCGACTCCTGGCGAGAACGAGAACCTGGTGGGTTCCACGTTTGCGACCAACTACATGCGCAAGCTGCCCAAGGGCGCAGTCTTTACCCAGCAACTGGAATACATCCCCGCGTGGAATGATCTGCACGCCTACTCCACGGGTGAAACGGACGCACTGATTCTGCCGGTCTACAAGCGGCTCAGTTTCTCGATGGGAACGGTGGACACATATCTGAATGATCCAGCAGACACCGTGCCGCCGACCAAGCGCAACTCATTCCAGTTCACGCTGGGCGCGACGTATACGCTGCCGCCGCCCAAGTGAGGCCGGATTTTTCGAGACGGCAAACGAGGCCGCGAATAAGAAGGTTCTGTGCTGCCTCTGCTATGCGAGGTTCGCGCATTCCTTCAGGTCGGCGAGCAGGTTGTCTACGCGCGCCAGATCCGTGTCCCACGCGAACATGATGCGCGCCGCCCCGCCGATGAAGGTGTAGAACCTCCAGCCGCGTGCGCGCAACCCGTCGAGAATCTTTTCTGAAGCAGTGAGGAAGACCGCGTTGGCTTCGACTGGCGAGCTCGCGGTCACGTTTGGAATTGCCGCGATGCGCTCCGCGAAATACTGTGCGCAGCGGTTGGCGTGCTGCGCGTTGCTGAGCCATGCGCCGTTCTCCAGCATGCCCACCCAGGGCGCGGCCAGAAAGCGCATCTTCGAAGCAAGCTGCCCGGCCTGCTTGCAGCGGTAGTCAAAATCGGTGGCCAGCGCGCGATCGAAGAAAAGAACTGCCTCGCCAACGGCCATGCCGTTCTTTGTCCCGCCAAAGCACAGCACGTCCACGCCGCTCTTCCATGTAAGTTCGGCGGGCGTGCGGTTCAGGCTGGCGCAGGCATTGGCGAAGCGCGCGCCATCCATGTGCAGCGACAGGCCATGTGCCTTGCACGCGGCAGAGATGGCCTGGATCTCTTCCACGCTGTACACTCGCCCGGTTTCAGTGGATTGTGTGATGGTGACGACGCGCGGCTTGGGGTAGTGAATGTCCTGGCGTTTGGTGGCGAGCTCGTCAATGGCGTCGGGCGTCAGCTTCCCGTCTGAGGAATGCGCTACCAGCAGCTTTGAGCCATTGGAAAAGAACTCCGGCGCGCCGCATTCATCGGTCTCCACATGCGCCTGGTCCGCGCAGATCACACCGTGGTACGACTGGCAGAGCGACGCCAGCGCGAGCGAATTGGCCGCCGTTCCGTTGAAGACAAAAAACAGCTCGAGGTTGGTCTCGAACAGCTCGCGAAAGGCGCCCGCGGCGCGCGCGGTCCACGGGTCGTCGCCATAGGCCGTGGCGTGGCCGCGGTTGGCCTCGGCCATTGCGGCCCATGCCTCGGGACAGATCCCCGAGTAGTTGTCGCTGGCGAACTGTTGAGCAAGATCCTCGCTTTGGGTTTCCATGACTGATTCCTTTCCCGGCCGCCAACCCCAAAGAGGATTCTAGAGCGAAACCAGGGTTCCCATGCTGTGCTCAGTTTTGTGCAGGGTTGCCGCTCCCTGATGGTCGCATCAACTCAACGACCGTACTTTCGGGATAGAGCATCCCTGCTTTCACTGTAGCTGCTCACAAAAACTGGTCTCCCACACTGCGCCCCGTTTGCAATTCAGTTAAAATAATTTCAGTTGGATCGGCGTTGCCGGAAGCAATGAATGACGCTTTCCGGCTTGGTGCCGCATCGAACTGTACGAAAGGGCTGCAACATCCCCGTGAATGGGGGCTCTCCTGAGCGACCGGCGGAAATGCTGGAAACGCTCGGAGAATCAGCGCATTCACTGCAGGCCGGTTAGCTTTCAACATCTCCGTCCGCCATTCTCATTGAAGAGTCGGCTGGACTGAAGGCGGAATAGAGTGACCCTGATCCTTGACGAACCAGCGGCGGCCTCGCCGGAGGCTGACAGCGCCCGCGGCTCCGAAGATGCATGCAGCCTCGAGAACTACCTTGCGCTTCCTGACCACACCATGGATGGCCGGATTGCCGCAGCGCGCGCTGAGTTGGGCGCTACCACCATCCTGCTCGGCCACCACTATCAACGCGACGAGGTGATTCGCTTCGCCGACTTCACCGGCGATAGCTACAAGCTCTCCAGGATCGCCGCCGAAACCGACGCCAAGTACATTGTTTTCTGCGGTGTGCACTTCATGGCCGAGAGCGCCGACGTGCTTGGCCATGATGACCAGCAGGTGATTTTGCCGGACCTTAATGCCGGTTGTTCCATGGCCGATATGGCCGAGATTTCGCAGGTCGAGGCTTGTTGGGAAGCGCTTGCGCGTGTTGGGCTTACGGACGGGACAATTCCGCTGACCTACATGAACTCGACCGCCGCCATCAAGGCCTTTTGCGGCGAGCACGGCGGCCTGGTATGTACCTCTTCCAACGCCCGCGCGGCCTTTGAGTGGGCCTTCGCGCGCGGTAAGCGGATACTGTTTCTACCTGACCAGCACCTCGGCCGCAACACCGGCTTCGCCATGGGCATTCCGCTGAATGAAATGGCTGTATGGGATCCTTGGGCGGTTCAACTTGGGGGCCTGCAAGGCGGGCAGACAAAGGAAAAGCTTACCGCCAGCCGCGTGGTGTTGTGGAAGGGCCATTGCGCGGTCCATCAGCGCTTTCTGCCCAGTCATGTTGATCAGGTGCGCGCCAAATATTCCGGCATCCAGGTGATTGTCCATCCCGAGTGCCGCTGGGAGGTTTGCCAGAAGGCTGACGCGCTGGGCTCGACCGAGCGCCTGATCAAGATCGTTGAAGATGCGCCGGTGGGTTCCATGTTCGCCATCGGCACCGAGATTCACCTGGTCAATCGCCTGGCAAAACGCTTCGCCGAAGAAGGCAAGCGCATCATCACCCTCGATGACACCGGCTGCCTCTGCACAACCATGTACCGCATCAGCCCGAACCATCTGGCGTGGGCGCTTGAGAACCTGGTAGAAGGCCGTGTTGTGAACCAGATCAAGGTGCGGCAAAGCGTGAAGCAGTGGGCAAAGGTGGCGCTCGACCGGATGCTGGAAATCTAAAGGCAGCTATCGGCTCTCAGCCTTCAGCTCTTGGTCCCCGGCGACTTCTTGTCTGCGGACATGGGTCCGTCCTCCGTCGCCGGTTCATCGAAGAGGCCGAATGAAAGTAGCAAGACGGGGGTAAGCAGCGGGATCAGCCCGGGAATGATCGCGCATAAGAGGCGCGGGTGCGGGACGAACAAGGCGACCGCCACGTCGAGCGCAACGACTGAAACCAGCAGGACGCCCATTCTCACGGCAGCGGTACGGGCAGGTATATCGAGCATGGAGATCGTTTCCTTCACCGGCAGTGCTTGGAGAATAACACGGTTTGGAATCAGGTTTGAGAGTTTAGACCTCAGCGCCCATCGTCGGACACAAGTCTCCTGATCTCTGACAACTAACAACTGTTTTTGTCGTATCCTGAGAACAAGGCATTTCTCCATGAAGACATTCACTCTCGACGAAGCGCAGTCCCTGCTCCCGGTGCTCGAATCGCTGCTCAAGCGCGCGATTGAGGCCAAACAGGGTGCGGAAGAAGTTGAGAGCGCCCTCTCTGACCTGGCGCGCCGCATCTACCTCTCCGGCGGCATGAGGGTTGACGTGGCCAAAGTGGCCAAACAGCGTGCGGAGATCGAGACGCACCTCAAACTCGCCCGCGAAACCATCGCCGAGATCGATTCGATCGGCGTGCAGGTAAAGGATCTTGAGGCCGGCCTGCTCGACTTCCCCTGCCGGATGGACGATCAGGTGGTACTGCTCTGCTGGCGCATGGGCGAGACCGCAATCGAGCACTGGCACACCATGGAGTCTGGCTTCCAGGGACGTCAGCCGGTGGATGAGCGTTTCCGGCGCCGCACCAACTCCGGCGGCCGGCCCAACTGAAAAGCAGCTTTTAGTCGTTAGCTTCTAGCTCTTAGCTTTGAGACACATGGCTTCCACGGTTTCGGTGTTGTGATGCCCGCAAGGGGCGGCCACCGATTCCGCATTCATGATCTGCGAAGTATATCCTGAATCAATCCATGTACATCCCCGAGCACGAAGTTCGCGCCGTCCTCACCTACGAAGCGCTGATTCCTGCCATCCGCCAGGCGCTCATTGACTATTCCGCCGGCCTGGTGGAGCAGCCCGCCCGCACGATTCTCCGCGCCGGCAACGCCGAGGGCTTCAAGAACGGCTGGTTTGCCGTGATGCCGGTCATTCACGGCGACGTGATGGGCGTAAAAACGGTCACCTTCTTCGCCGGCAATTCCGATGTGGGGCTACCCACTCACATGGCGGTGATTGAGCTGCTGCGCCGGGCAACGGGGGAACCGCTTGCCGTGATGGATGGACGTCTGATAACCGAAATGCGTACCGCCGCCGTCTCCGCCTCGGCTGTGGAAGCGCTGGCGTCCAGGAACGCCACTAGCCTGGGAATCCTTGGCTCGGGCGTACAGGCGCGGTCGCACATCCGGGCGCTGCGGCTGGTGAGGCCGGAGATCAAGGACATTCGCATCTGGAGCCGGACAACAGCCAACGCCGAACGGCTGGCTCAGGAGGCTGGCGCGCAGGTCGTCCCGGTTGAAGATGCTGCAGCCGCGGACGTTGTGCTCACAGTAACCGCTTCCCCCAACCGGGTCCTCCAAGGCAAATGGCTCGCACCCGGAGCGTTGGTGCTGGCCATAGGGGCAACCGGTGCCAGCCTGCGTGAACTCGACGATGAGGCCATGCAGTCGAGCTACGTGGTGGCCGAGTGCCGCGCCGCCGCCGAACGCGAATCGGGCGATGTGCGGCTATCTGGAGTGAAAGTGCATGCCGAGATCGGCGAGATACTGTCAGGCAAAGTCTCCGCGCCAACCGGCCGGCGCATGGTCTTTAAGTCCGTGGGCATGGCCATTGAAGACCTGACCGCCGCTCGCCTGGTCTGGCAGGCGCGACGACGGACCAGCAACCGCCCCGCATGATGGAATAGCATGAAGGCATGGGAATGAGCTGATTAGCACGAGCGAATTGCCGCCTGGCGCGTCTCTTGTAATGTTGCTGCCTCATTCATAATTGCGTCCAACAGAGTGAACGGTCATGAAGCGGACCAGCGCGATACGCTGATTCACAGGGCCCTCGACTAGCCGTAAAGGATTCGTGATGAAAAGCTGGAAAGGTCCGCTGCTTTTGGGTGTAGCGGCTACGCTGATAATTCTTGTGGCGGGCTGCGGAGATTTCTGGCAGGCGCCGAGCACTACGGGCAGCGGGTCCGGCTCAACCTCCACCACCACACTTTCCAGCGGCATCTTTTTCGTCTTGAACGTAGAGACCACGCAGGTTGTTGCCATGAGCATCAACTCGGGCGTGCTCACCACCATCGGCAGCTATACCCTTTCCGCCCAGCCGCTTGCGATGACGTTGGCGCCCAGCGGCAATTTCCTCTACGTGAGCACATTTGGTGGGATTTATGTGTACGGCGTTGCATCGGGCGGAACGCTCACAGAGGAAAATGCTAGCCAGCCCATCAGTTCCGACCCGGCCAGTACCTTGCAAGTGGACGCAACCAACAGCTGGCTGGTTGACGGCGTTTCCGGCGTGGCGCAGCTCAACGCAATCGCCATCAGCCCCAGCACTGGAGTGCTTGCCTCGGCGGGCGAGAAGGAGCAGGTTGTCGCGCTGCCCGCGGCGGCCACTACCTCCGGTATTACGCAGCTTGCCATCTCCCCCGGAGACTCCAGCTCCTGCAATTCCTGCTATGTTTTCGTTGGCTTGGGAACGAGCGGGACTGAGCTAATAGCCTTCAATCCCGGCAACGCCGATCCCTTCGGTGGCGAGGGCAACAGGCCCGTGATCACCGCCGGCGGCGGTGCCAACGCGGTTGCCGTTGATCCCAGCAATCGGCTGTTGTATGTGGCCGAATCCGACGCTCTTCCGTCCGAAACCCAATCGGCGGGTTTGCGCGTTTTCACCATCAGTTCGAGTGGAATCACCGAAATCTCCGGTTCGCCCTTTTCAACCGGCGGCACTGGCGCATCGGCGATTCTGCCCCAGGCCGATTACGTTTATGTGGCCAACGAAGCAGTCGGCAACAGCTCGACCGGCAACATTGCCAGCTTCTCGCTGACTGCCGGGGGGACCACTTCGGCGCCGATGTTCGACATCGCATCCATCGGCACAGCGGCGGCAGGCACCTCGCCGTTGGCCCTGGCGGCGGACTCGAGCGGCAACTTTCTGCTGACGGTGAACAGCGGCGGAAGCCCCGACCTTCAGGGCTACACCATGAGCGCAGGCACGCTGACCTCAGTGTTGACCGGCGCCACCGGAACGGACCCCGTGGAAGCCATCTCGATTGTCGCCGCACCGTAGAAAAGCCTGTCGTCAGTTCTCAGTGATCAACTTCAGCAGCCATCTCCAGGCTGAAGGTTGAGCCCAGGCAACGGACCACCAAGAACTAACAACTGACAACTCAAAACTGATCCGTGTCTCTCTGCTATTCTCAAGAAGACCGCCACTGGCTGTGCGTACGCGATCCAACATCCCCCTCGTCCCCTTCATCAGCCGCATCGCGGCCTCCGGATTCTCCTTGCTTCTGCTCGGCACGCTCGCACTGGTGTGCGGATGCGAGCGGTTTCACCAGGAAACCCACGATACGGTTTACGTCTCGGCGCGGCAGATGTACATTCACGACCGCGTAGCCGCCGTATCCAACCGAGTAGCCGAAGTGGTGAACGGCCAACCGCTTGAAGTGCTGGAACACGGCCGACGGTTTCTCAAGGTCAAGACCCGAAAGAACGAGATTGGCTGGATTGAAGAGCACGCCGTCATCGACAGCAAGACCCGCGACTCCTTCGTCCAACTGGCTGATCAGCACAAGAACGACCCGGTTGTCGCCACGGCCACCGTCCGCGACGACATCTACCTGCATCTGCTCCCCGGCCGCGAGACGGAGCGCTTCTATCTGCTCCCCGCGAACGCCAAGATTCAGTTGCTGGCGCGTGCTTCAGTGCCCAAGACGCCCCCACCCGGCTCGTTGCCGCCGCAAGCCGAGCCTAAGCCGGGCGAACCGGCAAAAAAGCCCATTTCGACCCCGGCAAAGCCTTCGTCCGTCGCACGTCCAACTCCGCCCGCGCCAAACGATGTGCCTTCAATTCCGATGGAGGACTGGTGGCTGGTGCGCACCGCCCAGGGACAGGCAGGCTGGATGCTCGCCGGCCGTCTCGACGTGGATGTGCCCGACGAAATTGCCCAATATGCCGAGGGTCAACGCATTGTGGGCGCCTATATCCTGACCAAGGTCTCAGACGAAGAAGCCACCACTCCTGACCACGAGGTTCCCGAGTACGTCACCGTGCTCAGCCCGCCCAAGTCAGGCCTGCCCTTCGACTTCGACCAGATACGCGTCTTTACCTGGAGCCTGAAACACCACCGCTACGAGACCGCCTTCCGGCTGCACCCAATCCAGGGATTTCTGCCGGTCCTGGTCTCCACTCAGCCCGGCCCCGGTGGCGCCAGGGTGCCGGTGTTCGACTTCCAGTTAGCCAATGGTCCCGACGTCAGCACCGATCCCACGACGGGCATTACCAAGCCGGCCTCAGCGCGCACCATCCACTACGAGATGCTCGACACAGTGGTGAAGCGCATCGGCCCGGACATGGCGCCGATCCAGCTCGGCCATCTTGAGGGCGAAAAGGCCAAGACTGCAAAAACGGGGAAGAAGAAGACCAAATAGTGGAGCCTGCCGGTAGGGCTTAGCCTCTCCTGCGCAACTCCAGTTCCACCACGCGCAGCATCTCGGCCTCCGGCGCCGGCTTGCCGGTCCAAATTTCGAACTGGCGCGCCCCCTGTTGCACAAACATCTCCAGGCCGGTCACCACTGGAATGCCACGCGCCCTGGCCAGCTTCAGCAGCGGCGTCTCCAGCGGGTTGTAGACCATGTCGAAGACCAGGCTGGCGTTCAACTCATTCTCAGCAATCGGCAGCTGCTCCCGGTTGCCGGCCATGCCGCAGGGAGTTGAGTTGAGCAATACATCGAAATGCTGCTTGGCGAACTGCTCATGCTTCAGGGCTTTGGTTTTGGATTGCTTCGCCAAGGCGACGGCCTTCTCGTGGGTTCGGTTGACGATGAAGACCTCGGCGCCCTGATCGGCCAGCCCGAACACAGCCGCCCGCGCCGCGCCTCCGGCTCCGAGCACGGCGATCCTCGCGCTCTTGAGCCTGATCCGTTTTTCCATCGGACGAACCACGCCGGCCACATCGGTATTGAAGCCGTAGAGCTTGCCGTCTGCGCCGGTACGCAGCGTGTTGCATGCTTTGATGCGGGCGGTCAGGGGGTCCATGTTGGCCAGGTGCGGCAGCACTTCCTGCTTCAAAGGCATGGTTACGGCCACGCCGCTCAACGGCAGTTCGCGCACCACCGTAAGCAAATCGTCCAGCGAGCGCACCTTCAGGGGTAGCAGCACCCCGTTGACGTTCTCACGCTTGAATGCCATGTTGTGCATCAGCGGCGAAAGCGAGTGGGTAATCGGATTCCCGGCCACGCCAAAGATACGCGTCGCCTGGTCGAGTTGCTCAATGCGATAGAGGTCGTGCAGGGTGCGTGCAGTCACCTGGCCGGGGGCGGTCGCGCCCACTTCGGACGGTGCGGCAAATGTGAAGGCAGCTCCGGCCCTTGGGCCCAAAACCCGGCTCAGCAGACCCTCTTCGCCCATGGCGATGCCCACCACGTGGGCCGAAAGCGAGCGGTCTTCAATCAGCCGCAGGACCGCGAGGTTGTCGGCCAGCGTGCGCGCCGTTGAAACCACCTTTACGAAATCCGGCGCAAAGGCCTCGATGCGCGATGCGGCCTGGTCCAGGCCCTTGGTCCGCGTGAAGTCATGAAAGCTGATTAGCAGCGCAGCGCCCGTCGAGCGCAGCTTGGTCATCTGCGCCGGGCGCGCTTCCTCGGCCGATTCAACTTCAAAGTCGACAATCTGGCAGCCTGCCTCGGCGGCCGCGATCAGCACTTCGATCTCGGAATTGAGCGATCCGGAGAAGTTACCGCCATTGTCCTTGCGCCGGCATGTGGCGATGGCTTTTACATCGCGGTGTTCGGCCAAAAATTCCTTAAGCTTTGGCAGCACTGCGGCGGGCTTCGTGAGCGAATCCAGCCTGAATTCCAGAAACTTCGAGTCCTTTAGGGCCGATTCGGCCCGCTCCACCAGCTCCGTCGGCGAGCCTGCCTGGATCGCGATGCAGACCTTTCCCAGCCGCAACCGCAGGACCGCAGGAGGGTGAATCACCGGGATAGGAGCCGTGTGGGGCATGGGCATCAATTGACGCATATTAGATGGGATACGACTCATATGCAACAGCAGAAATGTCTTGTCACACTGCGCCGTCCATGAACGAGAACCATTGACCGTTTCAGCCCCGCTATCTGGTGGTGCACTACCGGGGATTCTCGAAGCGCCTGAAGAAGCTCGAATCCAGGTAATGCGGCGAACTGGGGTCGTCAGCCACTGCCCTGCCAAGATCGGCGAGAAAGTCGTTGAACTGGGCCGCGGCGGCAAAGTCGACCGGCTGCGTCAGGTCGTCGTCGGTGGAGTGATAGCGCTCCGCCAGCCATGCGCGCCAGGCCTTATACTCCGGCGAACCCATGACCCAGCCGAACTTGAAGGCCAGTGCTGGAACCCCCGCCTGCACAAAGCTGTACTGGTCCGTCCGGATAAACGAGTTGCGGTCCGGCTCCGGATCTGTCGCGATCTCGATGTGATGCGCGGCGCCCACAGCCCGCGCCTGGTCCGCCAGTGTCGACTGCTCCAGCCCCTGAACGTGGAGCTTTTTCAGCGGAAAGATCGGCATGAACATATCGAGGTTCAAGTCTGCTGCGATGTCCCGCTCCGGGACGGTCGGATGCCCGGCAAAGTACCGCGAGCCGAGCAGACCCTTTTCTTCCGCGGTGAAGACAACGAACAGCATGGAGCGCCGTGGGCGCGTGGGTGCCTGGCTGAATCTGCGCGCGACTTCAAGCACCGTGGCTACTCCTGATGCATCGTCCATTGCTCCGGCGTAGATTGTCTTTCCGTGAATCGGCGCGCCCACGCCCAGGTGGTCGAGATGCGCAGAAATCAGCACATATTGCGACTTCAGCTTCGGATCGGAGCCGGGAAGCTTGGCAACAACGTTGGGAGAGACCACCTGCGAGGTTTCGGTGGTAATGGTGGCCGCAAGGTTTTTGTTGAGGGGAAAGCGCGGGAGCGCCTTCTGCGCGTCGGCCAGCGCCAGGATTTCCGCAAAGGTGTGACCAGTTCCTGCAAACAACTTCTCGGCATCTGCGGGGTTAAAAGTGGCGCTGAACAGCTCGCCATGATCATCCGCCAGAGCCGGGTGCCGCGCGGCCAGTTCGGCCCCACCGGGAAACGGTGCAATCCGCATGCCCGGCTGCGACGCGCTGCTGGCAACGCGTGCCCATCCGAAGTCCATTGACTTGGGCGTGGGTATGGAGATGATGCCAACCGCGCCCGCATCGCGAACTGCCTTGATGAAAGGCGCGGTGCGCGCATACGACTTCAGAGGCCCGGGCAGATCGGCAGGCCCGCCGTTCACATACACCACGATCTTCCCCTTGAGCGAACTCCATTGAACTTCCGCTGAGTCGAAGTCGTCGTACTTCACCTCGGGAAGGTGCAGCCCGTAGCCGATAAACACCAGCGGCGCATCAATGGTTTTTGGCTGCGCCGCTCGCGTGCCCAGAATCGCATCCTCGCCCAGGACCAGCGGTGTTGCTTTTCCGTCAACCACCAGGCTGATGGAAGACTGATCCGCAAGCACGCGCTGCACGTCGAATTTCACCGGCTGGTAAAACGTGCCGTCCACGCCGGCCGGCTCCAATCCATATGACTTGAACTTCTCCACCACATAAGCCGCGGCCTTCTCGAACTCCTCGCTGCCCGTCTGGCGTCCTTTCATCGACGGATCGGCGAGATATTGCACGTGTGCCCACCAGGCGCGGCCACGTGCCTCATCGTCCAACGCTGTTGCTGTTGCGGTTGCGGACGGTGTGCTCGGCGGGGCGACAGCTGCGATTGAAACGATTGAAAGCGAGACGATCCCGGCGATCGAACTCATGCAATTGAGTTTCATTTGCATCTCCAGAAGGGAATCGGAACGGGCGGCGGTGGATCAAGCTGGCGGGGACAGGAGGCCTGCCCGGCGCATTAACGCCGACACACTGAACTTAAACCATGGCAGAGACTTTGCCAGAAAAAATGAGAAGACAGCTGTTCTGCGCAGACTGCGAGGCTCTGCTAGTCCTATCCCGCCGGAGCTGCAACCCCGGCCGCAATGCGCTTCTTCCTGGTGCACTAGAAGCGCCGATTCGCGGCATAAAGAGGTTGCTTAGGAGCTCTACCGCATTTATGGTTCCTGAGTCAGCGGCTTTTCTGCCGCTGACTCAATACTTCGGCGAGAGAAAGAATCATGGCGCCGGAGGAAAGAATTCACTAAACTTCCTCGAATACGCTTGCTGCGGCTCCTTGCCGGCCACGGTGATTCCTCGCGAAAATGCGGCAAGCAGGGGACGTGCACGGTCGACTGCTTTGTCGGCGCCTGCCGCCACGATCCAAAGCCGGCCGTCCTCTGCATCGTCCGGTGAGCCAAACACCGGCGCCGCGACAAAATCGATGCCCCGTTTCGCGTGTTCTACGGTGAGCCGCTCAGCGAGGGCCACGCTGATGGTGCCGCACAGGATGTGAAGCACGCCGGCTGAGACCGCATCAATCAGCCTCGGCACGCCAAAAAACACCTCTTCGTACGCCGCATCGTCCAGGAGCATGCTGACTACAGCATCGGAGCCAAGTTCAGTTTCAGCCGGAGTCGCCGCGGCAATGGCGCCTTCGTGGATGAGCGCCTTGGTACGCTCTTCGCTCCGATTCCACACCGACAATTCGTATCCGATAGCGAGGAGCCGCAGCGCCATCGGCGTCCCCATGTTGCCCAATCCCAAAAATCCGATCTTCATGGCAATCCCTGTGTGAAGGGCTGTTGTTAACCCTTCCGCGAGCTGCACAAATATTGATCATAGGCTTAACCCAACGATCGATCATAGGGCCGGCGATGCGTGCAACTAATGGGCGACCAACCGCCACGGCGTTCCATTACGTCGCCGAAAGGAATATGCTATCCACAATCAGCAGGGTCCCCGCACCTCCCTGCCAGGAAACAGATACCGACGAATTGGGCATGTCCAACTCTTCTAGGCCGGTGATAGGCTGGGTCCTCAATCAAGCATCCGCGGCGCGGTGAAGTAGCTGGGAATGAGCGGTCGGGAATGAGCAGTCGGGTCTATTCTTTGTCAGGTACGCGCGAGCCTCGCCGGCTTTTGTCGTTTGGGTCGCTCCTCTCCGCGAAGCCATCCGGACGCACCAGCCCTCTGTTCGGATTGAACCCCTATCGCGGCCGGATCTTGAGATCGAGCGTGCTGTGGATTTTCGCCGCGCTCGCCGCGACCCGCCCGGCAAGCGTCTCCGCGCAGGATGTTCCTGCACTGCTATCCGCCGCGCCCACGCCGCTGATCGTGATCGGCTTCCTGGGCGGACATGTCCACGCCGGCAATCTCTTGCATCGCGAGGCGCGGCTGGCACGCGATCTCGATCATCGCTACCCGAATGCAGTGCGGGCCATGACCTTCGCAAACCACGACGAGGCCGGCGCTCTCCATTTCCTGCTTAATCAGCTCGACACGGATCACGATGGCCGCCTGAGCGATATCGAGAAGACTGACGCCCGCATCGTTCTCTTCGGCCATAGTTGGGGAGCATCAGAGGCCGTGAACTTCGCTCAGGAACTCGATCGGCGCGGCATTCCTGTGCTGCTGACGATTCAGGTGGATAGTGTGCGCAAGCCCGGCGAGGACGACGGCAGCATCCCGGCCAACGTGCGCGAGGCCATCAACTTCTACCAGACCGAGGGCTTGCTGCACGGCAGGCGCTCGATTCAGGCAATCGATCCCAAGCGAACGAAGATCCTGGGCAACTTTGAGTCCACTTACGAGATGAAGCCCGTGTCCTGCGCCGGCTTTCCCTGGTTCGCTCGCACGTTCATGAAGCAGCACATTGAGATTGAGAACGACGCTGCAGTTTGGGACCAGATCGACGCGCTGATTGTGGCGCGTTCCTGCGTGGCCAATCCCGCCGGCATGGGACGCGCCTGTGGCGCTCTCAGCGCAACCTTGAACCCTCAAACCAATCGCCTGCATTGAATCCGCGCGATCGGGTTGCGACTCAAAACCGGGTCGCGGCGAAAAAATGCCGGGCGAGGCTTTCATTCAATTGAGCTGCTTACTCATCTCGCAGCGTCTTGGCCGGCTCGATGCGTGCAATGCGGAGTGTCGGCACGGTGGTTGCCAGGAACGTAATCGCAACCAGCGTCAGCACTACACCCACGATGGTCGGCGCATCGTAGACGCCAATGCCGTACAGCACGCTGCGCATGGTCCGCAGCGCTCCCGCGCATAGAATCAGCCCCACAACCAGCCCAATCACCGATGCGCGCACGCCCGGCGTGCCCACGTGGACCATAGCCTGCCGAACGCTTGAGCCCAGTGCAATGCGTATGCCGATCTCGCGCGTCTTCTCGACCACCATGTTCGACACCAGCGCAAAGATGCCCACCGCGCTCAGCAGCAGCGCTAGAGCCGCCATGGCGCCCAGCAGCGCCACTTCAATGCGCTGCGTGGCCAGGGTCTTTGCCAGCAGATCGCTCATGCTGTAGAAGCCGGAAAAGGGCAATCCGGGGTCGGCGCTGGCAAGTGCGCGTTGCATCTGGCCGGTAAGCCCCACAACGGGCGCTGCGGTGCGCACAATCCAGCTGGGTTGAAACCACATGTGCACCAACGGCAGCAGTTTGGCATTGACCTGCGCCGCCGGAATGTACACAGTTTCTTCGCTCTGAATCGGCGCCACCGGGTTCAGGCCTGAGGAGAGTTGTACGTCGCTCACCACGCCGACAATGAGCACGCCCTTGTTGAACGACCGTCCCACGGGGTCGACGCCGGGAAAGAACTTCCGCGCAAACGTGCGATTGACGATGGCCACCGGTTGCGTTGCGGCGCCGTCCGAGCTGGTGAAGTCGCGCCCTTGCAGAAGTGGAATTTCAAGAGCATTGAAGTAGCCCGGCGAGACGTAGACCACATCGGCTCCAACCTCCTGGCCGGCGTCGGGGCCGTTGTCCAGGCTCATCGAATCGTTCAATGCCCGCTCATAAGGCAGTGTGAGCCCCATGGCCGCGCTCTTCACTCCCGGAATTCGTTCCATGGCCGCGATTGAATTTTCCACCAGCTTGTTGAAGGCTGCCGGGTCGCGATAGCGCGCATCGTCGAGCGACGCCTTGGCTGTCATCACTCCGTGTGGATTGAAGCCGGGCGGCAGTGTCTCCAAATGAATCAGTGTCCGAATCAGCAATCCGCTGCCGGCCAGCAGAACAACAGTCAGCGCGATCTCTCCTCCAATGAGCCACTGGCGAAGCCCGAGCCGGTCGCCGCCCGCTCCCGCGCGCGTAGCCATGGACGAACGCAGGTCCAACTTGCGCACAGCTAGTGCGGGCAGCATGCCAAACAGCAGGCTGGTGAGCAGCGAAATACCGAGCGTAAATCCCAGTACGCGGGCATCGAGAGGCACGCTGGTCACGGGCAGAAAATCCTGCGGCAGCAGCGAGAGCAGCCCGCGCAGCGCCGCAAACCCCACGCCCACTCCGGCCACTCCACCCAAAAGCGCCAGCAGCATGTTCTCAACCCAAAGCTGCTTTTGAATCTGACCGTGTGAAGCGCCCAGGGCAAGCCGGGTTACGATTTCCGGAGTGCGGCGCAGCATGCGCACGAGAGCCACGCCGGCCAGATTGGCGCAGGCAATCAGCAGGATGAATCCCGCGGCCAGCATAAGCGCCAGGGCCTTCGGACGCAGCTCCGCGGTCCGGCCCTTCTGCAGCGGCACGGAATAAAACGTGACCTGCGTACCGGGATTGCGCCTCAGGAATCCCGCGGTGCGCGCAGCAAAGGCGCGGCTGATCTCAGCGTCCGCCTGCTGCCAGGTGGCTCCATCGCGCAACCGCGTAATTACCTCGAAGTTGCTTCCGCCGCCTTCGCCCTCGCGGCTGGGCTGCAAGGCCGTGTACACGTCCGCATTCAACGGGGTCGTCGCACCCTCGGGCAGAACTCCAATCACCGTGTAGGGATCGCCCTTCAGATGAATGGCCTGCCCAATCAGGTTGCGGTCTGCGCCAAAGGTGGTGCGCCACAAGGCATAACTCAGAATCGCAGTCTTCGGCCCGTGCGGCATGTCCTCTGTCTCTGAGAAGTTGCGTCCTGCCAGAGGCTGAATTCCCAGCACATCAAGATAATGCGCCGAGATGCGCGCCGCGTGGAGATATTGGATTTGAGCGCCGGACTCGGTCGTGTTGGCCTGGAGATTCACGCCGCTGGCAATGCCGCTTGAGACGGCCGAGATCAGCGACGGAACATTGTCGCGCAGACCCTCCCATTCCTGTCCGTCCAGGTTTGCCATCTGATCTGAAGGATCGGAGCCAGTAATGCGTTCAAAGATGGTGCCCATGCGGTCCGGATGTGCGTAGGGTAGGCTCTTCAGCATCAGCGCATTCACAATGGAAAAGATCGCGGTATTCGCGCCAATTGAGAGCGCCAGCGTCAGTACCACCGTGAGCGTAAAGCCGGGATTGCGGCCCAGCTGGCGCACTGCAAACTTCAGATTTTGTCTCAAGGTTTCCATCAAAGATACTCCAGGCGGAGAAATCCCGTGCAGATAGGATGCCATACGCCGGCTCGCCGCAAAGAGTTCCGCGCTGTCTGCAATACTTTTGCATCAAGGCGCGACCCGGCCCGGTTATGGCAACCTAGAAGTGTAGAGGAGCCTTACACAAATGCCCGCTGAAACCGTCGCATCCCAAATCCCTTCCAATGAAGTCCCGTCCGAAGACATCCACGCCTGGGAAGCAGGCGGAGCCACATCCTCCGAAGCGCTTTCCGCCTGGGTCAGCGCGCGGTTGGCGGCACACGAGGCCGCTTTGGCCGCTCTGCTGGCCGTCGAGGGCCCGCGCACGCCTGAGAACTCTTTGCGGCTCTTTGATTTGGCAATCGAGCAGCTCGGCTTGGCCGGCGCGCAGTCCGGCGTGCTCAACTCCGTGGCCGCCGACAAGGCCGTGCGCGACCAGGCACAGGAGGAAGCACAGCGCGTCTCCATGGCCGGCAGCGCCCTTAGCCTGAATCGCCAGGTCTACGATGCGCTTGCGGCCATCAACCTGGAAGGCGCGAGCCCGGCGACGCAGCATTTTGTCCAGCGCACGCTGCTCGGCTACCGGTTGGCCGGCGTAGACAAGGACGAGAAGACCCGCGAGTACCTGCAAAGCCTGCATGAAAAGGCCACGCACCTCTCGCTCGAGTTCAGCCGCAATATCCAGGAAGGCGGCAAGACCATTGAAGCCACGCTGGCCGAGCTGGACGGCCTCCCCGCCGACTACCGCACTCGGCATGAACCCAACCCTGAAGGTGTCGTCACGCTGACCACCGATCCGCCCGACATGCAGCCGGTCATGACCTTTGCCTCCTCCGCCGCGTTGCGGGAGCGGATGTTCCTGGCCTACAACACCCGCGCTTACCCAGCGAATCAGCAAATCCTGCTTGACCTGCTGGCCACGCGGCAGGAGATCGCTTCAGTGCTCGGCTTCCGCAGCTGGGCAGACCTTGCCACTGCCGATCAGATGATGGGCTCGGCAGCCAATGTGCGCACCTTCCTGGCCAAACTCGACGAGGCCAGCCGCGATGGCGCGCGCCGCGAGCACGAGCTGATTCTCGGATTCGTCCGCAAGCATCAGCCTGATCTCAAAGAAATCGACATCACCAGCCGCGGTTACTGGTATGAACAGTTCCGCCGCTGCGCCTTCGATTTCGACTCGCAATCCGTGCGCCCGTATTTCCCCTATTCCCAGGTCGAGGCCGGCGTGCTTGAAACGGCTGCGCGGCTGTTCAAGATCGAATTCCAGCGCTCCGATGCGCAGGCCTGGCACGCTGCGGTTTCAGTCTTCGACGTGATCGAGGGCGGAGAGCGCGTAGGCCGGTTCTATCTCGACATGCACCCGCGCGAAGGCAAGGACAAGTGGTTTTCCGCCGCGCCCATCGTCACCGGCGTACGCGGCCGCGCATTGCCTGAGGCGGCGCTTATCTGCAACTTCCCCGGCGGAAGCGCCAGCGAGTCGAGCCCGAGCGAGTCGAATCAGCACGCCGACCCAGGACTACTGCAATACTCCGACGTGGTCACGTTTTTCCATGAATTCGGCCATCTGATGCACGCCATTCTCGGCGGCCGTACGGAGTGGGCGGGACTTTCCGGCTTTGCCACTGAAGGCGATTTCATTGAAGTGCCCTCGCAGATGCTGGAAGAGTTTTTCCGCGATGAAAAGCTGCTGCAGGCCTTCGGTCGGCACTACGAAGCGGGTGAGACCTTGCCCGCGGAGATTATCCGCAAGATGAAGCTCTCCGGCGCCTTTGGCCGCGCCGACTGGCTGCGCTCGCAGCTCTACTACACTACGCTCTCGCTCGATCTGCACGACCAGGACCCCGCAAAGCTTGACCTGGACGCCATCACCAAGGGCCTCTACCAGCAGTTGCAGCCCTGGACTTGGCTCGACGGCAACCGCATGTACGCGAGCTTCGGCCACCTCACCGGCTACTCGTCGAACTACTACACCTATGCATTCGATAAGGTGATTGCGCTGGACTTCTTTGCCCAGTTCGATCCCAAAGACCTCATCGGCTGTGACGCCGGCGCTCGCTATCGCAAGACGGTGCTCGAGCAGGGCGGTTCAAAGCCCGGTCGGCAGATGGTCCGCGACTTCCTCGGCCGCGACGAGGAGTTCTCCGCATTCAGCGATTGGCTGAACGAGGAGTTTGAAGGGGAGCTTTTGACTGTCAGCTCGTAGTTTCTGGCTGGATACCCCATCGATCGGACGCTTTTTGTTCGATGGGCGGGAAGCACGCGAGGAAGCAGCGAGCTGCCTGCATGCGAATAAAAATGGAGACGAGTATGACCGAAGCCGATTTTCGCCGCATCGCGCTCAGCTTTGGGGGTGCAGAGCAGGGTTCCCACTTCGGCGCAACCGATTTTCGCGTCGGTGGTCGCATCTTCGCCACGCTGGCGTCCATCAGCGAGGGCTACGGCAACCTGATGCTGACCCTTGAGCACCAGGCGGCATTTGTCCAGGAACAGCCGAAGATTTTTCTGCCCATCGCGGGCGGCTGGGGCAGGATGGGCATGACCCATATCCGCTTGGCAGCGGCCGACGAGGACACCCTGACCGGCGCGCTGCACACAGCCTGGAAACTGCGCGTGGAGAAAAACTCGAAGCCACGGAAGAAGAAGGCGGCTCCCTCAAAGATCCCCGGACGAGGGAAGTCTGCTTCTGCAAAACGGTAATCACATCTTCGACCGAACTCGTCCGCTACGATGGAGCCATGGCTGACATAACGGACTTCAATGGCAAATGGGCGCTGGTCACTGGCGCAAGTGCGGGTATTGGTGCGGCGCTGGCTCGTGAACTTGCCGGGCACGGCGCAAAACTCATACTCACCGCGCGGCGCAAGGAGCGGCTTGAATCCCTTGCTGCGGAATTGAGCACAAAGGGAACTGAAGTCCGCATCGTGGTTGCCGATCTCAACGACCCCGCCGCGCCCCAGCAGATTTACGACGCCACCGAAGGCGCCGGCCTCACCGTCGACATCCTCATCAACAACGCCGGTCTCGGGCTCTACGGCCCGCACACGCAAAGCGACGTTGCCCAGGAGCTAAGCCAAGTGCGCGTCAACTGCGAAGCCGTGGTGCGGCTCACGCGTCTCTTCGTTCCGCCCATGGTCGAACGCAAGCGTGGCTGGGTCATGATTCTCGCTTCCACCGCAAGCTTTCAGCCAGTTCCGTATCTTTCAACCTACGCGGCAACCAAGGCCTTCGACCGCTTCTTTGCCTTGGGACTCGCTGCCGAAGTGGCGCGCTTTGACGTCAAGGTCACTGCACTCTGCCCAGGGCCCACAGAGAGCGAATTCTTTGACGTGGCGGGGGCCAGCATGTTCAAGGCGCGTGGATATCAGTCGGCCGAAGAGGTGGTGCGGCTCGGCATTGCCGCTCTGGCGCGCGGCCAGCGCACCATCATTCCTTACTTCAGCGGCAGGTTCACGGCGTTTCTGGTCCGCTTCCTCCCGGTTGGGCTGATCACCTACTTTGTCGAGAAGGAAGCCCGCCCCAAGCCGCAGCAAGCATGAGCCGGCACCAGGGACAGATCAGCATCTGCCGTTCGGAAAGGCCATCTGCTCATCGCGGCATCCAAGACTGTCCCCTGTATGATTCTTTACTGACCACTGACCACTGACCACTGACCACTGACCACTGACCACTGAAAACTGCTTCTGCCTCACTCCAGATCTCTCACCCAGATATTTCTGAAGCTGAGCGGCTCGCTCTTGTCGCCGTGGGCCTGCAGCTTGATGGGCGCGCGATCGTAGGCCTTATAGAACGGCTTACCGATGTAGAGCGTCTGCCCCTTCAGTTCAAAGTGGTTCTGCACCAGCACGCCGTTGAAAAAGACCGTGACGTAGGCGGGCGTTTTCAGCGCGCCATCCTCGTTGAAGCGCGGCGCGGTCCACACTACGTCGTATGTCTGCCATTCACCGGGCTTCCGGTTGGGATTCACAAGTGGAGCACTCTGCTTGTAAATGCTGGCGGCCTGGCCATTCACATACGTGGTGTTGTTGTAGGAATCGAGCACCTGCAGTTCGTAGCCGTCGTCGCCGGGCCCGGTTGAGGCGAGAAAGACGCCGCTGTTGCCGCGCGCCTGGCCGCTGCCGGTGATGTTCTCCGGGATTCTCCACTCGATGTGGAGCTGGTAGTCCTTGAACCGGTGTTTGGTTTCGATGTTGCCCACGCCCTTCGCCTTGCTCACGGTGAGGATGCCGTCGTGGACCACCCATTGTGCCGGAGTATGGTCTTGGGCGGAAACCCACTCGTCTTCATTCTTGCCGTCGAAGAGCACAATCGCGTCTGAAGGCGGTGCGGCGTCGGTCGCGCCCGGCATCACAATCTTGGGCACCGGCGTCCAGACCTCAGTGTCTTCCGGTTTGGGCTTGGTCGGTTGTTGAGCAGTAAGGGCAGCGGCAGTGGACGCGAGCACGGCCAGAGCGAAGCATTGCGAAAGTCGGATGATTTTCATCGGTTCTGAGAATACACCCGCAGGGTAAAAGAACCCCTGCGGTGAAAGAATCCCGCGGTGCGGGACGAATTTTCTGTTTTCCAGGCAACCACCTGCGCCAACGCAACCTTTTTCCCAGGATTGCATCTACCTAAATAACAAGCAGAGGCTGCCCCGAATAACGCCCCGCCAAGAAAGGTACACATCCCTTTTTGAAGATCCTTCACGGATCTCTTCTCCCAAATCCCCCCTGATCCCCCACCCCCCAAATGCCTCTCGAGCGGGCCTACCGGAAGGTAGGCCCATTCGCTCGTCTGGGTGCAAATAATTGTGGATGCTGATCAGGTAACGCCGCCAATTTCCAGCTCACAATTAAAATAAAAGTCTGATGCCGCGATCCCCAATCACGAATCCCAAGCCGGGCCCCGCAGTGGCGGCCCTAGACGCCCTTTTCGACGAGGCCGGTTTGGTGCGCCACCTTCGCGGGAACGCCGCCGGCGCTACCCACCGCCTGCGCCGCGCGCGCATGGAGCAGGCAGTACCTGAGGAACTTTCGCTTCCCGCGCCCGACCCCCGCGTGGCGGCTAATGGTGTGCATTTTCTGCCGGTTGCGGGCTGGAACAAGCTGCCCTGGCTGTGGAATGGCTTCAGCACCCGCAAGGGCGGGTTGAGCCGGGCATATTGCGCCGAAGATGCGCCGGGCGAGCTGAATCTGGGCTTTACAGCCTCTGACGACCGCCAAATCGTAATCCAGAACCGTCGCCTCCTGGCCGAGGCCGTCACCGGCAGCCCCGAGACGCCCCTGTTGACCATTCGCCAGATTCATTCGAGCGTGCTGGTTCTTTCCGGCGTCGCCGACGCAGCAAGCGAGCGACCCTGCAGGGGCGACGGGTTGATGACCAACGAGCCCGGCGTGCTGCTGGGCGTCCAGACGGCCGACTGCATTCCCGTCCTGGTGGCCGACCGCAAGCGGCGAGTGGTCGCAGCTTTCCACGCAGGTTGGCGCGGGACGGTAAAGCGAATTGTAGAGGCGGGAGTTGGGCGTATGCGACTTGAGTTCGGCTCCCAGCCTCAAGACCTGATTGCCGCCATCGGCCCCGGCATCGGCGCATGTTGTTACGCAGTCGGCGAAGAGGTACTGTCCAGCTTCGAGTCCCAGTTCACCTATGGTCGCGAGCTGTTTTGCGAGGTCTTCGATAGCGACCCTGTACGGACGAAATACCCCATGCTCTTTCTCACCCAGCGCGCGCCCGGTCACTCACCTATCGGCCCCGGCCTGCACCTGAACCTGATTGAGGCCAACCGCCGCCAACTGCTCGCCGCGGGCCTCAAGCCGCGCGCTATCCGCGTGGTGGGCGGCTGCACCAACTGCCGTCCCGACCTGTTCTTTTCCCATCGCGCCTCACGCGGACATGCAGGACGCATGTTGAGCGTGATCGGCATCCGGCCTGGACGTGTGAACCAGTCCTAGCCACCCCACGGCAGCCACCTAGCCATCCGATGCTAGGATTGGGTGCATCCTTCCAATCCAATGCAGGATGTGCACCACGCAATCCAAGTCGCGGAGTCACAGGTGAGCAATCCGGCCGGAAAAGCAAGTGCGCCAGCTTCCCTCTGGAACTGCGGCGCCGTGCTCATGGGAGCGCTGATCGCGGCATGGCCAGCGTTCTGGAACGGCTTTGCGCTGCTTTATCCCGACTCAATGACCTACCTGGCGGACGGGCGCATTGTGGCGCGCGCTCTTTTCCTGCATGAGTTTTCCGAGTATTACGGGATGCGGTCGTTCATCTACAGCCTCGTCATCCTTCCGTTGCACTGGAACATCACGCTGTGGCCGGTGGTGGCCCTGCAATGCCTGCTCACCGCATACATCGTCTGGATGGTCGTTCGGAGCTTTGCCGCGCACCGCACCGTTCTCGTCTACCTGGCCGTGATGTTTTTGCTGAGCGCGCTCACCGGCATGAGCTGGTACTCCTCGATGATCATGGCAGACTTCCTCGGCCCGGTCCTCTATCTCTCGATTTATCTGCTGGTTTTCGCCCGGCAGACGCTCACGCGCGCCGAGCGCCTTAGTCTCTATCCGATCACATGGTGGGCCATCGCCTCCCACTCCACCCACCTTCTGCTTTCCAGCTTGCTCTTGCTCATCCTGGCGTTGCCGCTGCTATTCAATCGCAGGGATTTCCGCCTCCGCGCGCGTTCGGTCATTGAATTTGCCGCAATCATTGCGCTCGCCGTGGGCGCCCAACTGGCTCTGAACGCCTATCTTTACGGCACGCCCTCGCTTGACCCAGACCGGCCCCCGTTTCTCACCGCGCGCGTGATCGCCGACGGCCCCGGCCGCTGGTATCTTCAGAAGCACTGTGGCGAGGTAAAGTGGGTGATCTGCCAGCACGTCCAAAACCTGCCCGACGACGTGGACAACTTTCTCTGGGCCCCGGATGGAATCGTCCAGAGCAGCTCCGATGACGACCAGGAACTCATGTTGCAGGAGGAGATGCCATTTGTCCTTGCAACCCTTCGCGCCTATCCTCTGCAGCAATTCAAACAGTCGGCCGCAAACGCCTGGGACCAGTTGCAAACCTTCGACTTCAATGACCTGGGCTCCAGCAAGCTGGTGCTCAATGACTTCAATCCGATCATCCCGCTGGCGCGGCCAGATTATGAGAAGAGCCGACAGGCGAATAACCAGCTTCACCTCAGTCTCTTCACATCCATCCAGAACTGGACTGTTTTGGTCTCGCTTGTGGTGATTGCTGGTTTTGTGCCCCTGCTCTGGCCGCGGCACTCAAACCGCATCGTCGGGCTGGGCATGGTGATCGTGCTCATGGTGGTGGCCAACGCAGCGGTTACAGGGGCTCTGTCGATGGTCGAAGGCCGCTTCGAGTGCCGCGTCATCTGGCTGGTGCCGCTGTTGGCAGGAATGTGCGTCCTGGAGTGGCTTGAGAATCGACCAGGAGAACGGCCAAACTCCGGATCGAAGCGCAAGCGCAGCCCTATCACCCAAGGAGAGGAAACTCCGGCGGTATGACTGCAATGAATTGATAATGAATATCTAGGACGCGCTGGCGGCTTCGCCGGGATTTACCAGGTCGCGCAGCTCCTTGGAAGGCTTGAAGTACGGAACCCGTTTTGCAGGAACTTCTACGCGCTCTCCGGTCTTTGGATTCCGGCCGATGCGGGGATTGCGCTGGCGGATGCGAAACGAACCAAACCCCCGGATCTCGATCTTGTCCCCGCTTTGCAGAGCCCCGATCACCGACCCAAAGATGGTCTCAACAATGACCTCCCCATCACGGCGCGTCAGGTCGCCCAAATGAGTCACCTTCTCTACCAGGTCTGCCTTTGTCATGTCCTTTAGACCCTCCGCTCACAGCATACCCGGATTCTGCCTGCGGAGGGGCGAAAAAGAAACTTCGCTTGTGGATTTGAGGGTTTACGGCGCTTTTGGTAATGGTGTGGTCCCTGCAAGCGAGTGATGGGCGTCAAACTCTCCGACACACAATGCGGCTTGAGGGCCTTCCGCCGCGACGCGGCAAGGGCCGTCTTTCAGTTACGGACGTTTTCGCCATTCCCCGAGAATGCTATGGAATCCCCGCCAGCACAGTGTTAGGGTGTAAGCGAATCCAGTGGAGGCCGATTGCACACTCCTGCTCGCCGCATTGCTGTCAGTCCGCAAATGCTCCGTGCGCTGCCCTGTCTGATCGCACTCATTTTTTTCGCTTTACCTGCTGCACGCGCCCAGACGCTTAACCACGCCGGCCTGCATCAGCCCACGTCTCTGGACGCCACCAGCCTGCGCCAGCCCACACCTCTCGGCGCAGGATGGCTCGTCAAGCCGGGCGACGATCCGGCGTATGCGCAGCCTGGTTTTGACGACTCCCATTGGCTCGCATTCGACGCCAATCAATCCGTGAAAACCGTGCTGCCCAACAGCCGGCCCGATGTCCTCTGGTACCGGATGCACATCAAGGTCGAGCCCAATGACAGGGGCCTTGCCCTCGAAGAATGGAACATCGCCAGCGCCTTTGAGGTTTACGTCAACGGCCAGCGCCTCTTCACCAATGGACAAGTTGCGCCCTTTGTCGCGTACACCTACGGCGCCCGGCTGCTCAGGAGGATTCCGTCAGATCAGATTGCCACAGGATCCCTGGTGATCGCGCTGCGCGTTCATATCTCTCGTTACGAGTGGGACAATGCGGACCCCGGCTTCTATGCCACAAACCTCATTCTCGGCCAGGAAGACGCGCTGGCCGATCACATGTGGCTCACCGTGATCAGCCAAAGTGCCGCGGACTGGGTGACTGACCTGATTGGCCTCGGATTGGGCGTTGTCGCGCTGGCACTCTTCAACGCGCAACGGCGTCAGTGGGAGTATCTCTGGATTTTTCTGCAGTTCTTTGTAACCAGCTGCGGATTGCCGCTCATTTTCTATGAATACTTCCACAATATGCCGGCCAGTTGGGACCTGCTAAGGCAGCCTCTTTCGATCGCCAGTGCGCTTTTCGTCGTGCTGATGTATTTTGCATTTCTGCGCCTGCGTTTTGGCTGGTGGATTCGCATATTCGTTGGGATCGCCGCCTGCGGACAAATATTGTCCATGATTGGCCAGAAGCAGGGAAACCTCTCCATCCTCGCAACCGTCCTGGCGCAGTTCCCGCTTCTCTTCATTATCACCGGCATCATTCCCGTTTTGCTGATCGTCCACTGGCGCCGGGGCAACCGCGAAGCCGGCATCCTGCTCATTCCGGTTACCCTGCAGAGCCTCAGCATCTATGCCCAGGTCATCTTCTTTTTCGTCGGCCAGATTCCTGCATTTGCAGCCGCAGCCACGCGAGTCGGAAACTCCCTCTTTTTCATTCAAGCCGGCCCTTTTCAACTGAGTCTTTACCAATGCACAGAGCTGTCTTACCTGCTTTCATTGGCCATCATCATGGTGCTGCGCTCCACGCGCATCAGCCGTCAGCAGGCCGTCCTCGAGGGCGAAGTGGCTGCTGCGCGCGAGGTTCAGCAGGTCATTCTTCCGGAGCAGGGAGAAGCGGTTCCGGGCTTCGCTGTAGACAGCGCCTACCAGCCCGCCCAGCAGGTGGGCGGTGACTTCTTCCAGGTTCTTCCGGCTGGCGATGGCGGCCTGCTGGTCGTGGTCGGCGATGTCGCAGGCAAGGGATTGCCTGCGGCCATGCTGGTTTCGGTACTGGTGGGCGCCACGCGCGGCGCAGCCGAGTACACGTCTGATCCCGCCGAACTATTGGCCAACCTCAACGAACGGCTCGTCGGCCGCGAAGGCGCGGGCTATTCAACCGCTCTTGTGGCGCTCATCCGCGCCGACGGCCGCGTCTCCATCGCCAATGCGGGTCACCTGTCACCCTATCTCGACGGCAGGGAAGTGGAACTGCATGGTGCCCTGCCGCTGGGGCTGGCCCGTGGCGTGTCCTATGAGCCCAGCCATTTCTACCTCGCGCCCGGCAGCCGCGTCACCTTCTACTCCGATGGCGTAGTGGAGGCTCAGAACCCGAGTGGCGAACTCTTTGGCTTCGAGCGCGGACGCCAGCTCTCCATGCAGCCGGCATCCATGATCGTGGAAGCGGCAAAGGAGTTCGGCCAGTCCGATGACATCACGGTGGTGGCGATAACGAGACTGGCTGCCGTGGCCAATGCCGCGTAAGGGCCTTTGGATTGGTAGATTGGATTGAAACGGAGAACGCTCCTAAGCCATGACCCGCTGCAAACCTACGCGCCGATACAGGCTCAAGGCACTCTGGAAATCAGTCACGCTGGTGCTAGTCGCATTTGCGGCGCAGTGGGCAGCGGCCGAACAGCCAACACCGGTCCCAGCCCCAATCCCAACGTTTGATGCCAGCGATCTTCGGCAGCCTGCCTCACTCGACAGCAACGTGCTTATCCGCACCGGCGACGACCCTGCCTACGCGCAGCCCGGCTTCGACGACTCGCAATGGATGGTCTACGATCCTCACGTTGACCTCAGGAAAATCTTCCCGCAAAACCATCCGGACGTAGTCTGGTACCGGCTGCGGGTCAAAGTCGATCCGAAGCAGAAAGGGCTGGCGCTGAGGGAATCGAACCTCGCGCGCGCCTTCGAAATCTATGTAAACGGCGAAAGGCTGATGGCTGCCGGCCAGATTGCTCCCTTCATTCCCTCCACCTGGAATGCCAGAACTCTGGAACCGATTCCGGATGGCATGTTAGCATCAGGCTCCGTACTAATCGCCATGCGGGTCCACATCTCTCCAATGGAGTGGAAAGCGAACGGACCGGGCTACGACGTCGGCAATCTGACCATTGGGCTGTGGGATGAGCTTTACAAAGATGACTGGCTGACGCTCATCGGCGGTAACGCTTTCCAGTGGGTTGATAACCTGCTGACGATAGGGCTCGGCGTGGTTGGGCTGGTGCTGTTTGCCGCCCAGCGCCGCCAGACTGAGTATCTCTGGATCGCAGCCATGGGCTTGCTCAACCTGGCCGAGTTCATCGAACCGACAACCGCCCTCTTCTATAACATCCCTCTTCACTGGGAAATTGTTCACGACTGGCTGCGCCTGTTTACCCCGTATATCTGGGTGAGTTTGTACTTTTCCTTCATTCACCAGAGGGTTGGCTGGGGCTGGCGCACTGTATTCGTTGTCGCCGGCCTTATGAACGCGCTCAGCGGGATCCAGGGCATCGTTCTTTTGCTGCCATTGCCCATTCAGTTCCTTAGCAACATGCCATTCATCATCCTGCTTTCGGTTGTAGTTCCCATCATGCTGGCTGTTCACTGGCGCCGGGGCAATCGCGAGGCGGGCATTCTGCTCGTCCCGGTGCTCCTCTTCAGTGTGTTTATCTACGCGGAAATCGGACTTCTCGCCCTCTACCAGTTTTCAGGCAGGCAGGAGCTGGCGCAGCGTGGATTGAATCTCATCAATCAATTTCCATTGGGTCCGTTTTCGTTTTCGCTCGACCATCTATCGAACATTCTTTGCACCCTATCCCTTGCCATCATCATGCTCATCCGCTCCACCAGCATGAGCCGCCGCCAAGCCATTCTTGAAGGCGAACTGGCCGCTGCGCAGCAGGTGCAGCAGGTGCTCTTGCCGGAACATGGCGAGGCAGTTCCCGGCTTCAATGTGGAAACGGTCTACGAACCGGCGCAGCAGGTGGGCGGCGATTTCTTCCAGGTATTGCCTGCGGGTGAAGGGGGCCTGCTCGTAGTGGTGGGCGATGTGGCCGGCAAGGGACTGCCCGCGGCTATGCTGGTTTCCGTGCTTGTGGGCGCAGTGCGTGCAACCGCTGACCATACTCATTCGCCTGAAGAGATACTCAGCAGCCTCAATGAGCGCCTGGTCGGCCGCGGCGGCGGGGGCTTCTCAACCTCATTGGCAGCGCACATCGCGGCCAACGGTAAAGTCACCATCGCCAACGCCGGGCATCTATCGCCCTATCTGGATGGAATCGAAATGGAACTTCCCGGCGCGCTTCCGCTGGGCGTGATGAGCGGTGCGCACTATGAAACCAAGCATTTCCATCTCGCACCCGGCAGCCGGCTTACGTTCTACTCCGACGGCGTGGTTGAAGCGCAGAACCCGCTAGGAGAGTTGTTCGGCTTCGATCGCGCACGCGACATATCAACCCAGCGAGCAGCGACCATTGTTGAGACCGCGAAGCAGTTTGGCCAGGAGGACGACATCACCGTCGTCACCATCGCCCGCCCTGCAGCCATTGCGACGGCCGCGTGAGCATCAAGCAGTAGGTGCGTTGGCCTCCGCCTGCAATCCGCGCACCTCAATCTCAAACTCGCGAATCTTGTACTTCTGAATCTTGCCGGAAAGTGTAGCCGGAAAATCATCCACAAACCGGATGTGTTCAGGAATCTTGTAATAGGCAATCTGCCCCTTGCACCAGTCGCGAATCTCCTCTTCTGTCGCCTGAGTACTGGGACGCAGCCGCACCCACGCCGCGACAATCTCGCCCAGCCGCGCATTGGGAATGCCCACCACCTGCGCCTCGTCCACCTTGGGATGCGTGTAGAGAAACTCTTCCACCTCGCGCGGATAGATGTTTTCCCCACCGCGAATGATCACGTCGCGCGACCGGCCTGTCAGGTGAATGCAGCCGTCCGCGTGCATGATGCCCAGGTCGCCGGTATGCAGCCAGCCGTCTTTGTGCACCACGGTCGCTGTGCCCTCGGGATCGCCGTCGTAGCCCTTCATTACCGCATAGCCACGCGCGCACACTTCCCCCTGCACGCCAATGGGCAGCGTCTTGCCGTTGGCCGAGGAGACGATGCGGATCTCGGTTTGCGGCATGGCGCGGCCCACCGTCTTCATGCGAATTTCAATCGAATCCGCTGCGTCGCTCATGGTCACCACCGGCGAGGTTTCCGTCTGTCCGTAAGCAATTACCAATTCGTGGCAATGCATCTCGTCGAGCACGCGCTTCATCAGCTCTACCGGGCAAGGCGCGCCGCTCATCATGCCGGTGCGCAGGCTGGTCAGGTCGTAGCTTGCGAACTCCGGCAGCGCCATCTCCGCCACATACATCGCCGGCACGCCATAAACCGACGTCGCCCGCTCATCGTGAATGGTCTTCAGCGTGGCCCGCGGGTCGAAGGTCCAGTTTGGCAGCAAAATGGCCGCGCCGGTATTCACCGCCGTCATGGTCCAGATGACGCATCCGTAGCAGTGAAACAGCGGCACCGGGAGGCAGATGCGGTCCTGCTCCGTATAGTGGAACCCTTGCGCCAGAAACTGCCCGTTGTTGACGATGTTGCGATGGGTCAGCATCACGCCTTTCGGCAATCCGGTGGTCCCGCTGGTGTACTGGATATTGGCCACGTCGTCGATCGAGACATACGCGGGTAACTCGCCCGGTGCGTCCTTGAGCGCGGGCCATTCCGTCGAGTCGAAGTAGATTGTGTGCTCGAGCGCGAGATTCAGCCCATGCCGTGCCCGGCCCAGAATCTCCTCGTAATCGGCGCGCTTGTCCTTGTGCCACAAGAACAGCGCCTTCATGCGCGATTTCTTGAGCGTGTATTGCAGTTCGTGCGAGCGATAGGCTGGGTTCACGTTCACCAGCGCCGCGCCCGCGCGCGCGCAGCCCATGTGCATCGTGATCCACTCAATGCAGTTGGTTGACCACAGGCCCACGCGGTCGCCCCGGCGTATCCCAAGCGACCAGAGGCCTCGCGCTACGCGGTCCGCCTCGTCGCTCAACTCAGCCCAGGTCAGGCGCTTCTGCTGGTGGCAGGAGGCGACGGCCAGACGCTCAGGAAACCGATTCGCCGTCCGGTGGAGCAGGCTGCCAATCGTCAATTCAAGCAGCGGCCGGTCCGGCCCTCGCGCATAGCTTAGGGTGCGAATTTCCTCTTCAACAGGCATGGTGCAGACCCATAAAACAACGAAGCGAAGTGTACATCTCCGCACCCTGTCAGACTGTGTGATCCAGCACACAAAACACAGGTTGCAGCCTTAGCCCCGCGCAGCCCGGAGAAACGTGGGTCGGCGTTTCTGCATCTGTTCACTGCAAGGGCATATACCAGGAGGACACTGCCATGCAAAACGCAAATGGATCGAATCTGGCAAGAGGGATGATCGCGGGAGCGGTCGGCGGCCTGGTGGCCTCGTGGGTGATGAACGTCTTCATCGCAAACGCCGGTGCTAAGATTCAGGCCGCGGCGCAAACCGACGAGGAGCGCGAACAGGCCGAACTGGAGATGACCCTCCGGAGCGACGTTCCCAAAGAAGACGCCACCATGAAGGCTGCGGACGCCGTGGTGGAAACGGTGACCGGCGGTCTCCACCTCACCTGGGAGCAGAAGAAGATCGGCGGCCCCATCGTCCACTACGCCTTTGGGACCTTGATGGGCGGTCTCTACGGCGCCGCGGCGGAGTATTCCAGAACCGCTCGATCGGGGAACGGCACGCTCTTTGGAGCCGCGTTGTTCACCGGAGCAGACCTTATCGCGGTTCCGGCGCTGAATCTGTCGTCGGAGTCAGGCGAAGCGCCGGCTTCATCTCTGGCCACGCCTTACGCGGCCCACCTGGTTTATGGCGTGACCACGGAATTCGTCCGGCGCCTTGTGCGAGCCGTGCTGTAGGTGAGGTGCGCACAGATCCGCCTCAGCGGGCCAAAATGTTGAATCTAAGGGGATCATGGTGGGCGCTGCAGGATTCGAACCTGCGACTTCCACCGTGTGAAGGTGGCACTCTACCGCTGAGTTAAGCGCCCGCTTGATAAGCTTTGGCAGGACTGGCAATGCCGCGCCAGCGGGGCATCCCATGCGTTAGAGTATCACCAGCAGGGCTTTCAAGGCCACCCCGCGCCGTTCGGCGGCTGGTCGCGTCCGTGCCAATTTGCCGATGCGCTGGAGAGTGTTCTCAATCCGTCAAGCAGCTGAATTCCCACCGGACGGGGAAGCGGCTCTGCGCCCATTGCATGCCCTGGGCGGCATGGAATTGCCCGGTGCGGGTCTAGGCGGAGGACTCGGCAGTGGGAGCCCGACGTCCTCGCGCGCTGAATTCTCAGGCAAGCCCAATGGCACGAAGCACGGCAAGCGCTCAAACGGCTCGGGGAAAGCCGGTTTTGACCCTGAAACAGCCAATGAAATCGATGATTTGGCGCAACCTTCCGAGGAGAATGGTGTTCCAGAGGATATGGCGACTCTGGTCCTGGACAACTCGGTTCTGGGGGCGGCCGCGGCCTCACGGCCGGACGCGGTACTGGAAAGCTATAGCGGATCGCAGCCAGGCCTGGATGCGGCCAGCGATCCGGCCAGCGATGCAGCCATCATGCTGCGCGTGGCCGCAGGCGACGAAGCCGGCTTCAATTATCTGGTGGAAAAATACCACCGGGCCATGATTCACTTTCTCTTCCGCATGGTTCGCAACCAGGCCGTCGCAGAAGAGCTGGCGCAGGAGGTTTTCCTGCGCGTTTACCGCTCGCGCGAGAGCTACCGTGCCGAAGCCAAGTTCACCACCTGGCTTTACCGGATCGCGACCAACCTGGCGGTAAACCACGCGCGCGATACGCGGCATGAGCGGTCGGCGCAGACCATTTATCTCGACGCGCCGGACGAAGAGAGCGGGACCACGCCGGATGTGGCGGACGACGAGCCGTCCGTGGAGCAGCGCATGATGCGTGATGAGCGGATGGCCGCCATTCGGACGCATGTGATGGCGCTGCCGGAACGCCAGCGGATGGCGGTGCTGATGCACAAGTATCAGGGGATGGATTACCGGCAGATCGGGGAGGTGCTCAAGTTGAGCGAGTCGGCGACCAAGTCGCTGCTCTTCCGCGCCTACCAGACGCTGCGGGACAAGTTGAAGGGTTTTGTGTAAGTGGAGATAAGCCGGGCAACACCGGCGGGGAGCGGGGTATTCACCATGGATCGGATGAAAACAAATTGCACTGGAATGGAATCGAAGCTGGCCGATATGCTGCTCGATCCCGAAAGAGTGCCTGCCAAGGTTCAAGCGCATGTCGACGCGTGTGAGAGCTGCCGCGCCGAACTGGCGGAGCTGCGCGCTACCATGTCCCTGCTTGACGCCTGGCCGAGCCCCGAGCCGAGCCCCTACTTCCTGAGCAAGCTGGATGCGCGGATGCGCGAAGAGCGCGCGACCGCGCCGGCCGGCTGGCTTGAACGCTTGCGTGCGCGCCTCGCCTACGGCCCCTCGATGCATGTCCGTCCGCTGGCCGCCATGGCGCTGGCCGTCGTGCTGCTGCTGGGCGGCGGAACCTACCTGGGCATCACCGACGGTGAAAAGCCGGCCCCGCCGCCTCCGAACACTGCTTTCGTGGTGCACGATTTGCAGACGCTGGACAACAACGCCCAACTGCTTGACCAGTTGGATTCGATCTCCAGCACCAACGACGATAGCAACGGCGACTGATGCAGGGCTGGGGAATCACTCAACATTTTTGACGGCGCTTGAAGAGCCAGGAGACATTTGTGAACGCGGGATTCAATACGAAGCGTATGAGCCGCGCGGCTTTGGCTGCGGCGGTGATGGCGGCTTTGTGTTTGCCCGTGGCCTGGGCCCGCGGCCAGCACGCCGCAGGTCCCCGGTCCGCGCCTCGCGCTTCGGAGCCTCGTCCGCAGGCCGGTAAGCCACAGAGCTCAAAGCCGCAGAACGGTGGCCGTCCGGCAGCGCAGCCCCAGGGCAGGCCGCAAGCCGGCGCGCCGGCGGGCGCGCGTCCAGGCTATCCCGCGCCAGGCTATGGAAACCGGGGCGCGGCTCGTCCCGCCTATCCTGGCTATTCGAATCCAGGCTATGCTCAGCCCGGCTATGCGCGCCCCGGCTATGCTGCTCCCGGATACGCCGGCAGAGGACCTGTGGGGCAGGGCAATTATCCCGCCGGTCATCTTGGCGACTGGCTCAATCAGCATCGCAACCTCCCCGTGCAGGACCAGGAGCGGATGCTGCGCAACGATCCAGGCTTCAACCGGCTTCCGGCGCAGGAGCAGCAGCGGCTGGTGAACCGGCTGCACCAGGTCAACCAGATGCCCGCGCAGCAGCGCGACCGCACCCTCGCCCGCGCCGAGATGATCGAGCACCTGTCGCCGCAGGACCGCATGCAGGTGAACATGTCGGCTCGCCGCTTTGCCGCCATGCCGCCGGACCGTAAGGCCCTGATGGGCAGCGCATTCCGCGATTTGCGCGCGGTTCCCATGGATCAGCGCGCCATTGTGCTCAACTCCAGCCGTTACCAGGGCGTGTTCAGTCCTGAGGAGCGGGGAGTGCTTTCGGACATGCTCCGGGTAGAGCCCTACGAACCGGCACAACCGCGCTAGCCACCGGCAGTTCCAGCAACAGACATCCGACTTGCTCCCATTGATATCCCAGGCAAATCCGGATCGCTCGATACGCAGCGGACCGCGACTATACTGCGGTCATGGCTTTGGAGTTCACAACTTCCTATCTCGAGGATGCGCTGGCGGTCTTCCGCTACTACAAGAAGCTTGCCGACCGCGCCATGGCGCAGGTAACTGACGAGCAGCTCTTCATTACCCTCGATGAGGAAGCGAACTCGATTGCCATCGTCGTCAAGCACATGGCCGGGAACATGCGCTCCCGCTGGAGTGATTTCCTCGCATCTGACGGCGAAAAGCCGAACCGCAATCGCGACACCGAGTTCATTGATCCGCCGGAGACGCGCGAGGCTCTGCTTGATCTGTGGGAGGCTGGCTGGGCGCAATTGTTTCAGGCGCTGGAATCGCTGACGGACGCGGATCTCGCCAGCAGGGTGACCATCCGCGGCGAAGCTCACTCGGTGACGCAGGCCATCAACCGCCAGCTTGCTCACTATCCCTACCATGTGGGCCAGATCGTGCTGCTGGCCAAGCACCTTGCCTGCGAAAAATGGCAATCGCTCAGCGTGCCGCGCAACCGGTCGGCGGAGTTCAACCGCAAGGTGGCAACGGGCGAGGCCAGTCAAAGATAACCCGCCGCTAAGCTACAATGTTAGATGGGCCAAGGCCAAAATTCATTGCGCAGTGAGCGCAACTAAAGCAAGGAGCTTTAACTCTTATGGCGATTCCCGCCACTCAAATGCGTCCGGGCATGATTATCAAGCACAACGACCAGTTGCACCTGGTCTTCAAGGTCGAGCACCGCACCCCCGGCAACCTGCGCGCGTTTATCCAGGCAAAACTGCGCAACCTCCGCACGGGGGCCATGTTCGAGCACCGCTTCCGGTCGGCTGATGCGATTGAGAAGGTGGTGGTGGACGAGGTTTCAATGGAGTTCCTCTACGCCGATGGTGATGACTACTACTTCATGAACCCGGTGGACTACGAGCAGACCGTGCTCAAGGGCTCCACGCTGGGCGACGCCGTTGAGTACCTCACGCCGAACCTGCAGATCAAGGTGAGCTATCACGATGGCACTGCCGTGGGCATTGAGCTTCCATCGGCGGTTGAGCTCGAAGTCATCGAGACCGAGCCGGGACTCAAGGCAGCCACGGCATCCAGCGTCACCAAGCCGGCCAAACTGGAAACCGGCCTGGTCGTGCAGGTGCCCGCCTTCATCAACGAAGGCGAAAAGATTCGCGTGGACACCAGCGAAGGGGCTTACCTGAGCCGCGCATAAATAGTCTGTCGCGCCGCGGGAATGGAGGTTTCAATGAAGCCGATGCTGTTCCTGCTGGTTTCACTCTTGTTTGTACAAGAGGGCTACGGATTGGAGCAGGCTCCGCCCGCAGCACCCGCGGCTGATCTGGCCGCGGTGGTCGAATGCAACAACGCATTCGCTGTCGATCTCTACGGAAAGCTGCGCAAGCAGGATGGCAACCTGTTTTTCTCGCCGGAGAGCATTTCAACGGCGCTGGCTATGGCCTATGCAGGCGCCCGGGGCAAAACCGCCCGGGAGATGGCCGCAACCCTCCACTTTTCATTGCCACCCGAGCAGCTCCATCCGGCTATGGGCGCGCTGCTTGCGGGTCTGAATGCTGAGCATGCGGGCTATCAGCTTCATATGGCCGACGCTCTGTGGGCGGAGCAAAGCTATACCTTCCTCGACAGCTTTCTCAAGCTGACCAGCGCCGATTACGGGGCTGGCCTTAATCGCGTGGATTTCAAACACTCACCCGACGAAGTGCGCGCCACCATCAACCAATGGGTTACGCAGAAAACTGCGGACAAGATTACAAATCTGATTCCGCGGGGCGGCATCAACGACTCCACCCGGCTGGTACTGACCAACGCGATCTATTTCAAAGGTGACTGGGCCACGCAGTTCGATAAAAAGCAGACCCAGGACGAGGATTTTCATCTGTCTGCATCGCAAACCATCAAGGCATCGCTGATGCATCGCAACGGCGGGTTCAACTACTTCGACGGCGGCACGTTTCAAGTGCTGGAAATCCCATACAAGACGAATGAATTGTCCATGATCGTGCTACTGCCCAATGACGTTGCTGGCCTGCCGGCCTTGGAACAATCGTTGACGGAAGCCAACGCACGTCAATGGCTGCGCCCAGGGCGGTTTGTTTCCAAGGTCGTACTCACGATGCCGAAGTTCAAAATGACGCGCGAATTCGAACTTGCGGGCACACTGGGGGCCATGGGAATGTCTCGGGCGTTTCAAGCGGACGCGGCCGATTTTTCCGGAATGACGGGCAAGCCCGATCTTTCGATTTCAGCTGTCATTCACAAAGCTTTTGTTGCTGTCGATGAAGAGGGAACTGAAGCCGCCGCCGCGACGGCGGTCACGACGAGAGCTGCGATCGCGCGCGCTCCGGACCGCTCCCAACCCATCGTCTTTCGCGTCGATCACCCATTCCTGTTCCTCATTCGGGACAATCACTCGGGCGCCATTCTGTTCATGGGGCGAGTCACCGACCCAACGAAATGAATGTGCGTCTCAAAATCAACCCCTCAAAAGTTCTAGAGAACTTCGCCTCCAGCAGGCTCATCGGCTGCGATTCACGCGTACGATGTGAGCCGCGCCTGTTTCACCGCAAAGGAGAATGCACAAAATGCCAGTCGCAAGCCAGATTGCCGATGCCGCACATAGTTTTCACATGAACAGCAGCCTGCTCAAAAAGAGCTTTGAGGGCCTGACCACCGAAGAGTGGCTGCGCCGCCCTGGCGACAGTTCCAACCACCTGCTTTGGATCGTCTGTCACATGATCAAATCGCGTGGGAACACCCTCGAGTTGCTGGGAACCACCTGGACAAAGCCCTGGTTTTTGCTGTTTGGCCGTGGCGCCGAACTGACGGATTCGGCCCAGTATCCCGCTCCGGAAGAAGTGGTGCAGGCATTCAGCGAGGCCGGCAGGCTGCTCAAAGCTGCGTTTGATGAGGTTTCAGAAGAGACGCTTACCGCGCCCACTGAAGTGAAAGTCCCGAACGCGGACGGCACCCTCGGCGGAGCAATCAGATTCATGGCTTACCACGACACATACCATGCCGGGCAGGTAGCTTTTCTGCGCTGTTGGCTGGGGCATGACCGTGTAGCCGGCTAGAATTTCGCCTCGGGCAGGCTCACTGGCCGCGCCTCCAGCATGGCCTCAATCTTTAACAGGTCATCAATCACGTTGGCCGGGACTGACGCGTCCACCTGCACCACGGCCAGCGCCTTCACCGGCCGCGGACCTGAGCGCTCCCGGCCCAGCGCGAAGTTGGCGATGTTGACGCCGTGCTCGCCGAGGATGGTGCCGATGCGGCCGATAACGCCCGGTACGTCGAGGTTGCGGCAGACCAGCAGATTGCCCTCCAGCGGCGTCTCGATGTCGATACCGCTGAATTCCAAAAGGCGCGGCTGTTCGCCATGCAGCACGGTTGCCGTTGCGTGGCTGGATCCGGCTGCCGTGTGCAATTCAATCTGGAAGACCGACGCGGTTCCGCCGCGATGGCTCTCGGTCTTTACTTCGTGCACGCGGATGCCGCGCTCCTGGGCCACGGCTGCTGCGTTGATGCGGTTTACATTCTCTGAGCCTTGCAGCAATCCCTCGATGGCCGCGTTGCGCACCAGCTCGGTTTTGGCCTCGGCAAGCGCCCCGCCATAGGTGAAGTGGATGGCTTCAATGCCGCCCTTGCCGGTCTGCGCCAGAAATGAGCCGAGCCGCCCGGCCAGGTCAATGTACGGCGCCAGCACAACGTACTCTTCATGCGTGAGAGAGGGCAGGTTCACGGCATTTTGCACCACGCCGAGCTTGAGATACTCGCGCACCTGGGAGGCAATTTGAATGCCCACAGCTTCCTGGGCCTCGGCCGTTGAACCGGCGATGTGCGGAGTCAGAATCACGTTGTCCAGGCCCGCGTAGGGAGAGTCTTTCGGCGGCTCGACCACGAATACATCGAGCGCCGCTCCGGCCACCTGGCCGCTCTTGAGCGCTGCTGCCAGCGCTGCATCGTCAACCAGTTCACCGCGAGCGCAGTTGATGATGCGCACGCCCTTCTTCATCGCGGCGATGTTCTTCGCGTTGATCACGCCCGCAGTTTGCGGAGTGAGGCCGACGTGCAGCGTGATGTAGTCGGACCCGGCAATCAGCTCGTCGAGTGTGACCAGCTTGATGCCATTTTCGCGGGCAATTGCGGCAGAGACAAAGGGATCGCTGCCGATAATCTCGAGGCCAAAGCCCCTTGCGCGCCTGGCCACTTCAAGGCCGATCCGGCCCAGGCCAAGGATGCCGAGCGTCTTGCCGCGCAGTTCCGCGCCTTGGAGGTTCTTCTTCTCCCACTTGCCGGCGTGCATGGAGGAATTGGCGGCGGGAACTTTGCGCGCCAGCGCCAGCATTAGTCCGATGGTCAGCTCGGCTACCGCCACAGCGTTTGCGCCCGGCGTGTTCATCACCACAATGCCGCGACGCGTGGCAGCGTCGGCGTCAATGTTGTCCACGCCGACGCCGGCCCGGCCCACAACGCGCAGTTTCGGAGCATGCTCCATGAGCGCGTCGTCAACCTGCACAGCCGAGCGAACCACCAGCGCGTCGGCATCCGCAAGGGCGGCCGGCAAACCATCCGGCAACTGGTCGTGCGTCAGGACCTCCCATCCGGGCTCGGCCGCAAACACGGCCAGGGTCGCCGGAGAGACCTTCTCCGCCAGTATGATCTTCATCTTCTCTCCCCTGTCCTTTTCGAGTGCGACATAGTTGTCAAAGCGGATGCCCTCCTGCTCGCACAGGAGGTCGAACATGCGCATCACGGCGGCGTGCGGCTTGCCTTCGCCGCGCTCGTAGTTGGTGATGGAGTTGGGGTGCACGCCCAGCCGCTCCGCCATCTGGTATTGGTAGAGGTCGAGCTGCTTGCGCGCGATCAGCAGCTTTTCTCCGAAAGTGAGTTCAGACATCGTTGCCTTTCGCTTGCCGCAGTGAATGGGTGACTAACGAGTGAAGGAAAAAGTGAAGAAGTGAAACAAGACAGTGACAACGTGACTCGGATGCAAATTGCCAGCGTGAGACTGTTGCTTGTTCACTGTTTCACTTGTTCACTGTTTCACCGCCTCCGCGTACACCTTCTGCGCTGCCGCAACGGCTTGGCCGTATTCGACACGTAACCCCAGCGTGCCTTTCGCGATATGCTCCATCGCTCCCAGGAATGCGATCGTATCGAGGTAGTCAAAGAAGCCCAGATGCGCCACGCGGAAGATCTTGCCCTGCATCTCGCCCTGGCCGTTGGCGATGACCAGGCTGAAGCGCGCCTTGAGCGCCTTCACCAC
>JBEKDE010000031.1:0-53008 GCA_050014515.1 Occallatibacter sp.
TCTTCAAGAAACAGCAGCTTGCCCTCCGTTTGCGGTTCCCACGGCGTGCCCAGAAGTGAAACCAGAATGCTGAGGCAGCCGCCGTAAAGCATTCCGCGCACCTCGCTGAACAACCTGCCTGACTTCAGAATCCGCAAGCCCTCTGCCGTTCCCAACTTGTACGGGACGCCGCTCAATGCAGCCTGCAAGCTGGGCAAATGCACGCCTTTACTGCTGGAAAAATCTGCGGCGACCATTGGCCCGTGAAACGCGGGCAGGCCAAGCTGATCGAGCAGGTGTAGTTGAATTCCGGTGAGATCGCTGTAAGCAAAGAAGGGCTTAGAGTTTTGACGAATCAGTTCGAGATCAAGATGGCCGAGCAGATAGTTTGATCCGTAGCCGCCACGCAGGCATGCCACAGCGCTCGTGTCCTTGTCGGAGAATGCTTTGTGCAGATCTTCCAGCCGCTGCGCCGGGGTTCCCGCAAAATACAGCGGGCCTTTCTGGAATGCGTGGTGGCCGAGCTTTGGCAAATAGCCGAGCGCGCGCATGTTCTTCATGCCTTGCTCCGCGCGATCGAGTTGCGGGGAAGCCGCAGGCGCCACAATGCTCACCCCAGCACCCGCTTCCACGGGAGAGAGCTTCAGAAGCGGCCGAGGCTGCAGAACGGACTTGGAATCAATCGTGCTCATGGCTTATACCAAGCCTCGCCGCGTGCAATCAAGGTTGCCGGTCCGGTCAGGTACAGCTCTGATCCTGCGCCATTCCACTCAACAGTCTGCGCGCCGCCCGGAGCTACCACCGTAAGCGGCGAGGTGCAACCATGAAGCGCAATCGCCGCTGCAGCCGATGCGGAACTGCCAGTGCCCGATGACGTTGTCGGACCAACGCCGCGCTCGAAGATGCAAATCTCAATCTCCGATGGGCTCACGATTCGTACAAACTCAACATTGGTCTGGTGCGGAAAGTCAGTGTGAAAACAAATCTGTTCTCCAATCGCCTGCCACGTCTGTCCAGCCACTTTGAACTCCGCGTTGTCCACAAACGAAACGAACTGCGGATTGCCCATGGCAATCTCCGCGCCTGCGATCTGCGGTCCGTTCGCCAAAACCACCGTGCGCGCCGTAACTTCGGGCATACCCATGCCAGTCGTCGTTTGTACTGAGAATCCATTTTCTTTATCAACCGAATTGATTCGGCACACGCGCAGTCCTGCGTCCGTGAGAATCTCAAGTTCATCCCCGGGTTTTGCGCCAATCACCTCAGCCATCCACGCCGCCACGCAGCGCGTGCCGTTGCCGCTGATCTCGGCCAAAGAACCGTCGGCGTTATGAAGACGAATACGTCCCGACTTTGCGCCTGTCCAGGCGAAGAATTCAACCCCGTCCGCGCCAACACCCGTATTGCGTTGGCATAGTTGGCGCGTGAGTTTCGACCAGTCGTGGCCTCTTGCCGATTCTTCCGTCACGATCATAAAATCGTTGCCGCACGCGTGGGCCTTGGTGAAGGGAATCAATCGTCCTCCGGATCGCGGAAGGTATATAGTTTGTCGACGCCGGGACTGGCAATGAGCTTTGCCTCCAACCGTTCATGCTGGCGCCTGGTGGTCGCCAGTGAAAAGCTGATGCGCCGCACTTCACCGATTGCGTCGCTTTTCACATCGGTGAGACGCTCACCCGCGTGGTCCATTGCCGCAAGAATGGATTGCATCATGATCAGCTGATTGTTGCCTCTCGCCTCATAAGTCAATGGGTACGCCTTGAGGCTGGCGCGCTGTTCCAGAAAGCCAACCACTTCCATGGCGCCCACCACAATGATGGCTGCAACCGTGGCCGCGCCGTAGAGTCCCGCGCCGCAGGCCATTCCGATGGATGCGACTGCCCAGATGCTGGCCGCGCTGGCCAGCCCGCTCACCCGGTTGCGGTTGTGAATGATCAAACCGGCGCCCAGGAATCCGATTCCCTGCACGATGTTCGAAGCAACCTGCCCCTTATTCGGACTGCCATCTCCGGCCAGCACCGCGGAGAGCAGCGTGAAAAACGCGGCGCCCATGCAGATCAGCAGGTTGGTGCGCACCCCGGCCGACTTGCGATGCAGCTCCCGCTCCAGCCCAATCAGGCCGCCCAGCGTGCACGCCAGCAGAAGGCGACCGACAGCGCCGTTCAACACGTCCATCTGCTGCAGCTGGTTGAAGCTGAGGGGCAGCGCGAAATATGCCAGGGCCATGCTCATTGGATTGCCTTGAGCGATGCTAACACCGCGTGGGCCGGCTTGTTGAGCGCAGACGAATTGGGAGTATCGGAGACGTAAATCGTGGCCGACGGCTGGCCTGGACAACTGAAGCGACCGACTGCCCTGAGACCGGCCGGATGAGCATGGACAGCCTGATCGATTTCGTCGCCGTCGAAGGCAACCACGATGGCCGCATGAGCCGCGGGCTCGGCCAATGCCGCATCATAAAATTCCTTGTCGCTCTCATTGATCGTTTGCCGCAGCGGAATTCCGGTAAACGCCACCAACTGCGGATAGACCGACGTTTCCATGAGAACGATGCCGCCGGGCCGCGTGGCGAGCAGCGCGCGCAATGCTGGAGGGATCTCCAGTTCAAATGGCCTGCGCGACTCAATGTTCTTGATGCCTTCCACGTAAGTAAGAGGCCGCTCGCGTATCAGTTCAACAGAATTGAGGACGACAACCGCAAACAGCACAATCGCTGTACAGAATGTCCATTTGGCATTTGAATCACGCGGTTTGAATTCGCCCACCGCAGCGAGCACGACGTGCGCAGTAAACCCCAATCCCAACGCGAAGGCAGGCAGCATCTCCATTCCGTAGCGCGTGTTGTACCAGGAATGCGGCCACCACGGCGGCAGAAAGATTGGCACCGATCCGTACGACACCGAGTAGATGTAGAAGGGAATCGGCAGCCAGAGAAACAGCGCCCATGCGAATGCGCGCCGCCGGGCAATCAGCCATCCCCATAGCGTCCCGAAGACGCTCAGAACCAACAGCGCGTTTCCCCACGCGGAAGCCACGGCATCCATCTCCGCGGCCTTCACGTAAAACAGCAGCGAAACCCAGGGATCGTGCCAGCCGGGATGCGGCGGCCATCCCGGAGTTGCGGTGCGGATCTCGATCGCTTTGGCAGAGTACGGTCCACGCGCAAAACCCAGCCAGTCGCCGAAGGCCGCGGCGTTGTAGATAAACCACGCCACTGGCGCTGCTACCACCAGCACGCTTGCCAGCCAGAAAGTGCGCGAGCGTAACTTGCCTCGCCGCATAAGGACCAATCCAATACCAGTCCATGCCAGCAGCGCCAGTATCCAACCGTCATAGCGCGTGTAAATTGCCGCTATCAACGCCGCCGCAATCCACCAAAGCATGCGCGCGGCACGGCTCGGCTCTGTTTCCAGTAATCCGCGCCATTCCACCAGCCAGACCGCAACCCAGATCATTTCGCATAAAAACAGCGGCTCGGTCATCGCCGTGGTCTGAAGGTAAAGAAGGTTTGGATTGGCGGCAAAGAACACCAGTGCCAAAGCTGCAGCCGTCGGCTCTAACCAGTTCCGTGCAAGCCGGTAGATGCCCGAACAAGCGGCCAAATAGGCTATCGCCGATGGAATCGCTCCTGCAATTCCGTCGGCCCACCACGCATACACAGCGACAAACGGAATCATCATCAAATGAGGCAGCGGCAACCAGACCGATCCAAGCTGAGTCAGTCCCGGACGGTGCGAATCAATTACGCGCCGCGCAATGTGCAGGTGGGCAACTGCGTCGCCGTAATTCAACAGCGCGCCGTGCCGCCAGCTCCAAAGAATCGCCAGAAGCGAGCCGAAGGCGCAGCAGCCGATCACTGCAAGAGACTCCTTGCGCGAAAGGCCTGCGCGCGCAATGGAACTCTCAGTCAAGGTGCGTCAGCTCGCGGAATACAGTGAAGCGGTCGTCGATTTCCTTGCGTGTGAGCGCCTGGATGCGCTCGGTTCCAAAGCGCTCCACGGCGAACGAGCCCATCACGCTTCCGTAGAACATTGCGCGGCGAAAAGTAGCGGGCGAGAGCTCGGTCTGCGAGGCGAGGTAGCCGAAGAAGCCGCCGGCAAAACTGTCTCCCGCGCCGGTCGGGTCCACCACTTCTTCCAGCGGCAGTGCCGGAGCTCTGAAGATGTGCTCCGCGTATTCGCCATCCGTCGAAAAGCTGTGGCTGCTGAAAAATGCCGTCGCGCCGTACTCACCATGCTTCACAATCAGCGTGCGCGGCCCCAGCGCCAGCACGGCGCGCGCAGCTTGTACCAGGTTGTTGGCGCCGGCCAGCATGCGCGCTTCGGTGTCGTTGATCAGCAGCACATCCAGACCTTTGAGCACCTCAAGCAGCGCTGCGCGATGATCCTTGATCCAGTAATTCATGGTGTCGCCGGCCACCAGTTTTACATCGGGCATGGCCTCGCGCACGCGTTTCTGCAGCACCGGATCAATGTTGGCTAGAAACAGAAACTCCGAGTCGTGATAGGCGTCGGGGATCTTGGGCTCAAAGCTCGCAAACACATTCAGTTCAGTGTTGTGCGTCCTGGCCTCGTTCAGGTTATCGAGATAGGAACCTTCCCAGAAGAAGCTCTTGCCCGGCGCACGCTCAATGCCGCGAATATCGATCTTCCTTTTGTGAAAGACGGCCTCCTGTTCAGGGCCGAAGTCCTCGCCCACTACGGCAATCACGCGCACGTCGGTAAAGAAACTGGCCGCAAGTGCAAAATGTGTCGCAGCGCCTCCAAGGCAGCGCTCCTGGCGTCCTGCCGGGGTTTCAATGGAATCAAATGCAACGCTGCCCACAACGGTAATTGCCATGCTTGTTCCTCTCCTGCCTCTTTTTGAGTTATGTAACTTGTTCCCCCGCGGTTTCTTGCAGATAATCGCGAGTCGGATCCGTCGCTGTGCGGCAAACGCCTAAGCCAGGTACTTCCCAAACAGCAGTCTTAGTTTTTCCTTTGTCGCTTCAGGAATCACATCCTTTTGCGTGATCACCGCGTACTGTGCGGCAGTGGCGCAGGCGCATGTGCGTTCCACCGGCAAAGCTGCCACGGCGGCCTTCACCACTTTAGCGGCGTTCTCAGCGTTCTGGTGCAATACTTCGACAATCTCTTCAATGGTGACCGAGTCATGGCCTTCCCGCCAGCAGTCGTAATCGGTGACCATCGCAACCGTGGCGTAGCAGATCTCGGCTTCGCGCGCCAGTTTCGCTTCCTGCAGGTTGGTCATGCCGATCACGTCCGCGCCCCAGCTGCGGTAAAGATTCGACTCCGCGCGCGTCGAGAACTGCGGGCCCTCCATGCAAACATAGGTGCCGTTCAGCTTGCCCACTACTCCCACTTGACCGCAGGCCTCGGCCGCCGCTTTGGCAACCGTTGCGCATACCGGATCGCCGAATGCCACGTGGCCTACAATACCCTCGCCAAAAAAGGTGGAAATGCGGCCGGCGGTGCGGTCGATGAACTGGTCCGGAATCACAAAATCAGTGGGTTTGTGCTCTTCTTTGAGAGAGCCCACGGCCGAAACCGAGAGGATGCGCTCCACGCCCAGCTTCTTGAATCCGAAAATATTTGCCCGAAAATTCAATTCCGAAGGCAGAAGGCGGTGTCCGCGTCCATGCCGCGCCAGAAAGGCCACTTTCCGGTCCCCCATCTCCCCCACGACATAAAAGTTCGAAGGATCGCCGAACGGCGTTTCCATGTGCACTTCGCGCAAATTGGTTAATCCGGGCATCGCGTAGAGCCCGCTTCCCCCAATGATTCCTATCTCCGCCTGGGCCAAAGTCTGCTCCTTTCAATCCGGCGACGAGGCCCGGTTTCAGGCCTCATTCGCAAGTTCGCCGCAAACATCTCAGTATAACGGTACAGCGCGGAGGACAGCGTGCCATTAGGTGGGCCGTGGGACACCCTCTCCGGCATTCTCACCTACCATGTCTGGGCAGTCGGCCAGGAGTGCAAGTTTGCTACAGCAAATCCTGAGATGCTGTAACCCGAAACCACAATACTGAAGCTGACGCGACCATCAGGGAGAGGCAACCTTGCACAGCGCCCCCAAGGACACACCTTCTCAGGATTTGCTCTAAGCGCATCCTCTGATTCGAGAAGACTTTGCTTCCGGGCAATCTCGTCATGTTTTCTGTATCCTGATCCAGCGTCTCCTCCTGCGTCCTGAACGGCAGGTCGAGCCCAGCCTGAGGAGACGAATTGCATGACCGGCAACTTCCTGAAACGCAAATTCCTTATCCCGATTCTCGACCTGCTGCGCCAGGGCATTACGCCGGAGAAGATCGCCCTCAGCATCGCGCTTGGCATCACGCTTGGCGTCACGCCGGTTCTGGGTTCAACCTCAATTCTCTGCTTTCTCGCGGCCATCGCATTTCGCCTCAACGTCCCCGCAATTCAGCTGGTCAACTACGCTGTCTATCCCTTGCAATTCGCGCTGCTGATCCCGTTCATCCGCCTTGGTACCTGGATGTTCGGCGCTTCGCCAATGGACCTCACACTCCAACAAATCGTCAGCCTGGTGAGCACTCATCCCTGGACAGCCCTTCAAACTCTGTGGCTCGCCACTCTCCACGCCCTCGCCGCATGGCTCGTGATCGGATTTCTCGCGTCGACAATCATCTATTTGCTGCTGACGCCAATTCTCAAAAAGCTCAGCCGGACGATCCCCGCGGGTGTGCGATGATTCATCGTGCTATGCGGTCCGCGATGCGTAACCCCATCGACTATCCTAATCATGGCTGGAATTCGAGGCGGGAGAAAGGCGCCTCCCAACCCCCATTTCGCGGCTGTCCCTGACAGACGCTACAGATAGAATGAACGAGGCGACGTAAGCGAAGACAAAAATCACCGGAGGCGGATTGATGAAGGCGCTAGTCAAGAGCAGGTCCGAAAAGGGGCTCTGGCTCGAAGAAATCCCCGAACCCAAGGTCGGCATCAACGATGTGCTGATCCGCGTTCGTTACACCGGGATCTGCGGAACCGACGTGCATATCTACAACTGGGACGAGTGGGCGCAGCGAACGATTCCGGTTCCAATGGCGATTGGGCACGAGTTTGTCGGCCAGATTGTGCAGGTTGGTTCGAATGTCAGTGATTTTAAACCTGGCGACATCGTCAGCGGAGAAGGGCACGTCGTTTGCGGCCGCTGCCGTAACTGCCTTGCTGGACGGCGCCACCTGTGCGCGCAGACGCAGGGTGTGGGTGTGAATCGCCCCGGCGCGTTCGCTGAATTTATTTCTTTGCCGATGGCCAACATCTGGCGCCACGATCCGAAGATCAACCAGGAGGTTGCGGCAATCTTTGATCCCTTCGGCAATGCGGTGCATACAGCTCTTTCATTTCCCGTGCTTGGAGAAGATGTGCTCATCACAGGCGCCGGACCAATCGGCATCATGGCTATTCCAGTTGTGCGCCATGCCGGCGCAAGACATGTGGTTGTCACCGACGTAAACGAGCATCGTCTTGAGCTGGCAAGAAAGATGGGCGCCACGGTGGCCGCTAATCCTACGCAAACCTCCATTGCGGAAGTCCAAAAGCAGCTGAACATGCAGGAGGGATTCGATGTCGGCTTGGAGATGTCAGGCAATCCGAGCGCTTTCCGTGACATGGTAGCCAACATGAGCCACGGCGGCAAAATCGCCATGCTCGGCATTCCGGCGCAGGAGATGCCGATCGATTGGCGGCAGGTGATCTTCAACATGCTCACGATCAAAGGAATCTACGGCCGGGAGATGTATGAGACATGGTACAAGATGTCGGTGCTCCTCGATTCGGGCGTGGATATCTCGCCAGTCATCACGCACCGCTTCAGCTATGCCGATTTCCAAAAGGGATTTGACGCCATGATCTCCGGACAGGCCGGGAAAGTCGTCCTCGATTGGACAAGTCTGGCTTAGACCATTCATACACAAGCCTATCGAAGCCTGATTTGGTACCGCGTTCGACGCTGGAGCTACGATGCTGAGCCTGGTATGCAAACCTGTCTCCAGCTCCAATTGGGTACTTGTCAAGCATCGGACCCTGACGATAACCGGACTCATAAATGCCGAAGTATTTATCGAGCCGACTGTTAGACCCGCAACAAGGTGGGTCGAATGATCTCCGCGAGCCGATACGCCTATTTATGAGATCGGCTCTTCTTATATCCATTCTTTGCATTTGGTTCGCCGCTGCGACAAGATCGTTCCAAACAGCGATTGACGGCGATGACGCACTCGTGAACGCGCAGTTTAGCATGGGTCAAGCACCGACCTTAACATGGTAGTGATCGCGATCGATGTCCTCAAATGGTTAGACCAGATGGGATGGATTTGTTGAAACACGCGACGGTTGTATGAAATGAATCCGGAGTTTGAATGAAAACAGTGTCTTTGCTGGCAGGACTGATCCTGCTTTTTGCGGTTTCTGACAGCGCATCCGCACAAGCGGAACAGCAGCCGTTGTCGGAGCGTGCGGCCGGCGCTGCGATCGACCGCTGGCCGCAGGGACGCCTGCTCTCCGCAGACGCACACGCGGCCTGGAGCTACGAGTTGGGAACGCTGCTGGTCGGCATGGACGAGGAGTGGATGAACACAGCAGATCCACGCTATTACAACTACATGAAACGTTCGGTCGATCAGCTTGTGAGCCCGGACGGATCCATCCTGGCATGGAAGCCTGAAGAACATCAGCTCGACGACATTCTGCTCGGTCGCCAGCTGCTCCTGCTCTACGGCGTGACGCAGGATCCGCACTATGCCAAGGCTGCCGAACTCCTCTATCAGCAGCTTGTTCACCAGCCCCGCAACGCCTCCGGCGGATTCTGGCACAAGCAAAAATATCCAAATCAAATGTGGCTTGACGGCCTCTATATGGCGGAGCCTTTCTACGCTGAATATGCGGCCACGTTTCATCAGCCGGACGCATTCGGTGACATCACCCGTCAGTTTGCTCTGATCGATGAGCACCTTCGCGATCCGAAAACCGGGCTGCTTTACCACGGATGGGATGAGTCGAAACAGGAGCGTTGGGCCAACAAACAAACTGGCCGCTCATCCCAGTTCTGGGCCAGGGGCATGGGCTGGCACATGATGGCGCTGGTCGACACTCTGCAATACTTTCCGAGAGAAGATTCGAGCAGGAAGCAACTGATTTCCCAACTCGAACGGGACGCTGACGCGGTGGCCCGGTACCAGGATCAAGGATCGGGTCTTTGGTACCAGGTGCTCGATAGGCCGGGGGCAAAAGGGAACTACTTCGAATCTTCTGCCTCCTGCATGTTTGTCTACGCGCTGGCGCGAGGAGTCCGCCAGGGCTACCTTCCCCAGCGATTCCTCGTGAATGCGGAGCGTGGATACAAGGGCATTCTCAGTCACTTTATCCAGACGGATTCTGACGGCAACGTGTCTCTCACTGGAACGGTGAAGGCCGCTGGCCTGGGTGGCGACCCGTACAGGGACGGAAGCTATGCGTACTACATCGGCGAGAAGACAATCACAAACGATCCAAAAGGAGTAGGAGCGTTGCTCCTCGCCAGCGTCGAGATCGAAAATGCGCCCAATGCAAAACTGGGTCGTGGCGATACGGTCCTCATGGACGCCTGGTTTAACAGCCAGACCCGCGTCAATGCGTTCGGTCAGCGCGTCTCCTTTCACTACAAGTGGTACGACGAGAGCAACGACGGCTATTCGCTGCTGGGGCAAGTCTTTCGTAGTTTCGGCGCGAAGACTGAAACCCTTTTTACGCCCCCCACGGTCTCTGCGCTTCGCGACGCCCAGGTTTACATCATCGCTTCTCCTGACACACTCGCGAAAAATCCAAACCCGCATTACGTGCAGGCGGAAGACGGTTCGCAAATCGCCGAATGGGTCAAAGCCGGAGGCGTGCTGGTTCTTTTAGCGAATGATCCCGCGAATACCGACCTTGATCACTTCAATCTCATCGCCGATCGATTCGGCATTCACTTCAACAGCGTTCTCCGTAAACACGTGATTGGAGACGCTCATGAGAGTGGAAAGCTCGTAGTACCCGGCAGCGGTCCCATCTTCCATGATCCCCATCTGCTGTTCATGAAAGATGTCTGCAACATTTCGGTGCAGTCTCCGGCCGTTGTCGCATTTCAGGATGATGCAGGCATCCTCATGGCGACAGCGAAGTATGGCAAGGGAACGGTCTTCGCCACAGTCGATCCATGGCTTTACAACGAATACACCGATGGCCGAAAGCTCGGTGCTGAATACGACAACTTCGCTGCCGGCAAAGAGCTCGTGCGGTGGATTTTCACGCAGATCCCGCCCCGGCCTTAGCGCCACACGCGAATCGCCATAGCTCTTACGCTCCCACGCCGCGAAGTCTGCGATACAAAAGGAGCTTGATGTGCGATATAAACCTCCATTCGAAATCAGCGAATTTGGGCTTTGCGGTAAATATGGCTGCTGGAAATAAAATATGGCTCCGGAACAGCAACGCTTGGTACTGCGCGCTGTTCCGGAACCATTGTTCATAAGCACCAACGATCCATCTGTGATCGCTGGTGAAGCTACTGCAATGTTGCCGGGATGCTGACTGATTGGTTCAGCGTGCCGGAGACGGCATTGACGGTGATGGTGAAGTTGCCGGTGATGGTCTGTTCGATCGTGTCGGAACTCGTACTCGCCGAGTTTTCTTTATCGCCGGAGTACTTCGCGGTGATGGTGTGTGTTCCAACGGCGAGCGAGGACGTGGTGAGCACGGCAACTCCACTAGCCGGCGTTACCCCGTTTCCGATGGCGTTGGTTCCATCGTAGAAAGTTACCGTTCCAGTGAGCCGGTTGGTGGCCTGAACAGTTGCTTCAAAGGTAACAGTTGTACCAGATGCGACTTTTGTGCCGGACGATGTGAGGACGAGCGTGGTGGGTTCCATTGAGGCGCTTCCACCGCACCCTGCGAGTACGCCTGCGAAGCTCAACGCGATGAGCATCACGGAGAGACCAAGGAACCTGCGTCTCCGCGGAATGAAGATGAGGAAAAGCCCTGCAACAGTAATGCCGCCAGACAATGCCCACAGCGAGTTGGAGTGGGAGGCAGACGCCGTTGTAGCAGCGTTAGAAACTCCCGGTGCGGTGGTGGCGAGGTCAAGCGTTCCGGAACCGCCCGCCGGTACCGACGTGGGCATGCAGGTAACTCCGACGGGCAATGTGCCTCCGCAACTCAGCGCGATAGAGCCGCTGAAGCCGAGGATGGATTGAGTGTTGATGGTGATCGGCGCCGTTTCGCCAGCTGTTACCGCGAGCGCAGATGTAGTGGCCGTTGCGGTAAAGCTGGGAGTGGTTACGACGATCGGCGCGGATGGCGCCGAGGTTGTGGTCTTCCAGTTGGCATCGCCCGAGTAGACGGCGGTGATGACGTTCGAGCCAGCCGGGAGGCTGGGTGCAAGGGTAGCGAGCAACGAGTTTCCGTTGCCGGTGGCAATGCCTTGCGCGGTGCCAATGGCTTGTGCGGCCGCGCCATTCAGCGAATCGAAGAACTGAATCGATCCGGTGGGCGCCGGGACATTGGAAGAGGACAGCGGGCTGGTGAGCAGTGCCGTCACGCTGGCCTGGCCGCCAACCGCAACATAGCCGGCCAGTGGCTGCACCGTTATGGTGGGTTGGGCTTGCGCAACGTTCACGGTGGAGGCGGGACTATTGCTTGCGGCAAAGTGCAGGTCTCCGGAGTAAGTGGCGTATACCTGCTGCGCACCGGCGAGCGTCCATTGTACAAAGCCTGTGGCTTGGCCGCCGGACAACGTCACGGGCCCGCTGATGGCGCCGTTCCCGGAGTAGATGGTCACCGTGCCCGTGGGGGTATTGGTGTTGGTCGAAGTGGGCGAAACACCTACGGTGAACTGCGTCTGCTGACCGAGGGCCGGAGATGTGGTTGTGGGGCGGAACAGCAAAGTTGTCGGCGCGGTTCCCGCGTTCGTGGTGATGATCTCCTGCGAGATCGATTGACCGCCGGAGACGTAATTATTGCTGTTCGGCGTATAGGCGCCAAGGACGTTATAAGTGCCGGCAGTCGCGATGAAGGGGATGGTTGCAACTCCCGACTTCGCAATCGTGCCGGATCCCAGTGTCGCTCCAGTGTCGCTCCGCGTAAGCGTGACGGTTCCGGTGGGAACTGCGACTGGGTCATTATTGAAGTAGACACTGGCGATTACCTCCCCGCCGGCCGGAGGTGTCTGGTTGTTGACAAAGACCTCCCAGTAGAGAACGCCCGGGGTGATGGTGAAGGGAATGGTAGTCGTGGCGGGATTGAAGCTGGCATCTCCAGAGTACTTGGCCGTGAAGTTGTAGGTGCCGACGCCCAGATCGCACGGTGTGCCGGGGCCGCACTGCACATAGATCTGGCCTGACTTGCTGACCGGGTAGGTGCCGAGAGAAGCAGCTCCATTGAACAGCTGCACCGTGCCGGTGGCTCCGGTCGATCCCGACACACCGTTGATCTGAACCTGAATCCAGAAGGGATTTCCGAGTTGGCCTTCAGTATATTGCCCAAGCGGCTGCTGGCCGAGTACGTAGAAAATGCTGTACCGCCAGGTTGTTCCGGTAGCGACACTGTTCTCAGGGGTGATGGTGACAGATACCGGTGCCGAGCTGCTGCTGCTGTAGGTCGCATCGCCGGAGTAATTCGCAGCGATGTTATAGGTACCGCCGGGCAGATTCTGCGTGGTTGCGGAATAGGCGCCGCTGGTAAGCGGCTGCGTGGCCAGGTTGCCGCTCGAGCTGGAAGTGAGGAGAATGTCGCCGGTGGGCGTGCCAGTGCCCGAGGCTGGAGTAACCTGGCCGTTGAAGGTAATCGGAGTTCCATGCTGGAAGGTAGTCTGCGAAAGCTGCAGAGTGGTGGCGGATGGCAGTGTAGTGGATGTACCCCAACCGCTGACCAGGTTGGCCGCATTCACAGAGCCCAGGCCGCTCGCCTGGTCGAATCCCGGCGCGGCGCTGTAGCCATCGAGATCGAGATAGGAAGGACCAAGGATTCTTATGTCCGGCCTGGCTCCCTGGCTCGACGATGGGGGAGTGGTGTCGCAGTTCGGGCTTCCACTGGCGCAGGCAACGGCATTCGAACCCGTCGTGATGTCGTTGAAGATGCAGGAGCTCGATGTGCCGGGCGTGGTCTCGGTGGAGGAGTTGCACGCTGTGGCGCTCTGCGCTGCGGCGAGTTTGTAGAACTGATAGTTGGCTACGCCCTGGAACTGGCCATGCTCCTGCTCCACCAGCGCCATGATGCCGGCCATGGACGGAGTCGAGGCTGAAGTGCCGCCAATGACGGTGGCCGACTCAAGATTGATGGAGCCATTGGTATTGGATGTCCATTGGCAGGAGCCCTGGAAGCAAATGAGGTATCCGTCGTGGTAAGCGGCTGCGGCGAGCGCCACGTCAGGAAGGTCGCGGACGCCGTCGGCCGGCACGGCAGAACCCGTTTGCCAGCTTGGTTTGGCATAACCGGCGGTACAGGTCACATTGCCTGAACTGTCGGTGGACTGATAGGCGCAGGAACTGGCGCCGCCGCCGCCCGCGTAGGTGTCAATCACATAGGGAGCGAAGTTGCAGTTGCTGAAGCTGATGGTCAAATTGGCATTGCAGCTTTCGTTCCACGCGGCTTCGGGAATGTAGCCAATTGCCGATGCAAAGCCGGTTCCGTTGCTGGTATTCCAGTAGGTCGCTGGATTGGATTCGTTGAACTCTGTGCCGCCCACTGCGACATCATAGGCTGACGATGCCAACCCGTTCACGCCAAATCCAAGGGTGGTGTAGGGATTGGTGGGAGGGTTGCATCCGCTCGATCCAGCATCCCCGGCGGCCACGAAAACGGTGATGCCTTCCGCAGCGGCTTGCTGCCAAAGCTGCTGGTAGAAACCCAACTCCGCAGCAGACTCGTTTGCCTCGCAGGCGCCGAAGCTGACGGAAAGAATCGGCGCGGTTACATTGTCTACCGCGTAGGAGGTGGCAATATCCACGCCGTCGGTGGTGCTGGTGGTGGCGCCGAGCACGAGGTTGATTTTGGCCTGGGGCGCAACCGCACCCGACCACTCCACATCCAGTGTGGCTTCCACATCGTCCCCGGAAACATCGCCCGGATCGGTGTTTGCGTAGACGATGTTCGGGTCGTTGAAGGGCAGTCCAAATATGGTGCGGAAGGCCTCGACATCGGACATTGCGATATCCGAACGGCCTACGACGGCGATGGAGACTCCAGCGCCGTTGTTGCCAGTGGCGAGCAGCGGCTGGGTGTTGTAGATGGTTGCGAAATCGCCGGGTCCGAGATAGTTCTCTTCCTGCGAGCCAGTGGTGGTGACGGCCGGCGCCGGGGATGGCATAGCGGTGGTGCCACTGGCCGGCGCTAAGCGGACCAGCTTGCCGCTCTGGTTGCGCGCGACCGGCGCGGGCGTCACGTGCTGCGGTGTTGAAATAAAGTTGTTCATGCTGACAACACCGGCAACCGCGGGCGCCAGCGCCGCGGGAATTGAAAGCGTGGTGGCGTTGGCGTAGTGAGAGCCTCCATTCACCGAGTAAGCATGGATCTCGGTCTGGAATGCATTCTCAACCTGGCCCGCGGTGCCGGAGAAGCGAACCCAGTTCTTGCCCCTGGCGACCTGATCCACAGTAAAACCGCTGGAAGAGAGCCATCCGCTCACAGTCTGCACATCCTCGTCGGCGGCGCCGAATTGCGCGGCATACTGCTCCGGCGTGAGCCACTTGTGGAAGCTCGGCGATGAGGCATTGTGCAGGTTGTCAATCAGCTGCTTCAGCGAGGCGCTCTGACCTTTGCTTGGCTGCAGCAGCAGGATCATGCTCTTCATGGGAAGGTTGGAATCTGCGCGTCCGCGGTCATTGGCGCTATTGGCAAGCGGATGAACCGTGTTCACCAGCATCGTGCGTTGCGAGGGATCGATGCTTTGCGTGATCTGTGGCTTGATCTGCGCGTGAGTAACACTCGCGAACAAAAGAACGGCAAACAACGCCGCCATAAGCCTGCAGGGCGTCTTGAAACAGAGTCCAATCGTCATTGAAAAGTCTCTCCGAATCCTTGCTGAATTAGGTGACTCTACTGAGCCAACCGGGGTGTTTAGACAACAAAGCGCCTGCGAAGACGTGCTTCGCAGCACACTGCTGGTTTGTTTGCGGTGCGGGACTTTCACCAGCCTGCCTAAAAGGGGTCTGCAGGCTGAATTACGTGCGGAGTGCGTATGTAAAGACTCGATGAACCGATTGACAAGAGACTAGCAACAGGAGTCTCTTAACGCTCGCGATCTTAGGGATAGTTTTCAACCTACCCAAAAGGGTAGGTTGGGTGTGCGTCGTCAAGCATCGAGCAATCCAAGCTGAATCGCGATGACAACAGCCTGGGTCCGATCATTCGCTTCGAGTTTGGAAAGAATATTCTTTACGTGCATTTTGACGGTATTGTCGGTGACAAAAAGAAGCTTGGCTATCTCCTTGTTGCTCTTTCCATTGGAGATCAGCCCAAGTACCTCAAGTTCGCGGTCACTCAGTTTTTTCGCTGAAATGTAGCGAGCAAGTTTCTCGGCCGACTCATGGGAGAGCGATTGGCCGCCGTGCGCGACGTGCCTCACCTGCTGGGCCAGAGTGGCCCCGTCAATGCCTTTGAGCAGGTAACCGCGAACGCCGAGGCTCATCGCGGTGTAAACGGAAGCCTCGCCCTGCGCCGAACTGAGGATGACGATGCGACCCGAAGGGTCGGCCTTCAGAACAGCGCGGACAACATCAAAGCCGCTCTGATCTGGCAGGCGCAGATCGAGCAGCATGACGTCGGGCCGATGCGCTAAATACATCTCCAACGCCTGACGTCCATTGGCCGCAAGGCCGACGATCTTCATATTGTGGCGCGCCAGCACACCAGCCAATCCTTCGCGGACCATCGGGTGATCGTCCACAATCAGCACACCGATGGGCTCTTCTTCATTTTTTGTAAGTGTCATTGTCGCTTATTGTCTCACCGGTGAAACGCCGGCCTAATCTCCACCATAACCGACGTGATACTCGGGTGGCGACGCGCAAGACTATCTTAGTACCAACATCCCTGCTGCTCTCAATAGTGACATCGGCGCCAATGCGATACGCGTGCGCCTTCATGCCGGGCAGTCCGAAGTGTCCAGGCCGTCCGTGCACCAAGGTTTCGTCGTCCATGCCGTCTCCGTTGTCTCTTATTTCCACTTCAAGAGCCTTCGGCAGGAAACGCACTTCGACTTGCACCTTGCTCGCGTTCGAATGACGAAATGCATTGGCCAGCGCCTCGCGGCAGATCCTGTACACTTCATCGCGAACCAGCGGATTCACCGAGCGTGCTTCTCCAACACTGGTCAATTCAAACGCAGGCAACTCTGCAAGACGGAACTCAGCTTCGGCGTGACGCAGCATCTCCACCAGGCTGTACTGCATCACAGCGGTTGAGTGCAGGTTCCTGACCATGTTGCGGCTGCGCGCGACAGTTTCGCGCATGCGCTTTGCGAGCGACTCCTGCAGTTGCGTCGCTTTATCCGGTTGATCGGCAATGTGGAACCCAAGTAGTTCCAGTTGCAAGGTCGCCCCGGTCATGTCCTGGATGACGGTATCGTGGATCTCGTAGGCAATGCGTTCGCGCTCGGCCATCCGTTCCTGCAGGCGAAGGCTCAATCGCTCGGCATTGAGACGCGTGCGGCGGCGCGTGATCTCGATAAGCAGCGATGCCGCCGCGCAGATGGCGAGGACCAGAAACCACGCGGTCTGCCAGAAGAATGGGCGCAGCCGCACCACAACTGCGGCGGGACTGGTGCTGGGCGTGCCCTCACGATTTACAGCCATCACTTCGAAGGTGTAACTGCCGGGGCGCAGAGCTGTGTATGAGACCTCGCGCGCACCGCCTGCGTCGGTCCAGTCACGGTCCCATCCCACCAATCGGTAGCGGAAGGTGATCTGCTCCGGTGCCGGGACAGGAGGTGCTGTATAGATGAAAGTGACCCGGTGCCGCCCCGGTGCAACGGCAATGTTGGCTGCCGGCTGCTCCTGATCATCGACCACAATGGAATCGAGGATGGCAGGCACGAGTGGCGCGGGGTCAATGTTGGGATCGACAACGGAAAGACCGCCGGCGGTTGCGAACCAGATACGTCCATCTTGCGCATGCATCGCGGTCACCTGATTCAACGGCAAGACCGCGCCGCTTTTGAGGCCATCCGCCGAAGTAAAAACCACGGGATGGATGCGATTCACCTTTCCTTCAGCAAAAGCTCGCCATTGCTGCTGTGGCAACCTTGCGATGGCCAAGGTGGTCGCGATCCACAGGTTGCCGCTGCCATCATCGAGGACATCAAGCACCGTGTTGCCGGGCAAACCTTCTTGCTGCGTAAGCATTCGTGCGGTTTGCCCGGTACGCAGAAAGAGTCCATTCAGCGTGCCGAGAACCATATCTCCGGATCGTGGCCAGGCGAGGGTGAGAACAGGGCTTGGCGACGTGAGCACGGTGTTGAAACGAGTTTGATTCCAACGCAACAACTGGTCGCCCGCACCGACCCAGAGAGCACCCGCCGTGTCGACCGTGAGCGACCAAATATCATCGCTGGAAAGACCATCCGCAGCTCCGGGATGAAATAGTTGCGTACCGTTCAGGCGAAACAGTCCTTGATGGCTCACGCCAAACCACAAACTTCCATCCGGCGTGCGGACTGGACTATTGATGTATCCGCGCGGGATCGATGGAATCTTGAAAAACTTATCTCCCCGGCTCGCAAAGATTCCATAGTCGGAGATGGCGATTGCGGGGCTCGTCGCATCTCGAACCAGACCACGCACCTGGCCGGGAGGCAATCCCGCCGAAGCCCCGAAGCTTTCCCATCGCCCCTGCCGCAGCGCGGCGACACCGCCTTCCAGAGTTCCAGCCCAGATTGAGCCGTCCTTCTGCTGAAAGACCGAGTCTACCTGGCTGTGACTGTTCGATAACCCATCAGGCGCACCATAGGTGACAAAGACTCCATGGTGCAGCCGCTGCAATCCGGAGATTGTCCCAAGCCAGATATCGTGATTGCGGTCTTCAAAGATCGAACGCACATCATTGCTGGCCAGTCCGTCGGCGGTGGTGAGAATTTCGGTCTCGCCTTCCGATTTCCTGCTCAAGCCATGAAGTCCACCGCTCGCCATCCACAGCCGTTTCTCATGGTCTACGAGAATGCTCACGAAGTTTCCCAGACCTGGATTCGGAATTTCTGTGAAGCCTTGCCCGTCAAATCGAAAAAGCCGGTGGCCATCGCCAGCGAAGACATCGCCGGAATCATCGGCGTACAGCATGTTCGCGCCTGGCAACGGATAGCGCCTGGCCGTCGCGCCGCGGACTGCGAAGACACTCTCACCATCGGCAATCCACAGGGTGCGGTCCCTGCTCTCAACCAGGTCACGCGGTGGGTGTGCCCCGGCCGGAATTTCTTTGATCTCCAGGGTGTTGTTCCGCGTGCGCGCGAGCTTGCCGTCCGCGTAGACCCATACCTCGCCATCGACGCCGCGCGCCATTGCCTGAAGTCGATAATGCGGCTGCCCAAGTAGCGCGATGGATTGAAACTGCTGGTGTGCGTAATGAAAAAGTCCGGTCGCAGTTGCCACCCAGAGTCCATTAGCGGCGTCAGGCACGAGACCGGCGATGTTGTCCTGTAACTCCGGCGGCCCGTCTTTCGAGAACCCGCGAAAGCGGATGCCGTCAAACCGCACCAGTCCGTTCATGGTTCCCACCCATAGGAATCCGTCGGACGTCTGGGTAATTGCGCGAATGAAGTTCTGTGGCAATCCCTGGTCAGTTGTCCAGGTTGTGAGCACATCGTGACGCAGTGAAAGATCTCGCGTCTCCGCCATACCTTGGCGTACCACAAATGCGAGTGTCGCCAAACTCAACAGGATTGCGATCCGTCTCTTGACTACGCCTCCCTTTAGCATCTCAACTCACCGCAAGACATATACTCACTCATCTACATCGCGTCGAACCGTTGCCATGATTCAACAAAAAGTGATCTCCGGTCCAGTAGAACCTCCCATAGGTGCTCCCGGTGCGCGGTGATGACCTCAAGAACCGGTCCAGGATTATTTTGGTCTGCTCTGGCAGCCGGCTTCTCTCGCTGTCGTTGCGATTTGCGGTTGGAAACTTTGTTTCTATGCGACGTCTCGCTGTTTTGCAACAGAAACAATCCGAGCTGCCGATTGCCACAGGCTCGAAACCCACAGGCATCGTTGATGAACACCGCGTGCCTTCTTGACCGGATTCGCAACGGCGAGGCCAGGGGAACCCGACGCGTCTACTCTCTCTTGATGATGAACACGGTCTTATCATCGATGCGGTCGGACTGGCCTGACTGTCTTAAGCGCTCGTCATTCCGAAGTGCGTAATCCAGAATAGCGCTGCAGATATCCCTGGCCGGCTTCCGTTTGCACTCCCGGAAGATCTGTTCAATCTCTTGTCGATCCTGTTCATCGTCACCGTCATAAACTCCATCTGTATAAAGAAAAATGATGTCGCCCGGACTCATCAGGGTGATTTCATCCATGTCAGAAGCGGTGATCTGATTTGGACGAAGCATCAGCGATACATACCTGCTTCGATCTGGATGATCCTCGGGTATCTCCAGCCCCAACGAGGGGAATTGCACCATTCGAGCGGTTCCAATATCCATGAACTTCCCATATTCCGCAGAGAATACAAGCGGCGGAGGATGGCCGAAGTTCACAAAGCGAAATAGTCCGCCGGGGCGAATCTCGCCGTAAACCATGGTCGCGATCTCTCGAGTATTGTTTTCCGTGTCAAAACCTAATGCATTTCTGGCGGAGACTGAATGGGCAAGTCTGAGGTTAATAATCTCGAAGACGCCCGCCGTTGTTTTCCCGTTGGTGTCGAGTTCGCAAAGCATTGCTGTATGGAAGGTGTCATGTACGGTAGATGCGATCTTCGCCGCAATGCTTCCATGTCCCTGGGCATCGACGAGCAGCACCCCGGCTGTGGTATAGAGCTCATGCAGGTTTTCGGCAATCCGCAGTTGTTCTGAACTCTTTGCCTTTCTGTAATGGGCGGCCTCATCCGGCGTGTAACCCGGTTGAGATTTCAACCACTGCAAGTGGGCATCGACAGCGTCTCGGGCTGCCAGGTCATCTGCAAGTGGCTCAAGGTATTGCCTGGCCAATCTGTTCGCGCGCCCGATCCGGGCATCGATGTTATAGCGCTGCTGAAAATTGATGTACTCAAAGAGGTCCCCATCTGCATTTGCGGCCGGAATCGAGTTGCCGAACATTTCGATCCCGGCCAACTGCGGAATCACTCCCTCCACGGGCTTCAATCTCTTACGGAGATACTCGTCAAGGGTCGGAGAGACAGCAATTCCGCTTTCCTTTGGATACATAGTCACTTTCCTTCTTGCAAACGAGTATACGTGGCGGACTGGCGGCCCGTGAAAGGGCTACAGCAAATCCTGAGATGCTGTAACCCGAAACCACAATACTGAAGTTGACGCGACCATCAGGGAGAGGCAACCTTGCACAACCCCCAAAGGACACACCTTCTCAGGGTTCGCCCTAAAGTCGCACGATGATGCGGGTCGCGTTGGGTCGACCTCAAACTGCTCTGTGCGAAGTGTGGCTGGAATTCGGAAGGCGCCACTACCGACCAACAAGCCATTGAGCGGTCTTGAATGATAACTTCAGTTGAATTTGCTCATCGTCGAATTTCAGGATGAATTGATGCGCGCATCGATAATCCGCGACGGGGCATTGCGGAGTCCCACCACATGCCCATTCCTCAATAGAGCGGCAATGTTCATTTACTGGAACTGATCGAAATCGGTGGTGCAGGCGCAGATACTGGGCTTTCGAGATGATAATCGGCATAATCGATTGTGAGCGTTGCCGTGCCCCCAAACCTGATCTTTGATTCGCTCACGTTTCGCTGCGGCAACCAGAAATCTCCCACTTTGGAATAGACGTGGTGAATCTCAGTGCTCCGAATCCAGAAGGATGGATTTTGTGCGGGTTGCGCCTCGACTCTCGCAACGGCGTAGTCCGCGGCGTCCACCCAGATCCTGCCACGGTACAGAAGCTTTTGACTAGCCTTTGGGTCAACCTGAAGGATGAAGAACTGCCGCCCGTTGTCATTGGTGCTTCCAACCAGCGTAAATCTGTAATTCTGTGGCGTGAGCCCCGTTGCATTTCGATGCTGGTATGCTTCCTGCTCGGTGTCGAGTAGTTTTTTCAGCACGTGATCAAGGAGCACATGTGAGCCAGACTGCGCGGTGATTTGAAACGTTCTGGATGCTGAACCATGATCAAGCACTTCAACATCCATATCCGCCACCATGGTGCGGCCGAACCCATGGAACTGAATGTGGTAATGGCGCTTTGACGTGCACGCCGGAAGCCTGTCGGCTCGATCCTTGTTGTTCTCCACAAGCTTCTGCACAATCGATGCGGTTTGGGATGCTTGGTCCGGTGGAGAAGCGGCCGGAGAGTCACTGGCATTTGAGGACATCGCACTGGCCAGCAGAACTGCGCAGCCCAGCAAAACCGACACACGCATACGCCATCCACATTGAGAAGCTACACGCCTCCCATGCCCATCAATCGGCTGCAACCGCCAGTTCATAACTATCTTGCTCCTTGCCTCGCAAGGCATTTTCAAATTTGGCGAGTTCACTTTCGATATCCATCTCCTTGCGCTTCCGCTCGATGATGTCGTCACGGTAGCGGCGCAGGAAATAGTCGATCGTCTCCACGCGTATGCGGATCGAGCCGGATGGCTTGTTCTCATCCAGATCCTTGAACGAGAAGTAGGGCGTGCCCGACCGCTCAATGATGCCTTCGATCACGCCGTAGATCGGCGCATCATGGCCGCACTTGAAGCTTGACACTTCCAGCGCTACAAGATTTGGATGGCGTGCTGTAAACTTCGCAGCCCACACTTTGTGGTTCGTGCTGGTGGAATAGCGGTTCTTCCACACGTCGCTGATGTCGAGCGGGTGGGTGATCAGGCCGGCGCGCACCTCGTCGCCGAACAAACGTTCCAGCATATCTTCGTCAAGCGGAAGAGTGCTCTGCGAGAACACCGGATAACCCAGCTTCTGGAACTCTTCCATGATCTCGTGATTTAATCCTGGATCATGATGATAGACACGGCCAAGCATGACAATGCCGATGCGGTCTTCACGTTCCAATTGATCCAGCGTCTCACGCGCCTGGCGGCGAATTTCGTCTTCGCAATCGGTGAGCGCCTTGAAGCCGGCCTCGATAGCGCGATCGTTCTCCTCGCGCGACAGGCCCAGCATCGGCGCCCATGCCCTGTACATCTGTTCGGCACAGATCCTTCGGTCCTGTAGATTCAGAATCGGGTCAAGGTACGTGATGCCGTTCTCGGCAAACAGATCGCTCTCCTTGGTGAAGGCGGCCTTCACCGCATTCGGCGTCGCGGTCACCGTGGGGCATGCGTTTGAGCCGGTGAGATTCACCAGCGGCGTGTGGAGCACGTCGTACATTGGGAACCAGATGGCATGGAGCGGTTTCTTACTGTGCTTTGCAGCCAGCAGATTGTAAACATGCGCGATGCCGATCTTCGACGGATAGCACGGGTCGACCGCCCCGCGGCTCGCGCCTGCACGATAGAGATCTGGCGTGGTGTAGTCGGAATAGACGATGTTCTCAGCCTGCATGCCGAGGCTCGCAAAGTATGCATTGAAGAGCGGTGCATACGTATAGGTGTTGAGCAGCCGCGGGATCCCGACACGAAACTCTTTGCGACGATCCATCAGCGCGGCGCGCTCCTTGACGGCCTTCGAGACAAACAGGCCCCTGGTGCTCGGAGCTGAATCGGCAATGAGACTGACTTCGCGATGGCGAAAGACGTCGCGCGCAGCGATGTCGACAAAGTTGGGGTTCGCGGCCTTGATCTTGTCGATGTCGGCCTTGATATCCTTCATGTCGCTCAGATCTTCGACCGTGCCTTTCTCGCAGGTAGCGATGATCAGGCGCTGCTCGCCCACACGCAGTGGAACCTTGGTCTTGCGCGGCTGGAACTCTCCCGTGGGCTTGAGGACTTCCACTTGCTTCTTCGCGCCAGGCGCCGCCTGAATCTGGATCAGTGGCTCGACCTTGGCGCGAAGCGATTTGCTCGGAGTGGTGCCGCATCCGCATCCTCCACCCGCGTCATCGTGAGAATGCCCCGTGCCGCAAGACGAGCCGTGTGACGCTGCGGGGAGATTTGCCTGAATCTGCTCCAGGCTGGGAAGTTCGGGGACGGTAACAGTGCCGACCACTGCGGTTACTTCTTCTGCCGTCGCGACGCGATCCTGTGCGGTGTGATCGAGGACCGGAGGCGCTGCTACGACTTGCTGCGAAGCTGCGCCGCTCACGTCCACATCAATGAAGGTGCGCAGGCAGTTGTTCTTGCAGAAGTAGCAGCGCGTGTCCTCATTGCGCGTCGTGCGATAGCGGATGGCGCGCACGGCATCGATGCCGATGAACGTTGTCTCCTTGCCGCGCCGCCACAGGCGCAAAGCCTCCTGTGCCGCGCCGATTGCGCCGGATTCTCCGCAGTGCTCGTGAACGATGATCTCCGGTTCCTTGCCATTGGCACGGAAGCTCGAGCGGATAAAGTCGACCTCAGCTTTGACGACGGCGAGATTGTTCTGCGTTCCGCCTTGCAGCACGAAGCGCGTGCCCAGCGCGGCAAGATTTGGAATGCTGGCGACGTAGAGGAAGACATTTTTCGGCAGCACGTCGGCAAGCCCGGCAAGGATCTCTTCGGAGCGCCATCCCTGGCGCTGGAAGTTCACGATGTCCGACTGCATGAATACTGCGCAGCCGTATCCAAACGACGGCATCGACTTGGCAGAGAAGGCGATGTCGGCAAACTCTTCCACCTTCATGCCGAAGCCCTCGGCAGTTGATTGCAAAAAGTACCCGTTGCCGGCCGAACACTGCGTATTCAGCTTGAAGTCCTTCACGCGGCCGTCTTTCAGCACGATCAGCTTGATGTCCTGCCCGCCCACGTCGATGATGACATGGGGATCTTCATAAAACTTGAGCGCGGACTCAGTGTGTGCGACCGTCTCCACAAGCGCAACGTCTGCATTGAGTACGTCCCGCAAAATGTCCTTGGCGTATCCGGTGGTGCCAACGCCCAGCACTTCAAGCGCTGCACCGCGGCTCTCCACCTGTTTGCGCAGGTTCTCAAACATCTCGATTGTGTCTTCGATCGGATTCCCATTCGAAAGCTGATAGGCTTTGCAGAGGATTTCGCCATTCTTGCCGAGCAACACCGCTTTCGTCGATGTGGAGCCGCCGTCCACGCCCACAAATCCAGAGACCAACTCGCCCGTCGCGAACTCTACCGGGACAAATTTTTTGCGCCGGTATGCTGAACGGAACTCCTCGAGTTCGGCGTTGTCTGTAACCAGGCCCTTCCCGCCGGATACGGCCTTTTCTTCGGCGCGCCCGTAATCGATGTACCAGGCCAGTTTTTCGACGCCGAGATAACGGCCAATTTCCCGCTCCTCATCCTTGCCGAACTCTACAGCGCCAAGTGCGGCGAAGTACTGCGCGTTCTGCGGAACCTTGATCAGCTCCTCGGGCGTCGCGCCCTCGGGGATCTCAACCTTGCGTTCCTTCCACATGCGCGGAATGTTGGCTTGCCAGGCCTCGCGCATGCCGCGGATGAACCCATTCGGACCGCCGAGCAGCAAAACATGCGGCTTCAGCGTATTGCCGCGCGTAAGAACGCTCAGGTTCTGCAGCACAATGGCTTCAAAGAGCGACGCCATCAACTCGTTCGATGGTGTTCCCGTCTTTTGCAAGCCGTTGATGTCGGTCTCCGCAAAGACGCCGCACTTGCCCGCCACTTTGTGCAGCTTGATTCCGTGATATGCCTGGTTCGCCAGCTCGGAAGCAGGGATTTTCAACTTCGCGTTAATCTTGTCGATGACCGCGCCGGTGCCGCCCGCGCACTTGTCGTTCATCGACGGGATTTTCTTTTTGCGTCCAGTCTCTTCATCATCTTTGAAGACGATGATCTTCGCATCCTGGCCACCCAGTTCAATGACCGAGTAGACCTCAGGATGCATCTTCTCGACGGCCAGCGCGACGGCATGCACTTCCTGGACGAACTTCGCGCCGATCATCTCAGCGATGGGTCCGCCGCCAGAACCGGTAATGAAGATGCGCGTGTTCCCTGTTGAAATGCCTGTGTCGGCCTCCATGCGGCGCAGAAACTCGAGCACCTTTTCCGGTTGCCGGGTTTCGTGCCGCTGATAGTCTTGCCAGAGAGTCGTGTCCGTTGCTGCATCCACCACAACGGCCTTCACTGTCGTCGAGCCCACATCGAGCCCTACCAGAAGCTGCTGCATCAGCATTTCTCCTCAGTCCGGGTCAGTACCGGACTCTGTTTCGACGACCAGAGCGCAAATAGACGGGCCGATATCGTTCAACAGCGATGGCCTGCCGGAGGTGAGACCTGAACACACCGAGAAGCGCCACATCGAGCGCCGCGGCGAAGAGAATGCTCACCACCGACAGGCATCCGTCCGCTAAGTTTCGCGCGGGAAAGTGCATCACGCCACCTGCTGACTCGACATGGCAACGCGCGGACGACGATAGGCGCGGTCCTTGTTCATCAGATCGCTCACATGAAACGCGAACTGCGCCGCTGTGCCCGCGATTCCATCCCGATGCGGAACCTTGTAGAGACCGCGCCGCAGCTCCGGATGCTCCGCAACGTACTCGCGAAGGTCTTCCAGCGATTTCCCGGTCTTCTGCAGAACGCCCTCGAACTCCGCGCGCGCCTTTGCTTTGGCCTCGGCAAGCGCCATCTGTACCCGGCTGTGGGCGTTGACTTCGCCCTCGCCGGAGGTCTCGATGGGCAGGAAGATCATGTCCTTGAATTTGCTGACGACGCGCGATTGCACTCCATCCGATTGCGTGGATGGCATGCAGCCGAACGGTTTCAAAGCCAGCACCATGTGGCACAGATGGTTCACCGTGTAGAAGATGTTCTTCCCGACTTCCATGTGGCCTTCGCCGCCGCGCGCAAGCTGGTGATAGAACGGATGCGCGAGCCGTGACAGCTCCGACTGCGGAACCAGGTGATGCGCGGTGCCGCCCATGTGGCGAATGGTGCGGTGGTAGAAGTAGGTCCACATGCCGCTGCCCGCGCTCAGGCCGGCCGTCTTCTTGAATAACGTGAAGTTGTTTACTGCCCGCTTCTTGAGCTCATACCACTTGGGATCGCGATAGGGGGCCTGGGCCTGCGCGCGCGCCCTGGCGCCCTCTTTCGCCACAAACATCATGTAGTCGATCCATGTCGCGATCGGTTCCACCAGCACCTGTGCGCCTTCCTTTTCAAGGAACGCAAACATGTTGAAGTTGCCGTCGCCCTCGGTGGTCTGCGCCCAGAATTCACCGGTAATCTTGATGACCGGCTTGACGCGCAGACGATCCACCTCGACGGCGTCGATGCTGTCGCGGCACGCGTGCAGCGCGTCCACGTACTCCTTGCCGTACAGGTTATGCGCAATCTTTCCCAGCGTGCAGCCAATGCCTTCGATCTTTTTGTGCTTCTCAAGATAGGGTCGCGCCCACGTCGGAGCCGCGTCCATGATGTGCCAGCGCTTGCGTTCGCGCAGTGTGTCAGTGAGTGTTGTTACCGCCTCGCGGATCACCTTGTCCGTCTCGCCCTTCGTCACTTCAAAAGGGCGAACCTGGTAGACAAGCTCGTTGATCACGTCGCCGAGATTCAGCGCGTTGAGCATGCCCATTCCGAAGTCGACGGAGAATTTCAATCCTGGCTCCCCACTCGCTGCCTTGATGCCATCCGTCTGCTGGAACAGCAGAACGCGGAAGCCCTCGAATCCGGAATTCTGCAGCGCGAATCGGTACTCCGCCTCGTACATGCCGAAGCGGCACGGCCCGCACGATCCGGCAGTAAAGAAGACGTAGTTGTCAATGATCTCCTGTCGCGACAGCCCGCTCTGCTCAAGCCCCTGAAGGTAGCGCACGAGATTTCCGACCGTAAAATATGTCGGATTGCACTGGCCGTTGTTCCCGTATTCCTTGCCCGCCTGAAAATCGGCAACGACTGGAGTTGGAATATTTTCACAGTGGTAACCGCTACCGTGGAAGACCGCCTTGATCATCTCTTCGTGCTTCCAGGTCAGCCCGCCAAAGAGGATCGTGACGCGATCCCGCTCTGCCGCAGTAAAAGTTCGCTCTACCGGTTTCTTGAATTCGCGCATGCGGGCCAGCCCCGCTTCAGCTCTGAGCCGGGCTCGCTCGGCATCGATGCGAGCCTGGATTTCCATCTCGAAGTCTGTCTGCACAACCTCATGAACTTCCGTCGGCATACGTTCCTTCCTCCTCTTTGGTGTGTTCGGTTACCGGGTAATTGAGCGAGGGAAAAGCGGATGTCTTACATCTGCCCTTTCATTCCCTGGAATCCGTGCGCAAGCTGCTTGAAGAAGTACTTGATGACGCGCTGGTCGTTGTAGCACCAGCCAAGGATGTGGTTCAACGTGGAGAAGCAATGAGTCTGGCAGCTCTCCTTTTGATGGTCGAGCTGCTTTGTGTCGAACTTGTGACTGCCGACAACGCCCCAGTCATAGCTGGCCGTGTACATGGGGAAACATGGCGCCAGTGTTCCATCCACGCGAATAATCATCGAGTTCTGGCCGGCGCGGCAATTCCACTGGAAATGCTTGCCTTTCATGAAGTCCACCATCTGCCACAGCCGCGTGTTGGAGTTCACCATCTTGTAGCCGCTGTCCTGCTTTTCAGTGAGCCATTGGACGGTCTCTTCCACTGCGGGCCAGTCGTCGGGGGTAATGTAAGTCACGTTCTCTTCTTTATGCTTGAAGTGATCGTCCTGCGCCAGCAGGGGCGATTCGTTGATGTGATAGTCGGTGGCTATGCCGCAGTCGCGGGCAATCTCCGTTAGCTGCCGCACGTCGTCCAGGTTGTTGCGGCAGATGTTGATATTCAGAAACACTGAATAGCCGTATCCGTATTGCTTGCGGATTAGATAGTCAAACTGCTTGCGAATGGGAGCGAGCGCCTTCGGCAGGCCCTGCTTGATATCCACGGCGTCGACGGCGATGTTGAACGTGGACATGCCCGCGTCGGCTAGCTTGTCAATCACGTCGGTGCGCAGCAGGCGGGCATTGGTGGGCAGATAGATCCAGAAGTCCTTTTTTGCCGCGTAGTGAGTGATGCGATGGATCAGGTCCGGCCTGAGCAGCGGCTCGCCCCCCATAAACGCCAGCACCCGGCAGCCGGTTCCATGCAGCCAGTCGATGGAGCGCTTCGCCGTATCCTCCGTCATTCCCTTCACCTTGTTGTCGAAAGCCCAACAGTAGTGGCAATCGAGATTGCACTTGAACTCCGTGAACAGGTAAGCGATCAGCGGATGAAAGTCGCCTGCGGTCACGCGTGAGCGAATATATGGAAAAAGCCAGCCCTGCATCGTGTGATAAATCTGGCCTGCCTTCCAACGCCGCTTCTCCGGTGGCGTCCATCCGTCTTCTTCATCAATCGGCCCCAGCAACTCTGGACGCTGCGGAAAGACGGGATCGGGAAACCGCTGCGGTATCCCAACAGGCTGGAACTCGACCGGGCCGCTGGATGGGGCGGTAAGCAGTTGATGGAGCGGTACATCTAGACGAAAGGTTGATCGCTGTTCCTCTTGCTGTTGCAACATGGGCCAGATCTCCATAACGAGTGAGGAAGTTTTGTGCGCAAACTACCCCGCGGGTGTGCAACGGCAGTAGCCGTCGACGCACCACTTGGTCTCTTTATTGAGAGGGCGTCACTTACGAACGAGCGCCCTCGAGATGATCACGCGTGGCCGAATCTTCGTCGATGTACACAAGAGGCGGCATTCGACGCCGCACAGGCCATGAGATTGATCTTTGGCACGAAGCAGAAGCTTGGCTTCATTCGTGTCCTCCGGTCCTGGAGGCAGAAACTGCCCGGATATTCCGCCAAGAATCACAAGTTGATACACACGTGCGGAAATCGATGCAAGGCGTACAACGGAGAAGGTCTTGCGAAACCGGATCATGAGCCGATCGTGCAGGGCATACCGGCGTTTTGACAGATAGATGCAAACTTCTCCAGCAGGTTGCGATGTTTTTAAAAAAAATGCAAGCCGAATTTCAACAGGGCCGCGCGTGCCGCCAGTCCTTGAAAAAAACATCGATTCCGGTGAACATTGGGAACCGCTGAAAGTGCGAAGGAGACGTCTGGCCGGCGATGTTTTCAAAACGGCAGACCAAGAATGGCTCGCCGCCGATGAGCTGGCACTCCGCCGTCAGTGGCGATCCGCATGTAACTTAAACAAGCGACTTTCGAGTCCAGAAAAGGGGTCGCTACGATCAAGGGGCCGCAACCGGAACTCATCTCGCAAATTGGGGAGGGTTTTCGGCTGAACGAATCGCTCTCGCGAGGAGTGGCCATGGCGATCTACAGCAAGGAAGACATTTTCTCGAATCTTGATGACCAGGTATTTGGGCCGATATTTCTCCCAAATCCTTTGCCCAAATACATGTTTCCCAAACAGGAAACGGATCCGAACGCCGCATATCAACTTGTCCACGATGAACTTCTGCTCGACGGCAACTCTCGGCAGAACCTTGCAACGTTTTGCCAAACGTGGGTGGAGCCTGAAATCCAGAAGCTCATGGAAGAGTGTCTGGGCAAAAACCTGATCGACAAAGATGAGTATCCGCAAACCGCGGAGTTGGAGTCGCGGTGCGTTCACATGCTATGCGATCTGTGGAACTCCCCGGATGTCGCCAATTCGCGCGGCTGCTCGACGACGGGATCAAGCGAAGCCGCAATGCTGGGCGGCCTGGCCATGAAGACCAAATGGCGCAATAAGCGCAAGAGGGCAGGGAAACCGGCAACCCGGCCCAACTTGATCTGCGGACTGGCGCACACGTGCTGGCCAATGTTTGCGCGCTACTTCGATGTGGAGCTTCGCCAGATTCCGTGCGAGGGGCGCCGTCTCTTGATGTCTCCTGAGGAAGTCATCAAGCGCTGCGATGAGAATACGATCGGCGTTGTTCCCACGCTTGGCGCAACGTACACGCTGCAATATGAGCCCGTACAGAAAGTCGCCATGGCTCTGGACGATCTTGAAGAGGAAACCGGACTCGACATTCCGATCCATGTCGACGGTGCGAGCGGCGGTTTCATTGCGCCGTTTATTCATCCCTCAGTCGTCTGGGACTTCCGCATTCCGCGCGTGAAATCCATCAATGCTTCCGGACACAAGTTCGGCCTGGCCCCGCTTGGCTGTGGCTGGATCGTGTGGCGAGGGTCTCATGATCTGCCCGAGGAACTGATCTTCCATGTGAAATATCTGGGTGGCGGAATGCAGGTCTTCGCTCTGAATTTTTCGCGGCCATCGGGCCAAATCGCCGCGCAGTACTACAACTTTGTGCGCCTGGGGCGCGAGGGGTACGCCAGGATCAACCAGGGATGTGCCGACGTTGCCGCCTGGTTTGCGGATCAATTGAGGAAACTGGAGATGTTCGAATTGATTCACGATGGCCGCGGAGGAATTCCCGGATGCACGTGGACCATCAAGCGAGGTACGAAGCCCGGTTTCACCCTTTACGACTTGGCCAATCAGCTCCGCTTCAAGGGCTGGCAGGTTCCTGCCTATCCTCTCCCGGCCAGGCGCGAAGACCTGGTTGTGCAGCGCGTGCTTACCAGGCTCGGCATGAGCCGCGACCTTGCCGGGCTGCTGATGCAGGATCTACAACGCTCGATCCAGCAACTCAAGAAGAATCCGCGCACCAGGGCTGAGACAGGAAGCAGCGCCGGTGGATACAACCACAGTTGAATCCGGGCTGCCCGGGCGTGCTGTCGCATATTCAGGTGAAACCCTTTCCGGCGAACTTAAAGCTGCTCACTACAAAATGCGACTAGATTTGCTATTCAGTCCGTTCTAAGTTAACCCGTGTCGTCAACAATCGCGAGGAGGCGAATGACTATGGCTGACAGGATTGAGGGTGAACTGGAAATGGAACTGGAAGACGAGTTCCACGAGGGCGAGCTCGAAGACGAGGATGAAGGTGAGGAGGAGTTAGGCAGCCTTCTGGGCGGCCTCCTCGGCGAAGGCGAGGAGGAACTGGAAGACGAGGCCTCCGGCGAACTGGAAGACGAGTTCGAAGACGAGGACGAAGGAGAAGAAGAGTTCGGCGCCATCCTCGGCGGACTCGGCAGCCTGCTTGGTGAAGGCGAAGACGAGTTCGAGGATGAAGACGAGTTCGAGGACGAATCGGGTGAGCAGTTCTCCTTCGGAGGATTCCTCAAGAAAGCCCTGCCTGTCCTGAGAAGCGTCGCCAAAGTCGCCGCGCCCATTGTGGGCGGAGCGGTTCTGGGCCCCGCGGGAGCGGCGCTTGGCAAAACCATCGGCGGCGCTCTTGAAGGTGAGGGCGAAGACGAACAGGAAGACGAATATGAGGGCGAAGAGGAAATGGCGCACGAGATTTCTTCCCACTCCTTGACACAAAATGAAGCCCTGGCCGAGATGCTTGCTGAGGCTGCCTCACAGGAAATGCACGAGGGTGAAGCGGAGGCCATGGCCGGAGCCGCGGCGGTGACCGTCCTCTCGCCCCGCGACCGCAGAGCCTTGCGGCGCATTCTGCCCCATCTCGTACGCGGCACGGCGATCCTGACCCGCATTCTGCGCCGTCACCGCAGCCGCAAGGCGCGCCTTGGAGTGAGAGCAGTGCCGACCATCATGCGCCGCACTGTAAAGTCCCTGAAACGTCAGGCAGCCAAGGGAAGAAAGATCACTCGCCGCCGCGCGGCTCATACCGCCGCCAGGCAGGTTCGCCGCGTACTTGGCAGCCCCAGGGCTGCAGCCGCCGCAATCGCGCGCAACACAAAGGTGAGCCGCCGGTACCGGCGCCCGCGCCGGCGCATTCGGGGACGCTTCCAACGCAGGCGCAGAGTTCTGAGCTAACCCGCAGAACCTTGCATTGTCTGAACCCATTTCGCAGGAGGAATCATCATGGCGTACGAGCTGGAAGACGAACTGGAACTCGAAGACGAGCTTGAGGACGAGGACGAGCAGGAAGATGAGTTGGGCAGCATCCTGGGCGGCCTGCTCGGTGAGGGCGAAGACGAAGACGAGCTTGAGGACGAGGACGAGCAGGAGGATGAGTTAGGCAGCATCCTGGGCGGCCTGCTTGGTGAAGGCGAAGGGGAGGACGAGTTTGAAGACGAACTCGAAGACGAGATCAGCCCGACTCGCAAGATCTACCCCGATGCCATGATGGAGCACCTGGGGGAACTGGCGGCCGAGGCAGAAACGGAAGACGAAGCCGCTGAACACTTCCTCCCATTAGTGGGAATGGCCGCGAGCAAGTTGCTTCCGGTGATAGCAAAGGCGGTTGCGCCGGCGGCGAAGAAACTGCTTCCCAAGATCGCTCGAGCGGTGACCAGGGCCACACCTCATCTCACCAAGGGAATCGCGAAGGTGGCGCGCAGTCTTCATCACAACCCGCGAACGCGGCATCTGCTGAAGGTGGTGCCAGCAATCGCGCGGCGCACGGTGGGCAGTGTGGCCCGCCAGGCGGCGCACGGCCGGCGCGTAACTCCTCACGCAGCCGTGCGGGCCCTGGCGAAACATGCGCGGCGGGTTCTCGCTCATCCCGCGCATCGGAAGCACGCGCTTCGCCGCCATCACCGCCTGGAGCGCACGCTCCATCACCGTTACGGCAGAGGAATGCGCCATCCGCACCTCCACCTGGGCCGCGGAATACGGCATCATGGTCGGCGCCATTATGGCCACCTCCGGGGCCGGCATCTGCTCCACGGAGCGGGGTCAGGGACGGCGCACCGGTACGGCGCGCGGTTGTATGGGCGCGGAGGCGCAGCGGCAGGACATCGCAGATGCCCATCCTGCGGAGCGGCAACACGCGTCACACCTGTATGCTGCCGTTGCTGCGGCCAACCGGTGAGGTAAGAAACCGACCGCTGCGCTAAGAAACCAACCAGTGGGAGAGAGCGATGGCAACGCAGATCGAGACCGAGCCGACAACAACAACGCGAGAAGAATCGGCTCCGCGCCAGCGGCCTAAAGCCGCTGGCGCATCAACCTCCGTGCTGAAGCCCTGGTTGAGAGCGCAATCGATCAACGTGACGCGCCACGCGGCGGCCCTGCGGCCTTTCAGTCCCGAAGAATTCGGCACTGGGGCGGAAGCGCCGACGGCAGGACATGTTCTGGCAGTGAACAAACTCATCGTTGGGCTGCGCCGCGGTCTCTTGAAGATGTCGGGCAAGGTTCGCGAGACCGCAGCAGTCACCAGCAAGGAGCCGACAACGCGCCGACTGCAGGAGTTGATGAGCAAGAAAGCGCACGCTCATCACTGGGTGCGCGGGATTGAGAAGATCTGGGATTTCTACTTTGAGCTCTTCGGTCAGCGACAGGGGCTTTATGCCAAATGGCTGCTGAGTTGCGACCGTATCGGACTCGATTGTTATCGCGCCTGCTATACGGGATTGGGAGCCGCGCGGACGATTCCGGCGCCACCGCCCTTTTGCTACATGGCGACTGGATTCTCGCCGGCGACCTTCCGGCGCGGCATTCCGCTCAAGAAGCTGGGGAAGCAGCTGAATCCGTTCCCCCTGGTCCAGCTTCCGTATACGCGGGTGGTGAATCCGTGGACATTGGGAGCGGTGTTGCACGAGACGAGCCACAATCTTCAAAACGATTTGGGGTTACACAGGGACATTCCAAGAAGGGTTGGCGCAAGTTTGTTGCGCGCCGGAGCAAGCAGGCAGGTGGCGCGAACCTGGGTACGATGGAACCGCGAGATGTTTGCCGATATGAGTGCGATGCTGCTGGGCGGTCCCTGCATCGCCGGCTCGCTGATGGACATTCTTGCCCGCGACCTGAGGACAGTAAGTTACTTCAAGCCGAGTGGGGTGCATCCGACGCCCTTTTTTCGGATGCTGATCAACACGGAAGTGCTGCGGCGCATGGGCTTCGAGCAAGACGCGTCAAAGTATCGCCGGGCCTGGTTGCGGATTTACCCCAAGCCATCTCCGGGCAGCATTCCGAAGGCGATGCTCCGGTCGTTTCACGACGCATGTCCGTTGGCGGTGGACGCCATGTGTTTTCAGCCCTACCGCTCGCTGGGCAACAAGAGCCTGGCAAAGGTTTTGAACTTTGGCAGTAAAGAGCAGCAAATGATCGAGGAGGCTTCGCGCCGACTGGCTGCAGGCGTCGATCCCGGAATTATCCCGGAGCGATTTCTGATTGGCGCGGTCCGCATGGCCCTGGACCGGCGCCTGGCGCGGCCAGAAACGTTGAGCCGGAATTTTTACAAAGCGTTGGCAAGCGGGTGATGCGATGGCATTGGAAGCGACATTTCGAAATCTGTTCGTCCAAATCCGCAAGCTCTGCGACACGCTGAACGCAGTTTTGCTGACCGTGGGAGACAAGCCACCGGACCGGGGAGCGGCGTTGGCGGACGAACTCGAAAATACCGTCCTGGACATGCTGGGATTGGCAGAGGATGCGCGCGCGGCGGCCCGTTTGGCGGAAAAAGCGGTGTCGTCTCCGATGAATATGGATCGCGCAAGGCGCGCGCTGGCGAAATGCCAGGAGAAGTTTCACCAGCTGGATCAGCAGTATTCGAATCAGCTTGTGTCGTACGAAAAGCTTACGGACCTTACCAGCCTGGGACGTGATCGCGGCGGAGAATGGAAGCCCTGGGCCGGAAGCATGAAGGACGCGATCGAACAAGGGCGCGAGCCACTTGAAGAGACCAGCAAAGCGCTCGCTGCCTGCTGGCAGGAGTTAGTGGAACACAGCGGAACGACCTCGATTTCAGTGAACAACACGGGACAGAGGATCGTCGCTCATGGCCCTCTGACGAGTGAAGCAATTGGCGACAGAATGACCTGACTGGCCGCACGAACCGGCCTATGGCTGGCGGAGGAGGTACTTATGGCGAACGAATCGAAGGCGTTGGCGAAAAGCGGGTCTGGTGGCCCGGCACGGCCGAGCGCCACAACTCAGCGGGGCACCGGCAGCGCACCGCAGCCGTCTGGTAGCGGCGTCGCAAATCCTAAAGGCGCAACCGCAGCTTGCGGAGAAACGGTCAATATCGGCTTTTACGATATCTCCACTCACGCTCCGTTGTTGCCTGACGCCGCACAACTCGAAGCACAAGTTGATTTCCAGACAGTTGAGGGTGTTTCGCTGGGACAGGTAACGTGGAATAAAAGCACAATCAATAATTGCTTTTCCATCGCGCTTCCCTCTTACCCGAAAGCGGATACAGAGGACAAGACTGAGAGCCTGGAAACTCTCTGTGGCGCTCCGGAAACCGACGACACGGATCTGGTTGTACTCACTTGCCCGAATCCTATACTAGTCAACTGTCAGCCCTACTTCGTCCCAGGCACGGCGATAGCTGTGCCTTCGGCCGCGGCCCGTCGAGAGCCTCAAGCGCCCACAACTGCGACTTCATCCTCGGCCAATGCGTCCTCAAACGAGCCCGTGTCTTCAACTACGGATCGCGCTACGGCGTGTTCAATCCTTATCCCAATCACCAGGATTGAGGAGTCCTACTCGGTCAGGTTCTTCGCTTACGACTCATGCTACAAGGACTACCTCCTGAATGCCAAAGCGTTCGTCAACCAGGTTGAAGTGACGGCCACGCCGGTCAAAACACGCTCCAGCGGATCCTCTACCTCGACGCGCGCCGCTATGGTTACTGGACGTACCTCGGATGGCTTCGTTGATCTCTCGGGGCTGACGCCGAACGTGCTCTATCGGATCGAGGTCAGCGGTCCAAGGGATTACGTCTGCGTCAAGCCTCCTGAATCCTATCTTTGCAATCCCACTGCAAAGAACGTGCGGTTACAGGCTCTGTTCCAGCCCTGCGGCAAATTCCCCGTGCGCTCGGTCATCTTTGCGCAACAGGGGTGCCCTGGTCTGCGTCTGAACAGGCTGAATTTTCAGGCGAACGGACAGTCCGTGTCTGCCGATGAAAACGGAATCTGGAATGTGCCGGCGGGAACCACAGGAATCGTTGATTTCCAGGCTCTTGGAAAAACGTTCTCGCCAGCATCCATCGATCTCAACAACGACGCAGCCATGGTATTTCTGGTCGGCGTCGCCGATCAGACGGTGGGACAGCTCGCGCGTCCTGGTGAGCACCGCTTCTTCTTTGTCGACGAAAAAGGCGAGCCGTACAAGCATCGCACGCTTCATCTCAGGTCTCACAACGGCGAGGAGTCGACTGTGTCGACAGGCGGTGATGGCGGCTTTAACGCCGAGCAAGGTTGGGTGGCCTGGGCGGACGAGGATGAGTCAGGTCATAGGGTTGATGAGTTTCCATTGTTATTGGCAAAAGTTTAGTGAGGAGGAAATATGGGCGGCATACTCACCGGTCTTCGAAAAGAAATAAAGGCAGAGAGCAACGCGATGGTGGACCTCTCGTCCTATCCGATCCTCACCGAAGAGGTCGGTTACCCACCGTCTCCCTTGTCGCGGCCAGGCTCCGGAGGGGCGGGGACATCGGGCGGCGGGGCCGGAGCGGGCGGGGCCAGGGGCGGCGTGGGGCAGGTTGCCATGCAGGCCATCGGCGAAGTACTGGGCTGGAAAGCCAACCCCTCCGATGCAAAGGGCTTTGTAGGTGCCCTTACCCAGTCATTTTCGCTGACTGAGGTCGAGGGACGAACCCAGTCCAAATGGAACCCGAAGACCTACACGGTGCAAACCGATCTGGCCGGCGGAATTACCGGAGCTCAGGCGAGCCTCTACGCTCGTGCGCAGGTGGCGCAGGAAAAGTGTCTGCCGCTGCTGGATGGCCTGTACGCTCTCGATCCCAGGGCAGATCCCGAGTTTGTGAAGGCCCTGCGCGATATGGCCAAGAGCCAGATCACGGAGATTGTGAAGCAATTCGGCGTTGTTCCCCCTTCGATCCTGCGGGTCAACACCTACTTTTCCATTTTGCTCGGAATTGACCGGTACCAGCTGAGGCCCGAGGATTCGCCCACGGTGCAAACGGATCCGGACCTGATTGGAGGCACGCTCGGGGACATCCGTAAGATCTACGGCATCTACTTTCAGCATGATCACCATGACAACCCGCTTTCGAACTCGGTTGAAGATGAGCAAAACATCACCAACTTCCGCGTCATCTCCGACTACATGACATCCCTGCTGCTTACGTGGCTCGGCAACTACGACTACTTCAGGCTGACCATGGGCAGAGCGCCGGCGTTCCTTGGAACCCAGCTGATTCTGATCTCGCGGCAATTCAACGTTGTTGCTGAGACCGTGAACGAAGTGCGGTTTGCGCTCGACTCGGTCTTCATTGGACCCAACGAGAGGCAACAGCTGCTGATTGAATTCCCCGGGCCTCCGGGTCGCCAGCTTCCGTCAATGTACCTCGAAGACGTGTTGACTGAAATCGAAGGCACGGTAACGGACGAAGGCCCGCGTCTCATCAAGGAAGGTGGCCGAATCGCTTTGTTTAACAATGTCCAGCCGGTGGTGAAGACGCTGATCGATATGATCCAGGGCGCGCACAATCCGAGAAACATCTACGATCTACCGGATGGCTACCGGACGCCGCGAGTTCAACGCTCGCTGGATGACCTGGGCGATCAGTTGGGCTATCTCCTGACCCTGGCGGAACAGGTGGGAATGAAGGTTCCGCGGCCGTCGCAGCAATAAGGGGTCGGATCACCGGCAGCGCGGGCTGCCGCGGTAACAAAAGGGATCGTTGTCAGAGCGCTCCTTGGGTGAGAGCGCAGTACACGAGGAGGCGTTTCCATGGCGTTGCACAAAGATACTCAGGGCTTATATGACCGCATTGCGGCGTTGCGCGAACAGGTGGCGGACCGGCTGGGCTCCGACCTGATCTCCAATCCGCAGCTCGCCGATGCTCTTACCAAGCAGATCGACGACATGCTGAAGTCCGTCGTGGAGTCGGATGCCAAGACTGCGCCCCCACCGGACAACGGTCTCGGAGCACTGATCGGCATCGGGCCGGAAGCCGCTTCCGAGATCGGCGCCACCCGTGTTCCTCCGGGAATCGAGGCCTATGACGAGACCATCACGTCCGAACGCATCATCGCCGTCGGCGACATGTATTACCTGTGGCAGCATGAGAAGATCGGCGTCTTTCGCGTGGTGCAGAAACTGCAACAACTCTTCAAGGCCGGCACGGTGCGGCTCTCCGGTGGTCCAGGCGCTTTCGCTCTCTACCAGTTCGATCGCCGGGAAGTGTTGCGGTACACAAATAATGACCGTCTCGCAGCCTACAAACGGATCTTCGGGTACGGCAGTGCCTCCGCGCCCGCGGGAGCCCGGCCGAACACGGAATTCCAGAAACTGTTCTCTCATTTCGTGCACCAGGTCACGTTGTTCTGGCGGGACAAACGTATCTCCGACGTGATTCGCGAGCGCGCCTACGATCCAAGCTTTGGTTCTGTCGCGATCGTCAGGCGAGCCGGCCTCGATTTGCGCAACAACATGAAGTGGTTGTCATTCGGCCACTTGAACGTTCTAAGAGTTGAAGTGATGCAGTTGCTCGAAGAGTCCTTCAAGATTCTGAATGCTCCGGACGTAAAGCGCCTGTTCGGCGCCGACAGCGCATGGGACGTGGTCGAGGAGGTGTTGGTCCGCTACTTCAATGAGCGCCTGGTCACCTCGCCGCGGCAGCGCATGGGCGTGACCGGCCGCGAGGTGCTGCGCTGGCTGGCGCAGCCGCACATTCTGCAGAGTACGCGGGCGCAGTTTGAAACGCTGTTGCTGGAGATTGCAGACCAATCGGAAGAGTGGCTCACGAGTGCGCAGGCCATGGGCCTCGCAAAGCGGACGGCATCGACGCGCGTTCTCCCATGGGACCAGAGCCAACCAACGCCTGCGAAGTCGAACGGCCGTCCCAGACCAGGGAGGTCGCGAGACAGCGCGCACGCGGCGAGTATCAACTAGGCCCTGGAGGCTTCACGTCCTTCGCCTTCTCACCGTGAATCGAACCTGGTTCAGGTTGCGACGGCGAAGTTCCAGCACTGGAGCGCACGCCGGGCGGTCGCCGGTTCCGCCGGCTGCCAACGGAGACATCATGCATCATGAAACCTCTTCGCGCTCTCGCATATGCTCGCCGGCATCGCCCTCGCTTCGTCACTGAACTGAAGGAGTTCGTCCGTTTTCCCAGCGTCAGCAATCAGCCCAAACATGCCGGCGATCTGCGCAGGTGCGCTTCATGGCTGGCTGCTCACCTGCGGCATATCGGGCTGGAACACGTTCGAATCGTGCCCACCGGCCATCATCCCATCGTTTATGGGGCATGGCAGCGCGCACGCGGGTGTCCCACGCTTCTGGTATACGGCCATTACGACGTTCAACCCCCCGAGCCTCTTGAGGAGTGGCGCACGCCGCCTTTCGAGCCTGTGGTCAAGGGCAACAATCTCTACGGCCGCGGCGCGTGCGACGACAAGGGTCAACTCTTCACGCATTTGAAAGCGATGGAGTCCTACTTGAAAACCGAACGGAAGCTGCCTGTAAACGTAAAGTGCATCTTCGAGGGAGGGGAAGAACTCGGAGGCAGTCCGGGCCTGGAATCGTTTGTAAACCGCAATCAATCTGCGTTGCGCGCGGACGCCGCGCTGATGTCCGACACACGAATGCTCGGCCCCGGACGTCCAGCCCTCGGGTATGCCCAAAGAGGAAACATCCGCTTCGAACTGGAGGTCTGCGGGCCCCGGCATGATCTGCACTCGGGCAACTTCGGAGGTGCGGTTCACAATCCGCTGCAAGCTCTTTGCGAGATCATCGCCGGCCTGCACGACTCGGAAGGACGGGTGACCATCCCCGGTTTCTATGACAAGGTGCGGGAGTGGAGTAGCGAAGAGCGCGCGTACATGGAGAGGACGGGGCCGAAAGACGAGGACATCCTGCGCGACGCTGATGTGCCCAGAGATTGGGGAGAAGCCGGCTACAGCCTCTATGAGCGCGTAACCATCCGTCCAGCACTCACGTTGAATGGAATCAATGGCGGCTACAACGGCGCGGGGGTCAAGACTGTGATTCCAGCGCGAGCCACTGCAAAGATGAGCATTCGCCTGGTGCCCGACCAGAACCCGCGTGAAGTCGAGCAGCTGGTTCGCCGGCATATCGTTCATGCGACCCCTTCCAGCGTGAGCGTCAAGATGAAGACTCTCGGCGTTTCCAATCCGGCTCTCGTCAACCGGAACCATCCTGCTCTGCGGGCAGCTGCATTTGCCTATCAGAAGGGCTTTGGATCGAAGCCGGTGTTCCTGCGCTCTGGGGGATCTGTTCCGGCAGCAAGCATCTTCCAGAAGAGCCTTGGGATTCCTACAGTATTGATGGGCTTCGCACTGCCCGACGATCGCATTCACGCGCCTAACGAAAAGTTCCATTTGCCAAACTTCTATCGGGGAATCGAGACATCCATCTGGTATCTGGCTGCGGCGGGAAAACTGGGAAGTACCAGCCGCCAAAACGCGCCCCAGAAAGCGTGGCATGCATGATCATTGATTGCCATTGCCATGCTGGGAAGGGCGACCGCATGACCGCCCCATGGAACACGGATGCGCCCATCGTTCCGTACCTGCGCCGCGCACAAAAGGCGGGAATCGATAAGACGGTCGTCTTTGCTCCTTTTCACAGCGACTACAACGTGGCCAACCTGCAGGTCGCGCGCATCGTCGCGCGTTTTCCCCGCCGCCTGATTGGCTTTGCCTTTGTTCACGCCTCGCGTGACGCAGGACGCATTCTCCGCATGGTGGAGCGGGCACGCAAATGGGGCTTCCGGGGCATAAAGTCACATGGTTTCGAGGCCATGCCCACTCGAGAGCTTTGTGAAGCTGCAAGAGCCTTCAGCATGCCTCTGCTGACGGACGTTGTGGGGCGGGCAGAGGTCGTCGATATGCTTGCTCCTCAGTTCCCCGACGTAAACTTCATCATTCCCCATCTGGGCAGTTTTGCTGACGACTGGCGGGCTCACCAGAGGGTGATAGACCAACTTGTACGCTATCCCAACGTCCATGCCGATACATCGGGCATTCGGCGATTCGACTATATTGTGGAAGCGATCAAGCGCGCCGGCGCTCATAAGATTCTGTTCGGCTCGGACGGCCCCTGGCTGCATCCGGGTCTCGAACTCCACAAGATTCGTCTGCTCAACCTTCCCCCAAAACAGGAAGCCCTTGTATTGGGCGGCAACTTGATCCGGCTGATCCGTAATGTTCGATTGGAACCGGATCCAAAGGTTCGCCTGCGACACAAAGAGCAGGCAAGACGCCAGCAAACAGAAAATGCACCCTCCAGTATTGCCGGCTCCGGCAACACATTACCGCCAGGAACGCAACCAGAATACGAACTGTAATTGACATGCGGAGATTCTCCCGCATGCTCACTTAGCTCAGTATTCATTGGGTACAACTACCGGGCAGGAATGTCGAGTGGAGGAAGAGTTGAGGTTTCCCTCAGCAGTATCATGCGGTGGATATATTCCAGGATAAATTGATGCCACAGATTCGAAGTTATCAGAGGCCCGGTTGGTTTCTTGTTACGAAGTTACTTGAGAGAACCTTCGCCCGTGCGCCGATTGGAATTGCGCACGCTAATCTGTGAAATTCGCCCCACCATGGCGGCCCGCGAGGTTACATTGAGCTTGGCGAATATCCTTCGCAGATGGGTGCAGACAGTCCACGAGCTGATATTAAGTACATCCGCGATCACCTTGTTCGGGTGGCCTTTGGCGACCATCCGAACAATTTCCTGTTCGCGGGGGCTCAGTCGAACGTCCGTGTCAACCGGATGGGGCATACGCACAAGTAGATAGCGGGAGCCATCTACCTCCGTATCGACAAGGACTTCCTCTGCCGAGCTGTCAGGAAAGCAATCGGGATCCGGTGATGCTTTGCCTTTCCCAATCAAGCCGACCAGGTTTCGAACGGCTTCGGGAACACGAGATGTCGGGCTCTCAGGGAAGCTTTGGATATCGAATAACGTTGTATCGTTCCGCATGGCGATCTCCCGGGGAAGGACATCTCCAGTACTGCACTTACGAACCGCCTCTATGTTGAGTTCAGGTTCCTTATATCGTGCATTGGTACTTGGCAGATTGTGCTGTTATCAATGAAGGCCGCCCAACTTCGTTGGAAGGCTCCCGTTTTGGCGATAGTTGCTCTCCAATGAGCATCCTTTGTCACCACCTTGCCTTGATAGTCGATTTTCCAGGGAGCCGATCCTGTGGATCGTGCTGATCCGGGCAATTGGAAGAATGCAGGCCACCACTCGATTTCTGCAAATGCTGTTCGCCGGCAATGCGGAATTCTGCATCGCGAAAAACAACCGAAGCAGGCGAAGCCGGCGCCAGACACCGGTCCATCACTGGCGCCGGATCAAGAATTGAGAACCAGGGCAAAACAGAGCCCGCGAACAAACCGCGGAGTCCTCCAACATGAACGCCGGATTGTATCCCAGCAACTCTAGCAGAACAATTCGGTGTCTTCCATTCAAAAATGTTCTTTTTCAAGGTGACCTCTTGTTTCCCAGCGGTTGTGTCAGGCGAATCGTCGCAGATCAGTGTTGAGAGCGAAGCCCCGTAATCAATTCTTGGATAACCATGAAAAGGATGAAGCTCCACGATGCGCAAAGGAAAACAATACGGTCAGCATTGGTCAAAAGAAAGTCGCATGTTTATGTGACTGTGACGTTCAATCCTTCAATCCCGTTTCGCCGCTTCGCTAAATAGCTATCCGCATGTTTACTGGATGAGTTCTGAAGACGCACCTGGTTCAAGCTGACAACGATAACTCCGTGAGCCGAAAACTGGGGTGCTCTCCGGATTCAAGCTGTTGGAATCGACGAGATGTTCCGATCGAAATCAATTCATATTCCGAATAACGGAAGATAACGTATGTTTCCTTCTCGGAGTCCCTGGTTTCGGCCAGGAAATCATCGCACCTTGCGTTCGTCTGAATCCCCCATTTGAGGACTCACTCCATAGCTTCGAGGCTACGCTGGCTGAACCGGAGCAGACCTGCATCTGCGCCCCTGGGTGGGCGCCGCAAAGCCGTGCAAGCGAGTGCGCAGCTTACCGGTTCAAGTGGTTGCCTTGCCTGAACGTCGAACAGACCTTCTGCTCTTGTTGCTCGATCCCTTATCGCTTCCCCGCCTTCCACTCCTCATACGAGATGCGTGGAATCGTCATGAATGCGTCGCGCGTTCGTACATAGTTTCCGAGCCCGTTCATTCGGCCAATTGCGTGCAATTCATCAGCTTTGATGTAAGGCCCCGTCGTGTCCACAAAACGGTCCTCAACGTAAATGGCGACCACTCGGCCCAGGATGATCCTCGAGCGGCCGATCTCCATCGAAGTGTACTCGCGGCATTCCAGCGCTGCGTGCGCCTCCGCCAGCCGCGGTGGCTTTACTACCTGCGATGGGGCCGTGGTGAAACCCGCAAGCTCAACCTCGCTCATTTCGGGCGGGAAGTCGGTTGCGCAGATGTTCATTTTTTCGGCAATGTCCTCCGTGACCACGTTGACCACAAACTCGCCTGTGCGCCGGATGTTGCGAGCTGTGTCCTTGGGAACAAACGGCTGGCCAGGCCGGTTGGTTACGCCCACGCCGATGATGGGAGGGTCTGTGCACAGGTAGTTGTAGGCACTGAAGGGCGCCGCATTCAGCTGGCCATGCTCATCCATGCTGGTTATCAGCGCAATAGGCCGCGGCGCCACCAGGCCCACCAGCAGCTTGTAGGCGTCGCCGGCAGGGCCCCGTTCGAGATCGAAATTCATTGGTCTGAATACTCCTGAAGCTTTGATGCTATCCGATCCGGCGTCGCCGCAGCCGTGTCGAACTTCCTGGGTTGTCGTGAACGATGATTTGGGACTATAGTCTTCGTCTAAGGCGGAAGCCTTTTCAATGCTCCGCATAGTGATGCCACCAAATCTGCCAGAAAACCTGGCGTGACTGGAGCTCTTACATGAACAACAGCGCCGATACATTCGCCCAGCTCAGAGACGCGACTGGCAGGGCGCAGGCGGGCCTCGCGGCGAAGGATTCCGCTGCAGTAAAAACCGCACTGGCCGACGTTAGGGATATTTGCGATGCGCGAGCACAGGCGGGTGGCTCATTTGACGGCATAGTGACCATCCAGGGCGTTATGATGTCCCTGCAAATCGGCGATCAGGCCCTGGCGCAACAGCTCGCTGAGCGGATGCTTCGTGATGCCGCCCAGCTCCTCGAACAATTGAACGAACAGTACCGCCTGGCGCTTGAGCAGAAGAATATCCAGGAGGCGCGCGCAGCACTCTACCAGGCTTATGCATCTGCTCTCATCTTCATTCCCTCAGTGCTATGTCCGGAAATCCCCTGGATGCTGCAGGTGTTTGCCAGCCAACAGAAGGAACAGGGATCCGCCCTTCTCTGGATATTGCACAGCATCGTCCCCAAGCTGGTGAAAGCGGACTGGCAGGATTGGCCTTTGCCGGCAGATCTGCTCAGCCGCGCGAACCGCGCCGCTGCGCAGACACTGGTGCTGACCGGCAACGAAATCATGCAAAACCCCAGCTTCGGCACGCTCGTGGAACAAAGTATGCATCTGGCCCTCAATGCGCTGGCGCTGCTTCCCCGTGACTCGCGAGATCAGTTGATGGCCGATTGCAAAAACCTGCTGGGCCAGGTCTACATGAACTTTGGGCCGGTCTACTACGAAGAGGCCCTCGACAGCTTTGAAGATTGCATTGCGATCCAGGACCCGCTGGGCAACCAGGAGTACACGGCACGAGACCACGCAAACGCCGGGGCAGCTGCGCTCTCATTGAGCCTGTTTCGCGCTGCGAACAATCTGCAAGCCGACGCGGAGACATTTCGTGCCCGGGCTCAAAACCACCTCACAACGGCGCGCGATTATTTCCGGGTGCACGGACCGAAGAAAGACCTGCGCGACACCCTGGTAAACCTCGGCGCGTACTACGCATACTTTCGCCAGCCGCAGGATGCAAAGGATGCGCTTGAAGAAGCTCTCGGCCTGATGGATTCGTTTGAGGGAGACGAAAGATATTACGGTGTGAAGGTGTTGGGCAACCTGGGCAACCTGTGCATCGATACCGGAGAGTATGATCAGGCGATTATCCATCTGGACGCTGCGCTGCAGCTGTTGCAAACCATCGCCCTGCCCGAGCCGGAAACGGACCTGATCTGCTATGGCGGAAAAGGGAAAGCGCTGTGCCTCTTGAAGCGGTATCCAGAGGCGCAGCCTTATCTCGATCACGCTCGCATCAAGTTGGAAGAACTCAGAAGCTCCTTCGAATCGGAAATGACCAGTATGCAGTTACTCAAGAACTATCACTGGATATATGAGTGGTCGATTCAATGCCTGGCAGCTCAGGAAGGCTGGACCGAGGCATTCGAAGTGGCGGAGAAAGTGAAATGGCGGTCGATTACGGTGCTGCTGCGTTACCTTTCGTTGGGCATGGTGGACGGAGCGAAGGAGCCGTTGATCCAGGAAGAAACAACGCTTTTGGCAAAGGTGCTCGACGCTCTCGGCACTCCGATCGAGGCTACACTCTATGCAGACGCCGGCGCCTGGAAGCGTCTTGAAGAGATATGGGCTGAGTTGCAGCCGCGTTATCCCGAATATGTAGCGCTGCGCAGGCAGGAGACACTCAACGCCGCCGAAACGGCGAAGCTTTTGGACGACAAAGTTCCCGTGCTGGTCGAATATTATCTAGGCGACGAGTCCGGCGTCGCGGTTGCGTTGATCGTCCGGAAGGACAACGACAAGACTGCCGGGGTTTCACTGCCGGCTGCAAAGCCGGCCATCATCGACCTGGTAAGACAACTGCGCCAGCAGACGGACACCAAGCCCGAGAGCGACTTTCAACAAATCTCGAAAGAACTCCATCGCATCCTGATCGAGCCTCTGTTGCCTCATCTTTCTGCCGGAGAGGGCATATGCTTTGTCCCTTATGGCGAAATGCACAATCTGCCCTTTGGCACGCTGTTTGATGGCCAGAAGTATTTAATGGAGAGTCATCCGATTGTGATAGCCCCCAGCGCTTCCGCTTTGCGTTGGTGGGTCGAGAAGGATCGTCGTGACTCCGAGAGTTGCCTGATATTCACCGCGACCAGCGACATCCGCGAGGGGGCCAAAGAGTTGTCTGACCTTCATCTCTTCCGTCACCTCGCGGAGACCTCGATTCTGCCGCTATTCAGCAAGGGCGAATCCATGGAGTCTCTGCCGGCTACGAAGGCGTCCCTCATTGCGGCCCTCGCCGCGGATTGGGACATTGCCCACCTCGCTTGCCATGGAGTGGCGCAGCCCGATGGGCTCAAGTCCTTTCTTGTGATGGGGGGCGACGCTGCCGCCACAGCCAAGGATCTGACGGCAACCGAGATCGCGACCCAGGTCCGATGCCGAACCACACTGGTGACGCTCAGCGCGTGCGAATCGGCGGTCGCGCAGACTTCCACGGGAGACGATGTTGCGGGGTTGGCTCAGTCGTTTCTGATGGCCGGCACCTCTTCCGTGCTGGCCAGCAATGCTTATGTCCGCCAGGACGCGGGGGTTGCCGTCACCGGCGATTTCTACCGATACTGGACGGGCAAGAGCAAAGAAGGGAAACGCTACAGCAAGATCGAGGCTCTGCAACTCGCGCAAATCGCGGCGAAAAACAAGCGCGACTGGTTGGGCATCGGGCAGCGTACCTGGCATCCGCAGCAATGGGGCGTGTTTCAGTTGTATGGAAGTTGGCGGTAGGCTGATGCTACAGTTTGTAGATCGCCCATTTTGAAGCGAACCAAGGGCTTCAGCCCATGAGGGACGTTTTCGCCAGTTCAAACGCAAGTTCCTGCATTTCCGTAGCCTGTTCTGGTTCCGGCCGTAGCCTTTTTCCAAAGCCAAGGAAATACAACTCTAGAGAGATTTCAAGTTAGGAGAGCGCATGCATCAGATAAATTCATGGATTCCAGTTGGCCTTGTGGTGGTTGGTTTTTTCAGTTTGTTGTTAGGCATCGCCCTTCTTGCCTGGGGTGCCGTGCAAAAAGGCGTGACAGCCGGCGGGGAAAGTGGACCTGCAGGAATCATTAGCGCCATTGCAGGGCTCGTTGATTCTCTTGCGAAGTACTTTCCCAATGGAGCTTCCAAGGTTGGCGGATTCCTCGTTCTGCTCGGGATTTTTCTGATTGGCGGGGCTTATTACGTGAGTACGCACTATCCCCTGTAGCTAAGGTTGGGTGCGGTTGCCAAACCGTGTGACGACATTCATTGCCTATCGAGGAGCAAATTCGAAAAGGGAAACCAGAGTTCGCAGACAGAGAAACCATCGGCTTTCCCAAGCCATAGCCTCGAGTACCTGCCCTGGATTGATCAATGGGCCGCGCCAGTCGTGATGTTGATCATCGCTGCGAAACGAAGCCGCCCTGGAGGGTGCTCTCTAATCGGCGATTGCGACACCGGACGAACTGACGAGAATATGCTGAAGTTTACTGCTCTCAAGTGAGATTGAAAAGCAGCTTCCCTGTCCCGGCAGGCTCTTAACGGTCAATTGCGTCCCGTGCCGTTCGGCAATCCACTTTGCCAATGCCAGGCCGAGCCCTGAGCCGCGCGGAGCTGAGTTCGAGGTTTGTGCGGCTCGATAAAAGCGATCGAAGACGCGCGGCATATCCGCCTCGGAGATGCCGACGCCGGTGTCGCGAACCGAAAGAATAACGCGCGCGCCGGAGTGAGAAGCGGTCAATGTGACTGATCCACCCGGCGGGGTGAATTTTGCGGCGTTCTCCAACAGGATGGACAACAGCCGCTGGAGTCCGTTTGCATCTCCCAGCAAAACGAGCCCATCGTCGAAAGCGTCGATGCGGAAGTCAAGCATGGCGCGCTGCATTGCGGGCGCCCAGGTCCGGTGAACACTGTGGAACAAGCTGCGCACTTCAATCGGCGCCAGGCTCATGGCCTCCGCGCCTCCATCTGCGCGAGCCAGCGACAGCAGATTCTCAACCAGGTTGGTCATGCGCACGGCTTCTTCATTGAGCCGCATCAAGGTGACGTGATATTCTTCCGCATCGCGAGGGCGAAACAGCGCCACATCGATCTCAGCGCGCAACAGCGAGATCGGCGTGCGCAGTTCATGGGAAGCATTTCCAGTGAAGGCACGAATGCTGGCGAACGCCTTGTCGATGCGCTCCAGCATCTGGTTGAGCGTCTTCGAGAGATCGGAGATTTCATCTGCGGTATCCGGCACAGGCAGGCGCAAATCAAGATTGCGATCGTTGATGAGGCGTGCCTGGGCAGCGAGCGCGGCCACCGGAGCAAGCGCTTTACGGCTCATCCAGTGGCCTCCTAGCGCAGCCAGCAGGATCACTGCCGGTGTGATCAACAGCAGTCCGTTGCGAAACGCGACGAGCAGGGTCATTGATTTGTTCCGTGCAATTCCCGTCTGCACGGAGTATCGCTTGCCCTGCGCCGTGACCGGGTACGCAAGAATCCTCACAAAGCGCGTGCCCTGGTGAAATTCAGCCTCGATGCCATTAGGCGGAATCTGATCGGGCTGAGGAAGCTCCGGATTCTCCTGAATCATCCGCTTGGAACGGAAGATCCAATTGCCGTCCTGATCCCTCACTTGCAGATATTTGCCATCGTCCTTGAACTCATACATCGCGGTGAACTCGCGTTGTATCGCATCCAGGCTTTGGTTTGGCTCCTCATGCTCCAGCACCAACTGCACATCTTCAGCCCGCTCCTGCAATTCGTGATACTCGGTCACGTTCAGACTTCGCCTGAGCATCCACATGCTGGTCAAGCTCAGCAACACCGCAGCCGACGCAAACATTGCGAAGTACCACAGCGATAATCGAATTCGGATGGGAAGAGCTCTCATCAATTTGTGTCCCCTGCCCCGACTGGCTGAACCCTCAGCGCATAGCCCTCGCCGCGCACTGTACGGATGAGTTTCTGTTTGAACGGTGCATCAATCTTGCGGCGCAGCGCACTCACCAGGACATCCAGCGCGCCGGGCCCAACCTCGTGTTCGTCGCCCCAAATGCATTCCGTGAGCGACTCGCGCGATACGCAACTCCCTGCGCTGCGTACCAGCCGCCCGAACAAGGCAAACTCCGTGCGGGTCAACTCAATGCTGGCATCGCCGCGAGTGACCAACTGACGCGCTGGATCGACCACCAGGTCCGCCGAGTCAATTTTGATCGCTGCTTCCGAACGTTGCGGCCGCGTGATGGATTGAATCCGCGCAACCAATTCAGCAAACGAAAACGGCTTGGTCATATAATCATCCGCGCCAAGGTCGAGGCCGCGAATGATATCGTCCTCAGCGTCGCGAGCTGTGAGAATCAGAATGGGTGTTGCACTCTTGCGCTGCCGTAGCGACTGCGCCACCGAGTAGCCATCGCGTTGGGGCAGGCCGATATCCAGCACGATGGCGTCGAACTCGTGCGCCAGCGCCGCCTCCAGGCCCGCTTCACCGTCTGCCGCGATCATCACGGTATAGCCGGATTCATAGAGACCCTTGCGAAGCAGTTCCAACATGCGAACTTCGTCTTCGATGACCAGAATGCGCATGATGCCTCAGGATCGCATTGGAAGCTTCATTTATATCGCCGTTTCTCCCCTGATATGTTAATTTTTGCGAAATTCCACCGTTCCTCCATGCGGGCTTCTAACCTTAGAAAAATTTCACCAGATCGTTAACGAGCCTTTAACAAACACGCCTAGAGTTCGCTCTGTAGCCAGCCAACATCCATAGAAATTCTGCTCAGGGGCACCTGGCTGGACGAGGAGACCATTATGAGACGCTTGTCATTCTTGCCGATAATATTCCTGGCTCTTGCTCTGCCGCTCTTGCTCTGCCTGTACTGGGCCAGGCCACAAAAGGCGCCGTCGCAGGGCGGGTGTCCGATGCTTCCGGAGCCGTGGTGCAAGGCGCAGCCGTTCAACTAGCGCCATCGGGCCTCTCCACTACCACCGATGCTCTCGGCCAGTATTCTCTCCCGATCGTTTCTCCTGGTGCACACACGTTGAAGGTAAGCAGCATAGGATTCTCTTCCGCGACAAAAGACATCACCGTGGTCGCCGGGCAGACGCTGCGTGTTGACATGACTCTGGATGTGGCTTCCGGTAATGAACAGGTCGTGGTTTCAGCCGGAAGTGGTCAAAATGAAGTGCAGGCAATCAATGAGGTGATTAATTCCCCGAACATTCTCCAGGTAATGCCAGAGACCCAGATTCTCTCCTTGCCCAATGCCAACATGGCGGATGCGATCGGACGTATGCCAGGCGTTACCCTGCAGCGCGACGAAGGCGAGGGCGTTTACATTCAGGTGCGCGGTCTCGATCCTCGCCTGACAAACCTGACCATCGATGGTGTTACGATCCCCTCTCCCGAATCGGCCGTCCGCCAGATCAATCTCGCGACAATTCCGTCCGACATGATTCAATCGATCGAGCTGAACAAAACACTCTCCGCGAACCAGGATGCGGACGGCATTGGCGGTTCAGTGAACCTTGTGACAAAGATGGCCGGAGAGCAGCCAACTTTCAATATCGACACCAAACTCGGATATACGCCGATTGAGAATGGCCGCTACCTGGGTAAAGTGGACTTCACGCTTGGAAAGCGCTTCGGAGCGGCCAAGCGCTGGGGCCTGATTCTCGGGGCAGGTTACGATTACAACGGCCGCGGTATTAACGACATCGAGCCGAGCCCTGACGTGAATCCCGACGGCACCACCACTCCCTACTACGACAACATCACACTGCGCGAGTATCGATACCAGCGCCTGCGCTGGGGCGGAACCATGGGAGCGGACTACAAAGTCAGCGACCATTCCAGCTTGTTTGCTCACTTTCTTCTGTCGGATTTTAAGGACTGGGGTGACAAATGGTACTACGAGCTGAAAACCAACAAGAGCAGCTCAAAATTCTATGAGTCGACGCGCCGCCCCGATTTCATGATCGGCAGCTTGTCTGTCGGTGGCAACCATATCTTCAAGAACCTTTGGGCAACTTGGGGCTCAAGCGTTTCGCGCTCCCGCGAGTTGAACTCAGGCGGTAACCCTGAAATCGATTGGGCACAGGTCTCACCGGCTCCGAACAACACCGCTGCAAACATCCCGACCTGCGCCTATACCGGGACACCGAAAAGCATTTATCTTCCGCAATGGTCTTCAGCATGCATGGTCGCCTCGTCTCCTGTCTACGACCTCAACAACTACGGGATGACCGAATTCATCACCACCACCGGCCAAACTGTCCAGTTGAATCTGCAGGAGTGGGGTAGCATTGGCATGAACTACCATGTCGGCTCGCATTCCGCAACCTTCGAATTCGGCGGGGAGTACCGAAACGCGCACAAATACCAGTACGCCTACACACCGACATTTGATGCGCCTCTGGATGTGAACGGCAATCCGACCATCGTCGCCAGCCAGTTTCAGAGCGGATTCGCTGACCCTCACTACTACGGGGGCAACTACCACAACGGCCCATTCACCGACTACTACAAGGAAACAAGGTTCTTCAACGCCAACCAGGGCATGTTTGTTCTAGACGAAGATCTGACGCACGAGGGCTCGGACTCCAATAACTTCAATCTGCTGGAGCGCGTCCCCGCCGGCTACATCATGAACACCATCAACTGGGATCACTTCCGTTTGCAAACCGGCCTCCGCATCGAAGGAACAACGGAGAACACCCTCGGCTACATTGTGACAACTGCCGTCGACGCAAACGGAAATCCAATATTCGACAACAATGGAAACCCTGTATGGGCTGCGACCACGCCGTCGCGGAATAGCCAGGGCTATTGGGATCCACTTCCCAGCGTCCAAGGCAGGTGGGCGGTGAACTCGGAGACGGCGATCCGGGCGGTCTATGCGCGCGGCATCTCGCGACCCAACCAGTATGACCTTGTCCCTCACTTCCTTGATAATGGAGCAGGCTCGATTCCCCGGTACTCAATCGGCAATCCCAACGAGATGCCGACGCACGCCAACAACTACGACCTGCTGCTTGAGCAGCAACTGAAGCCCTTTGGCCTGATTCAGGCGGGGTACTTCTATAAGCAACTCACGAATCCCATTGTCACCGATTACACTCCATATGGAACCGCAACTTCAGACCCGGACGGCGATGGGTATCCTGATGTGGCCGCGCAAAATGTGAATGCCGCCAGTGCCAGTGTCTACGGGTTTGAATTCGCTTGGGAGCAGCGTTTCACCAACCTGCCCGGATTCCTTGCGGGCTTCGGCGCCCGTGCCAACTATGCGTATTCGCAATCCCATACGCACGGTATTCCTGCTCGCACCGACGATCCGCCGCTAATCGGACAGGCCAGGCACGCATTCAACGTAGAACCTTACTTCGAGCGCGGTCGTTACCAGGTTCACGTCGCAGTCAGCTATAACGGCGCCAATGATCAGGCATATCAATACTTCAATAACTACCCTGATCCAACGCAGGACACAGCGGGCGGCACCAAAGGACCGCTCGCCGACAATTACTTCTATCCGCATACGCAGGTCGATGCTCAGTTCAGCGCCCGTCTCTACAAAGGCCTGCGTCTCTCGGTGGATGGACTGAACATGAACAATGAAGTCTTCGGCTTCTACAACGGAAGCCCTCAATACATGACCCAGAGAGAGTATTACAAGCCCTCCTACATCGCCAGCCTGCGCTGGAGTTCAAGCGCCGAGAAGTAAGACCCAGGCGGGCGTTCGGACTTTCTTCCGCACGCCCGCTCGATCCCAACTCACCTGGACAAAAACAATGCGAAAGCTCTTGTCATTCGTTCTACTGGTCAGCCCTCTTGCGGTTATTGCACAATCCTCCACCACGCTTTCGCTTACCCAGACAATCCTTCTTCCCGGCATCACTGGCAAGTTCGACCACCTCGCAATCGATCTTGCGGGCGACCGTCTGTTTGCCGCAGCCACCGGAAACCACTCCGTGGAAGTGATTGACCTGAAATCCGGCAAGGTCAC